>NZ_JBEOLS010000001.1:0-224604 GCF_040279205.1 Xanthomonas hortorum
GTACAAGCGGCGCAACGAAGTAGAGAGACTGTTCCGTCGCTTGAAAGGCTACCGCCGGATTTTCTCGCGCTTCGACAAGCTGGATGTCATGTTCCTTGGATTCCTCAGCTTCGTCCTAGTCGTTGATGGGCTTCGGATGTGTTAACAGGCCCTAGCAGCTCTTATCTACAGGACTGCGCGTTTTCCAGCCGATCGCTGCTGTTACCCGATCGATCAACGACGCTGTTGTGACGGATCCGATGCAGTCGAATCGGACCCTGTGGTTTCCGTCTGCGGTGCGGCATTGTCTTTGTCCTCTCGCCGCACCGCATTTCCGGAAGTGCTGTCGATCAAGATCACTGGTACCTGCGAGCGCCGACGCTGTTCGACGCGATGCGGCAATGGGCCGAGTGCTTCACGCAATGCGCTTAGCGCCGGGTCCACGCCACGCAGCGGATACCACAGCCCGATCAGGCTGAAATGGCGGCTGTAGCGCAGCGTCTGGGTGCTGCCCACCCACAGTGGTTGCGCGTCTGGTTGCAGGCGAGCCGCTGCAGGCCACAGGCGCAGCACATGCACATGGCCGGGCGCGGCATGACGCACCATCAGCAGCGCTTCGACCTGTGTATCCAGCGTGGCCGGCAGGATCGGCACCTCGTCCGGGCGGCCGCTGACATCGAGCAGATGCAGCGCTTGCTCCCAACCGGCCTGCGGTTGCACCCGCCAGCCGCGCGCTTCGAGTTGGCGCTGCAGCGGTGCGAGCGGGCCGGCCAGTTGCACGTCCAGCGGCCAGCGCTGGTCGTCGTCGAATTCGTTGCGGCGTGCCGGCAGCAGGCGCCACTGGCCGTCCCACCAGTCGCTGGCGGGCAACTCCATCAGCAGCGGCGGCGGCGGTTCGAACTTGGCCAGTTTGGTTTCCAGATTGCGCGGGGCAAACACGATCGCACAGGTCAGGAATACGCCGTAGAACATCCACGACACCGGCTTGACCCAGAACGCGCGCGTGGCGCGGCGTCGGTAAGCGATGCCCAGCACCAGCAGCCAGAAGATGCCGAACAACATGCCGCCGACCACGTCGCTCAGCCAATGCGCGCCCAGGTACAACCGTGCAAATCCAATGAGCGAGACGATTGCGCCGCTGACCAGATACGGCCACACCCGTCGCCGGCCCGGCAGCTCGCGCGCGATCAGCAATGCGAAGAAGCCGAAGCCAATCGTGGCCATGGTGACGGCCACCGACGGAAACCCGAATCCGCTGCTGGCTGCCGGCGGGCGCACCACCTGCACGGTGGCGCCCAGCAACTGGGTCAACGCCAGGCCAAAGGCCAGCGCGATCACCCAATGCGCCACCGCCATCCAGCGTTGGCGCCAGGCCAGGTAGCCCATCGCTGCGGCGATCGCCGGCAGCAGCACCTGCCAGTCGCCCAGCGAGGCCAGCGCCACCATCGGGTAGTCGGCCAGCGGGTTGCGCAACGCCAGCATCAGATCGTGCACGGCCAGGTCCACGCGCAGCGGCTCGCCATGCGCCAGCACCACCATCAGTAGCACGAACCAGCCCCAGCCCAGCAACAGCAGCATCAACGCCATCATCGCCAGCGGCACCGACTCGCGACGGCGCGGGTCGAACACGCCCACCGACCAGTTGCCCAGCACCGGATGCCGATGCGACCACTCCAGCAGCCGCGCAAGCAGCGCATCCAGATGGCCGGCCGACCAGCGATACGAGTACAGCACCACCGCCCAGGCCAGCCCGATCACCGCGACCAATAGCGTAACCACCACGAACAAACGCCCCGCCACCGCCGCCACGGCATCGTAGGCGGTGCCCAGCACCCAGCCCGGCACCAGAAACAGCAGCGCCCACGAGATGCAGGCCAGGCCGCTGGCAAACAGATAGCGCTTGAACGGCATGTGCGACATGCCGGCGATGGCCGGCACGAACGGCCGCACCGCGCCCACGTAGCGGGCGATCAGAATGCTCTTGAAGGCATTGCGCCGGAACAGCAGCTCGCCGCGTTCCAGCAATTGCGGATAGCGGCGAAACGGCCAATAGGTGTGCAGCTGGTGACCCCAGCGATGGCCTACCCAGAAGCTCAACGCATCGCCGACGAACGCGCCCAAGGCCGCGCACACCATTGCATACGGGCCGTTGATCTGGCCGAGCCCGATCAGCACGCCGATGGCAAACAGCAACGGCAGCGCCGGCACGATGGCGCCGAGCACGATCACCGCATCGCAAAATGCGATGGCAAAGATCACCACGCCAGCCAAGGTGGGGTGGTGTCCGATCCACTCCAGCGTGGCGTCGATCCATGAGTTCATTGCCGAATTATAGGTGGGCGTGGCGACGAGGGGACTTGCGCCGTCATCACATCGGCCTGCCTGCTTCACCTCAGGTTGCGAGCGGGCAACGTTGCACGCTTGTGTGACACGCAGGCAACGCGCGCTGTGTGGCGAGGCGGACGGCCCGCCTACAATGCAGGGATGAGTGACGATCCCGCCGGCCATCTGCCGCTGAAGTCCGATACCTTCGGGCGCATCCTGTTGATCCGCGAAGGCGATCGCGTGTTCGTGCGACGCGACCTGAGCGTAGCGCCGTGGTTGTTGCGCGGCGTGGCCTGGTGGTTGGCGCGACGCGAAGCCCTGGCCTTGCGTCAGCTGGATGGATTGCCGCGGACGCCACGGCTGCTGCGCTGGGATGGACGCCAGCTGGATCGCAGCTATCTGGCCGGCGATGCGATGTACCAGCGCCCGCCGCGCGGCGATCTTGCTTACTTCCGTACCGCACGCAAGTTGCTGCAGCAGCTGCACCGCTGCGGGGTGGCGCACAACGACCTGGCTAAAGAGGCCAACTGGCTGGTGCAGGACGACGGCAGCCCGGCGGTGATCGATTTCCAGCTCGCGGTGCGCGGCAATCCCCGCGCGCGCTGGATGCGTCTGCTTGCCCGCGAGGATCTGCGCCATCTGCTCAAGCACAAGCGCATGTATTGCCCGGCCGCCATCACCCCGGTGGAACGCCGCGTGCTCAAGCGCACCTCGTGGGTCCGCGAGCTGTGGTTCGCCACCGGCAAACCAGTCTATCGTTTCGTGACCCGCCGCGTGTTGCATTGGGAAGACAACGAGGGGCAGGGGCCGAAGCCTTGAAGTGCCGGGATTAGGGAGTTGGGATTGGGGATTCGTAACGGCGCATGGCTTGGTTTGTGGCGTTGGTCGAGCGGAGGGGCGAAGGCGATAAGCTTTTGCGAATCCCGAATCCCGAATCCCGAATCCCGAATCCCGAATCCCGTGCCGTTATTGCTCGAGCTGTAAGCTCACAAATCCCCAATCCCCAATCCCCAATCCCCAATCCCATGACCTTAAACGGCAAAACCCTGTTCATCACCGGTGCTTCGCGCGGGATTGGCCTGGCGATTGCGCTGCGGGCGGCGCGCGATGGCGCCAATGTGGCGATTGCGGCCAAATCGGCGGTGGCCAACCCCAAGTTGCCGGGCACCATCCATAGCGCGGCCGAGGCGGTGACTGCGGCCGGTGGGCAGGCGCTGGCGCTCAAGTGCGATATCCGCGAAGAAGAGCAGGTGCGTGCGGCGGTGGCCGCGACTGTCGAGGCGTTCGGCGGTATCGACATCCTGATAAATAACGCCAGCGCGATCTGGTTGCGCGGCACGCTGGACACGCCGATGAAGCGCTTCGATCTGATGCAGCAGGTCAATGCGCGGGGGAGCTTTTTGTGCGCACAAGCGTGCCTGCCGCATCTGTTGCAGGCGGCCAATCCGCACATCCTCACCCTGGCGCCGCCACCGTCCTTGAACCCGGCGTGGTGGGGCGCGCATACCGGTTACACCTTGGCCAAAATGGGCATGAGTCTGGTGACCCTGGGGCTGGCCGCCGAGTTCGGCCCGCAAGGGGTGGCGGTCAACGCGCTATGGCCACGCACCGTGATCGCCACCGATGCGATCAATATGATCGATGGCGTGGATGCCGCGGCGTGTCGCCGGCCGGAGATCATGGCCGACGCCGCACATGCAGTGCTCACGCGCGAGGCGGCAGGATTTCATGGCCAGTTCCTGATCGACGACGAGGTGCTGGCCCAGGCCGGCATCACCGACCTGAGCGGCTATGCGGTCGACCCGTCGCGTGCCTTGCTGCCGGATCTGTTTCTCGACTGAGTGCGGCGAACATCGCAGCGCGCTTGGCTGGATACGGAGGGCGGCCGGGAATCGGCGTGCGGGGGTTCCGCGATTCTGAGGATCGATGTGGCAGACCAGCGGTCGCGCTTTCGAGGTGCAGCTGTCTTACGCCCGTCCTGCAGTGAGCACAAAAAGTTCACAGTAGGGTTTGTTATCGTGCGCGGCTGAAAACGTTTCCAACAGGGATGTACCGCGCGTGTCTCCGAAGTTCCGTGTGCTTTTCCTGGTGGCCTGCGTGTCCGTGCTGGCGACCGCCTGTGGCGGCAAGTCTCAGCAGCCTGCAACAGGTGCCGATACCAAGACGAATGAAGAGCAGCTGGATTCCTTGCAGGGCATCAACGCCAAGCTCGGCGCCTACATCGACTGCTTCAACCGCGTCAACGCGAAAGTGCACGCCGGCGCCAGGTACTACACCGGCTGGATGCAGGACCCGTTCGTCGGCCCGACCGGTCGCGAATCCGGCATGACCGGTCCGTACGATATCGACCACGACGACATGAAGCAGTGCGATGCGCCGGTCAGTGCGGCCGCTGCGGCGAAACCATCGCTGTCTGCATTGGATAAGGCGGCACGCGACTACCGCGCGGCATTGAAGGCGCTGCAGCCGATCAGTCACGCGGTGGCCGATTACTACACGCGGCAGGACTACGAAGACGACCAGTTCGCCAAGGGCAAACAGCTGCATCCGGAGTTGATGGATGCGCTGGCGACCTACGCCGATGCCAGTACCACCTTCAGCGCCGAACTGGACATACAAAACGACGCGGCGCAACGCGAAAAACTCAAGATGCTGGAGCGGGGCGAGGGCCGCAAGCGCGAGTACTACCGGCTGGCGATGATGCTCGACGCCAAGAAGATCGCCGATGCGCTGGAAGAGGATCAGTTCGACGTGCCACGTGTCACCGCGCTGCTGGACGGCTTCAACCGTCTCTCCGATGAGGCGCATGCCAAGGTGGCCGACCAAGAGCCGGGCAAGCTGACCTGGAACAGCTTCGAAACCGCTGCAGAAACCTTCCGCAGACAAGCCAAGGCGCGGGTGAAACGCGTGGTCGAAAAAACGCCCTATAGCAAGCTGGAACAGGGCTGGTTGAATAGCCCCACGCTGGCGCCCGAAGGCTCGTCGCGCAAGTTGCTCAACACTTACAACGCACTGGTGTCCGAAAGCAATCGTGAGTAAGCACTGCTGTCCTCAGCCATCGTTCGTGTGCCGGGCGATCGGCTGCGCCAGATGTCATTCGGCCGCACGCTGCGGCGCCACCTTCTTCAACCCATCAATGGAACGCAAGATGACCCATCAACTTCGTTATGCGCCGCTCGCCGCGGCGATGGCTTTCGCTGCGCTGCTTGCCGGCTGCCAGAAAAACGCACCCGCCGCCGCGGTGGAAGGCGCCGACAAGATCAACGCCTACATCACCTGCTTCAACGGCGTCGAGCAGCCGATCCATGAGAGCTATCAGCAATATATCGGCTGGATGCAGGACCCCGAGGCTGGTCCGACCGGCAAGGAAAGCGGTATCCATGCACCGGGCACGGTGCTCTCGCATCACGTGGACGAATGTGGCGCGCCGATGACTGCGGCGTTGGCGCAAACGCCGGCCAACCCCGAGCTCGACCCGGTGGCCAAGACCTATCAGGAACGTTTCACCACGCTCAACGAACGTATCGGGGAAGCGGTGCGCTACTACGACCGCGAGGATTATCTACGCGACGACGGCAAGGGCATGAAGGCGCTGCACGCGCCGCTGATGCAGGCCTATCAGGCATTCTTCGAAGCTGGCGAAGCCATGAATACCGCGCTTGAACATAATGAAGACACGCGTCGCCAGGCGCAGATCGATGCGATCGAAAAGGAAGAAGGCCGCAGCGCTTCCTGGTATCACCTGAAGATCATCGGCGAAGGCAAGCAACTGGTGCAGGTGCTCGACAACGACACGCCGGACCTTGCCGCAGCGCAGTCCCAGCTCGCGCGTTACCAAGGCATTCTGGAAGAGGCGCAGAAAGCCAAGGTCGGCCAGGGCGATGCGAT
The DNA here is from genome assembly GCF_040279205.1 of Xanthomonas hortorum. Classification (GTDB taxonomy): domain Bacteria; phylum Pseudomonadota; class Gammaproteobacteria; order Xanthomonadales; family Xanthomonadaceae; genus Xanthomonas; species Xanthomonas hortorum_F. Next base: position 6,193 of record NZ_JBEOLS010000001.1, read on the forward strand.
GTGGGGCCACATGGAACGCTCCGCCGACAAGCTGGCGCGCGAGTCCGGGCGACTGGTCGAGCGTATCCGCACCAAGACACCATTGAACAAGAGCGAGCAGATGCTGCTGGAAAGCGGCTCGATGCCGCCGGGTGGCACACGCCAGGCAGTGCTGGCCAGCTACAACGATCTGATCGACATGAGCAACCGCATGTCGCATTGATGCTGTGCACGCGTCTCTGTCGCGTTGTGGAAGCGCATCGAACAGGTGATTGTGCAAGTTCCGAAGGTACCGCTATTTCGAGTAGTAGCTGACTTTAGATGTAGTCAAAAGTCCAGTCGGTCGAGGGCGCGGTGTCCTCACCGCTCGCGGGACACGCCGCAAGTACCTCCATGTAGGCTCGGTGGCGGCATCCATGCCGCCACACGGTCCCGCAATCGGTGAGGAAACCGCACCAGGACATTGGTCGGTAGCTGCGTAAAAAGCTGGCCGTCTCGCGAGTTGCATTGGCCTGCTGATGCGGGTCGCAGAATTACATGTGAGCCAGCAAAGTAGAAGCACGCCATGCATTGCTTGCACCACACACACCGACCATCTCGACGGGTCCTTGCCCGCTCACCGGCGCGGGACCTTACGCGGCATGGATGCCGCGTAAGAGCCTACATGGACGTACTTGCGGCGTGTCCCGCGATGGTGAGCGGGCAAGGACCCTGCAGCCAACCTACAGATCAGCCGCTCCACACCTGATCCACCCGCACTGCCCAACCACTCCAAACCACTCCAAACCACTCCAAGACAATTTAGCCGTTGGAGAGTTCCGGCAGCGGCTCTGCACATTGCCGGCAATACCGCGCATCCGGCGCATGGCCTTCCAGCCCGCAACGCGGGCAATTGCGGACATCGCGCTTGCCGGCGTGGCCGCCTTCGCGCAGCGTGCTGGCCAGTTCGGCGGTGTAGATGCCGGTGGGCACCGCGATGATGCTGTAGCCGATCAGGATCAAGGCCGAAGTAACGAAGCGGCCCAGCGTGGTCTGCGGCACCAGATCGCCGAAGCCCACCGTGGCCATGGTCACGATGGCCCAGTACATGCTGGTTGGGATGCTGGTGAACCCATGTTGCGGGCCTTCGATCACGTACATCGTGGCGCCGGCGATCACGGTGATGGTGAGCACAGTGAACAGGAACACCAGCACCTTGCGCCGGCTGCGCCAGAGCGCATCCACCAGTTGCCCGCTTTCCTCGATGTAGCGGGTGAGCTTGAGGATGCGGAACAGCCGCAGGATGCGCAGCACGCGGACCACCAGCACCGTCTGCGCACCGGGCACGAAGAACGACAGATAGCTGGGCAGGATCGACAACAGATCGATCAGCCCCCACACGCTGAGCGCATAGCGCAGCGGGCGCCGCACCACCGCCAGCCGCAATGCGTATTCGACGGTGAAAAGCACGGTGAACGCCCATTCCAGCGGCACCAGCCAGTGCGCCGAATGCGAATGGATGCGCGGCACGCTGTCGATCATGATCACCACCACGCTGGTGAGGATCGCCACCATCAGCATCAGGTCGAAGTTGCGCGAGGGGCGGGTGTCGTGCCGGTAGATGATGTCGAACCATTGCCGGCGCCAGCCGTCGTCGGTGGCAGGGGTAAGCTGAGGATCGGAGAAAGGGCGCATGCGCGCATTGTGCCGCAGGCCGGCGAATGCGCGAGAATGCAGGTTCTCCCTCCGCTTCTGCGACCCACCATCATGAGCACCGCTGCCGATTCGCCCCTGTCTCTCGCGCATTACTACCTGCCGGTCTACCGCCCGCGCCAGGTGGTGCTGGAGCGTGGACAGGGCAGTCGCGTGTGGGACGACCAGGGCCGCGAATATGTCGATCTGTCCGCCGGCATCGCGGTCAGCGGGCTGGGCCATAACGATCCGGATCTGATGGCTGCGCTCACCGAGCAGGCCGGCAAGCTGTGGCACACCAGCAACGTGTTCTTCAGCGCACCGCCGCTGAAGCTGGCCGAGGAACTGGTCACTGCTTCGCGTTTTGCGCAGAAGGTGTTTCTCTGCAACTCGGGCACCGAGGCCAACGAGGCGGCGATCAAGCTGGTACGCAAGTGGGCCAGCAGTCAGGGCCGCCCGGTCGACAAGCGCGTCATCGTGACCTTCCGCGGCAGCTTCCATGGGCGCACCCTGGCCTCGGTCACTGCGACCGCACAGCCCAAGTATCAGGAAGGCTACGAGCCGCTGCCCGGCGGCTTTCGCTATGTGGATTTCAACGATGTGGCGGCACTGGAAACAGCCATGGCGGCGGGCGATGTCGCTGCGGTGATGCTGGAGCCGATTCAGGGCGAGGGCGGAGTGATGCCGGCCGCGCCGGGCTTTCTGAGCCGCGTGCGCGCGCTGTGCGATCAGCACGGTGCACTGCTGGTGCTGGACGAGATCCAGTGCGGCATGGGCCGCACCGGCACGCTGTTTGCGCACTGGCAGGAGCAGGTGACGCCGGACATCGTGACGCTGGCCAAGGCGCTGGGTGGCGGCTTCCCGATCGGCGCGATGCTGGCCGGCCCCAAGGTGGCCGAGACCATGCAGTTCGGCGCGCATGGCACCACCTTCGGCGGCAATCCGTTGGCCGCCGCGGTGGCGCGCGTGGCGCTGCGCAAGCTGGCCTCGCCGCAGATCGCCGAGAACGTGGCGCGGCAGTCGGCTGCGTTGCGCGCCGGTCTGGAGGCGCTCAACGCCGAGTTCGGCGTGTTCGCGCAGATTCGTGGGCGCGGCCTGATGCTGGGCGCAGTGCTGGCGCCTGCGCATGCCGGGCAGGCCGGTGCGATTCTGGATTTTGCGGCCACCCATGGCCTGCTGTTGCTGCAGGCGGGGCCGGATGTGTTGCGTATCGTGCCGGCGCTGAATCTGACCGATGCCGAGCTGGCCGATGGGTTGGCACGTTTGCGCTTGGCGATTGCCGACTACACGGCGTAGTAGGGATGGCGTCCTGCGTCTTCTGCGCCATCGTGGCCGGCACTGCGCCGGCCAGCGCGCCTCTCCAGCAGGTGCCCCTGTAATAGCGGGAACGACGCCGGCAAGATCCGTTCGATCGCCTCGGCCATTAACCGGTCATTGTTGGTGAGCACTGCCACTGCCGTCTTGGCCGACACCGCCAGCACCTGTGCCATTACTGCTGGGTCCGCGCGGCATGCCGCCACGCGCGTGTCGATCCAGGTGGCGCGATCGATCACGCAGCCAAGTCCCTCGCAGAGTTGCGCCAGATAGGCCGGCGTGTCGATGACGCCGGCATCTCAGGCGCTCCAGGCCCTGCTCTAGCAACACCTGGCGCACCCGTTGCGGCGTGCATGCCGCTGCCGCAGCAAGTGCGGCCACACGGCGCGGCTGCGAGTAGCTGGCCAGAACGCCATTGAAGTCGAGCATTAGCAGGGATAGTGGTGCGGGCGGTATGTGCGCGCTCGTGATGTGGTCCGGCAGCGTCGACTGAGAGGCTGGCTGGCAAGCGTCTTTGTGACTATGACCAATCGGCGCAGGATGAGGAAGATCTTGTCCGCTCGCTTCGTTTACGTGGATGAGATCTACCGTTTGAGCGACCCATGCCCTCCGCGCGACGCATAAGGTCTGGGAACACTAATTATGTTGGGTCGATACCGCACTCAGGTATCGAGACCGATTTTGGGCCGCCGCCCGTTGTTTGGCAGGCCAGACTCATTGCACGGATAGAATGTATGCATAATAACCATGTTGGCGCGATGACGCGGCGGCAATTGCTGGCACGTATCGGCATGACCGCCGGTAGCTCACTGATGTACCAGGCGATGAGTGGCCTTGGTATGGCAGCCGAATCCAAGTTCACCGGGCCAATGAAGCTGGACGGCGACCCGAAAGGCACCTCGGTATTGATCCTGGGGGCAGGGCTGGCTGGCATGACCGCCGCCTTCGAGCTCCGCAAGGCCGGATATCGCGTACAGCTGCTGGAATATAATGACCGCCCAGGGGGGCGCAACTGGACGCTGCGTGGTGGCGACCGCTACACCGAACTTGGCGGTGCCACTCAACACTGTAATTTCGATAAAGACGAGTATTTCGATCCTGGACCCTGGCGCATTCCCTCGCACCACAAGGCGGTATTGAGTTACTGCAAGCAGTTCGGGGTAAAGCTTGAGGCATTTAATCAGGTCAACTTCAGCGCCCTGCTGCACAGCGAAATAGCCTTCGGCGGCAAGCCACAGCGCTTTCGCGCCATTGATGCGGATTACAGGGGGCACGTTTCCGAGTTGCTGGCCAAGTGCACCCAGCAACAGGCATTGGACAAGACCGTCAGCCGCGAAGATCAGGAACTGCTGCTCGAATCGTTGCGTGAATGGGGGGCGCTCGATAAGAATTTTGGTTATCTCAAGGGCATGCCGAGCAGCGAGCGGCGCGGCTTCGCGCATGATCCTGGTGGCGGTTTAGGCGGAAAGCCGGATTTCTCTGAGCCTTTTAGTGTGGAAGACGTCCTGCGGTCTCGTCTGTGGACCACGCTGGCAGCCGGCAGCACCAACTACGAAATGCAGACCACCATGTTCCAGGTGGTGGGCGGCATGGATCATATCGGCAAGGCATTCGCACGCCAGCTTGGCGATGTCATTACCTATAACGCCAAGGTCACCAGGATCGATCAGAACGGCAGCGGCGTACGCGTGTCCTGGCAGGACGCCGCGCGCGGCGGCGAAGAACGCACGGGCAGCGCCGACTGGTGCATCTGCACGATTCCGTTGTCGGTGCTCAGCCGTATCCCGGTCACCGCCAGCGACGCGATGACCACGGCGATCAGCAGCGTGCCATACGGGGCATCGGTGAAAGTTGCGCTGCAATTCAAACGCCGCTTCTGGGAAGAAGACGAGGCGATCTATGGAGGCATCAGCTATACCGACCTACCGATCTCGATGATAGGTTACCCCAGCCACGGGTATCACCGGTCGGGTAAGGGCGTGTTACTGGGAGCATATATCTGGAATATCAATGCTTACGACTTTACCTCGATGACGCCAGATCAGCGCGTACGCAAGGCGCTGGAGTACGGGGCACAGCTGCATCCGCAGTATCCGCGCGAATTTGAAAACGGCCTCGCCGTCTGTTGGAACCGGGTGCCGTTTACACATGGTTGCTACGGTATGTGGAATGATCAAACGCGTGCCGAGCATTACATCCCACTGTGCCAGATCGATGGGCGCCTGGTTTTGGCCGGCGAGCACGTTTCGTATCTACCGGCTTGGCAAGAGGGCGCGATTCTGTCGGCCCTCGATGTCGTGGACCGTTTGCACCGTAAAGTAATTTCTGGAGCAACACACGCATGACACTATTTCCACGCTTGGTAGCTGGCGCGTGCATGATCGCCTGGGGCTCGCTGTTAATGCTGTCGGATCTACCTCATGCGCAGGCGCAGGGCCCGGCGGGCGCACTGCGTCGGTCGGCTGTGCAGGGTCTTGCCAAGGCGTCTGGCAAGGAGGTCTATCAAGTGATCTGTCAAGGCTGCCACATGCCGGCCGGGCAGGGCGCACGGGGAGCGGGCGAGTATCCCGCACTTGCCGGAAATTCCAAATTGGCCGCTGCTCCCTACGTGACCATGATGGTACTCAAAGGGCATGGCGGAATGCCCGGTTTCGGCAGTACGCTCAATGACCGCCAGGTGGCCGAAGTGGTGAGTTATGTGCGCACCCACTTCGGCAATGATTATGGCGAAGTCGTGACCATCGACGACGTCAAGTCGCTGCGTCACTGATTTTCTCTCACGCAAGAATGTGCCATGTTCCGTCCAGTCACTGCAGTGCCAACCGCCGCATCGCTGGATGGTGATCAGTGTTTCGCGATGCTCACCGATTCCCGATTCCCGGCCGCTCACGCCACGCCATACCGCTTCAACACCCGCCGCAATGCACGCGCATCGCGCACCGTATCGGCATGCAGGCCGGCAGCACGGGCGCCGCGCACGTTGACGAACAGGTCGTCGACAAACAGCGTCCGCTCCGCGCATTCGCCGAGTTGCGCAAGCGCGCGCTGATACGCCTGCAGGTCCGGTTTACGGCCGCCCAGCGCGCCGCTGCACAGCACGCGCCCCTGCAAGAGCGGGAACAACGCCGGCACGATCCGTTCGATCGCCTCGGCCATCAACGGGCCATTGTTGGTGAGCACTGCCACCGCCGTCTTGGCCGACACCGCCAGCACCTGTGCCACCACCGATGGATCCGCGCGGCAGGCGGCGGCGCGCGCGTCGATCCAGGCGGCGCGATCGATCGAGTGCCCGAGCCCCTCACTCAATTGCGCCAGATAGGTGCGTGTGTCGATGACTCCGGCATCGTAGGCGCGCTCCAGGCCCTGCTCGAACAACACCTGGTGCACCCGTTGCGGCGTGCATGCCGCTGCCGCAGCAAGTGCGGCCACACGGCGCGGCCGCGAGTAGCTGGCCAGCACGCCATCGAAATCGAGCAGTAACAGGGAGGGTGCTGCAGGCGGCATGCGCGTGCTCGTGCGGCGGCTGCGCAGCGTTGTCGATCTGCGACGTCATGGCAAGCATGCGAGAGCTGGTATGACCGGATGCATGCAGGTGGGTGGGGACATTACGTATTCAGATCGTTGAATTCGGCAGCAACCTACCCACCCGCGCTGCCCCTACCCTCCGCGCGCGGCTTGCGGCGGAACTGCGCTGGTTATGGTCGATGCATGCCGCATTTGCGGTGTCAGCCGGTCTGGGGGAGCGGCCCGGTCACTCAGCACGCTACACGCATCCAGGGGTCGATTGCATGCCTAAGCGCTTCAAAACCGATCAGCTGGCGGTCTCGGTCGCCGCCATTCTCACCACCGCCACGCGTCGCCACACGCTTGCCTCGATGACCTTGTTGCTGGCCGGCGCACACAGCCTGCCCGCACTGGCACAGGAAGCGCGCACGCTCGATGCGGTCAGCGTGGTCGGCACCGGCTCCACTCGCACGACCGCGTCGATCTCGGTGGCCGAAATCCAGGCCCAGGTGCCCGGCGTGGCGCCACAGCAGTTACTGGCGAGCCTGCCCGGGGTGAATGTGCAGACCACCGATCCGTTCGGGCTGTACGAGTTCGGCGACTCGATGACCATCCGCGGCTTCTCTGCCAACCAGATCGGCGTGACCCTGGACGGCATCCCGATCGAAACCTTCGACACCCGCGAAGGCGGGCCGATCACCCGTTACGTGTCCAGCGAGAACCTGCTCGACGTCACCGTGTCGGCAGGCTCCGGCGATGTCACCCAGCCCTCGTATCACGCACTCGGCGGTGCGATCCGCTACACCAGCCTGCCACCGAAGGGGGGCGACAGCTGGAGCGGCAATCTCACCCAGACCATTGGCTCGGACGATCTGGTGCGCAGCTTCGTGCGCCTGGATACGCCGGATTGGTGGGAAGGCGGCCCCAGCGCGTACCTCTCCGCATCGCGCACGCAGGGCGGGGTGTGGGACATGGAACCGGCCACGCAAAAAAGCGACCACTTCGAAGCCAAGATCCGGCAGGCCTGGGATGCGGGCAGCCTGACGCTGGGCTGGATCTACAACAACCGAAAGGACTACGACGTGCAGTCGTACAACTCCGACGGCTCGGTGTCGTGGGATCTGCACGAACGCATCACCGGCAATCCGGAAGTGGATGCAGAGCACTACAGCGAATGGCAGAACGGCCGACGCGATTCGCTGCTCAGCCTGCACGGCGATTTTCTGTTCAACGATGCGATCGGCTTCACTTTCACCGGTTACTACGAAAACAAGCATGGTTACGGCGTCGGCGGCACCCCGCCAAGCACCGCCACCGGTTTATACAACGATGCCATCGCCGGCACGCCGGGGCGTACCGATATCGCCATCAACGACCCCCAGATCGTGGATGCCAACGGCAACGTTACCAGCGTCGGTGCGATGACCCGGCGCGAAGAAATCATGGGCGGCGATCGTTATGGTGTGACCACCGCAGTGTCGTGGGAGACCGAGCACAACAAGCTCGAAGTTGGCGCCTGGTACGAGAATTACGACTTCGACCAGGTGCGCCCGCTGTACAACCTGGACCCTGCCACCGGCGCGCTGCTGAAGGGCTCGCTGCCGATCGTCATCTACTACGACAACCACTTCTCCACCGAGGTGAAGCAGCTCTACATCAAGGACACGCTGCGCCTGCTCGATGACCGGCTCACGATGGAATTCGGCGCCAAGGGCCTGGATGTCAAGCGCGATTACAACGGCATCGCCAATCTGGACGATTTCAATGTCGGCGTGCGCCGCGATGTCACCATCAAGAACAGCGACTGGTTCCAGCCGCAGGTCGGCGCCAGCTTCCAGCTTGCCGAAGGCGTGCAATTGTTCGCCAACTACGCAGAGAACTTCAGCTCCGCCCCGCGGCTGGCGTTGACCTCCGGTGCGTTCAATCCGGATATCGCACCGGAAGAATCCACCAACATCGACATCGGCATCCGTGCCGAATCCAGCCAGTGGAGCGGCTATATCGCCGCTTACAAGATCGATTACGAAAACCGCATCATCGCGCTGACCGATCCTGATCCATTGGTGGTGGCACCCACCGTCTACGCCAATGTCGGCGACGTGCAGACCTATGGTGCGGAGGTGTCCGGCATGTGGAAGCCGGCGCCGGGCTGGCGGCTGGGTGCCTCGTTGACCTGGAACAAATCCGAGTTCCAGGACAACTATTTCGGCCCGGTCAGCGGCAACCTGGTGCAGGTGGAAGGCAACGAAGTGCCGGATTCGCCCAAGGTGATGTTCAGCGTCAACGGCGGTTGGGAAGGCGAGCATTTCTTCGTCAACCTCGATACCAAATACACCGGCAAGCGCTACGGCGACACACTCAACACCGATCAGGTGGATGCCACCTTCATCGTCAACGGCAGCGTGGGTTATCAGGGCGAGGATGCAGGGTTTCTTGCCGGTGGGCGACTGCAGCTGTCGGTCTACAACCTGTTTGACAAGGACGATGCGATCGGTGCGGTGTTCCCGAACGAAAGCTCCGGCTCGTATCAGTTGATCGCACCACGCCAGCTGTTTGCCAGCCTGGCCTACAAGTTCTGAGCCAGTGATGCGGCCGGCGTCGCTGCCGGCCGCGCCATTGTTTTTGTCGGTCGTACTTGATCCATGACATGCAAGGACTACGCGTTGATGCAAGGCAACCACTCTGGGGCGATGACGCGGCGGCAATTGCTGGCGCGTATCGGCATGACCGCTGGCGGCGCGATGATGTATCAGGCGATGAGCAGCCTGGGCATGGCAGCCGAATCAAATTTCAAAGGGCCGCTGCAACTGGATGGCGACCCGAAGGGCGCCTCGGTGCTGATTCTGGGTGCAGGGCTGGCCGGCATGGCGGCGGCCTTCGAACTGCGCAAGGCCGGGTATCGCGTGCAGTTGCTGGAATACAACGACCGCCCCGGCGGCCGTAACTGGACGCTGCGTGGCGGCGACCGTTACACCGAACTGGGCGGGGCAACGCAGCACTGCCAGTTCGACCAGGGGCTGTATCTCAATCCCGGCCCGTGGCGCATTCCGCATCACCACAAGGCGGTGCTGAGTTACTGCAAGCAATTCGGCGTGGCGCTGGAAGCCTTTAATCAGGTCAATTACAACGCGCTGCTGCATAGCGAAAAGGGCTTCGGCGGCAAACCGCAGCGCTTTCGCGCCATCGATGCCGATTACAAGGGCCACGTGTCCGAGCTGCTGGCCAAGTGCACACAGCAGCACGCCCTGGACAAGAGCGTAAGCCGCGAAGACCAGGAAGTGTTGCTGGAGTCCTTGCGCACCTGGGGCGCGCTGGATCACAAGTTCGGCTATGTCAAAGGCAAGGACAGCAGCGAGCGCCGCGGCTTTGCGCGGTATCCCGGCGGCGGTCTGTCGGGCAAGCCGGAGTTCTCCGATCCCTTCAGCGTGCAGGACGTGTTGCGCTCGCGCTTGTGGACCACGCTGGCGGCCGGCAACAACTACGAAATGCAGACCACCATGTTCCAGCCGGTGGGTGGCATGGACCAGATCGGCAAGGCGTTCGCGAAGCAGCTTGGCGATGCCATCACCTACAACGCCAAGGTCACCAGGATCGATCAGGACGGCAACGGCGTGCGCGTCTGCTGGCAGGATGCCGCGCACGGCGGCGAAGAACGCATCGCCAGCGCCGATTGGTGCATCTGCACGATTCCGTTATCGGTGCTCAGCCGTATTCCGGTCACCGCCAGCGACGCGATGACCACTGCGATCGGCCAGGTGCCGTATGCGGCATCGGTGAAGGTGGGCCTGCAATTCAAGCGCCGTTTCTGGGAAGAGGACGAGGCCATCTACGGCGGCATCAGCTACACCGATCTGCCGATCACCTTGATCAGCTACCCCAGTACCAACTATCACAGCCCCGGCAAGGGCGTGCTGCTCGGCGCGTATGTGTGGGGATTGGACGCTTATCAGTTCACCTCGATGACCCCGGAGCAGCGCGTGCGCAAGGCGGTCGAATACGGCACGCAGCTGCATCCGCAATATCCACGCGAATTCGAGAACGGCATCTCGGTCGGCTGGCACCGCGTGCCGTTTACCCATGGCTGTTTCGGCATGTGGAGCGAGCAGGCGCGTGCCGAACATTACACGCCGCTGTGCCAGATCGATGGGCGCCTGGCGCTGGCCGGTGAGCACGTGTCCTATATCCCGGCCTGGCAGGAAGGCGCGATTTTGTCCGCGCACGATGTCGTCGGCCGTCTGCATCGCAAAGTGCTGGCCGGAGGAGATCGCGCATGAGTCTGTTGCCACGCTTGGCCGCTGCCACGTTCGTCGTTGCGATGGCTGCACTGCTGCTGCCGCCGGGCGCGTACAACGCGCAGGCGCAGAGTTCCGATGCCACGCAGTTGTTTCCGCAACAAGGGTTTGCCAAGGCCTCCGGCCAGGATGTCTATCAGGCGATCTGCCAGGGCTGCCACATGCCGGCCGGGCGCGGCGCACAAGGCGCAGGCGAATACCCCGCGCTTGCCGGCAATCCCAAGCTGGCCGCCGGACCCTACGTCACCATGATGGTGCTCGACGGCCACGCCGGCATGCCCGGCTTCGGCGAGATGCTCAACGACCGCCAGGTGGCCGAAGTGGTGAGTTATGTGCGCACGCACTTCGGCAACGACCACGCCGAGGTCGTCACCGCCGACGACGTCAAATTGCTGCGCCACTGATTTTCCCTTTGTCTCTCTCATGCAAGGAGTTGCCATGTTCCGTCCCGTGACTGCCGTTCTCACCGCCGCCATGCTGTGGTCCGCAGGTCTCACCGCCGCGCATGCTGCAGAGGTGATCCGCCACAAGATTCCCAATAGCGATTTCCCCATCGCTGCCGCAGTGGAAATTCCCGCCGGCAAGGCCACCGTCTACGTCAGCGGCAAGGTACCGGCCGTGGTGGACACCAGCGCGCCGAAAGATTCGGCCGCTGCGTATGGCGACACCAAGGCGCAGACGGTCAGCGTGTTGAACCAGATCAAACAGCAACTCGCAGCACTCGGCTTGGGCATGGGCGATGTGGTGAAGATGCAGGTGTTTCTGGTCGGCGATCCAGCGATGGGCGGCAAGATGGATTTCAACGGTTTCATGGAAGGCTACCGTCAGTTCTTCGGCACCAAGGAGCAGCCCAATCTGCCGGCGCGCTCTGCATTCCAGATTGCCGCGCTGGGCAATCCGCTGTATCGGGTGGAAATCGAAGTGGTCGCCGTTCGTCCTTGAATCCGCATTGCCATATTGTTGGAGGTTGTCATGAAAACTGCTCTTTCGCGCCGCACGTTTCTACGTGACTCCGCGCTGTTTGCCGGCGCTGCAGGGGCAAGTGCGCTGCCGCTGTTGGCCAGCGCCGCCGAACGCTCCGCCGCCATCGTGCCGACACCGGCAAGTGCGTTGTCGCCGGTGATGATCGGCTCCAATGAATTCCCGGATGGCCCATCGGCGGCAGCGGTGAGAGCCATCGCGCAGATCGCACCGCAAGGTGGGCGCTACCTGCGCGATGTGCAGATGGAACTGATGAATACCCTGGCCGCCGAGCTCAAGCTGCCGGTCGATCACCTGATGGCCTACGCCGGTTCCACCGAACCGCTGGACTACACGATGCTGGCGTTCACCTCGCCCAGCGCCGCGCTCGTCACCGCAGATCCCACCTACGAATCCGGTTGGCGCGCCGCCACCCGCAATGGCGCCAAACTGATCAAGGTGCCGTTGCGCAAGGACTTCTCGCACGACGTGCAGGCGATGTGCGCCGCCGACGCCAGCCCGGGCGTGATCTACATCTGCAATCCCAACAACCCCACCGGCTCGGTGACTGCGCGCAAGGATCTGGATTACGCACTGGCGCACAAGCCCAAGGGCAGCGTGCTGGTGGTGGACGAGGCCTACATCCACTTTGCGAACAGCACCAGCAGCGTGGTCGACATGGTCGCCGCAGGCGAGGACGTGGTGGTCTTGCGCACCTTCTCCAAACTTTACGGCATGGCCGGCATTCGCCTGGGCTATGCAGCTGCACGCCCGGACCTGCTGGCCAAGCTGATGTTCTACAGCGTCAACAGCCTGCCGGTGACTGCCGCTGCTGCAGGCCTGGCCAGCCTGCGGGATCCGGCATTGGTGCCGCAGCGCCGCGCACGCACGGCGGCCACGCGCAAGGATGTGATGGCGTTTCTCGCCAAGCAGGGCTACGCCTGCACCGCATCGGAGAGCAACTGCTTCATGGTCGATGTGAGGCGCCCGGCTGCCGGCTTCAAGGACGACATGGCCACCCATGGCGTGTTCATCGGCCGCAGCTGGCCGGTGTGGCCGACCTGGTCGCGGATCACGGTTGGCACCGAAGCGGAGATGGCACGCTTCAAGCAGGCGTTCGTGCAGGTGATGGCCGGCAAGCGCGGCCCATTGCCGCTGACGGAAGCCACCGCCGATGTGCAGGATCCGATGGATGCTTTTTTCCGGTACGCATGAGGCGTTACTCTGGTCACACCGGCGCATGCGAACGCGTTGGGGTGACCAGGCGCGCTGGGCGTCGCGCATCTTTTATCGCAGGAGTGTTCCTTTGAAGCTGTTTTCGACGATTGCGGTGCTTGGACTGGTGCTGCTGGCACCTTCGGCATGGGCGCGTACTTGCGCGGTGACCATCACTGGCAACGATCAGATGAAGTTCGACCAGAGCGCGATCAAGCTGGCGCCCGACTGCACGCAGGTGGACCTCACCCTCAAGCACTCCGGCAAGATGGCCGCCACGGTGATGGGCCACAACTGGGTGTTGACCAAGGCCGCCGATTTTCAAGCCGTCGCCAATGCCGGCGTACGCTCCAGCATCGCCGATAGCTATCTACCCAAAGCCGACCCCCGCGTGATCGCGCACACCAAGGTCATCGGCGGCGGCGAGAGCACCACGGTGAGCTTTACGACCAGCAGGTTGAGCAAGGGCGGCGACTACACCTTTTTCTGCTCATTCCCGGGCCATTGGGCAATGATGAAAGGCACGCTGAGTTTTGGCTGATGGGGTCTGCGACATCGCCTGACAGGCGATGTCGCAACGCATGCACATGCGCGTCAAGCGCAGGCTATGATACACGCGCTCGGATCAGTTCGGTGCCGCATCCGAGCCAGCATGCGGATCCACCGCCCGCAATAATCCGCGCTGCAAGGCCTGCGCCAAGGCGCTTTCGCGACTACGCGCGTCGAGCTTGCGGTAGAGATTCTTCAAATGAAACTTGACGGTGTTTTCCGACAGGTGCAAACAGCGTGCGATCTGTTTGTTGGAGTAACCACGTGCCAGTTGTGCCAGCACCTCCAATTCGCGTTCGCTGAAAATATCGCCGGCCGGGTCTTCGTCGCCACTGAGGCGTTCGAGCAAGGCTTGAATGGTAAGCGCACGCGTGGTGCCGCCCACGGTATGCGGGTCGTGTTGACGCAGCGAGCGCAGCATCGCCTTGGCCGGCAGGCCGAGTTCGACGATCGCCTGCCAGCTTTGCGTCAGCGCCACATGATCCAGCGCGCTGTACAGATGCGGCAGCGCAGCGACCAGTTCGCCGCGCTGCTGCAGCACCAGCGCGATGCGCGCACGGGTGCGGGCGAGATGGCACAGGTTGTCATTGGCCAGGCAGGCGTGTTCGATCTGGCCCAGGATGGTCAGCGCCGCGCTGCTGCGCCCTGCCAGGCGATGCCAGCGTGCCAGCGCAAAGCCCATCGCCGCGCGGTCGCGCCAACGGTGCGCCGAGCGCAGGGTATGCGCCAATCCGGATTCACCGCCGGTGCGCGCGATCAGGACATCGATGGCGGCATTGCCTGGATGCTCCAGCAACAGCATCAGGCGCCAGGCTGCGGCCAGTTCCGATAGCCGCATCAGCTTGCGCCCATGCGCGATCTGTTCGATGTGCTCAAGCAGCGCCAGGGCACTGCGCCCGCTGTGATCGCGCACGCGCTCCAATCCCAGTGCGGTGTCATAAGCGGCCGCCAGCACGTCCATGCCGCCGTCGTGTTGCTCCAGCAATTCCAGCGCCGGATGCAGCAGATCGGCCGCATCATCGTGATGCCCGCGTTCGTAATGCAGTTGCGCGAGCAGACAGTTGGCGGCCGCTTCCAGCACGCGATCCAGTTGCGGCGTGCGTGCGCAACCGCTCAGTGCCTGTTGGTAGCAGGCCTCGGCGTCGCTGAGGCGACCGCGATAGAAAAAACTCTGGCCCAACGACAACAGCGCCTGGCTCGCACCCAGTTCGCTGCCGCCACGCTGCATCGCATCGCGTGCGTTCAAGGCATAGCGTTCGGCTAGTACAAAGGCGCCTTGCGCAATGGCGGTGGTGGCACAGATGCACAGCAGCATGCCGCGTCCGAGATGGTCGTCTTCGTCCAGTGCGGAGGCTTGTGCGGCGATCTGGGTCAGGCCATGCGGGTTACCGCAGATCTCATCGAGGCGATCGCGCAGTGCCGCCACCACAACGGTGTAATCGCGCTGCAAGGGCTCACGCAGTGCAGCGGGAAAGTCGCGGAAACGTTCCAGCAACAACCGCGCGTGGCTGAATTCGCCAAGCTTCGCATGCAGATGCGCTTGAGTGAGATTCAGCGCCGGGGTGTCGCGGATGGTGCGGTGTTCGAAGTGACGCAGCAGCGCGCGCACTGCATGCGTGCCGTGGGTCAGCAGCAATTGCCAGGTACCGGCACGTGCGATGTAGCTGGCCGCTAGGTCGCCGCAATCGCCGCGAGATGCGTGCCGCACCGCTTCGGCCAGATACTGATGATCGCCGAACCAGCGCGCGGCACGTTGATGCAGTTGCATGGCCTGGCCAGGATGCTCGCGATCGAGCAGCTGCTGCAAAAAGTCGGCGAACAACGGGTGATAGCGAAACCACTCGCGCTCGCCATCCATGGGCACCAGCAGGCCGTGGAAATGTTCCAGCCGCGCCAGCAGTCGGCCGCTGTCATCGCGCTGGCGCACTGCATCGGCCAGCGCGGCGTTGATGCGTTCCAGCACACTGGTCCGCAGCAACAGATCGCGCGTGTCGGCATCCAGATCGTTGACCACTTGCTCGGCCAGATACGCGGCGATCTGCGCGCTGCGCCCGGAGAAACGCGCGGCCACTTCCTGCTGACGTTGCGCGCCGCCTTCCAGCCACAGCCGCGCCAGATGCAGCGCCACCGGCCAGCCTTCGGTGTAACGCAGCAATTCTTCCACGACCGGCGCGGGAACCTGCGACCCCAGCAATGCCTGCGCTTCGCGCTCGTCCAGCGCCAGTTGCGCGCTGCCCACGCGGCTGAGCAGCGCCTGCAGATCCAGGCGCGCCAATGGCAGCGCCGGTATGCGTCGGGTGGCCAGCAACAGGTGCAGACGTCCGCCGCTGTGTTCGACCAGGCGCAACACCAGCTCGTCGACGATGCCGCTGCCGAGCCGGTCGTAGTCGTCGAGAATCACGCTGATGCGCCGTGGTGCGGCGCGCAGCGCGCGGATCAGCACCGTCACCGCCTCGCGCGGGTCCTGATCGCGGTTATGCAGCACCGCTGCGCACAGTGCCTGATCCGCCCCTGCGCTCTGCAGCGCCAAGGCCAGATGGCCGAGGAAGCGCGCGGGGTCGGCGTCTTCTTCGTCCAGCGACAGCCACGCCACAGCGGCGTGATCGCGCCCGCACAGCTGCGCATGCCACTGCGTCAGCAGGGTGGTCTTGCCAAACCCTGGCGGTGCCAGCAACAGCGTGAGCGGGCGTGCATGTGCCTGATCCAGCGCAGCCAGCAACGCGCCACGTACCACCGCACCAGGGCGCGACAGCGGCGGCTCCAGCTTGCTGGCAAGCAGCCAATCGGGAAGAACGGAATCGCGCGACGGTGACGGGCGCGGAGTAAGCAACGCAACAGGCTTGAGCATGAGGCGAGGGCGGCCGTGGCAAGCGTCGGCAGCGCGTCGACTCGACGCACTGCAGATCGTGATGAAACAGCGGCGACGCACCAGGCGTCACCGTGACCGGCGACGACGACACATCCGCTGCTTCGAGGGTCCCCACCCATGCCCGTCCGTGGACACCTTTCAGAAAGGTATGACAGCCACAAGACAAAAGCAAAGTTTGCGGTGGTCACTGCGCAAATCGAATCCCGCAGCGACCCGCATGAATGCGCCTCAGCGCGCCACTTCCGCAAATGCCTCGCGTGCCGCTGCAAGCGTGGCTTCGATCACCGCAGCGTCGTGCGCGCTGGACATGAAGCCGGCTTCGTACGCCGATGGCGCCAGATACACGCCCCGCTGCAGCATCGCGTGGAAGAAACGGTTGAAGGTGGTGATATCGCAGGCGGTGGCTTGCGCGTAGCTCTCCACGATCTCGTCGGTGAAGAACAGACCGAACATGCCGCCGACATGGTTGGTGGTGACCGCGATGCCGGCCGCGTGGGCGGCATCTTCCAGGCCTTCGCACAGCGCGCTGGTCTGCGCGCTCAGGCGCGCGTGGAAGCCCGGCTCCTGCACCAGCTCCAGCATCGCCAGGCCCGCCGCCATCGCCACCGGATTGCCCGACAAGGTACCGGCCTGGTAGATCGGGCCGGAGGGTGCGATCTGCTCCATCAGGTCGCGCCGGCCGCCGTATGCGCCCACCGGCATGCCGCCGCCAATGATCTTGCCGAAGGTGCTGAGGTCCGGGGTCACCCCGTAATGCGCCTGCGCGCCACCGAGCGCAACGCGGAAGCCGGTCATCACTTCGTCGAAGATCAGCAGCGCGCCGTGCCGCGTGCACAGTGTGCGCAGGTGCTGCAGGTAGCCGGCCTGCGGCGGAATGCAGTTGGCGTTGCCGACCACCGGTTCGATGATCACCGCCGCCACATCAGCGCCGATCTCGTCGAACAGCGCCGTGGCGCCTTCGAAATCGTTGAAGGTGAGGGTGGCGGTCAGCTCGCTCAGGCCGGGCGGCACGCCGGGCGAGGTCGGCACGCCCAGAGTGAGCATGCCGCTGCCGGCCTTGACCAGAAACGAGTCGCCATGGCCGTGGTAACACCCTTCGAACTTGACGATGCGATTGCGCCCGGTGGCGCCGCGCGCCAGGCGCACCGCCGACAGCGTGGCTTCGGTGCCGGAATTGACCATGCGGACCATTTCGCAGGAGGGCACCAGCCGATTGATCGTCTCGGCCATGGTCACTTCGGCCGCACACGGCGCACCGAACGACAGCCCATCGCGGATCGCACGCTCCACCGCCTCGCGCACCGCCGGGTGATTGTGGCCGGCGATCATCGGCCCCCACGAGCCCACGTAGTCGATGTAGCGGTTGTCGTCCACGTCATACAGATACGGGCCATCGGCGCGCGCCACGAAGAACGGCTCGCCGCCCACCGACTTGAACGCCCGCACCGGTGAGTTGACGCCGCCGGGCAGCAGGGTCTGCGCCTGGGCGAACAGGGCGTGGGAGCGGGAGTGGTTCATGCGCGTAGATCCTTGAGTGATGCCGATGGGGCGGCGCTGCCCGACCACGGGCAGCGCACGCGCCATTGTCAGGCTTGCGGCCCCTATCCGCCTACCCACCGTGTGCCTGCCTACCCGTCGGAGCAGGCGGGTAGGGCAACGCAGCTGCCTATGATCGAACGGGACGGTATCGATGGTTTGGGGCATGAGCTGATGGCGGGTGGTCATTGGCGCTTCGATACGGATGTTCAGAAAGTGTGATTCCAGTAGCCACTGGCGCCGTTCATTTTTGTCGCGTTGCCGACAGTTCCAGACTTGGGGAGAAAGCATGAACCGTAGTATCCAGAAGCGTGCCTTGGCGTTGGCGCTGGTCGTGGCCATGGGGAGCGTCCACGCGCAGTCCACCAGCGGCAGCATCGTCGGCAGCGTGGGGCAGAGCAGCGGCACCAGCGTGCTGGTGGAAAACAACAGCGGTTTCACCCGCGAAGTGCCGGTGGATGCACGCGGCCGTTACACCGCCGGCAATCTGCCGCTGGGCACCTACAAGGTCACGGTCAAGCGCGATGGCGCGGTGGTGGAAACCCGCGAAAACGTCGCCATCACCGTTGGCGCCAACACCGATGTGTCGTTCGCCGCCGCCGCGGGGAGCGGTATGCAGACGCTGGATAGCGTCACCGTTACCGCCGCAGGCCTGACCACCATCGACGTCAGCAGCGTGGACACGCGCACCGTGGTCACCGCCGAGCAGCTGCAGCAACTACCGCTGGGCCGCACCGCCGAAGCCATCGCCTTGCTGGCGCCGGGCGTGGTGGTCAACAGCGGTGGCTTCGACAACGGCCCGCTCGGCGGTTCGCTGCCGAGCTTCGGCGGCTCGGCCGCCAGCGAAAACGCCTATTACCTCAACGGCTTCAACACCACCACCATCAGCAACAATCTTGGCGGTCTGACCCTGCCGTACGGCGCCATCGACCAGCAGGAAATCTTCACCGGCGGCTACGGCGCGCAATACGGCCGCGCCAACGGCGGCGTGATCAACCAGATCGGCAAGCGCGGTACCAACGAGTGGAAGTTCGGCGCAGCGGTCATCTGGGAGCCGAACGGCCTGCGCGCCAATCAGCGCGATATCTATTGGCGCCCGGACAGCCAAGGCAGCACCGTCAACAATGCCGCCTACCGGTATGCCCGCGCAGCCAACGGCCTGTACCAGCCGGCCAGCGAGGCCGAAGCCAACCAGACCACCTACAGCGCCTATGTCGGCGGGCCGATCATCCAGGACAAGCTGTTCTTCTTCCTGGCGGCCGAGCAGGTGGATTCGGACGGCGTGCGCGTCGGCACCAATCGCGACACCGACAACGGCCGTACCGGTGGCCTCACCGACTACGACTACAAGCAAAAGCGCTGGTACGCCAAGGTGGACTGGAACATCACCGACAATCATCTGATCGAGGTGACCGGCGCCAGCGACGAGGCCGAAACCAACGGCTCCATCTATCGCTACGATTACCTGGCACGTGAGCGTGGCAGCTATATCACTAACGACGCGACCTGGAAGACCGGCCCGACCCTGTTCACCGGCAAGTACACCGGCTATCTCAGCGACAACCTCACCGTGACCGCGCTGTACGGCAAGATGAAAACGCCTGACGAGCTGACTCAGTACAACTACAACGCTGAGGATGGCCCGTTCATCGACAGCACCGCATTGCAAAATCCTGCCTACACGGGCGGTACTCCCATAGAAGGACGGCAGCCGGTAAATACGGCGATCACGTCGCCTGACCGTGCCTACAAGAAGGACAATCAGCGTCTGAACCTTGAGTGGCGCATCGGTCACCACACGCTCAACTTCGGTATCGACAACCAGAAGTCCGAGGGTATCGATGTTGGTTCCCAATTACGTGGCCCTGGATACTCGTGGACCTACGGCCAGACCGATGATCCTAACGGTGTAGGGACGGGCGGACTGGTCAGCCAGTCTGCCAACGAAGCTGGGGGCATCGGTGCGCCGAGCCCGGGCCTGGTCGATCCGGTCAACGGATCGAGCGGTTATTACGTGGTGCGCAACATCAACACCAGCTTGTATTCGTACGAGGCCAAGCAACGCGCCTACTACATCGAAGACAAGTGGCAGGTCACCGATAATTTGCTGTTGAGCATCGGCCTGCGCAAGGACGAATTCACCAACTACACCCCGTCCGGCGACCCCTATATCGAAGTGGACAATGCTTGGGCGCCACGGTTGGGCTTCAGCTGGGACGTCAACGGCGATTCAAGCCTGAAGGTGTTCGGCAACATCGGTCGTTACTACCTTGGCCTGCCGCTGTCGGCAGTGAGCCTGTTCACCCCGGCCACCACCACCGATACCTACTTTACCTACAGCGGCATCAATGCCGATGGCACGCCGATCGTGGCGCAGCAGCTGGGTTCGGCGGTGTCGGCCAACTCGCGCTTCGGTCGCATCGCCGATGTACGTACCGCAGTGGTCAAGGACATCGAAGGCGAGAACCAGGACGAGATCATCCTTGGTTTCACCAAGCAGCTGGACACCGGCTGGGTGCTGGGCGTGCGCGGCACGCATCGCCGCCTCAATGCGGGTATCGACGATCAGAACTACGATGTCTCCAACACTGCGTTGATCGCCGCCGCCGCCGCGCAAGGCGTGACTATCGACTTCTCGCAGGTAGCCGGTGCGTCGCTGATCAATCCCGGCCAGACCAACACCTGGGGCGTGATCGGCACCGATGGTCAGTTCCATGAAGTGGCGGTGAGTCGCGAGGCGGCGGGCTTCCCGAAGTTCAAGCGTAATTACTCGGCGGTGGAGTTCAACCTGGAGCGCCCGTTCGACGGCCAGTGGTACGCCAAGGTCAACTACGTCTGGTCGCATAGCTACGGCACCACCGAAGGTCAGGTGCGTTCGGACCTGTGGCGCACCGGCGGCGCACTGGGCAGCTATCAGGGCCAGGCGTCGGTCTCCACCACGCAGAGCTGGGACCACGCGGCGCTGATGGAACACTTCAACGGTGATCAATCCAACGATCACCGCCATCAGCTCAAGTTGTTCGGTTTCTACCAGTTCAATCCGCAATGGGGTGCGTCGGCCAACTTCAGCCTGATTTCGGGTGCGCCGCATAACTGCCTGGGCAACTACTACGGCGACAACTACCCCGGCACGGATCCGGCCGGCTACGGTGGCAGCGCGATCACCGGCGGGCCGTACCACTACTGCTACAACCCGGAAACCGGCACCGGCGTGGCATCGCCTCCGGGCTCGCAGGGGCGTCTGGGCTGGATCGCGCAGCTCGACATGGGTGTGACCTACAAGCCGGCATTCGCCGCCGGCAAGCTGGCACTACGCTTCGACGTGTTCAACATCACCAACGAGCAGACCGCGACCAACATCTATCCGTTCTCGCAGCTGCCCGACAACACCACCAACCCGCTATGGGATCAGGTCGTCGCCTATCAGGCACCGCGCTCGGGCCGGGTGACGCTGAGCTACGACTTCTAATTGCGTTGGGCGACGGAGTCAAAACCAGCAGCGACGCGTGATGGCACGTGCCGCTGTTTTTTTAGCGATGGGGCTCTAACCAGCTTCAATCGTCTGAACAAGGCGCGCGACCCGCGCGACTTTTTACCGGGTCACGGCCAACGCTCTGGTGCGGCGAGGGCAGCGTGCCCTCGGCCCACTGAGCTTTTGTCTCCATCTATCCGACGCGACGACTCGATCATTCGGTTGTCTTGAGTGGGGTGGATGATGCGGATAGATCACTTGTAGAGCGGCTGATATGCGGGTTTGCTGCAGGGCCCTTGCCCGCCTACCATCGCGGGACACGCCGCAAGTACGTCCGTGTAGGCGCTTACGCGGCATCCATGCCGCGTAAGGTCCCGCGACGGTAGGCGGGCAAGGACCAGTCGAGGCGGTCGGTGTGCATGGCTCAAGCAATGCATCATGTGCTTCTAACTTGCTAGCGCACATGTAGTTCTGCAACCCGTACCAGCAAAGCAAGCCCACGCACTTGCGAGACGCTCAGCTTTTTACCAAGCGACCGACAAACATTCTGGTGCGGTGTCCTCGCCGATTGCGGGACCGTGTGGCGGCATGGATGCCGCCACCGAGCCTCCAGGGACGGATTCACGGCGTGTCCCGCGAGCGGTGAGGGCACCGCGCGCTTGACCAACCAAGCTTTGACCTGAGCTTCCGACTGCATCAAACATCGCTACGACTCGAAATCTTGATGGTCTTGCGTCTGGCGTCTTGGACAGCGCGTGTCGCTGGCAACTCTATCGTCTGCCAGCAGCGCTACTGCGCAAACCCGGCCCGATATGCCTGCACTGCCGCAACCGGATCCGGCGCGGCGTACACGCCACTAACCACCGCAATCAACTCGGCGCCTGCTGCTACCAACTCCGGCACCTGCGCAGCCGCGATGCCGCCGATCGCCACGCGTGGCACTCCCAGCGCAGCGGCCTGCTGCAACAGCGCAGGCGAGGCGCGACGTGTCGTCACCTTGGTCGTGGTCGGGAAGAACGCACCGAAGGCCACATAGCTGGCACCAGCCGCCACCGCCGCCTGCGCACGCGCGATCTCGTCGTAGCACGACACCCCGATGATGGCGCGCGCGCCCAACAGCGCGCGTGCCGCCGCCACCTCGCCATCGTCTTCGCCCAGATGCACGCCCTGCGCGCCCACCTGTCGTGCCAGCTGCGGATCGTCGTTGATGATCAACGGCACACCGTACGGGGCGCAGGCCTCGCGCAGCGCGCTGGCCTGTTCCAATCGCAGCGGTGTGGTGGCCTGCTTGTTGCGGTACTGCAGCCAGGTGACGGCAGGCAGCAGCGGTCGCGTACGCGCGAGCAGGCGCGCAGTGTCGGGCTCGTCTGGAGTGATCAGGTAGACGCCGCGGGCGTTGTGCAGGTCGGGCATGGCAGCGCTTCCGGAAGCGGTGGGTGGGATGGGACAATGCAGCCCCACCGTTGCGTGACCGCGATTATCCGATGAGCGAGACATCCACGACCACCTACCGCACCTGGATGTGCGTCGTCTGCGGGTTTCTCTACCACGAGGCCGACGGCATCCCCGAAGAAGGCATCGCCCCGGGCACCAGCTGGCAAGACGTCCCGGAGACCTGGACCTGCCCCGATTGCGGCGTGACCAAGGACGACTTCGAGATGATCGAGATCGGCTGACGGAAAGCCATTAAAGGATGTTATTGATTTTATGTCTTTATAGTAATGGATTTAATCTCCTTTGACTGAAGCGTCTTATTTTTGAAGTTGCAAGCCAAATTTAAGAAGCGTAGCCTCCAAGTGCGGCCGACGACGGCTGCCAGAAACGCCACCATTTTTGGTTGGTTAAGTCCAAGCGTAAGTCCCAAAATATTTTCAATACTAAAAGGAATTTTTATGTTGAAATTTTCGATGCGTGCAACGATATTGGGTTTATTGTTTGCGGTTTCATTTGGAGCAATTGGTTCCACGGGCGGTCAACAGTCTCTAATTCAGGGAATGGGAGAGCGTTTACCGACAGGTAAAGCGAATCTGAGCCTGTCGCCGCGATTTAAGGTCTATGTTTTCGAAAAAGCTGGACTTAAATTCGTTCAGATCAACGCTCTTAACAACGATGTGTTGGCAGTGCTATCCCTGGTGCCGGGCGCAGCATCTCAGCTGCCTATAGGAACCAATGCACAGGGCGCTATAGCGCAGCCAAGCGGAATGATAACAGCTCAGGCAAATTGCCCTTGCAGTGCACAAGTAGTCTACAGTGATGCAAATTATAATATTGTAGTTATATATGGTGCGAACGGTGAGTATATAACCTCTTATCAGGTGCCCAGGTCTCCTCAGGGTCAGCCTCGATAGGGGTATTGCGTCTTCTTGTTAGCAACAGTCAGTGCGCGCGCGCGCGCTGACTGTTCAGCTCGACCAGATGCTCATGCAAATTGGTCGCATCCTGCGCACTGGGGTTGAGCTGCAGATAGCGCGACAGATCGTGGCGTGCGCCGTTGCGGTGGCCCAGATGCAGATAGGCCATGCCGCGATCGCGTAGTGCCTCGGGCTGGTCCGGCACCAGCTTCAGGATGCGGTCGGCACTGCGCGCGGCGCGGTCCCAGTGCTCGGCATCGGCGTACACGCCGTGCAGATTGCGCAGGATGCGGATCAGGATCGCGCGGTGTGGCGCCGGGTCGAGAATCTGCGCCAGGGCGCGATCGTCGGGAACCTCGCCACCCAGATGCGGACGCGCGCGCTCGCGCAGCTCGTCCACGCCCAGCGGGCGGCCGCCATTGAACGGATCCATGACCAGCACGCCGTCGTCCACCGGCAGACGCACCAGGAAATGCCCGGGAAACGACACGCCCGCCAGCGGAATGCCCAGCCGGCGCGCGACTTCGATCTGCACCATCGCCAGCGAGATCGGGTTGCCCAGGCGGCGCTCGAAGACCTGGTTGAGGTAGCTGTTGCGCGGGTCGTAGTACTCGTCGTGATTGCCCGAGTAGCCCAACTCGTCGAACAGATAGCGATTCACCGCGGCCATCTTCAGCGGCCACAGATCGATCGCTTCTACTTCGCGGCGCAGATGCTCGACGTGGCTCTGCACCAGCGTGTCGTACAGCTCGGCATCCAACTGCGGATACTCGTCGCGCGCGATCAGCAGCGCGGTGGACATCAACGGCACCGCGTCGTCGTCCAGGCTGGCGAGCGCGGTCCAATGGGGAAGTGGGAGCATGTCAACCATGCTGCCAAGAGTGTCGGCAAGCGGCGCGTGGTTCAAGTCCGGTACTTCCTGACAGGAAGTACCTGTCGCGTGAGATTCACTTGAGCTTTGGGATATCCGGGCTCAGGGTCAGGCTGGCGCCGTCCTGCAGGTTGAGCCTGGCGGCCTGGCCGGCATTGAGTTCCAGCACGTAACGGGCCGGGCGCTTGCTGGGGTAGGGCGGGCAGGCGTCGCCGGCTGAACACGGCGGCACGTCGCGCTGTTGCGAGACCAGCCGACGCTCATTGTCGAAATACAGGATATCCAGCGCGATCTTGGTGTTCTTCATCCAGTACGCCAGCGGCTCCTGGCGGTCGTGGACGAACAGCATGCCGTGATCGTCCGCCATGGCATCGCGAAACATTAGGCCTTTGGCGCGGTCGGCATCGTTCTGCGCCAGCTCCACCTGGTAGCGCGTGCCGGCCAGTTCCACCCAGGTGCCGCCGCTGCTGGCGCAGCCGCTGAGCAGGATCAACAACGCAAGGGCGAGGAGGCAAAGACGGCGCATGCGGCATACCAGTGGGCGGGGATGCCGCACCATCTGCCAAGCGGCCGCGTGCGTCAAGCCGCTGTGGTGCGTCGTACCGTCATCGCAGGTGACAGGAGTCCGGCCCGCTGTCGCTTCGCAACGCGGGCCGCAACTGCGCGTGCGCGTGTTTGCACGCGATCGCTCAGATCACCCGCGGCGGTTCGCCACCGACGATCACCACATCGGCCGGGCGACGCGCGAACAGGCCCACGCAGACCACGCCAGGAATCTGGTTCAAACTACGCTCCAGCGCCACCGGGTCGGTGATCTGCAGGTTGTGCACGTCCAGCACCACATTGCCGTTGTCGGTGATCACGTTATCGCGCCACACCGGCTGGCCACCGGTGAGCGCCAGGATCTGGCGCGCGACCAGGCTGCGCGCCATCGGAATCACTTCCACCGGTAGCGGGAAGGTGCCCAGCACCGGCACCTGCTTGCTCGGGTCGATGATGCAGATGAAGCGCTCGCTGGCCTCGGCTATGATCTTCTCGCGCGTCAACGCCGCGCCGCCGCCCTTGATCAGGCAGCGGTTCGGGTCGCACTCGTCGGCGCCGTCCACATACAGCGACAGGTTGCCGGTGTGATTGAGATCCAGCACCTCGATACCGTGGCGCTTGAGCTGCGCGCTGCTCTGCTCGGAGCTGGACACCGCCCCCTTGATGCGATGGGCGATGCGGCCCAGTGCGTCGATGAAATAAGCCACCGTCGAACCGGTGCCCACGCCGACGATCATGCCGTCTTCCACGTAATCGATCGCTTTTTCGGCAGCCAGGCGTTTTGCTTCGGACATGGGTGAGAGCTCGGGATTGGGGAATCGGGATTGGGGAATCGCAAGAGCGGCTGGGCTGAGCCGGGATTTGCAAATCTCAAATCCCGAATCTCTACTCCCGGCTACTCCATCGCCAGCAACAATTTCCACTGCGCGGCGGTCACCGGCAGGATCGACAGGCGGTTACCGCGGGCGATCAGCGGGAAGCCTTCGCCCAGCGCATCGGCCTGCTGCTTGATTTCGTCTAGCGCAATCGTGCGTTTGAGTTTGCGCTCGAAGGCCACGTCCACCAGCATCCAGCGCGGATCTTCGCGGCTGGCCTTGGGGTCGTGGTAATCGGACTTGGGGTCGAACTGGGTGTCGTCCGGGTAGGCCGCGCTGGCGATCTTGGCGATGCCGACAATGCCCGGCACCTTGCAGTTGGAGTGGTAGAAAAACACCCCATCGCCCACATGCATGCCGTCGCGCATGAAGTTGCGCGCCTGGTAGTTGCGCACGCCGTTCCACGGCTCGGTGCCGACACGCTCCAGATCATCGATGGAAAACGTGTCCGGCTCGGACTTCATCAACCAGTAGCGCTTGCGGGCAGTCATACGGACACGGTGTCGTCTTTCAGGAAGGTGGCGCGTTCGGTGCAGATGGCATCCACCGCCACGTCCCAGGATTCGGCGGGCAAGGCGGGAACCTGTTGTGCAGCGAAGCCGACGCCGACCAACCAGGGCGGCGGCGCCTGGCGATGCCGGAACGCGAGGCTGCGATCATACCAGCCGCCTCCCATGCCTAGCCGCCGGCACTGCGCATCGAAGCCGGTCAGCGGCGTGATCACCAATGCCATTTCCTCGGGTGCAAGCAGCTCGGCGCGCTCCACGTCCGGCTCGGGGATGCCGTAGCGGTTGCTGACCAGGCCCTGGCCCGGCCGCCACGGCGCGAAGCGCAGCACGCGGCCGTCCAGCACCGGCAGGCAATAGCGCACGCCGGCCGGCAGGCTCAGTTGCCAGCGGTGCAATGCGATTTCGCCATCCATCGCCCAATACCCGGCCACCGCACCGGTCTGCGGCGCGAACGGCAGTGCCAGCAAGCGTTCGGCCAGCGCATCGGCGGCCGCAAATCGCTGCGTCGCCGGCAGGCTGCGGCGCTGCGCACGCAACTGCTGGCGCAATGCATCTCGGTCGTCGGTCATGGGTGTCTCATGGCGGAAGGGGTGACGCATTGTTTCAGACACACAAAAAGAAACGACGCCCGAAGGCGCCGTTTCAGATTTGCATTCTCCGCCATGAACGATGCGGGCGAAACGACCTTGAACCCGGGGTTCAAGTGGGGACGTTGTGAGGCCATCGGGCTTCCCGCTACAAGGCGGACTTGCACTCCCGGCTTCGTCGCGCCCCCGTGGTCGTAATTAAGGGACAAGGCGAATGTTTTGCACGCTGTCGTTTACAGCAGAGAACGCAGGTGAAGTATAGACCTCTGCTGCGCGATGGCTAGCCCATTCGTCGGCCGGCGCGATTGAAAATTCATATTTGCGACGACAGTGCGAATTGCACTTCAACGCGGTGTGTCGGCCACGCTGTCGAGACGACGATTCAAGTTGTCCAGCGTGTTCGCCAACTCACGCTCGTAGAGCGCTTGCTGTTCGCGCAGTTGCTGCAATTCGTGCGCCAGATTGAGCGCGGCCAGCACTGCAACGCGATCCACCGCCGCCATGCGATTGCTGCCACGGATCTCGCGCATGCGCAGATCCAGCAGACGTGCCGCAGCAGTGAGACTCTCGCGTTCGTCTGCGGTGACGCCAACCGTGTATTCACGATCCAGAATACGCACGCTGACCGGCTCGTTGTTGCTCACGTGTGTTGCTCCAGTGACTTTAAGCGCACGATCATCGCTTCCACGCGCGAGCGCGCCTGTTCGTTCTTGGTCAACAACTGCGCACGCTCGCCGATCAACTGCTCCTGCTGATGACGCAGGCTGCGGTTCTCGTCGGTCAACCGTTGGGTGCGCTCGACCAACGCCTCCACGCGGGCGGCAAGTGCGCGGAGTTGGGCGAGGGCGGCAGCGTTGTCCATGCGCTCACGATAGGGGCGCGTGCGCGCGGCGGTCAAGCGCGCGATCACGGCCCGCTCACCCGCCGTCAGGCCAATCCCGACAAGGGCTGTCGCTGACCTGAGCCGAGCCGGCGTCGTGCGCGTGGAACGCTGCATGGAACGCGGCAGTAGCAGCCGGGGCGGGGTGCCTTGATACACTGGGAAGTCTGATCGCCGGCCGGTGTGCCGGCTCCTTCTGTTCTTAGCCTGGATGACCTGATGGATCTGCCTGACGTAACCGCTGTGCAAAACGAGAGTCGCCAGTTGGCGCTGGCGTCTTCTGCGGCAGAGTTGCACGGCGGGCTGTGCGGGTGGCTCTCCGGTGGTGGCGCCGACAATGGCGACTGGCTGGGGCACGTGCTGGCCGACGTGGCGCAGGTACCGCCCAAGCAGGGCGGCGCCCTGGACCAGATGCGGCAGGCCACGGTGGCGCAGCTGGAAGATCGCGATTTCGCCTTCGAGCTCTTGTTGATCGACGACGGCGCACCGCTGGCGGCGCGTACCGATGCCTTGTTCGACTGGTGTCGTGCCTTCCTGGGCGGGTTCGGTCTGGCTGCAAAGCAGCGCCCGGCACTGACCGAAGAGGGCGAAGAAGCCCTGCAGGACCTGGCGCGGCTGGCGCAGGCCTCCAGCGACGATTTCGATGCCGCCGACGAAGACGACACCGCGCTGGCGGAGATCGAAGAGTTCGTGCGCGTGGCGGTGCTGTTGCTGCATGGCGACTGCGTGATGGGGCCGCGTTTCCGCCAACGTTTGAACTGACCGCGCGACCGACATGAAAAAGCTCACCGGGATCGGCGCGGCCGAATACGCGCGCCGGCGCAAGCAGTTGATGCAGATGGCCGGTGAGCAGGCGATTCTGATCCTGCCGGCCGCACCCGAGCGGGTGCGCAGCCACGACACCCATTACCCGTACCGGCAGGATTCGGACTTCTGGTATCTGAGCGGCTTTCCGGAGCCGGAAGCGGTGCTGGTGCTGGTGCCCGGCCGCAAGCATGGCGAGGCGATCCTGTTCTGCCGTGAGCGCAATGCCGAGCGTGAAGCCTGGGATGGCCCGCGCGAAGGTCAGGAAGGCGCGGTCGCGCATTACGGCATGGACGATGCGTATCCCATCGACGATGTCGACGAGATCCTGCCGGGGTTGCTGGAAGGCCGTAGCCGCGTCTACTACCACTTCGGGCGCGATGTCGATTTCGATCTCAAGTTGATCGGCTGGCTCAAGCGCGTGCGGGAGCAGGTGCGCCACGGCGCGCAGCCGCCGCACGAATTCCTTGAGCTCGGGCATCTGCTGCACGAGCAGCGGTTGTTCAAATCGCGCGATGAAATCGCGTTGATGCAGCAGGCCGCCGACATCAGCGTACGTGCGCATCGTGCCGCGATGCGGCTGGCGCGGCCGGGCTTGCATGAGTACGAATTTCAGGCCGAGGTCGAGCGCGAATTTCGCGCTGCCGATGCATGGCCGGCGTACGGCAGTATCGTCGGCACCGGCAGCAATGCCTGTGTGCTGCACTACCGCGCCAACAATGCGCGCAGCCGCGATGGCGAGCTGGTGCTGATCGATGCCGGCGCCGAATATCGCGGCTATGCAGCCGATATCACCCGCACCTTTCCGGTCAATGGCCGCTTCACGCCGGCACAGCGCGCGCTGCATGATCTGGTCGGCGCGTCGCAGGCTGCCGCACTCGCGCAAGCGCGCCCGGGCGTGGCGTACGAAGCAGGGCATCTGGCCGCAGTGGAAACCTTGACCGAAGGATTGCTGCGCCTGGGGCTGCTCAAGGGCACTCTGGAACGCAACATCGCCGATGGTCATTACAAGCGCTTTTATCGGCACAAGACCGGCCACTGGCTGGGCCTGGATGTGCACGACGTGGGCGACTACAGGCTGGCGGGCGACTCGCGCCTGCTCGAACCGGGCATGGTATTCACCATCGAACCGGGGCTGTACATCAGCGCCGACGACACCACGGTGGAGGCCAGGTGGCGCGGCATCGGCATCCGCACCGAAGACAACGTGCTGATCACCGCCGAAGGCCATCGCGTGTTGACCGATGCGCTGGCGCGCAGTGCCGACGAGATCGAAGCGGAGATGGCCTAGCGATAGCGTGATCTGAATCGGCGCCCGGCGTCGGCATTCTTGCGCAAGCAAACATGTGAACTACTGCCGATGCGGATGTCAGCGCAACGTTGGCAGCAACCGCGTCGCCACAATGCGGCGCAAGGCGCGTAACGGCAGGTTCGGGCCGATGTCGCCATTGCACAGAATGGCGCAGCTCATGCCAACGTCGATATACGTCTCCAGGCACGCGCTGAAACCGTTGATATAGCCGTAGTGCAGCACACTGCGCTGCGTGCCCGTAGCCGCCGGCAGCAATAGACCCATGCCGTACTGGACGTCTCCGTAGCTATCCTCTTCGCGCGAAAAACGTTGGGTTCCACTGAGGCGCCCGTCACGTAGGCGGCCGGGTTCGATCATCTGTCCTAGGAAATCGTTGCCGAACAATTGCTGTGCGAACAGTGCGTGATGCCACCGGCACAGATCGCTGGTGGTGGAGCGCATCGCGCCAGCGCCGCCGGTATCGGAGATTTCGATAAAGGCCGCGCGGCTGTAGGTGCCGGCCAGCCCATCGATTGGCGAATAGCCATCTACCCGACCTGGTACCAGCACTGTGGTGGTATCGAAGGCGGTGTGCTGCAAACCCAGTGGTTTGAACAGGTGTTCGCGTGCGGCATCCGCCAAGGCGAGCCCGGTGACCTGCTCGATGACCGCGCCCACCACGATATAGTTGGCATTGCTGTAGTGCCAGGCTGTGCCCGGATCGAAATCAAGCAAGCGGCCTTGCGCACTGATTTGGTGGGCCAGTGCGATCTGCGATTTCGCGCCCTCAGTGCCGGCTGGACAAGAAACGTCCTGTATATCGTCGTGAAGTCCGGCCGTGTGGTTGAGTAGCTCGCGCAGCGTGAAGGGCTTTGCTGCAGCGAAGAAATCCAGATAGCGCGAAACGGGAGCATCGAGTGCGAGTTGCGCTTGCGAGGCAAGTTTGAGCGTCAACGCTGCGGTGAATTGCTTGCTCAGCGAGCCGATGCGGAAAACGCTGTCTTCATCGACTGCACTGCTGGTTTCTAGATTGGCCTTGCCATAGTTTGCCGAGAGCAGTGTTGCGCCATTTATGGCAATGCGTAGCGCAATACCCGGGCATGCCCCGGCATCGATCGCTTGCTGCGCGGCCGCATCCAGAAGCGCACGCATATCCGGTGGGAGCGCAGTTTGCGCAAAGACGCGAGGTGCAACGCTGGCGGCCGCAATCAGCGTGCTGCCTGCCAGAAATCCACGTCTCGATAGGTGCATGCTGATCCCGTCTTGTCAGATCCGTTGTGTGCGGTGCGACCTGCGTGATGACGACTGCAGTCGCGCAGGTCCACAAGCGCACAGCGATGAGCCGATCGGTTTGGTCGTGGACGATACAGTCTGCCGTCTCTGCACGCATCAGGCGTCTAGGCTGGCAAATACCGGCCGGGTGAGATTTTCGGGAGCGCCATCAGTGCACACCACTTCGTCTTCGATGCGGATGCCGCCGTAGGATTTGAAGTGGTCGACGCGCTGCCAGTCGATGCTGGCGGCGTGGCCGTTCTTCTTCACTTCGTCCAGCAGCATGTCGATGAAGTACACGCCCGGCTCGATGGTGACCACCATGCCCGGTTCGAGCACGCGGGTCAGGCGTAGATACGGGTGACCGGCGGGGCGCTCGATGCGGCCGCCGCGGTCGCTGGCTGCGAAGCCGGCGACATCGTGCACCTGCAAGCCGATCAGATGGCCCAGCCCGTGCGGGAAGAACGCGGCGCTGACACCGGTGGCGAGCGCGGCTTCCGGCGACACGGTGAGAATGCCGAAGTCCTTGAGGATGCCCATCAACGCCAGATGCGCGTCCACATGCAGCTGCTTGTAATCCACGCCTGCGCGCACGTTCTGGCCCATGCGGATCTGTGCGGCATCGACCGCATCGATCAGTGCCTGGAATTCGCTGCCCGGGTCGGACGCATAGGTGCGGGTGATGTCGCTGGCGTAGCCGTAGGCCGAAGCGCCGGCATCGATCAAAAAGCTGCGCAGCGGTTGCGGCGGCTGCTGGCCGAGTTCGGTGTAGTGCAGCACTGCGCCGTGTTCGTTGAGCGCGATGATGTTGCCGTATGGCAGTTCATTGGCGTCCTGGCCCACGGCTGCGCAATACGCCATGTGGATGCCGAACTCGCTCTGGCCTGCACGGAATGCCGCTTCGGCGGCGCGATGGCCGCGCACTGCCAGCTGCTGGGCAATGCGCAGCAGTGCGAGTTCGTATGGGGTCTTGAAGGCGCGCTGGTAGTCCAGGTAATCGATCACCGGCTGCGGATTGTTCGGCACATAGGCGCCGAGCGCACTCTGTGCCTCGCCGAGAATCGCGCAGCGCTCGGGCTGCTTGGGCAGCAGCGCCAAGGCCGCGTCCGGGGTACGGATGATGTGGATGTCGCAGTGCTCCACCCACCAGCCGCTGGGGGCGTCGGGCACCACATGCCAGTAGTCGAACGGCTGGTAGAAAATCACCGTCGGGCGCTTGCCCGGGGTGTAGATCAGCCAGCTGTTGGGCACCCGCGTCAGCGGCACCCAGGCCTTGAATTGCGGGTTGACCGCGTATGGGTAATCGCGGTCGTCGAATACCTGGTAATGCAGGCTGCCGCTGGGCACGACCAGATGATCGAAGCCGCCGCGTTGCAGCGCCTGATCGGCGCGTGCGGTCAGCGTGCGCAGGTGGTCGGAATACAGGTGGCTCAAGGACGGCTGGGTCATGCGGGGCTCGATCGGCAATGCAAAGGCAATGCGCAATTTTGCCGCAATCCTGGCAGCGGCGCTGTGCCTTCAGTCGGCCATGTGTTCCTCTGCGATCCAGGCGCGCAGGCGTCGCCGATGCGGCTCCGACATGGTCAGAAAGCGAAAACCGGCCCAGGCCTGTCCGGGGGCATGCGCGGCTTCGGACCACAGCAGGTGCACGCCGACATCGATCTCGGTGGCGCGGCCCACGCGCTCGGGCAGGGTGAAGCGCAATTGATACAAGGCGTCGTCATGCAGCGGAACCGAAGCCAGCAGCAGCATGCCGGTTTCCGAGACATTACCGACCCGGCCGATCTGCGCCTCGCTGAGCATGTCGGTGACCGGCACCAGATCGGTTGGTTGACGGCGCGGTGCGCGACGGGTGTCCTGGATCATGGGGCGACCTCTGCAGCAGGCGACTGGCCGGCAAGGTGACGTAACGTGCGCACGGTGGCATGCCAGGCGCGGTCGATCAGACGCGATTTTTCTTCGATCAGCAGACGCGCCTGGCCGCCGGCCATCAGCCGCGCCAGGCCATCCAGCGATTGCTCGCCGATCTTTTGCCCACGCTGATTGACGAACAACGCGTTGTCGGTCATCGGGCTGTACCAGGACAGCCGTTGCCGACGCAGGTCGCCCTGCTGGTTGACCACGAATTCGAACCAGGTACCGAATGGCAGGCTGCGCAACTGCGTGTAGCACGCCTCTTCGGCCGACGAGCGCGGTGTGGCGATGTCCTTGCGCGGGGCGTTGTCACCCTGATCGCCCAGCCGCGTGCGCGCCCTGAGTTTGGCGGTGAGTTCGGTGCGCGAGGTCATCTCGTCCTCGCCACCGGGCGTGGACAGGCGCCGCGCGATCGCCGCCGCTTCGTCCTGGTGATAGCCGATCTGCAGCAGTGCGGTTTGGACATCGCCACCGAGCGCGGTGTCGGTGGGCTGACCCTTGCTCAGACAGGTGACCTCGGCGATACGCGCCGTCAGCGCCTGGCGCTCATCCCATTCGGGCGATTGCTCGCCTTGCCGCAGCAGCGTGAGCGTGAGTACGTCCGACCACGCCTGGCGCAGCAGCGATTGCACGAAACGCGGCGGCGCGCTCTGCTCGCACAGATCCTCGATGCGCTCGGCGGCCTGTTGTTTGGCCGATTCCAGCCGCTCCTTGCCGCGTGCGGCATCCACATGGCGCCGCTCGGCGACCTCGGCCTTGCGCGCCAGTGCGCGTAGATGCGTCTGGATCTCGTCGTTGGCCGCAGCGAAGACGCTTTCGTCGCCGTGATAGTCGTTGACGATCTTGTCGACCGCATTGCCCAGCTTGTGCAGCAACTGCGGGTCGACATCGTCCTCGCCCAGCCACACCGCACCGGATTCGGCCACGGTGTTGAGCAATTCGCGCACCGGGTGCTGATCGCGCACGAAAAAATGCGTGTCGGCCAGTGCCGCGCGCACGACCGGTACCTGCAACTTGGCAAGCAAGGTCTGCGCCGGGGTCTGCTCGCGCACTTCGCGTTGCATCTGCGCGTAGAGCAGGCCGAGCAGGTCGAAGGTGTCGGTGTCCTGCGGCGATAGCGCCGCGTCCGGGCCGTGCTGGGCGCGCAACAGTTCCAGCACCTGCCGCTGCACCGCATCGATGCCGGCCGCTGCAGTTGATTGCGCGGCTAACGCGCCTTGCAGGCTGGCCAGCGCGTCGCTGAGCGCGGCTTTGGGCACTGCCGTGGAAGCAAGCTGGGGAAATGCTCTTTCAGCTGTTGCCTGCGAGCCTGTTGCGAGCGCTGTGCCGCGATTGGCAGCGCCGTGATTCGATGCACTGTGAGGCGCAGATGGGCCTGCGTTGCCGGCCGCCTGCGATTGACGTGCCGACGACATCAGGCCGCCAAGTGCCTGCATTGCATCGCTTAATGCAGGAGTTGCCTGCTCACCGTATGTAGCCGCAGCCAGTGTCATCGGAAAATCTGACGGATCCAGCAAGGCGCTCTGCCACGGTGTCGGTGCGGACTGCCCGCTCCAGCCGGTCGCCGGTTGCCCGCCACGCGGCGGCATCGCGCGCGCGTTGGTGGGTGCAGCATCCTTCGATGCAGTGGCCGATGCAGGCAGCGCACGCCGCGTCTGCACCTGCGTGGGCTTGACCAGATACGGGTGATAGATCAGCCCCGGCAGGATGCCTTCCTGTGCGAGGACGCTGTTGACACGCTCGTACAGATCGTTCAAACGCTCGATCAGCTGACGCTCGAACACGCGGTACAGCGTGAGTTGCCCATCCAGGCTCAGCCCCAGCGTTTCGCCGCATTGGCGCAGCAGGCGGCACAGCGCATACGGACCGAGCGGGACTTCTTCGAGTTCGAATTCGGCAACCACGCCGATCACCGCCAACCGTTGCGCCAGCAATTGCAGCGCATCGGCACGGCGCGAGGTTTCGCGGCGTGCGATCTCGCTGAGCACGATGTCGCGGTCGATATCGGTGTCTTCCACCAGCGTGAGCATCTGCGGATGCGCCGGCGCATCGGCCGGCGGTGTCAGCGACGGGCGCTCGCGCAGGTTGGCCAGATCCTGCGCCAGTTGCTGCAGAAAGGCTTGCGGAAACCGATCGATATGATCGCGCAGGCCACGCGTCTGCGCGTAGGTTTCGGCCTGGATCTGGCTGTTGCGCGCATGTTCGGCCTGATGCAGCAACTCGCGTTCCAGCTCGACGATGGTCAGCCGCAGCGGCCCGCTGAGCGCCTGCACGCAGTGCGCATGCAGTGCCGCGAGCAGATGCCGGCCGCGCGCGGAAACCGGCGCATCGGCAATCGGGCCGCTGAGTGTGTGCTGCAGGGAAGAGGCGGGCGTGGACATCCGTGGAGGTGTGCTCGGTTCGAAGCGTGAGCTATGTAGCATGTTTTCCGCGTTGCCGCGCGACATTGGAGCGGCCAGGCGCAGCCGTTGCTCGGTGCGATGGACCACTCGAACACTCCAGACCTGCCGTGCCGGTCACGCGCGCACGACGGGCGCTCGCGAGGGTTTGCTGGCTAACGTCAGGTCAGGAATAACTCGACCACGTCGTTGGTGAAGCGGCGGCCCAGCTCGGTCGGTATCACGCGTCCGTCCTGCTCGGTCATCCAGCCCTGCGCGACCGCGCGCGCCAACGGCGCTGCGATCTCTGACGCCTCCAAACCGGTGGAGGCTTCGAAATCGCTCAGCCGGAAGCCTTCGTGCAGGCGCAATACATTGAGCATGTATTCGAATGGCAACCGCGCGCGCGGCACGACCTCATCGCCGCCGATCGACGCGGCAGTACCGGCGCTGGCCAGATAACTCTGCGGATGCTTGTGCTTCCACCGCCGCAGTACCTGCTGCTCGGCGCCGGAACTGATCTTGCCGTGCGCACCGGCGCCAATGCCCAGATAATCGCCAAAGCGCCAGTAATTGAGGTTGTGCGCGCATTGCCGCCCGGGCTTGGCGTAGGCGCTCACTTCGTACTGCGCGTAGCCGGCCTCGGCCAGCAGACGCTGGCAATGTTCCTGGATATCCCAGGCCGCGTCGTCATCGGGAATCCCCTTGGGCGGCCGCGCGAAGAACACCGTGTTCGGCTCCAGCGTGAGCTGGTAATGCGACATGTGCGTGGGCTGCAGCGCGAAGGCGCGCTCGAGATCGCGCTCGGCCTGCGCCAGGGTCTGCTCGGGCAGCGCGTACATCAGATCGATATTGAAATTGTCGTAACCGGCATCCTGCGCCAGCTTGATGGCGCGCTCTGCTTCGGCACTGTCGTGGATGCGACCGAGCCGCTGCAGCGCCACATCGTCGAAGGTCTGCACCCCGAAGCTCAGGCGGTTCACGCCAGCGGCGCGATAACCATCGAAGCGGCCATGCTCGGCGGTGCCTGGATTGGTTTCCAGGGTGATCTCCAGATTCGGTGCAAAGCGCAGCCGGGCGGCCGCCGCCTGCAGAAACCGGTCGATCGCCTGTGGCGGAAACAGGCTGGGCGTGCCACCGCCGAAGAACACCGAATGCACCACGCGGCCCCACACCAGCGGCAAATCGTTGTCCAGATCGCGGATCAACGCATCCACGTACTCCTCGAACGGCAGCACGCCCTTGGCCGCATGCGAGTTGAAATCGCAGTACGGGCATTTGCGCACGCACCAGGGCAGGTGCACGTACAGCGACAGCGGGGGCGGGATCAGGTCGGACACTGCATCAGGCCATCGTTCAAAGCGACAAGGCGTGCAGCTTGTGCTGCAACGTAGCCAGCGCCACCGCACG
This sequence comes from Xanthomonas hortorum, assembly GCF_040279205.1. Classification (GTDB taxonomy): domain Bacteria; phylum Pseudomonadota; class Gammaproteobacteria; order Xanthomonadales; family Xanthomonadaceae; genus Xanthomonas; species Xanthomonas hortorum_F. The sequence continues at coordinate 43,239 of NZ_JBEOLS010000001.1, forward strand.
GTGACTCAGCCGATTCTTCAACGCAGTATCCATTTCCGCAGCGGTCAGGCCGTACACCGGGTCCAGAAACACCGGGTTGTAGCCGAAGCCGCCATCGCCGCGCGGTTCGGTGGTGATCACCCCTTCCCAGCGGCCTTCGGCGATCAGCGGTTGCGGATCTTCCGGATGACGCAGCAGCACGATCACCGCATAAAACCGCGCGCTGCGGCGCTCGGCCGGTACATCGCGCATGGCCTCGAGCAACTTGGCGTTGTTGGCCTGCGCATCGGTCGGGCTGCCGGCATAGCGCGCGCTGTACAAGCCGGGCGCGCCGCCGAGGGCATCGACGATCAGGCCGGAGTCGTCGGCCAGTGCCGGCAGGCCGGTGACCGCGCTGGCATGACGCGCCTTGATCAAGGCGTTCTCGACGAAGGTCAGGCCGGTTTCCGGCACGTCTTCGACACCCAGCTCGCCTTGCGCCACGATGCGCAGCGGCAGTTCTGCGAGCATGGCGCGCAGTTCTTCCAGCTTGCCGGCGTTGCCGCTGGCCAGGACCAGTTGTTTCATTGCTTGGGCTCCAGCAGATCCCACTTGGTGCCGTACAGGTCGCGGAATACAGCGACCGTGCCGTACGGTTCCTCGCGCGGGGTTTCCAGAAATTCCACGCCAAAGGCCTGCATGGCCGCGTGGTCGCGCCATAAGTCGTCGGTGTAGAGGAAATGATCCACCCGCCCACCGGTCTGGTCGCCGATGCGCGCCTGCTGCGCGGCATCGCCCGGCTGCGCGAGCAGTAGTGCGGCCTCCTGCGCGTCGCCCGGGCCGATCACCACCCAGCGCTTGCCACCGTCGAGCAGCCGGTCCTGCAGCACGTGGAAACCCAGCGCGCCGGTGTACCAGGCGATCGCCGCATCGTAGTCGGCGACCAGCAAGGTGGTCAGGGCGATGCGACGGCTCATCCGGCCAGTGCAGCGCGTTGCAGGGCGAACAATTCGCCCATGCCTTTTTCGGCCAGGGCGAGCAGCGCGTTGAGTTCGTCGCGGCGGAACGCGTGGCCTTCGGCGGTGCCCTGCAGCTCGATGAAACCGCCACCGTCATTCATCACCACATTCATGTCGGTGTCGCAGTCGCTGTCTTCGGGGTAATCCAGATCCAGCACCGGCTCGCCGCGATAGATGCCCACCGACACCGCGGCCACGGCACCGATCAGCGGATGCTTCTTGATGTCGCCGCGCTTGAGCAGCAGGTTCACCGCATCGGCCAGCGCCACGTAGGCGCCGGTGATCGCTGCGGTACGGGTGCCGCCGTCGGCCTGCAGCACGTCGCAGTCCAGGGTGATGGTGCGCTCGCCCAGTGCATTGCGATCCACACAGGCGCGCAATGCGCGGCCGATCAGGCGCTGGATTTCCAGCGTGCGCCCGCCTTGCTTGCCACGCGCGGCTTCGCGGTCGGAGCGGGTGTGGGTGGAGCGCGGCAGCATGCCGTATTCGGCGGTCACCCAGCCTTCGCCCTTGCCGCGGAGGAAACCCGGCACGCGGTTTTCCACGCTGGCGGTACACAGCACGCGCGTGTCGCCGAAGCTGACCAGCACCGAGCCTTCGGCGTGACGGGTGAAAGCGCGTTCGATGCGCACCGGGCGCAGCTGGTCGGCCGTGCGGCCGCTGGGACGGGAAAAGGTCATGCGATGAGTCCGGAAGTCGGGAGGTGGGTCTGGGTCAGCGCGTGGCGAGGCGGTCAGCCAGCGCGGGCGGCTAGGGTACCATTCGCGCTTTGAAGGCACGGGACTGACGATGATTCGAAGCATGACCGCGTTTGCTGGCGGCGAACGCATCACGCCCTGGGGCACGCTCGGTTGCGAGCTGCGCTCGGTCAACCACCGGTTTCTGGAAGTGGGCGTGCGTCTGCCCGAAGAACTGCGTGCGCTGGAGCCGATGCTGCGCGAACGCGTGGCCGCAAAAAACAGCCGCGGCAAGCTGGATCTGGCGCTGCGCTTGCGCGCGCCGGACAACGCGCAGACCCTGGCCGTCAACGAATCCCTGCTGCAGGAACTGGGCGCACTGGCCACGCGGCTCGACGGTGTGTTTCCCAAGTTACAGGTCGGCTTTACCGACCTGTTGCAGCTACCCGGCGTGCTGCAGGTGCAGGACGTGGACGCACCGGCGCTGCAGGCGCAGGCCCTGGCATTGCTCGATGAGGTGGTGGACAGTTTCGTCGCCGCCCGTGAGCGTGAAGGCGGCAAGCTGGCCGAGGCGATCAGCGAGCGGGTGGATGCGATCGAACGCATCGCCGCCGAAGTGCGCACGCTGATTCCGGCCATTCGCGAAGGCCAGCGCGCCAAGCTCGCCGCACGCCTGGCCGATCTGCCGCATCCGGTGGACCCGGGGCGCGCCGAGCAGGAACTGGTGCTGTGGCTGCAAAAGCTCGACGTGGACGAAGAACTCGACCGCCTGTCCAGCCATATTTCCGAGATCCGCCGCGTGCTCAAGCAGCGCGAACCGGTCGGCCGTCGATTGGACTTCCTGCTGCAGGAATTCAACCGCGAAGCCAATACGCTGGGCTCCAAGTCGGTGGACAGCCGCACCTCAAATGCCGCGGTGGATCTGAAGGTGCTGATCGACCAGATCCGCGAGCAGGTGCAGAACATCGAGTAGCCGGGATTTGGCATTGGGGATTCGTGATTGGTTGACGGCAACTGGCATGCGTCGGCGTGCTGCGGCCAATCCCGGTAGCATATCGACCCCGGTGGCACCGGCCCGCAACCCGTTTGCGAATCCCGACTCCCCAATCACGAATCCCCGACCTATGCGCGGCACCCTCTATATAGTTGCGGCCCCCTCCGGCGCCGGCAAGAGCAGTATCGTCAACGCCACCCTGGCGCGTGATCCCAAGATTGCCTTGTCGATCTCGTTCACCTCGCGCGCGCCGCGGCCCGGCGAGCGGCATGCCGAGCACTACCACTTCGTCTCCGCCGACGAGTTCCAGGGCATGATCGAAGCGGGCGACTTCTTCGAATATGCGCTGGTGCATGGCGATTGGAAGGGCACCGCGCGGCAGTCGGTGGAGCCGCAGCTGGCCGCCGGCCACGACGTGCTGCTGGAGATCGACTGGCAGGGCGCGCGCCAGGTGCGCCAGAAAGTCCCCGACGCGGTCAGTGTCTTCATCCTGCCGCCCTCGCGCCAGGCGCTGGACGAGCGCATGCGCAAGCGCGGGCAGGACAGCGAGGACGTGATGGCGCAGCGCCTGGCCGCCGCACGCGAAGAGATGCTGCACTTCGAAGAATTCGATTACGTCATCATCAACGAGACCTTCGAGACGGCGGTGTCGGAGATGTGCGCCATCTTCACCGCCAGCCGGCTGCGTCGGCAGGCGCAGCAGCAGCGGCATGCCGGCCTGATCCAGGCGCTACTTGACTGAGTTCCTGGTGTGGTATGTGGAGCGGCGATCCTCGGTGTCACGGCGCGATGACGCTGCAGCTGAACATCGGCACTCGGCCTGCGTGTCGCTGCGGCTTAGGGAAACGGCCGGGCCAGGCGTGCGGGGCTGTTCTGCGCACCAGGACGGCGCTGCGTCTTGATCGATTTGTTCCAAGTGGCTGATTCCAAAGCAAACTGAATGACAGCCGGTTGCCCGCCCAGCGGCCCCGGCGTACACTCCGCCCCCTTTCCCTCATTCGATGCGCGGCCGTTGCTGGTCGCCGGGAGCCCGCATGGCCCGCATTACCGTAGAAGATTGCCTGGAAGTCGTGAACAACCGTTTTGAGCTGGTCATGATGGCCTCCAAGCGCGCCCGTCAGCTCGCCAACGGCGTGCAGCCGCTGATCGAAAATGCCGACGCCAGCGACAAGCCCACCGTGATGGCACTGCGCGAAATCGCCGCACGCCGGATCGACAACGCGCTGATCGATGAAGTCGAGAAGGCCGAGCGCGAGCGCGCCGAGCGCGAAGCGCTGGAATGGGCCGCCGCCGAAGTGGTCGCCGACGAAGACATGTCCAAGAACGACGACTGATCGTCACCAGCCACCGCGGTGGCCGACGATGTCCGGACAGCCCGCCTTGTGCGGGCTGTTTGCGTTTGCGGGCCGCTTTCGCGCGCGTAGTGCGCAAACGTTTGCCGTGACTGCGCCGCTGGCATAGTCTTCCGCCATGAACCCAGGCCCCACTGCCCAGGCGACCGTCGTGACGTCCTCGTCTCCCGACCCGGCCATCCCCGATTACGTCCTGCACCTTGAACGCGCTGCCAGCTATCTTCCCAAGGAGCAGCTGCCGATCCTGCGCCGTGCCTGGGAAGTAGGGGCCACCGCGCATGCCGGCCAGACCCGCAAGTCGGGCGAGCCTTACATCACCCATCCGGTCGCCGTGGCCGGCGTACTCGCCGAGCTCGGCCTGGACATGGAATCGCTGATCGCCGCGATCCTGCACGACACCATCGAAGACACGCCGCTGACCCGCGAAGAGTTGGCATCGGAGTTCGGCGAAGCGGTGGCCGAGCTGGTCGATGGCGTCACCAAGCTGGACAAGCTCAAGTTCCGCGACCGCCAGGAAGCGGCGGCGGAAAGTTTCCGCAAGATGCTGTTGGCGATGTCGCGCGACTTGCGCGTGATCATGATCAAGCTGGCCGACCGCCTGCACAACATGCGCACGCTGGGCGCGCAGAGCAGCGAGGCGCGCAGCCGCATCGCGCGCGAAACGCTGGAAATCTATGCGCCCATCGCACAGCGCCTGGGCATGAGCCTGATCAAGTCCGAGTTGCAGAACCTGGGCTTTCGCGCGCTGTATCCGTGGCGTCACGCCATCATCGAAAAGCACATCCGCAGCCAGCCGGTGGTGCGGCGCGAATCGATGGCGCAGGTGGAAGTGCAGTTGTCGCAGCGGCTGGCCAAGGAAGGGCTTGAACATCGTCTGGTCAGTCGCATCAAGACGCCCTGGAGCATCTATTCCAAAATGCACGAAGAGAACAAATCCTTCGACCAGGTGATGGATGTGTTCGGCTTCCGACTGGTAGTGCGTTCGGTGGCCGATTGCTATCACGCACTCGGCGCGGTGCATGCCACATTCAAACCGCTGGACGGGCGCTTTCGCGATTTCATCGCGATCCCGAAGGCCAACGGCTACCAGTCGCTGCACACCGTGTTGTTCGGCCCGTACGGCTCGCCGATCGAAGTGCAGATCCGCACCGAAGAGATGGACCTGATCGCCGAACGCGGCGTGGCTGCGCACTGGACCTACAAGGTCGGCTCCACCTCGCCCAACAGCGCGCAGAGCCGCGCGCACGACTGGATCGTGGAGTTGATCGATTCGCAGCGCGCCGCCGGCTCGTCGCTGGAGTTTCTGGACAACGTCAAGGTCGACCTGTTTCCGGACGAGGTCTATCTGTTCACGCCCAAGGGCAAGATCCTGGCGTTGCCGCGCAATTCCACCGCGCTCGATTTTGCCTACGCGGTGCATACCGACGTGGGAAACCGCGCGGTCGCCTCGCGCGTGGACAAGAAGCTGGTGCCCTTGCGCACCAAGCTGGTCAGCGGGCAGGCGGTGGAAATCATCACCGCGCGCTCGGCCACGCCCAAGCCGCAGTGGCTGGAATTTGTGGTCAGCAGCAAGGCGCGCACCGCGATCCGCCACCAGCTCAAGCAACTCGAACACGAAGATGCCGTGCAGCTCGGTCACCGCATGCTCGACCGCGCGCTGGAAGCGATGGACAGCTCGCTGGAACGGCTGCCGAAGGGCCGCCTGGACGCCTTCCTCAGCGAACACCGCTATCCGCGCCTGGAAGCCTTGCTGGCCGACGTGGCGCTGGGCAACTGGATGCCCAACCAGGCCGCGCAGGCCTTGATGGCCTATGCCGAATTGCGCGGCGGCGGTCATTCCAAGCATTCGCACGAAAAGATCCTGATCGACGGCAGCGAGCGCGGCGTGATCAGCTTCGCCAACTGTTGTCAGCCGATTCCCGGCGACGAAATCATGGGCTACCACACCGCCGGCAAAGGCATCGTGGTGCACCGGCTGGATTGCACCAACCTGGCCGAACTGCGCAAATCGCCCGAACGCTGGGTGCCGATCGACTGGGATTCGGGCGTCACCGGCGATTACGACACCGCCTTGGTGGTCGAGGTGGAAAACCGCACCGGCGTGCTGGCCCAGCTTGCCGCGGCGATTGCGCAGAGCCAGTCCAACATCGAGCGTGTGGATTACCTGGACCGCGATTTCAATGCGGCGGTGCTGCGTTTCAACATCCAGGTCCGCGACCGCCGCCATCTGGCCGAAGTGATGCGCCGGCTGCGGCGCTTGCATGTGGTGCAAAGCGTCGGCCGTCAGTAAAAAGCGCGCAACAGTCGAGCAAATCCGCACAAACGCCTAAACTGCTGCACACACCTTTGCAGCGGAGTTTCCATGTCCCAGATCATCCATACCGACCAGGCGCCGGCCGCCATTGGCCCGTATTCGCAGGCCGTGCGTGCCGGCAACACGGTGTATTTCTCCGGGCAGATCCCGCTGGATCCGGCGACCGGCGAGATCGTGCCGGGCGACATCGGTGCGCAAGCGCGTCGCTGCTTTGACAACCTCAAGGCGGTGGCCGAAGCAGCCGGCGGCTCGCTCGACAAGATCGTGCGCCTAGGCCTGTACCTGACCGATCTCGGCCAGTTCGCCGCCGTCAACGCGGTGATGCAGGAGTATTTCCAGGCGCCGTTCCCCGCGCGTTCCACCATCGAAGTCTCCGGTCTGCCCAAGGGCGCCGGTTTCGAAGTCGATGCGGTGATGGTGCTCGAGTGATCCAGTTCGACTGATCCGATTCGATCTGCCGTGCCACGCGCGCTCACCGTCACGCCGAGCCTGGCCGTCGCAGGCCAGGCGTCGCTGTCCAGCCTGCCCGGGGTCGGCCCGAAAGTGGCCGAGAAGTTCGCTGCGCGTGGCATTTTTACCTTGCAGGATCTGTGGCTGCATCTGCCGCTGCGTTACGAAGACCGCACGCGGCTGACCACGATCGCGCAGTTGCAGGGCGGCGTGCCGGCCCAGATCGAAGGCCGCGTCGATGCGATGGAGCGCGGCTTCCGCTTCCGGCCGGTGCTGCGGGTAGCGGTGTCGGACGACTCGCACGGCACTTTGGTGCTGCGCTTTTTCCACTTCCGCGCGGCCCAGGTGGCGCAGTTCGCGCCGGGCACGCGGGTGCGGGTGTTCGGCACACCCAAGCCGGGGCAGAACGGTTGGGAAATCGTTCACCCCAGTTACCGTGTGCTGGCGGAGGGCGAAGACGCCGGGCTGGGCGATAGCCTGGATCCGGTCTATCCGGTATTGGAGGGCGTTGGGCCGGCCACGCTGCGCAAGCTCATCGGCCAGGCGCTGGAGCGGTTGCCGCCGGAGGCCGCGCTGGAATTGCTGCCCCCGCATTGGCTGCAGGACGAACAACTGCCCTCCTTGCGCGAGGCGCTGCTGACCATGCATCGCCCGCCTGTCAACACCGACCCGCAGCAACTGCTCGCGGGCGGCCATCCGGCCCAGCAACGCCTGGCGATCGAGGAACTGTTGGCGCATCAACTCAGCCTGCGCCGCCAACGCATCGCCTTGCAGCGCTTTCATGCGCCCAGGCTGCCTGGCAATGGCAACCTCGTGCAGCAACTGCGCGCGGCATTGCCGTTCCAGCTCACCGGCGCGCAGCAGCGCGTGTTCGAGCAGATTGCGCGCGATCTTGCCAAGCCATCGCCGATGCTACGGCTGGTGCAGGGCGATGTCGGCAGCGGTAAAACCGTGGTCGCCGCGTTGGCGGCGATGCTGGCGGTGGAGCAGGGCAAACAGGTGGCGCTGGCCGCGCCGACTGAATTGCTGGCCGAGCAGCACCTCACCAACCTGCGTGGCTGGCTGGAACCGCTGGGCGTGCGTATCGTCTGGCTGGCCGGCAAGGTCACCGGCAAGGCGCGTGCTGCGGCGATGGCCGAGGTGGCCTCCGGCCAGGCGCAGGTCGTTGTCGGCACGCATGCATTGATGCAGGAGGCGGTGGTCTTCCACGACCTCGCGCTGGCCATCATCGACGAGCAGCACCGCTTCGGTGTGCATCAGCGGCTTGCCCTGCGCGACAAGGGTGCGGCTGCCGGCAGCGTGCCGCATCAGTTGGTGATGACCGCTACGCCGATCCCGCGCACCTTGGCAATGTCGACCTACGCGGATCTGGATGTTTCCGCCATTGACGAACTGCCACCGGGGCGCACGCCGGTGCAGACGATTGTCTTGAGCGCAGAACGTCGCCCGGATCTGGTAGAGCGCATCCGCGCCGCCTGCGCCGAAGGGCGCCAGGCGTATTGGGTCTGCACCTTGATCGAAGAAAGCGAAGAGCCCGGCAAAGGCGCGCCGCCTGGCCCGCCAAAGATCGAAGCGCAGGCCGCAGAGGTCACCTTTGAAGCGCTATCGGCACAGTTGCCGGGCGTGCGCGTGGCGCTGGTGCACGGCCGCATGAAGCCGGCCGAAAAACAAAAAGCCATGCTGGATTTCAAGCAGGGCCACACCGATCTGCTGGTCGCCACCACCGTAATCGAAGTGGGCGTGGATGTGCCCAACGCCTCGCTGATGATCATCGAGAACGCCGAGCGCCTGGGTCTTGCCCAGTTGCATCAGCTGCGCGGACGGGTCGGCCGCGGCGCGGCTGCGTCCAGTTGCGTGCTGCTGTATCAGGCGCCGTTGTCGATGATGGCGCGGCAACGCCTGGAAACCATGCGCCAGACCAACGACGGCTTCGTGATCGCCGAAAAGGATCTGGAATTGCGTGGCCCTGGCGAATTGCTGGGCACCCGTCAGACCGGTCTGGCGAGTTTTCGCATTGCCGATCTGGCCCGCGATGCCGGGCTGCTGCCGCGCGTGCAGGTGCTTGCCGAACGCCTGCTGGCCGAAGCGCCGGAGATTGCCGATCGTGTGGTTGCGCGTTGGATCGGCAGTGCGGTGCGTTACGCAGCTGCGTGAGCGTGAAGCGGGGATTGGTAATTAGAGATTGGAGATTCGTAAAAGCCGGGTCGCTGCGATCTGGGTGTGTAACGGATTCGCGTGCCCGGCCGATCCTTGCGAAGATGCGGTAACGAATCCCGAATGACCAATCCCGAATCCCATGACAAAAAAGATACCGCTGCTGATCGACACCGACCCGGGTGTGGACGACGCGCTGGCGCTGCTGATGGCGTTCAACGACACCCGTCATGAGGTGGTCGGCTTGACCATCGCCGCCGGCAACGTGGGCCTGGAGCACACCGTGCGCAACGCCTTGAAGGTCTGCGAGGTGGCGGGTCGTGACGATGTGCCGGTCTACGCGGGCTGCCCGCAGCCGCTGCTGCATCCGTCGGTGGATGCGGCGCATGTGCATGGCATCGATGGCTTTGGCGATGTCGGCCTGGCGCCGGCCAGGCGCACCGCCGAGGCCGAGCACGCTGCGCTGGCCATCCTGCGCCTGTCGCACGAACACGCCGGCAAGCTGTTGCTGGTCGCGCTCGGTCCGCTGACCAATCTTGCCCTGGCACTTACCCTGGATCCGACCCTGCCGCAGCGCGTGGCGCGGCTGGTGGTAATGGGCGGGGCGCTGACCGGGCACGGCAATATCACCGTGGCGGCCGAATTCAATATCGGCTTCGACCCGGAGGCGGCGCATATCGTGTTCCGCGGTTTTCCACAGTTCGATGTCGCCGACTGGGAGGCCACCATCGCGCACGGCCTGCTGCATCGCGATGTCGAGCAATGGCTAGCGACGGACTCTGCACGCGCGACGTTCTACGAGGAAATCTCGCGCAAGACCCGGCTGTGGTCCGAAGACAGCCGTGGCGAGCACTGGTACGCCGCCGATGCGCTGGCGATGGCCTTCGCGCTGCATCCGGAGGGCGCGCAGCGGCTGGAGCGGCGGCCGGTCCACATCGAGCTGGCCGGCACCCACACCCGCGGCATGACCGTGGTGGACTGGAATCGCCGAGATGGCGCGCCCGACAACGCCAACCTGCTGCTGGACTACGACCGCCAGCGGTTCCATGGTCTGGTCGAGGCGGCGTTGGCAGCGGGTTAGGACGCAGCTTGCGCCGGGCAAAGGTAGGCCGCTATAATGACCGGCTTATCCAGGCAGCCCGGCGCCAAGTCCATGAAAGATAACGTTCATCCCAGCTACAACGACGTCGTCTTCCACGACGTGACGTCCGATTTCAAGATTCTGACCCGTTCCACCATGAGCTCGAAAGAGACCGTGAAGTGGGAAGACGGCCAGGACTATCCGCTGATCAAGGTGGATATCTCCTCGACATCGCACCCGTTCTATACCGGCAAGCACAAGGTGATCGACACCGGCGGCCGTATCGACAAGTTCCAGAAGCGCTACGCGCGCTGAACTTGCAGGACGGGCTGTACCGGCAACGGCCGCGCATTGCGCGGCCGTTGTTTTTTTGCGCGGTGACAACTTCGTTTTTACGCCCCGGACGGGTGCGTCTACGACTTCTGTCCAAGCGACGGCCAAAATGTTGCTGTGCGATAATGACGTGATCCGGGGCGATGCCCTGGACTTCCATCACGTGCCTGCCCATTTGGTGACAGGCGCCTTCCACTGAAGGAGCGTACACAGTGTCCGATCTTGATCAGGTCACGCTCAACGCCGGCGACAAGTCGGTTGTTCTGCCGGTACTCAAGCCCACGCTTGGCAATGATTGCGTCGATATTTCAAAGCTGACCAAAGAAACCGGTCTGTTCACTTACGACTCGGGCTTCACCGCCACCGCCAGTTGCAAGTCGGCCATCACCTACATCGATGGCGACAACGGCGTGTTGTTGTATCGCGGCTACCCGATCGAACAGTTGGCCGAGAAGTCCAGCTTCCTGGAAGTCTCGTATCTGCTGATGAACGGCGAACTGCCGACGGCGGATGAGTTCCAGAAGTTCGACCACGAAGTCACGCATCACACGATGATGCATGAGTCGCTGAAGAACTTCCTCGGTGGTTTCCGCCACGACGCGCACCCGATGGCCATGCTGGCCGGTTCGGTCGCCTCGCTGTCGGCGTTCTATCACGACACCCTGGACCTCAACGATCCGGAGCAGCGCCGTCAGGCTGCCATCCGTCTGATCGCCAAGGTGCCGACGTTGGCTGCTGCTGCGTATCGCTATTCGATCGGCTGGCCGATCCGCTACCCGCGCAACAACCTCAACTACGTCGACCGCTTCCTGCACATGATGTTCGAAGTGCCGAGCGAGCCGCTGGAGATCAATCCGGTGGTCGCCAAGGCGCTGGATCTGTTGTTCATCCTGCATGCCGATCACGAGCAGAACGCCTCGACCTCGACCGTGCGTCTGGTCGGTTCGACCGGTGCCAATCCGTATGCCTCGGTCGCTGCCGGTATCACCGCGCTGTGGGGCCCGGCACATGGTGGCGCCAACGAAGCCGTGCTGAAGATGCTGGAAGAGATCGGCACCGCCGACAACGTCGAGTCCGCCGTGGCCAAGGCCAAGGACAAGAACTCCTCGTTCCGTCTGATGGGCTTCGGTCACCGCGTCTACAAGAACTTCGACCCGCGCGCCAAGATCATCCGCGAGATGACCCACAAGGTGCTGGGCGAGCTGGGCGTCAACGACCCGCTGCTGGAAGTGGCGCTGAAGCTGGAAGAAGCCGCGTTGAAGGACGACTACTTCGTGCAGCGCAAGCTCTACCCGAACGTCGACTTCTACTCGGGCCTGATCTACAAGGCGCTGAATATCCCGGTGGAAATGTTCACCGTGATGTTCGCCATCGCACGCACCGCCGGCTGGGTGTCGCATTGGCTGGAACAGCAGGTCGACCCGGAAATGAAGATCGGCCGTCCGCGCCAGATCTACACCGGCTACGACCAGCGCGACTATAAGGACGCCGGCCAGCGCTAAGCGCTTGCGGTTGTCTGCTTGAACCAGCGCCCCGCATTGCGGGGCGTTTGCTTTGATGGGTGGGGCGTTGCGGTCGGTCGCCGATCGTTACGGCGAGCTGCGGTCAGCGCAGCTGTTGCAGAGAGTTGCGGCCGTCCTCGTCGGCCAGCAGCTGACGTACTTGCGCGGCCGATGCGCGCGGCATCGGTTTTTCGTCCAGCTGCGATAGCGGTGCCTGGCGCAGCGCGTCGTAGGGCAGCACGGTCAGGTCGAAGGTCAGATCCTCTGCACTGAACAGCCACACCGGGAACTCGCCATTGCGTTCGCGATCCAGGCGCAGCCGGCGCGTGCGTAATTCGGCCGGAATGCGGTGTTCTTCGAGAAACCGCTGCACTGCGTCTGCATCGTCGCTATGCAGCTGCAATTGCACCGGCGCGTTGGCGTCGGCGGTGCCATCGAGCACCGGGCCGGTCAGTCGCGGCTGGAACGGGCCGAGAAACTCCAGTGCACGCAATGCGGCCTCGCGTCGCTGGCGTAGTCGCACGCCATGCGCGGGGCCGGCAAACAGACGTTGATATTCGCGCAATGCGTCTTCGATCTCGCGGTTGCGTGGCAGCGATGCATCGTCATGGATGCCCAATCGGCTGGCCGCCTTGAGCTTGGCTTGATGAAAATCGCGGATGCCGCCTTCGGCCATCAGCCGGGCGGCTTCGTGCGCCAATCGGTGGCGACGCTCTCGGGTTCGCGTATCGGCGTGCTCGCGCGCGTGGTGCATGACCGGGCTCCCCTAATGAACCTGGTTCGACTCTACAACAGCCGCATGACGGCGTGGCGAATGCGGCCTGTTTTCCCTTGAAGGGCAATCACGCAAAGGTGATTGCCCAGTACCCTCTACTGCGACTGGAGACAGTCGATGCCGCTAAGCCGATCGGGGAACCGAACTGGCGATGCCGCCGCGATTCCCCAATCCCGAATCCCCAATCCCGGCTCTTAAAAAATATCGAATGCCTTCTCGTCCTGCTGTTCCTGCAGGCCGTAGTCGTAATCCTGCAGACGATCGAGATCTTCGTTCTTCACCCATTCCACCGCGCCGTTGATGGTGGCCTGGGTCATGCCGTCGGGCGGGTCGTTGGCGGCGATCGGCTTGTCCTTCAGCGCCACGCGCATGTAGTCGATCCAGATCGGCAGTGCGGCCTTGCCGCCGTACTCGCGATAGCCGAGCGAGCGGAAATCGTCGCGACCCACCCACACCGTAGTGGCGTAAGGGCCGCCGAAACCGGAGAACCAGGCGTCGCGGTGATCGTTGGTCGAGCCGGTCTTGCCGCCCACGTCCTCACGCCCCAGCACCTTGGCCGCGGTGCCGGTGCCGCGCTGGACCACGTCGCGCATCATCGACACCAACTGATACGCAGTGCGCTCGTCGATGGCGCGCGGCGCGATCTTGGTTTCGGCAACGGCTGCCGGGGTGGTCTCCGCTGGTGTGGCCGGCGCTGCGGTCGCTGGTTCGATCGACTTGGGCAACGCAGGCGCGCCGAAGTTGAAGCCGTCCACCACCTGGCTCACCGGTGCGGCGGTGCCGCCCTGCGTCGCGCAGGTGCGGCAGGCCACGGCCGGAACTTCCTTGAAGATGACGTTGCCGTCGCGGTCCTTGACCTCGTCCACGATCCAGGTCTCCACCCGTGAGCCGCCGTTGGCGAACACCGCATAGCCACGCGCGACCGACAATGGCGTCAGCGATGCGGTGCCCAGCGACATCGACAGGTTGGGCGGCAGCTCCGCTTCCTGGAAGCCGAACTGGCTGATGTATTTGCGTGCGAAATCGACGCTGATTGCATCCAGCAGCCGCACCGAGACCAAATTGCGCGATTGCACCAATGCCTCGCGCAGGCGCATCGGGCCGCGGAAACCGCCGCCGTCGTTCTGCGGCGACCAGGTCTTGCCGCGGCGGTCGCGGAACACCACCGGCGCATCGAGCACGATCGAGGCCGGATTGAAGCCCTTCTCGAACGCGGCCGCATACACGAACGGCTTGAAGCTCGAGCCCGGCTGGCGACGCGCCTGGGTGGCGCGATTGAACTTGTTGCCGGCAAAGCTGAAACCGCCGACCAGCGCGCGCAGGGCGCCGCTGTTGGCGTCCAGCGACACCAGCGCCGCCTGGCCGCGCGGCAACTGGTCGATGATCCACTCGCCGTCTTTTTCGCCGGCGCGGATGCGGGTCAGGTCACCGCGCGTCAGCAGCTTGGCCGGCGTCTTGTTGGTCCAGCGGCTGGCGCTGGCCGGTAGGGTCAACTCGGTCTTGTCGCTCTGCACCACGGTCACGCCGCCATCGGCATTGGTGCGCGCCACGATCACCGCGCGCAGGCCGCCCTGGGTGAACACGCCCGACAGATGCTTGGCCAGTGCCGGCGCATCGGCATCGGCGGCCACATCGAAATGCTGCTCCACGCCGTGCCAGCCATGCCGGTGGTCGTACAGGCGCAGGCCTTCTGCGATCGCCGCATCGGCGCCGGTCTGCAGCGTCGCGTCGATGGTGGTGGTGACGTGGTAACCCTTGTTGAGCACATCGCCGCCGTACTTGGCGATCATTTCCTGGCGCACCAGTTCTGCCACATAAGGGGCATAGACCTCGACCGGCGGCTCGTGCGGCTTGGCGTGCATCCGTACCGCCTTGGCGGCGTCGGCTTCGGCCTGAGTGACAAAGCCCAGCTCGGCCATGCGTTGCAGCACGTAGTAATCGCGCCGTTCCTGCGCACGCTCCGGGTTGCTGATCGGGTTGCCGCTGGACGGGAACTTGGGGATACCGGCCAGCGAAGCCATCTCATCCAGGCTCAACTCGCTCATCTTCTTGCCGTAGTAGTACTCGGCGGCGGCACCCACGCCGTAGGCGCGGTTACCGAAGAAGCTCTTGTTGAGATACAGCTCGAAGATTTCGTCCTTGCTCAGTTCACTCTCGATCTTGCGCGCCAACAGAATCTCGGCGAGCTTGCGGGTGTAGCTGTACTCGGAACTGAGGAAGAACTGGCGCGCCACCTGCTGGGTGATGGTCGACCCACCCGGCACGCGCTTGGCGTCGGTGGTGGCCAGCAGCCAGACCGCACGGCCAATGCCTTTGTAGTCCACACCTCCGTGCTGGTAGAAGCGCGCATCCTCGGTCGCCAAAAAGGCCTGCTTGAGGCGCAGCGGCACGTCCTTCATCTGGATCGGGTAGCGCCGGGTCTCGCCATACACGGCCATCAGGCGGCCATCGCTGGCATAGACGTACATCGGCTCCTGCAGCTCGACCTGCTTGAGCGACTGCACGTCCGGCAACTTCGAGGAAATGGCGTAATACAGGCCGCCGGCAGCAATAGCGCCAAGCAGTGCGAGCACGACGAGCGTGGCCAGGATCCAGCCCAACCAACGGCGAATACGGGGCATGTAAGAGAGATTCCGATTGCAGATTTCTTGGTCACAGAGTATAGATGACGCCGGGTTTGGCTGGGGCCGAACTCTGGGGATCGCAGAAGATAGCGCTGGGGATCACGTCGCGGGGCCATTGCTTTGCGCGTGAAGGGCTTGTCAACTGTTAAAATTTGATTATTAATACGAGGGCGCAGACATGCGTCCAAGTGCCCGTCGGCAGGGGAGTTTCCGTGGGGCTTCTACCCAAGAGTCAATCGCCACTGATTGGTGTCGATATCAGTTCCACTGCGGTCAAGCTCTTGCAGCTGTCACGTAGCGGGAATCGTTTTCGCGTGGATCATTACGCGGTGGAACCGTTGCCGCCGAACGCGGTCGTGGAAAAGAACATCGTCGAAGTGGAGGCGGTGGGCGAAGCCATTCGCCGCGCCATCAATCGTTCCGGCAGTAAGGCCAGGAACGCGGCTGCGGCCGTGGCCGGGTCGGCGGTGATCACCAAGTTGATCCCGATGCCGGCCGATCTGGACGACAGCGATATGGAAGCCCAGGTCGAACTCGAGGCGACCAATTACATTCCGTACCCGATCGAGGAAGTGAATCTCGATTTCGAAGTGCTCGGCCCGATGCCCAACAGCCCGGACATGGTCCAGGTGCTGCTGGCTGCCTCACGTTCGGAGAATGTGGAACTGCGCCAGTCTGCGCTGGAACTCGGTGGCCTGGTTGCCAAGGTGATGGACGTGGAGGCCTTCGCGGTCGAGAACGCCTTTGCCCTGGTCGCCAGCGAGTTGCCGGTGGCCGCCGATGCAGTGGTTGCGCTGGTGGACATCGGCGCGACCATGACCACGCTGAGCGTGCTGCGCTCCGGTCGCAGCCTGTATAGCCGCGAGCAGGTCTTCGGCGGCAAGCAGCTCACCGACGAGGTGATGCGCCGTTACGGGTTGACCTACGAGGAGGCCGGCCTGGCCAAGCGTCAGGGCGGCTTGCCGGAGAGCTACGAGGTCGAAGTGCTGGAGCCGTTCAAGGAAGCGACGGTGCAGCAGATCAGCCGCTTGCTGCAGTTCTTCTACGCGGGCAGCGAATTCAATCGCGTCGACTGCATCGTGCTGGCCGGCGGCTGCGCTGCGCTGTCGCGCCTGCCGGAGATGGTGGAAGAGCAGCTCGGCGTGACCACCGTGGTCGCCAACCCGCTTGCACAGATGACGCTCGGCCCGAAGGTTCAGGCCCATGCGCTGGCGCTGGATGCGCCTGCATTGATGATTGCCACCGGCCTGGCCCTGAGGAGCTTTGACTGATGGCAAGAATCAATCTATTGCCCTGGCGCGCCGAGCGCCGGAAGGCGCGTGAGCGTGAGTTCTATTCGATGCTCGGCTTTGCAGCGCTTGCTGGCGTGCTGCTGTCCGGACTGATCTGGTTCTATTACGACGCGCAGATCAGTGGCCAGACCGAACGCAATGCGTTCCTGACCACCGAGATCGACAAGGTCAAGGCGCAGAACGAAGAGATCAAGGAGCTCGACAAGAAGAAGGACCGCCTGCTTGCGCGCAAGAAGGTCATCGAGGAACTGCAGGCCAATCGCTCGCAGATGGTGCATCTGTTCGATTCGCTGGTGCGCACCATTCCCGATGGCGTGGCGCTGACCAACATCAAGCAGGACGGCGACATCCTGACCCTGGAAGGCCGCTCGCAATCCAATGCGCGCGTCAGTGCCTACATGCGCAACCTGGAAGGCTCGGGCTGGATGACCAATCCTGATCTGTCGATCATCGAGGCCAAGAGCCAGGACAAGGCCGGGCAACCTGCGGGATCGTCGATGGAAACCAAGGCGCTGCCGTACGTGTTCACGCTCAAGGTCAAGTTGGCCAATCCGAACGAGGCCGACAAGAACGGAACCGCGCCCGCGGTGGTGGATCCGGCTGCGCCGGGTGCAACGCCGGCTGGTACCACGCCTGCTGCTCCTGCAGCGGCGCCTGCGCCTGCAACGCCGCCGAGCGCACCTGCGGCAGCACCGCAGGCAGCGCCGGCGCCCGCCAATCGGGCGCAGCAGGGGGCAGCGTCATGAGCAAGAAATCCTTCAAGCTCAGCGATCTGGACTTCAACAACATCGGCGGTTGGCCGCAGCAGGCACGCATCGTGTTCTGCGTGGTGGTCGGCCTGTTCATCATGGTGCTGGCCTGGTTCCTGTTGATCAGCGGCAAGCGCGATGAACTCGAAGGCCTGGAAGGCACTGAAACGCAGCTGCGCACCGAATTCGAGACCCAGCAGGGCCGCGCGGTGAATCTGGAGCCGCTCAAGCAGCAGCTCGCGCAGATGGAACAGGTGCTGCAGCAGATGCTGCGGCAGCTGCCCAGCAAGACCGAAATGCCGGATCTGATCATCGACATCTCGCAGACCGCGCTGTCCAGCGGCCTGTCCAACGAGTTGTTCCAGCCGGGTCCGGAATCGCCGAAGGAGTTCTACGCCGAGAAGCCGATCGCGCTGCGCATGGTGGGCAGTTACCACCAGTTCGGTGCCTTCGTCAGCGGTGTCGCCTCGCTGCCGCGCGTGGTGATCCTGACCATGCACGACATCAACCTCAAGCCGAAGGACCCAAAGGCCGGTATCACCCCGCGCGGGGCTCTGGAACTTTCCGGCACGGTCAAGACCTATCGTTATCTGGACGATGAGGAAATGGCCGAGCAGGAGAAGGCTGCGGCCGACGCTGCGAAGAAGGGCGGCCAATGACCATGAAACTGCTCAAGATCCTGTCCTGCGTGGCGTTAACTGCTGTATTGCCGGCGTGCACGCGCGGTGTGACCAGCACACCGGGCGATGCGCCGAATCTGGAAGCCTGGGTTGCCGAGGTGCGCGCACGTCCGGCGCCGCCGTTGGAGCCATTGCCGGTGATGCAGCAGTTCGAGACATTCGAATACGCCGCGCAGGTGATGCGCGACCCGTTCAGCGATGCCTGGGTCACTGCGGAAGGCAGCAACGGTACGCGTCCGGATCCGAACCGGCGCAAGGAACCGTTGGAAGCCTATCCGCTCGACGCCCTCGACATGGTGGGGACCATTGGCGGTGGGTCGGGCTTGATCGCGCTGGTGATGGCGCCTGACAAGGTGACTTACCGGGTGCGGCCGGGTGTGTATCTGGGACAGAGCGATGGCCGGGTGACCGGGGTCTACGAAGACCGCATCGAGCTGATTGAACTTGTGCCGGACGGTGCGGGTGGATGGCTTGAACGGCCGGCCGCACTCGCATTGGATGATCAATAAAGTGATAGGGGATAGCACGATGATGTTTTCCAATGCCCGGCGGCTGCGTCCGGTTCGACGCCACGCGATGTTCCAGGCCTGCGCGTTGGGGTTCGCGCTGGCAGTGGCGAGCGGCAGCGCGTTCGCAGCGGCGGCGCTGAAGCAGCCTGCGCAGGATCCGGCCAAGGTCGCTCCGGCGAGTCTGGCGGTGTCCAAGATCGATTTCAAACGTGGCGAGGATGGTTCAGGCCGTCTGATCCTGCAGTTCGACGGCCAGGGCGCCAGCCCGGATCTGCGCACGCAGGGTGACAGCGTGCTGGTCGACATCAGCAACGCCCGGTTGCCTGCCGAACTGCAGCGCCCGCTCAACGTCACCGACTTCGCAACGCCAGTGCAGCGCGTTGAAGTGAAGCCGTCCGGTTCCGGTTCGCAGCTGGTGCTGTCGACCAAGGGCGCGTTCGATTCGCTGGCCTATCAGACCGGCAACGAGTACGTGGTCGAGATAACCCCGCGCAAAGGCCAGCCGGCGGTTGGTGGCGTGAGCCCCGCAGCGGTCACCCAGGCAGCAGCGCAGATCGCTGCGCGCGGCTACAGCGGCCGCCCGGTGACGTTCAACTTTCAGGACGTGCCGGTGCGCACCGTGCTGCAGCTGATCGCCGAGGAGTCCAACCTCAATATCGTTGCCTCGGACACGGTGCAGGGCAATGTCACGCTGCGCCTGATGAACGTGCCGTGGGACCAGGCGCTGGATATCGTGCTGCGCGCCAAGGGCCTGGACAAGCGCCGCGACGGCGGCGTGGTGTGGGTCGCCCCGCAGCCGGAGCTGGCCAAGTTTGAGCAGGATAAAGAAGACGCCCGCATTGCGATCGAGAATCGCGAAGAACTAATCACCGATTATGTGCAGATCAATTACCACAATGCGTCGTTGATCTTTAAGGCGCTGACGGAGGCCAAGGGGATTGGTGGCGGTAGTGGTGGGCAGGGTGGTGGTGGACAAGGCCAGCAGGACAACGGCTTCCTGTCGCCGCGCGGTCGTCTGGTTGCCGACGAACGTACCAACACCTTGATGATCAGCGATGTACCGAAGAAGGTCGCGCAGATGCGCGAGCTGATTTCGCACATTGATCGCCCGGTGGATCAGGTGCTGATCGAGGGCCGTATTGTCATCGCAACAGACTCGTTTGCGCGGGACCTGGGTGCCAAGTTCGGGCTGGGTGGCACTCATACCTACGGTGACAACGTTGCGACAATCGGTAGTGGCGCAACAGGTGGTGGTGTTGCTGCTGGAAGAGGGCTCAACGTGAACCTGCCAACTGGCGCTTTCACAAGTGGAGCAACCGCCCCGAGTCTTGCCTACACGCTCCTGGGTTCGAACTTCAACCTGGATCTTGAATTGTCTGCTCTGCAGCAGGAAGGACGCGGCGAAGTAATTTCCAATCCCCGAATCGTTACTTCCAACCAGCGCGAAGGTGTCATCAAGCAGGGACGCGAAATTGGCTATGTCACAATTACCGGTGGCACCGCAGGGCAGGCAGCAACGCCTAACGTCCAGTTTAAGGAAGTGCTCCTGGAACTGAAGGTAACGCCTACAATCACCAACGACAATCGCGTTTTTCTTAACATGAATGTCAAGAAGGACGAGGTTGACCAGTTAATTGAACTTCCAAATTACGGTACGGTTCCGTCGATCAATCGTCGCGAAATCAACACCGCCGTACTGGTGGATGATGGTCAAACTGTTGTCATCGGTGGCGTCTACGAGTTCACTGACCGTTCCAGCGTCAACAAGGTTCCGTTCCTGGGGGACGTACCGTTTCTTGGCAACCTCTTCAAGAGCCGGGGCCGTAACAAGAGCAAGGCAGAACTGTTGATTTTTATTACACCGAAGGTGCTACGTGTGGCATCAGCGGTGCGCTGATACAGCGCGTTGACAATGCCACGCACACAAAAAGCCAGGCATGTCATGTGCCTGGCTTTTTCTTTGCCTCCCTGTGCAGACTGGTATGAACTCGGTCACTCACTGAACATCTTCCTGTTCTTCAGTGAACCAATCGCGCTCGAATCGGTCACACTGAGCCTATGAACGCACCGCCGCTGCTACCCCCAGAAGCCGCCGCCGCGCCCACCGAGGACCGGCTGCATCGTCAATTCACCTTGCTGCGCGAGTCGCTGACCCAGCGCATCGTGGGCCAGTCTGCGCTGGTCGAACGGCTGCTGATCGCCTTGCTGGCCGATGGTCATTTGCTGGTCGAAGGCGCGCCCGGGTTGGCCAAGACCACTGCAATCCGGGCGCTGGCCTCGCGGCTGGAAGCGGATTTTGCGCGGGTGCAGTTCACCCCGGATCTGCTGCCTTCCGATCTGACCGGTACCGAGATCTGGCGGCCGCAGGACAGCCGTTTCGAATTCATGCCGGGGCCGATCTTCCATCCGATTTTGCTGGCCGACGAGATCAACCGCGCGCCGGCCAAGGTGCAGTCGGCGCTGCTGGAAGCGATGGGCGAGCGCCAGGTCACCGTCGGGCGGCACACCTATGCGCTGCCGCAGCTGTTTCTGGTGATGGCGACGCAGAACCCGATCGAGCAGGAGGGCACGTTCCCGTTGCCCGAGGCGCAGCTGGATCGCTTCCTGATGCATGTGCGTATTGGCTATCCGCAGGCGGATGCCGAGGCGGAGATTCTGCGCCTGGCGCGCGAAGCCGCACGCGATACGCTGGAAAAGCACGAGACGGTGCCCGACAAGATTCCACTGGAAGACGTCTTCGCTGCGCGACGTGTGGTGCTGGATGTGCATCTGGCGCCGCAGCTTGAGCGCTATCTGATCGAGATCGTGCTCGCGTCGCGCGATGCGCAGCGCTACGACCCGGCATTGGCGCGGCGGATTGCCTGGGGCGCCAGCCCACGCGGTTCGATTGCGCTGGAGCGCTGCGCACGTGCGCGTGCATGGCTGGCGGGGCGCGACTACGTGACGCCGGACGATATCCGCGCGATTGCGCCGGACGTGCTGCGTCATCGCGTGCTGCCCAGCTACGAGGCCACCGCCGAAGGCTGGGATGGCGAACGCCTGGTCGCCGCTTTGCTGGAAAAGATTCCGCTGCCCTGATCGGGTAGCGTGTCGCTGAGGTATGCCGCCCTCTCGCCAGAATCCGATGTCTTCGATGCCGTCCTCGCCCCCTGCAATTGTTCCGCCGTCCGTCTCCGGCGATGGTCTGCGCCCAACGCTTGCCGAGTTGATCGCGCTGCGCGGCACCGTGACCCATCGCGGTCAGCCAGGCCGTGGCCGGCATGGCTTGGTGGGGCCGGTGCCGGCGGCAACGCGCGGGCGTGGAATGGAATACGCCGAATCGCGCGAGTACGTGGCCGGCGACGATGCGCGGCATATCGATTGGCGCGTCACCGCACGCACCGGGCGAGCGCACACCAAACTCTTCCAGGCCGAGCGCGAACGCTTGAGTCTGATCGTGGCCGACACTGCACCATCGATCTTCTTCGGCACGCGGGTGCGCTACAAATCGGTGCAGGCGGCGCGTGCGGGGGGCGTTGCGGCGTGGTTGGCGCAGCGGCAGGGCGACCGCATTGCCGCACTGCGTGGCACCGCCAGTGAAGCACCGATCGCGCCGCGTTCCGGCCAGCGCGGTGTGTTGCCGGTGCTGGACGCATTGGCGCGCTGGTATGCGCAGCCGCCATCGGGAGATGCCGGGCTGGATGTCGCATTGGAGCATGCTGCACGCTTGCTGCGCCCCGGTGCGCGGCTGACCGTGTTGGCCGATGCACGTAGCGCCAGCAAGATCTCCGAGGCGCGCTGGTCGGGCTTGGCATTGCATCACGAAGTCGTGGTGATCGTGCTGGTCGACCCGTTGGAATTGGCACCACCTGCACGTGCACTCACCTTCGATGTGCGTGGCGAGCGCATTGCGATCGATCTCTCCACGCAGGCCGGACGTGCGCGCTGGCAGGCCGAATTCGTCGCGCCGCTGGAGCAACTGACGTCGGTATTGCAGGCACGCGGTGTGCGCTTGCATCGCCTGTCCACCGACGATGCCAGCGATGCCTGGTTGGGCGGCAGTAACGCGGTGCGGGGCCGATGACGATGGCGCCGCAATCGCTCCCGTTGCGCGATGTCCATCTGCCGCCGTCGCCGTCGTGGTGGCCGTTGGCGATGGGGTGGTGGTTGGTGATCGCCGCAGTGGTGCTTGTGTTCGGTGCCGCATGGTTCTGGTGGTGGCGTCGTCGCCGGCAGCAGCACCGTTGGTTGGCGGCATTCGATGCCGAACTGCAGAACACGACAACTCCCGCGCAGCGCTTGGCGACGCTGTCGGTGTTGTTGCGGCGTGCGGCGCGCAGCGTCGATGCGCAGGCCGATCGGTTGCAGGGCGAGGCGTGGCTGCAGTTTCTGGATGGCCGCAAAAGCAAGACCCATGCGTTTTCGCAAGGGCCGGGCCGCGCCGTGCTGGATGGCGGATTTCAACGCGCGCCGGCGGTTGCAGATCTGGATGCCGTGCAGGCACTGGCGCGACAGCGTTTTCTGAGTCTGATGCGGGGCCAGCGATGAACTGGCTGCAGTGGTCGCAATGGCAGGACGCGCTTGCGCACTGTGCGTGGCCGTGGGCATGGTGGTTGATGCCGCTGCCGTTACTGATGTGGTTCTGGCCGCAACAGCGTGCCGATGCGGCTGCGCTGCGCGTGCCCTACGCCGACCAATTGCAGGCAGTTGCACAAGCGCAACGTGTGCCGGCATTGCGGATGCCGCGCTGGTTGGCATGGTTGGGCTGGTTCTTGTTGTGTGCGGCGCTTGCGCGTCCGCAACAACTGGGCGAGGTGATCCAGCCGCCGCGCGAGGCGCGACAGATGATGCTGGCGGTGGATCTGTCCGGCAGCATGAGCGAGCCGGATATGGTGCTCGGCGGCAGCGTGGTCGATCGCCTGACAGCGGCCAAGGCGGTGTTGTCGGACTTTCTGGATCGCCGCGAAGGCGATCGTGTCGGCTTGTTGGTGTTCGGCCAACGCGCCTATGCGCTGACGCCGTTGACCGCGGATCTGACCTCCGTGCGCGACCAGCTGGCCGACAGTGTGGTGGGCTTGGCCGGGCGTGAAACCGCGATTGGCGATGCGATTGCACTGTCGGTCAAGCGGCTACGCGAGCAGAAGCAGGGGCAACGCGTGGTGGTGCTGCTCACCGATGGCGTCAACACCGCTGGCGTGCTCAATCCACTGAAAGCCGCCGAACTCGCCAAGACCGAAGGCGTACGCGTGCACACCATCGCCTTCGGCGGCAGCGGTGGGTATTCCTTGTTCGGCGTGCCGATTCCGGCCGGTGGCAATGACGATATCGATGAAGCCGGGTTGCGCAAGATCGCCGAACAGACCGGCGGGCGCTTCTTCCGCGCACGCGACACCGAGGAACTGGCTGGCATTTATGCCGAACTGGATCGGTTGGAACCGGTAAAGGCAATGGGGCCATCGGTGCAGCCACGCGTGGAGCGCTATTATTGGCCGTTGGGCGCTGCCATCTTGATTGCGCTGCTGGCCTACGTGCTGCCGCGGAGATGGCGATGAACGCGCTGGCCGAGTTGACAGCGGCATTGCAGTCGTTGCATCTGCTGCGACCGACCTTGCTATGGGCGCTGCTGGCCATCGTGCCGGCAGCGCTGCTCTGGCACCTGCGCCGACGCGATGCGGAGGTATGGCGGCACAGTGTGGATGCGCATCTGTTGCCCAAGTTACTGGTCTCCGGTGGTCAGCGCGGATGGCTCGGCTTCGTACTGGCTGCGTTGACGTATGCGCTTGCGGTGGTGGCAATGACCGGGCCGAGTTGGCGGCAGGTCGAGCGGCCGGTGTATCACTCCAGCATGCCGCTGGTGGTGGCGCTGGATCTGTCCTCCAGCATCAATGCCAACGATTTGCCGCCATCGCGCTTGCTGCAGGCGCGCGCGAAACTGGCCACGCTGTTACGCAAGCGCGCCGGTGGCGAAGTCGCGCTGCTGGTCTATGCAGGCGAAACCTTCACCGTTGCACCGCTCACTGAAGACACGGCCAATGTGGCGTTGTTTCTGGACGCGTTGTCGCCATCGGTGATGCCGGTGGATGGCAAGCGCGCCGATGCGGCGATCGATGCGGCCACGCAGTTGCTGGTGCAGGCGGGCTTCAAACAAGGCGACATTCTGTTGGTCAGCGATAGTGCGGATCGTGTGGCTGGCAGTTCTGCACGGCTGGCGCATTCGCGTGGATTCAGCGTGTCTGCGCTCGGTGTGGGTAGCGAGCGCGGCGCTGCCTATCGCACAAGTACCGGCGAAATCGCACAGGCGAAGCTGGACGAAGCCAGCCTGCGCGATCTGGCCGGGCAGGGCGGTGGGCGTTATGCGCGCATTGCAGCGGATGATTCGGATTTGCGTGCGCTGGGGGTGCTCGATCCTACGCAGCAGCCCTTGGCCGATGAAGCGGCCGAGTCCAATGGCGGCAAGACCTGGCTGGACGAAGGCTACTGGCTGCTGCTGCCGGTGATGCTGTTGGCGCTGCTGGCGTTCCGCCGTCGTGCGGTTGTGGCGGTACTCGCATTGGTGTGTGTATTGCCGTTGGCCC
Source organism: Xanthomonas hortorum (assembly GCF_040279205.1). Lineage (GTDB taxonomy): Bacteria > Pseudomonadota > Gammaproteobacteria > Xanthomonadales > Xanthomonadaceae > Xanthomonas > Xanthomonas hortorum_F. The sequence continues at coordinate 68,256 of NZ_JBEOLS010000001.1, forward strand.
AGCCCGCGCACGCAGCAGAGAGTACGTTGTGGCAACGCGCCGATCAGGTGCAACAACAACGTCTGGATGCAGGCGTGCAGGCGTATCGCAAAGGCGATTTCGCTGCGGCACAGAAAGCGTTTGAAGGTGTGCCCACTGATGAGGGCCTGTACAACCTTGGCAACGCGCTGGCCCGGCAGGGGCAGTACGACGAAGCGATTGCGGCGTACGACCGTGCGCTGAAGCAACACCCCGACCAGCAGGACGCCATCGCCAATCGTGCGGCGGTGGATGCGGCGCGCAAGCGTCAACAGCAGAACAACAAGGACGGCAAGGGCCAGTCCAAAGAGCAGAAGCAATCCGGTCAGAACAAGCCCGGCCAAAATCAGTCCGGGCAGAACAGACAAGACAACCAAAACGCTGGCCAAGACGGGCAGGATAAGCAGGGCACCCAAGGCAAACAGGACAGCAAGGATCAGCCCTCTCCGGCGCAGACGCCGCAGGATGGAAAGTCGCAAGACCAGCAATCCAAGAGCAGGCAAGGCGAGCAGAGCAAGCAGGACGCGCCGCCGCAGTCGGCCGATGCGCAGGCGCAGCAGCAGGCCGATGCCGCGCAGCGGCAAAAGATGCAGCAGGCGATGGCGCAGGCCGGCGACAAGAGCGCCGATGCAAATGGCAAGCAGGAAGCCGCAGCCGTCAGCGAGACGCCGGAACAGCGCGAGCAACGGCAGGCGGTGGATGCCTGGTTGCGGCGCGTTCCGGACGATCCGGGCAGCTTGCTGCGCACCAAATTCAGGCTGGAACACGAACGCAGGCAACGGGACGGACGATGATCGGCACACACCACTTACGCCGCGCGGCGATCGCGATGCTGGCCAGCATGGTGATGCTCGCTTCCGCACCCGTCGGTGCGGTAACGCGCGCCTGGCTGGACCGCGACAGCGCCAATGTCGGCGATGTGGTGATGTTGAACATCGAAACCGATCAACGCGGTGTCGATCCGGATTACACGCCGTTGCGCAACGACTTCGCACTGGGTGCCAAGAGCGCCAATCAACAGATGCAGGTGACCAACGGCTCGGTGACGGTGCGTGCGTTGTTCGGCGTGGTGTTGACGCCGCGCAAGAGCGGCGAGCTGATCGTGCCGGCGATACGCGTCGGTAACGAGCGCACCGAGCCGCTGCGGTTGCAGGTGGTTGGGGCGGCAAACAATGCGGGCACCGGCAGCACCGGCAGCGCTGGTGGCAGCGCGCCAGGCGGGCCGAGTGCGGCGCAGGGCAATGAAGACGCCTTCGTCGAAACGCAGGTGGACGACCCGCAGCCCTACGTGCAGCAAAGTGTGGGCGTGGTGGTGCGTTTGTACTTCGCTACGCAGCTGGCCTCCGGCGAGCTGGATCTGGAAGCGCCCGATGGCGCATCGCTGCAGCGCATTGGCGATGACGTCAGTTCGGTCAAGCTGGTCAACAATCGTCAATACAACGTGGTGGAGCGGCGCTATTTGCTGGTGCCCGAGCGCAGTGGGCGCTTACTGTTGCCGTCGGCGCGTTTCAATGGGCGTTCGGTCGGTGGTTTTTTCCATGATTACTTCGGTCGCGGTAATGGCGAGCTGACCGCGCGCAGCGCCAGCATTCCGCTGCAGGTGCGTGCGCAGCCGGCCAACGCGCCGCAGCCGTGGTTGCCGCTGCGCAGTCTGCAACTGCGTTACACCACCACGCCGCAACGTGCGACTGCTGGTGAAGCGGCGCAAATCGTGGTGGAAGCCAGCGCACGCGGCGCCACCCAGGCGCAGTTTCCTGAACTGCCTACTCCTAGCGTGCCCGACGCGCAGGTGTTCGCCGAGCCGGCGCAGTACGAAGAACGCTTCGTGGACGGTTCGCCGCAGCTGCGGCTGACCCGGCGCTATTCGATCGTGCCCAACCGCGCCGGCCCGTTGGTGGTGCCGGGTTTGCAGGTGGCGTGGTGGGATGTGGGTGCAGCGGCGGCCAAGACTGCGTCGCTGCCGGATCTCACATTGGATGTGGCTGCGGGTAGCGGTGCGTTTGCGGCGCCCGCGCCTGCGCCAGCAGCAAATCCGTTGCCGGATAACGTTGCTCCAGCTCCTGCGGCTAGCACGCTGAGCCTGCAGCAACCCGCCGCTGCGCAACGGCCGTGGGGCTGGATCGGTGCGGCGATCGGTTTCGCGTTGTTGTGGTTCGCCACGCTTGCGTGGGCGTTGTTGCTGCGTCGCGGCGGTTCGCGCGGTGCGCCGGTGACCAATGGCAGCGATGCACCCGCCTCCGGTCGGCGTGCCACCCATGGTGTGGCCGAATTGCGGCGCGCGCTCGATACCGGCGGGATGGACGATGTGGCGGCGGTACTCTGCGGCATGGCCGGTGTTGCTGACATCGACAGTGTGCTGGCCGCGTTGAGCGACCCGGCCCAGCGCGCAGCAGTGGCGCAGATGCAGCGCGCGCGCTGGGGCGGTGATGGTGATGTGGCCGCTGCGCGTACAGCGTTGCGCGAGGCGTTTTCCAAAGGCCCGCGTTGGCGCCATGCAACGGCTGCGGAACCGGAGGTATTGGCGCCGCTGTATCCGCCGGCGCGTTGATCTGCTGCGCTGCAGCGACAGTTGCTAATGGGGCCTGGATGGTCGCCAGGCCGTGTAGTGCTGCGACTCGTCGATTCCGGTTGTGCGTGGCTTGCTAACTGTGTTGCTGAAAACAGAGCGTTGGGGCTGCGGTTTGGCTGCAGGGCCCTTGCCCGCCCACCATCGCGGGACACGCCGCAAGTACGTCCATGTAGGCTCTTACGCGGCATCCATGCCGCGTAAGGTCCCGCGACGGTAGGCAGGCAAGGACCAGTCGAGATGGTCGGTGTGCACGGTTACAAGCGGGGCAAGACGTGCGTTGGTTCAATAACGGCTTGTCCGATCAGCTTTTCAACGCAAGGCAAACGAAAGGCAGGCTTTCAACGAAGCAACCTGCAGACTCTCTGGTGCGGTGTCCTCGCCGCTTGCGGGACCGTGTGGCGGCATGGATGCCGCCACCGAGCCTACAGGGACGTACTTGCGGCGTGTCCCGCGAGCGGCGAGGGCACCGCGCCCTCGACCAACCAGGCTTTTGATCTAAAGCTATAAGGCATCGTACCCTCGACTAACAAGGCTTTTGGCTGCATCTAGCAACGGCAAGACTCGAAATCTTTGCCGCTTCAAGCTGATTAGACGATGTGGATGCGCTAATTGCAGAGCGATTAGGGCAGCAGACTGGTTGCAGGACTCTCGCCCGCTCCCGCGCCAACGCCTGCATCACCTGACGTCGAGAGGGACACCTACCCTCGGGCAGGCGCGCAGCGGCACGTCGGGTAGGTGGCCGCATCGATGGCGTTTGTTAAGCTCCGGCCCTTGTGTACAGATCAAGGCCCGACCAGATGACTGCATCCCCAGCCGCACGCCGCCCGGGCCTGCCCCTGCATTGGAAGATGGGCATTGGCTTCGCCGTCGGCCTGGTGTTGGGGTTGGCCGTCTACTACCTTGCCGGCAGCGATGCCGACTGGGTGCGCGTGGTCACCAAGTACGTCACCACTCCGTTCTCGCAGATTTTTCTCAATCTGATCTTCATGTTGATCGTGCCGCTGCTGTTCTCGGCATTGGTGATGGGCATTTCCGAAATGGGCGACATCCGTGCGCTGGGGCGCGTGGGTTGGCGCACCTTGGGCTACACCGTCGTGCTGTCCGGCGTGGCGGTGTTGCTCGGCCTGGTGTTGGTGAATGTGCTCAAGCCTGGGGCTGGCGTGGATCCACAGCTGGCTAATCAGCTGATCCAGGAAAACGCCGAGCGCACCCGCGAGATCATTTCCAGCTCCGGCACCCAGCCGCAGGGCATGGACATGCTGTTGTCGATCGTGCCCAGCAACGTGATCGCTGCGGCGTCCAGCAATGGCGCGATTTTGTCGCTGATGTTTTTTGCGGTGATGTTCGGCGTGGGCATGGTGCTGACCGCAGATGAAAAGGTCGCCACGCTCAAGCGCGGCATCGAGGGCATCTTCGAAATCTCGATGACCTTGATCGGGCTGGTGATTCGCCTGGCGCCGTATGCGGTGGCCTGTTTCATGTTCAATCTGGCTGCGCTGTTCGGCTTCGATCTGTTGATCCGCCTGGGCGCCTACGTGGGCGTGGTGGTGTTGGCGCTGGGCCTGCACATGGTGGTCAGCTACGGGCTGGCAGTGAAGTTCGCCGGGCGTTCGCCGATCGGCTTCTTCAAGCAGACCCAGGAGGCCACGATGATGGCGTTCTCCACTGCGTCCAGTAATGCGACCTTGCCGACCGCCCTGCGCGTGGCTGATGAGATGGGCCTGCCGCCGCGGGTGTCGCGCTTTGTGCTGACCGTGGGCGCCACCGCCAACCAGAACGGCACCGCGTTGTTCGAAGGGGTGACGGTGATCTTCCTGGCGCAGTTCTTCAATGTGGACCTGAGCATCGGCCAGCAGTTCATGGTGATGCTGGTCTGCATTTTGGGCGGCATCGGCACCGCGGGTGTGCCGTCGGGCTCGCTGCCGGTGGTGGCGCTGATCTGCGCGATGGTCGGGGTCAACCCGGTCGGCATCGGCATGATCCTGGGCGTCAATCACTTCCTGGATATGTGCCGCACGGCGTTGAATGTGACCGGCGATCTGGCGTTGACGACGTTGGTGGCGAAGGGTGAGGAGTAGGGATTCGGGAGTAGGGATTGGGGATTCGTTGGAGCGGGCTGTTGCGATCGTCAGGTGCCAGGTCAGGTCCTGCGATGTCGTGGCAGCGTCTGCGCCGCCTGCTGCAATGTTGCACTGCGGACGAGGCTGCAGAGGCTCCGGCTCCGGCTTCACCAATCCCGAATCCCGCCTCTCCAATCCCGGCTCCCTAACGCGCTCTGTGGGAGAATAAGCGGCTCCGCTTCCAGCGGTGTTCCCCTCCGCTTCCATAGACGCCCATGACCCAGCCCACCCGCCGCCAGCTGGCCAACGCCATCCGTTTTCTCGCCGCAGATGCGGTCGAAGCCGCCAAATCCGGCCATCCCGGCATGCCGATGGGCATGGCCGATATTGCCGAAGTGCTGTGGAACGATTTCTTCCGGCACAACCCGAACAATCCGCAGTGGTTCAACCGCGACCGTTTCGTGCTGTCCAACGGCCATGGCTCGATGCTGCAGTACGCATTGCTGCACCTGTCCGGCTACGACCTGCCGATCGAGCAGCTCAAGCAGTTCCGTCAGCTGCACAGCAAGACCGCCGGCCACCCCGAGCGCAGCGAGACCCCCGGCATCGAGACCACCACCGGTCCGCTCGGGCAGGGCTTTGCCAATGCGGTCGGGTTTGCGCTGGCCGAGAAGTTGCTGGCGCAGCGCTACAACCGCCCGGAGCTGGAAATCGTCGACCACCGCACCTGGGTGTTCATGGGCGATGGCTGCATGATGGAAGGCATCTCGCATGAAGCCGCTTCGCTGGCTGGTACCTGGGGCCTGGGCAAGCTGGTTGCGTTCTGGGACAACAACCACATCTCCATCGACGGCAACACCGATGGCTGGTTCAGCGACAACACCCCGGCGCGTTTCGAGGCCTATGGCTGGCACGTGATCCGTGATGTGGACGGGCACGATGCCGAGAAGATCAAGGCCGCCATCGAAGCCGCGCTGGAGAACACCGACAAGCCCACGCTGATCTGCTGCCGCACCAAGATCGGCTTCGGTGCGCCCAGCAAGGCCGGCAAGGAATCCTCGCACGGCGCGCCGCTGGGCAAGGAAGAACTGGAAGGCGCGCGCAAGGCGCTGGAGTGGCCGTACGGCCCCTTCGAAATTCCCGAAGAGATCTACGCCGGCTGGCGTGCAGGCGGCACCGGCACGCTGCGTCAGGCCGAGTGGGAGCAGCTGTTCGACAAGTACGGCAAGCAGTACGCCACCGAAGCTGCCGAACTGACCCGTCGCTCGCACGCCGAGCTGCCGGCCGACTTCATCGCCCAGGCCGATGCCTACATCGCCAAGGCGCAGCAGGACGGCCAGACCATTGCCTCGCGCAAGGCCTCGCAGCTGGCGATCGAAGCGTTCGCACCGCTGTTGCCGGAACTGATCGGCGGTTCGGCCGATCTGGCGCATTCCAATCTGACCTTGTGGAAGGCCAGCAAGTCGGTGGCCACCGATGATCCGGATGCCAACTACGTCTACTACGGCGTGCGCGAGTTCGGCATGACTGCCATCGCCAACGGTCTGGCGCTGCATGGCGGCTTCATTCCGTTCGACGCCACCTTCCTGGTGTTCAGCGATTACGCGCGCAACGGCGTGCGCATGAGCGCCTTGAATCCGGCCCATGCCATCCACGTGTACACGCACGACTCGATCGGCCTGGGCGAGGACGGCCCGACCCATCAGCCGGTGGAACACTTGGCCTCGCTGCGCTACATCCCCAACAACGATGTGTGGCGCCCGGGCGATGCGGTGGAATCGGCGGTGAGCTGGAAGGCCGCCATCACCCGCAAGGACGGCCCGAGCTGCCTGGTGTTCAGTCGCCAGAACCTGCAGCACCAGCCGCGCAGTGACGAGCAGCTCAAGCTGATCGAGCGCGGCGGTTATGTGCTGGCCGATGCCGAAGGTGGTACGCCCGACGTGATCCTGATCGCCACCGGTTCGGAAGTCGGGCTGGCGGTGGAAGCCAAGCAGACCCTGGATGCGGCCGGCCTGAAGACACGCGTGGTGTCGATGCCGTCCACCGATGTGTTCGATCGCCAGGATGCGGCTTATCGCGAATCGGTGCTGCCGAACGCGGTGCGCAAGCGCGTGGCGGTGGAAGCGGGCGTGACCGGCTTCTGGCGCAAGTACGTGGGCCTGGATGGCGATGTGGTCGGTATCGACACCTTCGGTGCCTCGGCACCGGCCGACCAGCTGTATGCGTACTTCAAGATCACCGCCGAGCATGTGGTTGCGGCAGCCAAGGCGCTGTAACGCCTTGCGTGTTGCCTGAAAGAAAAAGCCGGCGAAAGCCGGCTTTTTTGTTGAGCCTCGTGAGCGATGCGCGATGCGTCATCGTTCAACGGAAGCGTGGCGCGCTTCAGTGCGCGTCGTTGGCCAGCGCCGAGGCGCGGATCCTGGTCAGCACCTTCAACTGTGCCTCCATCATCGGCGGGTTGGGGTCGTGCCCGGTGTGTGGCAGCAGCAGGAATTGCTTGCTCCGGGCAGAAAGACCATCGAAGTACGCCTTGCTGATCTCCGCTGGAGTGACCAGATCCTGCGAAACGCGCTCCCATCCAGGTAGCGCTCGCTTATGTCAAGCAATTGCTAAAAAAATGTCAACCTAGCTATTTAAAATGTGAATCATTCCCATTAAAATGGCGCGCTGCCGCTAGTACGGCACACCGCTTCCTCCCCCCTTGTTGCCGGCGCGGCGTCTTCGCAGCGCGTGGTCTGATTCCGTCTGCGTTGGAGTTCCCGATGATCCGTAGTACCGAGTTGCGTCATGTTTCCATGGGCGCGCGTCGTCATGCCCTGCCGCGCGCGCTGTTCGCTGCGCTGTGCACGCTGGCCGCCGGCCAGGCCCTGGCCGAGACGCCCGTTGCCGCCGCCGATGCCGAGGTCACCACGCTGGACCGGATGATCGTGCAGGGCGAACAGGCTAAGGGCTATACGGTGGAGAAGACCACCGCCGGCACGCGTATGAACCTGTCGCTGCGCGAGATTCCGCAGTCGGTCACCGTGATCACCCGTGACCGCATGGACGACCAGAACCTGCAGAGCATCACCGACGTGCTCAACAACGTCACCGGCATCTCGGTGGCGCAGAGCGACAGCGAGCGGCTGGAGTTCTTCTCGCGCGGCTTCTACATCGACAACTACCAGTTCGACGGTATCCCGGCCTATATGGAGCAGGCCTGGAGCTACGGCGATTCGGCGCTGGACGTGGCGCTGTACGACCGCGTCGAAGTGGTGCGCGGCGCCACCGGTCTGCTGACCGGCTCGGGCAATCCGTCGGCCTCGATCAATCTGGTGCGCAAGCACGCGCTCAGCCGCGACTTCACCGGCACCGTGTCGGTCGGCGGCGGCGATTTCAACAAGACCCGCAGCGTGGCCGATGTCACCGTGCCGCTGAGCCCAGAAGGCACCGTGCGTGCGCGCGTGATCGGCGTGTACCAGGACGGCGAGTCGGATATGGACCGCTACAGCATGCGCAAGAAGATCGGCTCGGCAATCATCGATGCCGACCTCACCGACAGCACCTTGCTGAGCGTGGGCTACGAGTACCAGAAGAAGGAATCGAACGATGTCACCTGGGGCGGCTTCCCGCTGTTCTACAGCGATGGCACCCGCACCAACTACGACCGCTCGTTCAACCCGGCGGCCGACTGGACGTTCTGGGATACGCGTCTGCAGCGCACCTTCGCCAGCCTGCAGCAGAGCTTCGACAACGGTTGGAACCTCAAGGCCAATCTGAGCCATGAGAAGACCGAAGCGGCCAATCACCTGTTCTATCCGTTCTATACGATCTTCGGGTTCGACCGCGCCACCGGTGGCGGCGTGGTGCCGTATTCGGGCAACTACCTGACCGAGCGCAAGGCCGATGGCGCCGATGTCTATGCGGAAGGCCCGTTCCAGCTGTTCGGCCGCGAGCATCATCTGGTTGCCGGCGCCAGCTACAACCGCCGCGAGTACGTCAACAACGGCACCTTCGATTTCCCGGCGCCGCTGGACAGCTACTTCGGCTGGACCGGCGCGTACCCGGAACCCAACTGGAGCCCGCGCACGGTGCAGAGCGACGGCACCATCAAGCAGAAGGCCGCTTACGTGGCCGCACGGTTCTCGCTGGCCGAACCGCTGACGCTGCTGGTGGGCGCGCGCTATACCGATTGGCAGATCGATGGCCGCAACTTCGATTCGACGACGCAAGGCCTGGTGCCGTTTTCCGACACCCAGACCGAAGTCACCCCGTACGCCGGCCTGGTGTACGACATCAACGATGTGTGGTCGACCTACGTCAGCTACACCGAAATCTTCAACCCGCAGACCCTGCGCGATGCCAATGGCGGCTATCTGGACCCGTTGAGCGGCAAGGGCTACGAAGCCGGCGTCAAGGCAGCGTGGTTCGACGACAGGCTCAACGCCTCGCTTGCGGTCTTCCGCATCGAGCAGGACAACCTGGGCGTGGCCACTGGCGGCTTTGTTCCCGGTAGCAGCGAATCGGCGTACCAGGCCGCCAACGGCGTGGTGAGCGAAGGCTTCGATTTCGAGATCTCCGGCCGCGTGACCGCTGGCTGGAATACCACCTTCGGTGCCTCGCACTACACCGCCCGCGATGACAACGGCACCTCGATCAACACGCATCTGCCGCGCACCACTCTCAAGCTGTTCAACAGCTACACCCCGCAAGGCGCGTGGAGCGATCTCACGGTGGGCGGCGGCGTCAACTGGCAGAACCGTTCGTACTACGTGGACCCGGTGTACGGCACCTTCCAGCAGAGCGCCTATGCGCTGGTCAGTGCATTCGCGCGCTACCGGTTGTCGCCGCAGTTTTCGGTGCAGCTCAATGTCGACAACCTGCTCGACAAGCGCTATTACTCGCAGTTCAACGGTGGCTATGGCGCATGGGGCGCCTCGCGCAACGGCATGCTGACCTTCAACTACACATTCTGATCGCTGACCATGTCGGGCGCGATTTCAGCGCCTGGCCTGTTGTTGCAACGATGCAGGCACCTTGCAAAAGGTGCCTGTTTTTTTTGTGTCTGCATCCCTTCTGGGTGATCGTAGATCTGCTGCGCTTTCTACCGCCTGTGCTGCGTGCTGACATCAGTTTGCTTGGGTGGTGCCGAGCTGGCGCGCAAGCGGAAGCCTTTCCCGCAAGTGTCAGCACGTTGCATAGGCTTGCCTGCACACGCACACGCACACGCACACGCGAAGGCGTGCCGGCAATCACATCGACGGTGGCCCAGGGCTACAGCGGTTCCAGATGCGGCGCCATCACTTCTGCCACCCAATCCATGAACGCACGTACGCGTTGCGGCAGGTGGCGACGCTGCGCGTAGAGCAGCGTGACCGGCATCGGTTCGGGCGCGATGGCGGCCAGCACCTCGATCAAGGCGCCGCTATCCAGGTGTGGGCGCAACGGGCTGGCCGGTGCCTGGATGATGCCCAGGCCCGCCAATGCCGCAGCAAGATAGGCATCGCCGTTGTTGACCGTCACCGGGCCGCGCATTGGCAGCAGTTGATAGGTCTGCCCGTCGTGATACTCGAAGCCGGATGACCGCTGGCCCAGCGTCGGCACGTAATGCACCAGATCGTGCTGCGCCAGATCGTCCAGACAGCGCGGTATGCCACGCCGCGTCAGGTAATCCGCACTGGCGCAGTTGATGATGCGAAACGCGCCGAGCGGTCGCGCGACCAGGTTGGTGTCTTCGAGCGTGCCCACGCGCAACACGCAATCGAAGCCTTCGCGCACCACATCCACGCGGCGGTCGGTGCCGCTGATCTCCACTTCCAGTTGTGGATGCAGTGCCAAAAATACCGGCAAGGCGGGAATCACGAAATTGCGCGCAATGCCGGACGACATGTCCACCCGCAAGCGCCCTCGCAACTGGCTACGGTCGCGCTGAAACATGCCTTGCAACTCGTCCATGTCATCGAGCAAATCGCGGCTGCGCTGATAGAACGCGGTGCCGTCGCCAGTGAGTTGCACGCGGCGTGTAGTGCGATGCAACAGCTGGGTACCGAGCGACGCTTCAAGCCGTTGCACGGCAGTGGAGACGCTGGCCTTGGGCAGGCCCAAGGTTTCGGCGGCGCGGGTGAAACTGCCGAGCTCGGCCACACGCAGGAATGCGCGCAACGACTCCATGGTGTCCATCGATTGGTCGATACTTTTGAACGGTGCAATCAGCCTGAGCTGATTTATGCGGCGCGGCAAGCGCAATAGTCTTTGCAACGACGCGATACCCATACCGTCGCAGGCTGGCGCGCAGACGCGCGCTACAAGATCACTGGCAGACACCAATGCCAGGCACCGATGCGCCTGACGTCCTTACAGGCGTGCGGTCGTTCTCGGCATCATCCCTCATCCCCGGAGTACAGCATGTCGAACACCACCCCCATCACGTTGATCACCGGTGGCAGCCGCGGCCTGGGCCGCAACGCCGCGCTCGCGCTCGCTGCCGACGGCAGCGACATTGTGCTGACCTATCGCAGCGAAGCAGGCGAGGCTGCTGCAGTCGTCGCAGACATCCAGACGCTGGGGCGTCGCGCGCATGCCTTGCAGCTGGATGTCGCCGATGTCGAGGGCTTCGCTGCATTTGCCGCTCAACTGAAGGAGGTGCTGACCGGTTGGGGTCGCAGCCACTTCGATGCATTGGTCAACAACGCCGGCACCGGCTTGCATGCGCCCATTGCCGAGACCACGCCTGCGCAATTCGATGCGCTGTTCAACATCCATCTCAAGGGACCGTACTTCCTGACCCAGACGTTGCTGCCGCTGATTGCCGATGGCGGACGCATCCTCAACGTGTCCAGCGGCCTTGCACGTTTTGCACTGCCGGGTTCGTCGGCCTACGCGATGATGAAGGGCGGGGTGGAAGTGTTCACCCGCTATCTGGCCAAAGAGCTGGGCGCGCGTGGCATCCGTGCCAATACGTTGGCACCGGGTGCGATCGAAACCGACTTCAATGGCGGCAGCGTGCGTGACAACGCGCAGGTCAACGCGATGATTTCCTCGGTCACTGCATTAGGCCGCCCTGGGCTGCCGGACGATATCGGACCGGTGGTGGCTGCATTGCTGGCGCCGGGCACCGGTTGGATCAATGCGCAGCGCATCGAGGTGTCTGGTGGGATGTTGATTTAAGTACAAAGGCCTGCGCATGACGCGCAGGCCTTTATGTACGCCACAGCGTCAGTGCATCACTGCAGTGTCTGATCGCCATGCAAGACGGGATACGGATTCACGACTTCGCCCTTCCACCATTCTTTTTCCGGCCCGAGGCGATGGATCTCGAAATGCAGATGCGGTGCCGCAGGATCTGCGTTACCTGTGCTGCCCACATAGCCAATGATCTGGCCGCGCTTGATCGGCTGTTTTTCCGCCAGACCATCGGCGTAGCGCTCCAGATGTGCGTAGTAGTAGCAATACGTGCCACTCGGGTCGAACTGATACAGCGTCAGGCCGCCGCGTTCGCTGTTGAAGAGTTTCTCGACCGTGCCGTCTGCCACTGCGAGGACCGCTGTTCCGGTGGGTGCGAGGATGTCGATGGCATCGTGCACGCGGCCTTCGCTACGTGCGTCGGTGAAGGTGTCCTGCAGTTGGCTGCTGCTGACGCCTTGTACCGGAATCAACAAGCCAGCACCTGAAACTGCGGTGCCAGCTGGTGGCGCGGGCGTTGCTACCGCAGGCGTATTGACTGGCGCCGCAGCGGTTGCCGGCGCAGCGGCAACGGCTGGCGGTGGCGCGGCTGCCGGAGCAGCAGATGCTGCCAGTTCGGTATGCGCCGCGTCGTGCTGTGTTGCCACGGGTGCAGCAGTGGGCGCTGGCTCTACTGTCGCCTGCGGCGCCTCACGTTCCAGCCACCAATAGCCGGCTGCACCCAGCAACACACCTACCACCAGCATCATCAGCAGTTTCATGCTTACTCCTGCATCACCACCGGCATTGACGGGCCGACCACGCTGGCCAGATTGACCACGTCCCAGTTGGTCAGGCGCACGCAGCCATGCGATTCGGTCTTGCCGACATGACCGGGTTCCGGCGTGCCGTGCAGGCCGTAATGCGGCTTGGACAGGTCGATCCACACGCGGCCGACCGGATTGTTCGGACCCGACGGCAAGGTCGCCTTTTGATCGCCCTTTTTCGCGTCCCAGAACAGCTTGGGGTTGTACTTGAACACCGGATCACGCGCCACGCCCAGGACCTTCCAGCGGCCGATCGGCAGCGGGTCGTGCTTGCTGCCGGAAGACACCGGGAACTGCGCATAGACCTTGCCGTCGGCATCAAACAGGCGCAGCGTCGACTCGGATTTGTCGACCACCAGCTTGGCCGGCTTGGCCAGTGGCGGGACACCGTCGATGTTGGGAACCTGGATTACGGCCCCGGCCTTGCTCAGGTCTACGCCGGGGTTGAGTTGGCGTAGCAGTTCGGGGTCGGCATGAAACCGCTCGCCCAGTGCCTCATCCACCGAGGTGTAGCCGAGCGAGGGCAGCTTGGCCTGTTCGGCCGGGCCCTTGGGAATCGGCTGGAACGGTCCGGCGACATCGGCAGCGGTGAGCGTGTATTGCACCAGCGCCGGCGTGGCGTCGGCCTGCAAGGCCTGCCAGGTCGCGTCATCCAACTCACCGGTCACCTTGATGTTGTGCGCGGCCTGAAACCCGGAGACGGCACGCTTTTGATTGGAGCCGCGCTCGCCATCGATCTGCCCCGGCGAAAAATGCGCGCGATCCAGCAGTACCTGCGCGTGCAGATCCGAACGCGGGCCGCTCGGCACGACATTCGCCGCTGGCGTTGCTGCAGGTGCAGGTGCAGCAACGGGCTGCGGCGCTTGCGCCAGTGCAGACAATGAAGCGCTCAGGGCGAGAGTGAGCAGGCAGGCGCGAGCGTAGGAGCGTGAGGGCATGAGCAGGTCCGAAAGAGGCATGCGCGCACCTTGCCCGAGCTGCCTGCGTGGTCTGCGTGAAATGGCTGCACCGGGACTGACTGAAACCGCAGTATCGATGCGGGTCAGAAGTGGATACCTGCTATCTCGCCTCCGCGCAGCTGCCGAGTCGACGCGTTCGCCTGCTGCTCATGCGTCTACCCGGGCGGCGGAGGGAGTCGTGCACCGCGCAACAATCGATCGCCTGTATGTCAGTCAGGCGATCGATTGGATCAGCGCAAACCTGGTGTTTGCAGCTGCAGACATCGTGCCGCATCTGTCTGCAGGTCTGCCGTCAGTAGGTATAGCCCAACGTCAGCATGTACACCCGGCCGGTCTGTACATACGCACCATCGGCGCCGGGATCGTAGGCCATGTAGCGTTTGGATTTGCCCTGCGTTTCGTAGAACGTTGCCGCATTGAGCAGGTTCTTGGCCGACACACCCACATCGATGTGGTGCGGCAAATGGTAGGTGGCATTGAAGTCCAACGACTTCACCGGTTGCAGGTAGTAGTTGAGCCGGTCGCTGGTCAAGCCCAGCAATTGCAGGCCGGTGTAGTTGTAGCTCAGGTCGGTGCGCAGATGCGTATCGTCGTAGAACAGATCCAGGTTGTAGATGCGCTCCGGCGCGCGTGGCAACCAGGTTTTTTCCGGTTGATCGCTTCGCCTGCTGTCTGCTTCGCTGTGTTGCAGCGTGAGGTTGGCGGTGACGCCGAAATTGCTCCAGATGCCCGGCAAGTCCTGCAGGCGTTTGCTCGCCGCCAACTCCAGGCCATAGAGCTTGGCGGTGCCACCGTTCTGCGGCATCGTCACCGGCACGCCGTTTTCGAACGTGGTGCCGGTCGGTACCAGGCCGCCCAGCGTGTTGTCGTTGCTGGTCGCCGATTGCGAGGTGTAGATGAAGCCGGTGATGCGCTTGTAATAGGTCGATGCACTGAGTACGCCGCCGTTGTGGTCGTAGAACTCGGCGGAGAGATCGGCGTTGTCGGCCTTGCTCGGATGCAGATCGGGATTGGGCTTGGAGATGCCGACCACCTGCTGGGTGTCGTCGATGGTGTACACCGTCTCGCCGGAAATCAGGCCGAACGCCGGGCGGCTGAAACTGCGGCGCAATGAAGCGCGGTATACGGTGAGATCGTCTGGCCGATAGTTGACGCTGATGCCCGGCAACACTTGCCCATAGGTGCTGCCGGTGCCGACGAAATTGCCGGTGCTGCCATCGCCGCTGGATTGCCAGGATTCGGCCGAGTAGCGCGTCAGCTCGTAGCGCACACCGGGCAGCACGCTCACCGAACCGATGTGCAGCGCGGCCATCGCGTAACCGGAATAGATCGCCTCGGTGCTGGAGGTGGTGTTGGCGTTGTAGTCGTTGGCCGTATAGACGCCTGCACCATTGGGATCGTTGACGTACTTGTAAGGCAACGCCTGCGCGAGCATCCAGTTGCGGTTGAGCAGTTTGAACGGGCCTGCGTAACGGCCATCGAACGCGTTATTGGTGACACGTCCCGGGATCGCGCTCAGCGGCGGGCCGCCAGCAGTGGGAAACGCGTAATTGGGCCCGCCAAAGTAAGGACCATTGGTGACGAAGTTGCCGTCCTTGTGGAAGAACGGATGATCGTAGGCGCCGCGGTCGGAGTGATCGGCAGACAGGCCGACTTTGACGCTGTCCAGCACATCGCCATCGACCTGGTAGGTGATATCGGTGTGCGCGTTGACGCGGTTGTCGTGACTGCCGGCGTCATGCCCCTGCACCTTCCACAACAGCGACGAATCCAGGTTGTAGAAGAAGTCCTTCAATGCAGGCGAGCTTGGCGCGATGCTCGGATAGCGTGGATTGCTGAGGTCGAAGGCGAAGCTACCGGGCGTAAAACCATACAGACTGGCCGACACGTAGTCCGGTCGGCTGCGGGTACCGCGACCGACGGAAGCGCCATAGTCGAAGCGCAGGCGATCCAGCGTGGTCTGGCCTCCCAGCTGCAGTGTTGCCAGCTTCTCGTCGATATCGTGGGTGTTGAAGTAGCCGCCGCGCACGGCGGTGGGCTGGTTGCGATAGGTTTCCAGGCGCGCGCTGGACTGATCCTGCTGCCCGGTCACGCCGTAGCTGCCGTAGATGGCACGCGCATACAGCGCGCTGTTGTCGCCTTGCCAATCGAGCGAGAGATTGCCGCCATAGCGTTCGATCTCACTGGTGTAGAGGCTGTACTTGTAGCGGGTGCTGATCAGTGGGCCGACATCGCGCAGGTCCGTTGCACTGGCGAATGCAGGATCGGCCGGCACATACTTGCTGTTGGGCGCCGGCGCCTGCGCCATGTTGTTGTTCTTGCCGTAATAGGCCGATGCGTAGAGGCCGAAGGCATGGCCGTCGCCAAACTTCCAGGCCAGCTCCTGCTGGAAGGTGCCGCCGGTGTCCTTGCCGCCCAGGTCGGAGGCCAGCGCGTTGAACTGACCTTGCGCAGTGGTCTTGGCATAGACGTCGCGATCGAAGTCGAAGGCGTTGGGCGTGCGCATGTCGATCGCACCGCCGATCGAGTCGCCGGGCATGTCGGGTGTGGGCGATTTCGACACCTGCACCGACTGGATGCCGAACGGGGCCAGCATGTTCAACGAGATGGCGCGCGTGGACGAATCGGTCTCGGGCATGCCGAAGCCGTTGAGCGTATATGCGTTGTAGCTGGCATCCATGCCGCGGATGCTGACGTAGGCATTTTCGCCAGTGGTGGCCTGGCCCAGATGCATGTCGCTGTAAGCGGAAAGGCCCGGCATGTGCGACACGACATCGGCGATGCCGCCCGACGGAATGGCATCGATCTGCTGCTTGCTCATCACGCTGTTGACGCTGCTGGACAGGCGCTGTTCGTTGAGCGATCCCGGTGTGGCAGCGTGCTTGGCCTGTACGTTGACCGAATCCAGTGTGGTGGTAGCGGGCTCAGGAGTCTCGGCAAACGCAGGTGCGGACAGCGCCAGCGCAATGGCGCAGGTCAGACGATGGAAAGTGCGGGGGTGCTGCATGCAGTTGGCTCGCGTAGTTGGAGAACGTGGGGTGCCCGGCCCGCATGACGCGGGCACAGACGTGGATCGCCGACGCCTTCCATTGCGACAGGTCTGTGTGGTGTGGCGTGGGTGGTGCGATTGCGGACGTGACCCCACTCAATGCGTGAGGTCGACGCCCTTGCAATGCGCGTGCGCAAGCTGCGGATTGCAGCGTGCGACCGCATCGCCATCGAAGCGCACCACGTAACCGTTGCTGGCCGGCTCGTGTGCGGGGAAGTCGGTGCTGAGCAACTGCGCACCGCTTGCAAGCATGCTGTTGCGGCGTGTGGTGTCGTTGTGCAGCGCTTCCTTCAGGTCCGCATCGGCCCGTGTGCGCACCAGATAGCCAGCTTTCACCAGCTGGTTGATCTTCTCGACGGGGCCATCGTTGAGTTCAGTAAACGCGGCATCGTCTTCGCCCGGCACGGCGTTGGTGAAGCACACCCGTCCGCGTAATGACGGATGCCCGGGCAGGTAGCTCGCACCGGCCGCGCGCTGGTCGAGCAGGAACACGACCTTGCCGCGTGCTTCGTGCAAGGATGGCCAGCCATGCGCGAGCACAGCGGCGTTGAGCGTAGCTGCCGTGCCACGGACTTGGTCGGGGCTAAGGTACTCGCCGGGCTGAAATACCGAGCGCAGTTCGGCATCCAGGGCATCCAGCGCCGCGGTATCGAACGGCTCCGGCTGCACGGTCGGAAAGCTTAGCTTCACCGCTGCCTGTTTGGTTTCCAGCAGGATGAAGATCGGCACGTGCCCAGGGTGCTGCTTCGACCACGCGCGCACTCCCTGCAGGCAGGCGATCAAGGGTTGGCAGTTGCTGCGCTGATCCACATCCTGCACATGCATGACCTTGAAGCCGGGCTTGTCCATCACGCCGGCTGGTGCGCTTGGCGGTGCGGGTGGCAAGCCGGCCTTGGCGATCTGCGCGACGATCGCCGGGTGCGCGTAGCGGCCACCGTTCGCGTCGGCAAACACATCCAGTTCGAGCTGTCTGACGCCATCGTCCAACTGTTGCGTCAGCGCTGGATGGCGATAATCCAGTGCTGCGAACAATTCCGGGCTCAGTTGTTTCAGCAGTGCCGCTTCGCTGGGGGCGAAGCCGGCGTGGTAGCTGTTGTGGCTACCGATGTATTGCAGATCGGTGAGGCGAGGTGCGGCGTGTGAAGTGACGCTGGCCATCATCAACACGCCGCAAAATGCAGCGTGTCTCGCAGTGCTTCGCTTCACGCGCGATGGCTTCGCTTTGCTGTCATCGCCTGGATTCAAAGCCGAAAAAAAAGCGTGTAGAAAGCGCATGCACCGAAGCCGGAAAGAAGGTGGTCGCCATCATCCCGGCCAAATTTGACGCAACGCTTTCCGCAGTGTTGCCGTCGTGGGTCACAATGCGATAAACGCGCCATGACATCGTTTCTCGGCACATCCCGGCAAAGCCGCTCTCAGTGCGATCTGGTCTTGCGCAACGCGTATGCCAGCAGCCGCGCCTGCACGCGCTCACCGATGCCGCGTGGCGTGTCCAATGCCATGCGTTGCAAGCAGGCAGCGTCATTTGTATCGCCCGCATCTCGCGACAGCAGTGCGCGCCACACCGTCGTCAGTTTCGCGCTGTTGCTGGCAGTGGCGCGTTTGAGCCAGGTCAGGGCGCGTAGCACGCGTTGCTCGACTTCGGTGAAGTCACTGCCGAGTGGGTAGTCCGGCAGGCTGCCGTCGCGGCGAAACGGCGCCAATGCCTGTTCCAGCGCTTGCGGTGTATTGCGTTGTGCGCGGGCAGACAGTGCAGGGTCGCCACGCAGCTTGCGCGATGTCTTTGCTGTGGCAAGCAATGCATCCTGAAAGCGCGCATCGCAGATGCTCGCCATCGCCAGCACGCAGTCCTGATCGGTCTGGTGACGCAGATCGGCGATGCCGTACTCGGTGATGTACAGATCGCGCAGATGGCGCGGGATGGTGGTGTGCCCATAATTCCAGCGCACATTGCTCGCCGCATGTGCTCCGGCATCGCGGGTGGCCCGCAGCATCAGCGCGCTGCGTGCCTGCGGCAAGGCATGCGCCATCGCCACGAAGTTGTACTGGCCACCGACACCGGAGACCACGCGCCCATCGTCAAGCCCATCGGACACCGCCGCGCCGAGCGCGGTGGCCATCATGCAGGAGTTGAAGAAGCGGGCCTGATGGCGTTGCAAGCGCTCCAATGTTTCGTTACCACCGTAAAGCTGATTGATCTCGCTGATGCGGCGCATGCCGATGGCATCGCGGGTCTTCGCATCCAGATCGCGCAGCCATTGGTAGAAGTCCGGCGAACCAAGATAGAACGCGCCATGCAGAAACTCGCCTTCGCGTGCCAGCCGCGCGTGATCGGCTGCATCGGCACTGCCGTCGGCGATGCGCTGCATCAGCGGCAGATCGTCGTGCACCTTGCGGCGGATCACGCCGCAGTCCACCAGCTGCTTGAAGCCCTCATTGAGCATTTCGCTGCAACCGTACAGGCCGATCTCGAAGGGCTCCAGACCACCGCTGGCGCGCACCGCAGGATGCTGTTCCAGCTCCGGATCCAGTGCATGCAGCACGCGACGATAGGTCGCGTTGTCGGTCTGTCGCAGCACCAGCGCATGGCTCAGCGCATCGGCCAACGTGCCGATGCCGATCTGCAATGTGCCGCCATCGCGGACCAGCGTGCTGGCATACAAACCGATCGCGTAGTCGATGGTGTTCACCGGTTGCCGCGGCAAGCCGAACAGGCGCGGCGACGGGCCGGGCAGGTCGATGACCAGATCGAAGAACGCCTCGTCCACCGCTGCAGTGCCGCCGATCCAGGGCAGTTGCGTATCGATTTCCGCCACCAACAGTGGACGTGGCAGTCCGAGCGCCTGCACCGCATCGAGCGTGTCCTGGGTGATGTCGTTGTTGCACGACAGCGACAACCGCGTGCCTCCCGGTTCGCGCGCCACCTTCTGCACGATCAGGTTGGGCGCGCGTTGCGCCACCGCTGCAGCGGCGTGCGTGTAGTTCAGACTCGTGTAGTCGGCCTGCGCCTGGGTGGAGTGCAGCAAGCCGCCGGACTGCATGTAGAACTCTTCCACCTGCACATGCTCCGGCAATGCGTCGCGCAGCATGTCGTCGACATACGCCAAGCGCGGAAAGTCGTCACCGAAATGGCGTGCAACGAACGGCGCGGCAAAGCGCGCCTCCAGCCCCGCACCGGGCTTGGGCGGATTGAGCGACAGCGCCGTGTACAGCGCCAGCGGTCGTGACGGTGTGTCCTTGAGCTGCGCATACAAGGCGTTCAACAGCCGATGCGGCTTGCCGATGCCCAGCGGTGCTCCGACGCGCAAGGGGCCTTCGATACGTCGCAGGATCCGCTGCACGGCGGAGGGCAGGTCAGTGAGGTGTTCGGTCATCCGTGCAGGGTAGCCGAGCCGATGGCGAGCCGGTTGCTTGGGCAGTTGGCGTTGCGGTTGGTCGCTGCAATCGCTGCTCGAAGCCCGAGGAGGAACAGGCTTGACAACCGTTTGGTTTACGCATGTAATCAGTAAAAATTACGGATGTAATCGGATGTCGATCAGCGATGCGGAAGCGGTGGTGATGCAAGTGCTCTGGGACGCTGCCCCCCGCACGGCAGAAGAGGTGGTCGCAGCGCTGGTACAGACCGATTGGGCCGAGCCGACCATCAAAACGCTGCTCAATCGCCTGCTCAACAAGGGCGCCATTGCCGCACAGAAGGACGGGCGCAAATATCTCTATACCCCGCTGCTGCAACGCGAGCAGTGGGTACAGCAACAGAGCGAAGGATTGCTGCAACGGCTCTTCGGTGGGCGGGTGGCGCCATTGGTGGCGCATTTCAGCGAGCGCGGAAAGCTCAGTGCGTCCGACATCGCGGAGTTGAAAAAGCTGATCAAGGAGTTGGACGATGAGCCCTGACGCACTGGTTCCGCTACTGCTGCGTGCAACGCTTTACACCGCGGCCGCGCTAGCGCTCTGTCTGCTCCTGCGGCGCCCATTGCGCAGCTGGCTTGGTGCAACAGCGGCGTACGCGATCTGGGCATGCGTTCCGCTCGCCTTGTTGGCCGCCGTGCTGCCAAGCCCGCAATCGGATGTTGCGATGTTGAAGGTGCCGCTGCTTGCTGCCATACCGGCGCTCTCCAACGCGCATGACGGTGCTACTGCGTGGACGACGCTGGCATTGGCGGTATGGCTGACTGGTGCCGCGCTGATGGCAGCCATGCTGTGGCGGCGTCAGCATCGTTTCGTGCGCAGCCTTGGGCCTTTGCACACGTTGGACAATGCAGTGTGGTCGGCAACACATGACGCAGGGCTGCCGGCATCATTGGGAATCTGGCGCCCACGTATCGTGGTGCCGTCGGATTTCACTACGCGCTATTGCGCTGCCGAACGTGCGTTGGTGCTGGCGCACGAACGGCTGCATCTGCGCCGCGGCGATCTGCATGCCAATCTGCTTGCGGCCCTGATGCTCTGCATCGGGTGGTTCAACCCGCTGATGCATCTGGCCTGGCGCGCGTTCCGGCTGGATCAGGAACTGGCCTGCGATGCGGCCGTGCTGGCACAACATCCATGCAAGCGCCGCAGCTACGCCAGCGCAATGCTCAAGACCCAGCTGGGTGCTGGGTGCACACCGCTCGCCTGTCATTGGGCTGCATCGCATCCGTTGACGCAACGCATTGCAGCGCTGCGCAAGCCACTGAAAGATGCCAGGCGTTCGCGCTGGAGCAGTGGGGGTGTGCTGTTGCTCGCGGTAACACTCAGCGCCGCCGCTTGGGCCCTGCAGCCAGCGCGTATCGCAGCAGCGTCTTACGCCGCGCCTGCAGACAACGATGCGGCGGGTGTCACTCGCATGCGTGAGTCGAACTATGCGGATTTCACCACGATGCGACCGCCTACATATCCTGCACCTGCGTTCGATGCCGGCATCGAGGGTTTTGTCGAACTGCAGATGGAGGTCGACCCAGGCGGTGTACCGCAGCACATCGCCGTCGTGCGGAGCACGCCAGCCGGTGTCTTCGATCAAGCGGTGCTGGATGCAGCGCGCCAATGGCGACTGAAACCTGCGTATGCACAGGGCAAGGCCATTGCATCGAACGTGCGCGTGCCGGTGAAGTTCGAACTGGATGCGCCTGAGCAAACGACCAAGACCGCCAATGCCAGCGCCAGCGTTGCACGATCGCATGCGCCACCCTCCGAGCGCCTTGCCGGTTGCGCTATGCCAGGCTGCGCGATGCAGGAGACGCTGCGATGAGATTTACTTCGATGGGCGCTGCAGTCCTGGCGCTGTCGCTTGGCGCATGTGCAACGCAAGGCGTGCAGGAACAGCAGCGCAGCCAGCGCGAAGATTCGGTGGACCAGCGCATGCTGAGCACTCAGTCGGGAGGCGGCGGCGATTCTTCGATCCAGCCTTATACGCTGGCGCCGACACAGCGCTTCCGCATGCCGCGCGCGCTGCGCAGCGCGGCGCCGGTGCTGCCGGCCGATTCGCCACGGCAGACCTTGCCGCCGACCACCGTCTGCGCGCATGTGATCCTGACTGCCGAAGGCGCGGTGCAGCGCGTCGATCCGATGTCCGATCGCGACGAATGCGCGGCGGGTCTGCTGCCGGGCAACGCCGATCTGGTGCAGTCGGTGCGCACCACGGTGCAGCAATGGCAGTTCGTGCCGGCCGCGATGTGCACGTTTGCGCCTGGTGTGGCGCAACCGGCGGCGCTGGACGACTGCACCGGCGCAACTAGCGAAGAACCGGTGCCGGTGACGTTGTCGTTCGCGTTCACCTTCGAAGTGCGGCAGGGCAAGGTCAGCGTGCGCACCGGCAAGGTTGCCCGCTGACGCAAGCCTTGCGTCAGCGGGTGGACGCAACGCACCAACCCTGCCGATTGCGCTTACTCCAGCACATGCAGGCTGTCGGCAATGCGCTGCACTTCGTCGGGATTGTGGCTGACGTACAACATCGGCAGACGGATCTCGTCACGCACGCGTTGCAGGTAGGGAATCAATTCTTCGCGACGCGCCTGATCCAGCGCCGACAAGGGCTCGTCGAACAATAGAATCGCCGGTTGCGACAACAAGGCGCGGCCGATCGCCACGCGTTGCGCTTCGCCACCGGACAAATTGCGCGGCCGGCGTTGCAGTAACGGCGCAATTCCCAGCAATGCCACCACATCATCGAAACCGAATGGTGCTGTGCCACGGGCATGCCGGCCGTAACGCAGGTTGCGGCGCACATCCAGATGCGGAAACAGCCGCGCATCCTGAAAGACGTAGCCGATGCTGCGCTTGTGCGTAGGCAGGTTCACGCCTTGCCGGGCGTCGTACAGACACCGCCCGTCGATGCGGATATGCCCGGCCTGCGGTTGCACCAGCCCGGCGATCGCATTGAGCACGGTGGTCTTGCCGGCACCGGACGGGCCGACCAAGGCCACCACGCGGGCGGCGTCCTGAATCCGGATGTGGCGTTGGAAGTTGCCGCGCTGCAATTGCAGATCGATGTCCAGCATCAGTCTTCCTCACGCGGATGCGGCCTGCGCACCAGCCATTCGGACAGCAGCAGCGCGGCCAGCGAAATCGCCAACGCAACGCCAGCCAACCGCCACACGCCCGATTCCATGCCTGGCACCTGCATCAAGCCGTAGATGGCCGACGACAAGGTCTGGGTTTCGCCAGGGATGTTGGAGACGAAGGTGATGGTCGCGCCGAACTCGCCCAAGGCCTTGGCGAAGGCCAGCACCGTGCCAGCGACCAGGCCGGGCCAGGCCAGCGGCAAGGTGATGCTGAAGAACACCCGCCACGGACCGGCGCCGAGCGTGGCGGCGGCCGCTTCGAGACGGCGATCGGTGGCTTCGATGGACAAGCGGATCGCGCGCACCATCAACGGAAATCCCATCACCGCGCATGCCAGCGCTGCGCCGGTCCAGCGGAACGCGAACTGGATGCCGAGGTGTTGCAGCAACCAGCTGCCGACCGGGCCCTGTGTGCCCAGCACCACCAGCAGCGCGTAGCCGGTCACCACCGGCGGCATCACCAAGGGCAAGTGCAGCAACGCGTCCAACAGCGCCTTGCCCGGAAAGCGCCGCCGCGCCAGCAACCAACCGCAGGCAATACCCGGCGGCAGGCTGGCGATGGCGGCAACGATCGCGACCTTGAGACTCAAGCCAATCGCGGTCAGCTCTTGCGGGGTGAACATCGACAACGGCGCGCCTCAATCGGTCAACGAAAAACCGCGGCGGGTGAAGATCGCCTTGGCCGGTTTGCTGCTCAGCCATTGCACGAACTTGACGGTGTCGGGGTTGCTGCTGTTCTTCAACGCAGCGACCGGATACACGATCGCATCGTGGCTGTCGTCGGGAAACGTGGCGACCACGCGCACCTTGGGGTCGGCGCGTGCGTCAGAGCCGTACACGATGCCCAGCGGCGCCTCGCCACGCGAGACCAGCATCAGTGCGGCGCGCACGCTCTCCGACTCGGCCAGGCGGTTGCTCACTCCGTCCCACTGGCCAAGCTTGCGCAGCGATGCGGCGGCGTATTTGCCGGCCGGCACGCTGGTGGTCTGGCCAACCGCCAACCGGCCGCTGTCGCCGAGCGCCTTGGCAATCGCGCCAGGTTTGCGCGGGTCCACGTGCATCTTGCTGGCGGCCGGGGCGATCAGCACCAGCGTGTTGCCGAGCAGGTTGTGGCGCTGCGCCGGCAGCACCAGGCCGCGCTGCTGCAGATAGTCCATCCATTCCAGATCGGCCGAGAAGAACACGTCTGCCGGTGCGCCTTGCTCGATCTGGCGTGCCAGTGCGGAGCTGGCGGCATACGACACGCGTACCGGCGTGCCGGTCGCCTTTTCGTAAGCGGCCGCGGCCTCGTCCATGGATTCCTTCAAGCTTGCTGCGGCAAACACCGTCACCGGTGCAGTCTGCGCAGTGCCCAGGACGGGCAGGGCGAGCATCAGCACGCAGAACGCGCGCTGCCAAAAACCGATCGTGCGCATGGGTAAGCTCCAGCAGGGTCAGACACCGATCATAGCGGCTGCACCCCGTGCGCCGCGTGGCGACCACACCGGAACGTTACCGATCCACGCCGCCGCATCGGCCAGCCTGGAGATTGGCCTGCAGTGCCGGCCGGATCAGCTTGGGCTCGGGCAAGGTGGCATCGCGCGCCTGCCGCTGCGCCACGAACGCCTCGATCTCGACGCCATCGCGCACATGGAGATTGCCGCGCCGCTGTTCGCCAATGCTGGTCTGATGCGCCACAGCGCGACCGCCCGGGCCGTAGTCGTGGCAGACGAACACACGCGTATCTTCCGGCAGCGCATACAGGCGCTGGATCGAGGCGAACAGTTGCCACGCATCGCCACCGGGAAAATCGCAGCGCGCCGTGCCCGCGTCGGGCATGAACAACGAATCGCCGGGAAACAGCGCATCGCCGATCAGATACGCAATGCTGTCGCTGGTATGCCCGGGCACCGCGATGACGCGCGCCTGGATGCCGCCGAGCTGGAAGCGTTCGTCATCTGCGAACAGGTGATCGAACTGCGAGCCATCGGCGCGGAAGTCCTCTGGCAAGGCATAACGCGGAGCGAGTGTCTGTTGCACATCCCGAATGCCTTCGCCGATGCCGATGTGCGCCTGTGGCCAGTGTTGTTTGAGCCATTGCGCGGCAGACAGGTGATCGGCATGCGCGTGGGTTTCCAGCAGCCATTGCACCTGCCAGCCGCGTTCGGCGATGGCATCGACGATGGCCTGCGCGGCGTGCGTGCTGACCTCGCCGGTGTCGGCCGCATAGTCCAGCGCCGGGTCGATCACCGCCGCTGCACCGGTTGCCGCATCGGCGACCACATAGGTGAAGGTGTTGCTGTCGGCGTGGAAGAACGCAAGGACCTCGGGCTGCATCGGCGTCTCCATCTCAGGGGGTAGCCAGCGCCGCATTGAGCACGGCGGCGAGTCGGTCGCCGGCAAGCCGCAATTGCGTCTCGGCGATCGGACGATAGGTGGCGATGTAGTTGTCCGGCAATACATGCTCGCTCGGATACACGCCCGGCGTGATCGCGATCTTGCAGGAGGCCTGCGCCCATTCAGCAGCGGGCGGCGGAAGCGCCGGAGACATTGCAGCGGCAGCCGGCAACGCCAGCAGACGTGGCAGATACGCATCGTCGTCGAGGTGGCTGTCGTTGAGCATGCCGCTGTCCCATAGCGCATGCAGGTTGCTGCCCTTGCCATCAACCTGCAGCTGGAACGTGTTGCCGCCCTTGTCGTGCGCGTAGCCGGCATGCATGGGCTGATGGATGTCGCCGACAAAATGCACCACGAACTTCAATGCCTGCCGCCGCACGTCCAACGGCTGGCTGCGATCGGCAAGCAACGCGGTTTGCTGCTCGAGCGCGGCGATCACGCAATTGCCATCCGGGCAGTCGCGCGCCGGCACGTAGCCGCACTCGTATTCGCCCAGGTTGACGTAATGCCAGGGCCCGGAGCGCTTGCCCAGATCCGGATCGTGTTCGCGCAGTTCATCGGCCCAGGTCGCGATCCCGGCCAGGCTCGGATTCGACTCGCCTGCCAGCAATTGCGCCACCTGCGCACGCGCTTGCGGTGTCAGCTCGGTTTCTGCAACGCGCGCCACCAAGCGGTGACCCTGCGGGCCCCAGGCGAATGCGGCGATGGGCTGGAGTGCCGCAACGGCGGCAGCAAGAACGACAACATAAGGGGAGAAGGTCTTCATCCCGTAATTGTACGCATCGCTTTGGGACGGTTTGATGGCCGTCCCTGTCGCAGGACGGCCACGCCTCAGCGTGGCGTCGGCAATACGATCAGAAGTACACCAGGTAGGACACGCCATAGGTCAGTGGATCGATCTTCGCCTTGCCCAGCCGCGCGCCGTTGAAGTCGACGTTGCTTTGCGAGCCGGTCCAGCGCGCATCCACGCGCAAGCCGCTGCGCTCGTTGAAGATGAAGTCCACCCCGACATGCGCGGTGGCGCCCACCGAATCGTCGAAGCTCAGATCGCCATTGCCGAATGCATCATCGACGTCTTCACCGAGAAAGGTGGTGTAGTTGATGCCCACACCCACGAACGGCGACACCGTGCCGTAGCCGTTGATGTGGTACTGCAACAGCACGCTCGGCGGCACCGACCAGTAGCTCCCCACCTTGCCGATACCGTCGAGCTCCAGATCGTGCTTGCCCGACACGGCGGCATGCACCTCGATGCCGAGATTGTTGCGGATGAAGTATTCGTAGGTGAACGACAGCGCCGGTGCGCCCTTGATCTCGGCACGCGTGCCGCCGAAGGTGCCGCTGTCGGATTTGGGCGAGACATAGCCGGCACCGTAGCCGGTGGTCCAGTGGCCGGCCGACTGTGCAAGGGCGGGTGTGGCCGAAGCGGCCAGTGCGATGGCGAGGGCGGTACGGATCAGCATGCTCATGGAATCCCCGGTAGGTCGGACAGGCGGTCGACGTGACCAACCTGTCCGCAACTCCGGCGGTGGATGCACGTCCCTGGACGCCCAGTGTGCCAGAGATGCACCGCGCACGCAGTGGATCAGAACCGGTGCACGTACGCCACGCCATAGACCAGCGGGTCGATGTTGACCGTGCCGATGCGGTTGCCATCGAGGCTGGCTTCGGTGTCGATATCGATCCAACGCAGGTTCACGCGCAGGGCGCCGCGCTCGCTGAGCTTGTAGTCCACGCCTGCGTGCAGGGCAAGGCCCCAGGAATCGTCCAGTTCCAGATCGCTGCCGGCCAGCGCGCCGCGGGTGTCGGTGCTGAAGAAACGGGTGTAATTGATACCCGCGCCAACGAACGGCGAGAGCTTGCCCTGGCTGTTGAAGTGGTACTGCAGCGAAATCACCGGCGGCAGATGCTTGGTGCTGCCGACACGCCCCATGCCGCGGAGCGCGATGTCGTGCTTGAACGGCAGCGCAGCCAGAACTTCGATGCCCAGGTTGTCGGCAATGAAGTATTCCGCAGTGAAGGTCGGCTTGATGTCCTTGCCGACGTCTGCTTCGAGCGTGCCGCCGACCAGACGGCCGTTATCGGATTTGGGCGCGACCTGGTGGGCGCCGACGGCAACCGTCCAGTCGCCTTTGGATTGAGCCAATGCGGGGACGCTGGCAAAGCTGGCGGCCAGGCCGGCGAGCAGAAGGGTAGAGCGCATGCGCATAGAAATTCTCGTTGTGTGCAGAAGATGGAGTAAGTCTTGAGGGTTTGCCCGAGGGCTGCCTTGATCCTGATCAATCCGTTGGCGCCATGACGCTGTGGGTCATGCAGCGGTGTGAGCAGGAGCTGGCGTTGACAACAGCGGTGCGCGCCGTGGCGGTGATCGCACCGGCGCATCGCGTCCGAGGTGCAACGCGATGCGCCTTGTGCAAGCGGCGGCGGGGGAGGAACACCGCCGCTTGCATGCGCGATGGAGCAGGCAGCGAGCGGATGGCTGCAGGGATCGAGCACTTACTTGACCTTGGCGACCTTGGGCGCATCCACTTCCGGCATCGCCGAGCTGTGGTGGTTGATGATCAGCCACTTGTCGTCACGCTTTTCGTACACGAAGGTGTAGCGCGCCTGCACCTTGCTCTTCTTGCCGTCCTTGTCGGTCAGCGTGAAGGTATAAACACCGGCATCCACCGCGCTGTCTTCATCGAGTACGCGCACGGTGCGGTAGTTGACGACGCCCTGCGGCTTCTTGGTCAGGAACATCTCGAAGTACTTTTCGATCTGCGCCCGCGAGGCGCGCACTTCGTTGGAGACGGTCGGCAGCAGCACACCGTCCGGTGCGTACAGATCGGCCACCTTGTGCGGGTTGCCGGTGGCCAGCGCCGCGTTCCAGGTGTCGAACAGTGCAGCCACTTCGCGCGCTTCGCCATCGGCGGGCAGCGTTGCCTTTTCGGTGTAATGCATCACGCCGCCAGCCAGCGCCGGGGTGGCGGCCAGAGCCAGAACCAGAGAGAGAAGGGTGCGACGCATGGGGAATCTCCGTTGTGAGTGATGGGTGCCTCAGCAGGCAGGGCCAGTATCGAAATCCACGGAGCACCGAAATTCAGCTGTTCGGCATAGTCTTGGGTATGCTGTATGGCGTAGTTTGGATACTACTAAGCTATTGAAAATAAATAATTTAATGAGGATTTATGGCCCTCTTCAGGTTTTGCCTGTTGTGCAGAGAGTTGTTCGTTGTGCCGAGCCCGCTGCCAGCGCGGTGCATGCAGGCGCTGGATCAGTAGGTCTCTCGTTGCATGTGGGGCCGTGCATCGCGCATGCGGCGAGCGCAGATATCCAGGGTCGGCACTGCGTCTACCGGCAGTGGTTCGGGGATGACTGCGATGGGTGCGGCTGCACCTGACCACAACGTCTTTGCACGCTGTACTGCGTGGCATTCAAGCGCACGGCTGTGCGAGTGCGACGCTGCTAGAATGGCCGTCCCTTTCCATCCGCCGCGCTGTCGCGGCCGCAGGAGCTAGTGAACATGGCAATCAAGGTTGGCATCAACGGATTCGGTCGCATCGGCCGCAACGTGCTGCGCTCTGCGGTGCAGAACTTCGGCAATGACATCGAGATCGTGGCCATCAATGACCTGCTCGAGCCGGACTATCTGGCCTACATGCTGCAATACGACTCGGTGCATGGCCGCTTCAAGGCCGATGTATCGGTCGACGGCAACACGCTGATCGTCAACGGCAACAAGATCCGTCTGACCCAGGAACGCGACCCGGCCAACCTCAAGTGGGATGCCGTCGGTGCCGAGGTGGTGATCGAATCCACCGGCCTGTTCCTGACCAAGGAAACCGCGCAGAAGCACATCGACGCGGGCGCCAAGAAGGTGATCCTGTCGGCCCCGTCCAAGGACGACACGCCGATGTTCGTGTTCGGCGTCAACGACAAGACCTACAAGGGCGAGGCGATCGTCTCCAACGCTTCGTGCACCACCAACTGCCTGGCGCCGTTGGCCAAGGTGATCAACGACAAGTGGGGCATCAAGCGCGGCCTGATGACCACCGTGCACGCGGCCACTGCAACGCAGAAGACCGTGGACGGCCCATCGAACAAGGACTGGCGCGGCGGCCGCGGCATCCTGGAGAACATCATTCCGTCCTCCACCGGCGCTGCCAAGGCTGTCGGCGTGGTGATTCCCGAGCTCAACAAGAAGCTCACCGGCATGAGCTTCCGCGTGCCGACCTCTGACGTCTCGGTGGTCGACCTCACCGTCGAACTGGAAAAGCCGGCCACCTACGCCGAGATCTGTGCCGAGGTGAAGGCGCAGAGCGAAGGCGCCTTGAAGGGCGTGCTGGGTTACACCGAAGACAAGGTCGTGGCCACCGATTTCCGCGGCGAGACCTGCACCTCGGTGTTCGACGCCGACGCCGGCATCGCCCTGGATTCCACCTTCGTCAAGCTGGTGTCCTGGTACGACAACGAGTGGGGCTATTCCAACAAGTGCCTGGAAATGGTGCGGGTTGTGGCGAAGTAAATCGCGCGCCTAGGCGACGCGTCGAAGGCCCCGGCATGCCGGGGCCTTTCGTTTTTTGTCTGTTGGAATGTGATGTGGACATGCGCCGCCACCGCTTCGTCGCCAGTACAAGATGTGGACTTTGAGAGGCTCACGTGCGCTAATTTGCGCGCACGGCGGCCGTTCCCGTGTCGTGTACGAAGGATCGGGGAACTCCATGGATCGAGAGAACATAACGATGAATAAATTTCTGGCGGGTGCATTGGCGCTCGGTGTGGTGATTGCGTTTTCGGCTCCGTTGAACAGTTGGGCGGCGAAAAAGCAGACCGGTACGCCGGCCTGGATGAATGCCGATGGTGAAGTGATCAAGTCGTCCGACGTCGAGGCCGGCTATGGCGAGACCGTCAAGGGCGTCAACGATTACGAAGGCGAGATCACCGGCAAGCCGGCGCCGGGCAGCAAGTTCACCCAGTTGCAGATCGGCATGCCGATGAAGCAGGTGACCGATCTGATCGGGCAGCCGAATGACCAGGGTTCGTACGTGACTGGCAAGGCGTTCATTCCGTTCTTCTTCGGCGGCGACCGTTACCGGTACGAGATGGCCTACAAGGGCCAGGGCCGTCTGGTCTTCGCTGGCAAGTCGATGGATACCGGCGGCAACTTGATCTGGATCATCCATAACAAGAACGACAGCGGCTACCGCGAATAAGTTTGAAACGCCCGGTTCTCCGGGCGTTTTTTTGGACGCGCTTGCGTACGTGCAGCCATTGCGTCCCGGAGCTGCTGACGTCATCGCGCCGCAGGGCTTTCCCCCCGGCTTGGCTGCCCAGACGCGTCCTGAGCCTGTATGGTTCGCGCATTCGGCCGGATGCCGACTCAGGGGTTGCTGCGTTGGAAACGATGATCGGGTTGGTAGTGTTGTTTCTGCTTGCGTTGCCGGTGGGATTGGTGATCGCACTGGTATGGATTGCCGGGTTGCGGCGGCGCGTGGATTCACTGGAGCAGCGGCTTGCGCAGTGGCAGGCCAGCGGGGCGGGGGCCGCGGATTCGGCGGCGGTGCATTCGCCAACGCCAACGCCTTTCAGGGCGTGGGAGCCGCAGCAAGACGCATCCGACGTCGGTTTGTCTACATTTGGCGAGCCCGACTCGCCTCGCGCAGCAGACCTGCAAGCTGCACCGGTGCCTGTCGTGACGATGCCGCCATCATTGCCGGCAGAAGCTCCAGCGTCTTCGGCAGCGCGTAGCGCTGGCGATGCGCCGACTTCGTCCACTGCGTCTGCGCAGGCTGAGCCACAGCCGCAGCAGCAACCGCAATACATCCCATCCGAACCCGGCCCGATCGCGCGCGCAGCCAGTGCAGTGAAGCGCTGGTTCACCGAAGGCAATGTGCCGGTCAAGGTTGGCATGCTGGTGTTGTTGGCCGGTGTGGCGTCGTTGTTGAAGTACGCCAGCGATCAAGGCTGGATGCGTATGCCGGTCGAGCTGCGGCTGGCCGGTATCAGTGTGCTGGCGCTCGCCGGCCTAGTCTTCGGCTGGAAGCAACGGCTGCAGCGCCCGGGCTTTGCGTTGGCCTTGCAGGGTGGCGCCATCGGCGGCTTGCTGCTCACCGTGTTCGCCGCTTTCAAGTTGTATGGATTGCTCGGCGCCGGCCTGGCGATGGGTATCAGCGTGGTGCTGATTGCCGGCATGTGCGTGCTGGCGGTGGTTCAGGACTCGCGCACGTTGGCGGTACTCGGTGTATTGGCCGGCTTCCTCGCGCCGATCTGGCTATCCACCGGTACCGGCAATCATGTTGCGCTGTTCTCGTATTACGCCGTGCTCAACGCCGGCATCGTGGCGATCGCCTGGACGCGTCCGTGGCGGGTGCTGAACCTGCTCGGATTCGCCTTCACCTTCGGCATCGGCACGCTGTGGGGCGCGCTGCAATACAGCCCCGCAAAATTCGCCAGTACCGAGCCGTTCCTGCTGTTGTTCTTCGCCATGTATGTGGCGATTCCGGTGCTGCATGCGCGCCGCGGCGATGGCAGTGCAGGCAAGGTCATCGACGGCAGCCTGTTGTTCGGCACACCGCTGGTGGCCTTTGCGTTGCAGGCGCGTCTGCTGGAGGGCGATCGGTTGCCGCTGGCCTTGTGCGCGCTGGCCGTGGCGGTGCTGTACGCGGGTCTGGCGAGCTGGCTGCTGCGCCGTGCCTCCACGCGCTTGCTGGGCGAAGCACACGCGATGCTGGCGGTGGGCTTTGCAACGCTGGCGGTGCCGTTGGCATTGTCGGCACGTGCCACCGCCAGCGTGTTCGCACTCGAAGGTGTGGGCTTGTTGTGGTTGGGCTTGCGGCAGCAGCGACGCATCTCGCAGTTCAGCGGTGTGGCGCTGCAGTTGCTTGCGGCGGTCGGTGTGGCCTTCGGTGTGGATGCGTGGCGTTACGACACGGTGGCAATTGCCAATGCCACCTGCATGAGCACCTTGCTGCTTGCCATTGCCGGCTGGGCCAGTGCCTGGTTCCTGCGCGATGCAGGGCAGCCACGGCGTGCACTGGTTACGTATCTGTGGGGGCTGGGCTGGTGGGCATTCTGCGGTGTGCACGAGATCTTCAGTTTTGCTGGCGATCTGCGCAGCGAACCAGATCTGCTGCTGGGCTTTGTGGCGCTTACGCTGTGGATGGCGGCCGAAGTCCATCGTCGTCGCCCGGCAACGGCGTTGGTGTGGACGGTGATGTCCGGGCTGGCGCTGGCCGTGCCGCTGGCACTGTGGCAGAGCCATGCGCATACCCAGCCGTTCGCGCATTGGGGCGCGTTGGCGTGGTTGGGGTTTGCGTTGGCCGGTGCACGTGCGCTGTGGTGCTTGCGCATGCAACACGGTGCAGGCGCTGTGGCCGCGCAGTTCATCTGGTGGTTGCTGTGGCCGTTGGTGGTGTCGTTGGGCGCAGCCTGGTTGGCCGATGCATTCCTGCTTGCCAACGGCTGGCGCTGCGCATTGCTCGCCGCGCCCTGGCTTGCGGTGGTGGCCGTGGGTCTGCTGCGTTGGCCGTGGCTGGCATGGCCGCAGGGGGCAAGCTTCGATCTTGCGCGCAATGCCTTGCTGAGCTGTGTGTTCGCCGTGCTGGGCATCGGCTGGTTGATCGTGTTGCTGGATCCGGTGAGCGCCGCCCCATTGCCGTGGCTGCCCGTGCTCAACCCGGCCGAGCTGGCGCAACTGGCCGTGCTGGCCTTGCTTGCCCGTTGGGCATGGTCCACGCGGGCGCCGTTGGCGTTGCAACGCTGGCGTGTGACGGCGCTGGGCGTGCTGGGCTGGGTGTTGATCACCGGCAGCACCTTGCACAGCGTGCATCACTGGGGTGGCGTGGCGTGGGATGCGTCCTTGATCAACGCCACCTTGTCGCAGACCAGCCTGACCATCGTGTGGAGCGTGCTGGGCTGGGTGATCGGCTCGCGTCGCGGCCAGCGTGGGCTGTGGCTGGGTGGGGCGTTGCTGATGGGTCTGGTATTGGCCAAGCTGGTCCTGGTCGATCGCCAGCATCTGGGCAATCTGCTCGGCATCGGCTCGTTCATGGCCTATGGCCTGTTGTGCACCGTGGTGGGCTATCTGGCACCGGCGCCGCCGCGCCAGGCGGCCGCTGAAGAACCTGCTGTCGCAGACGATGGCGTCGAAAAGGATCAGGCATGAAAGCGAGGCAATGGGGATGGCTGCTGCTGGTGCCGCTGATGGCGCAGGCGGCCGATGTGCGCCAGGACTATCGTCAGCAATGGCCGTTGCAGGTGACCGGCTCGGATGCCGGCATGTACCAGCTGAGCTTGAACGATGCACTCTATCGCAGCGCAGATGACGCAGTGCTGCGCGATGTCACCGTGATCGATGCGCGCGGCGAAGAGATGCCAACTGCATTACTCGCCGTGGACGCAGCGCCAGCGGTCGCGCCACGCCGGCAGCGTTTGCCATTGTTCGCATTGCCGGCGGGTGCGGCGCCTGCCAACGGCGATCTGCAGCTGATTGCCGAGCGCGATGCCAGTGGTGCGGTACGCCGGCTGGAAGGCCGTTTTGCCACCGGCACATCGGCAGCTGCGGGCGCCGGCGGCAGTTGGTTGATCGATGCCAGCGCATTGCGCGATCGTGTGCGGGCGCTGTGGCTGGACTGGGATGGCAACATGCCGGTGCAAGCTCAACTGCGCGTTGAAGGCAGCGACGATCTGCGCGACTGGCGCGTGCTCGCCTCCGACGCCACCGTGATGGCGCTGGACAATCAGGCGCAGCGTCTTCAACAACGCCGCATCGCGTTGGACGACGGCGCACGCTATCTGCGCATCGTGCCGGTGTCGGGCGAGTTGCCGGCCTTGCGGGTGGTCGATGCGGAGCTGGACGGCGTCGCAGCACCTGCACACTCGGAATGGCTGGAACTGCCGGGCACTGCGCAGGACGCAGCCGTGGTCTACGTCCTGCCGGGGCGCTTTCCGATCACCCAGATCGATGTCGGCGGTGGTCAGGCCGAAGCGGTCGAATGGATCGTGGAAAGCCGCGATGCCGACGATGCGCCGTGGCAGCGCCGTGCCGGGCCGTGGTTGGCCTATCGCCTGGGGAATGGCGCTGCGGCCGCCTCGCCGCCGCAAGTGCTGTCCGCACCGGTGCGCGATCGTCAGTGGCGGCTGCTCGCCGCACAGGGGCGCAGCACCGCAGTGCCGACCCTGCGTGTGGGCTACCAGCCGGAGCGGGTGATGTTTCTCGCGCAGGGCCAGCCGCCGTACGCAGTGGTTGCCGGCAGCGCGCGCGTGCAACGCGGTGAAGCGCCGCTGGCCTCGATGCTGCAGGCGCTACGTCGCGAACGCGGTGCGCAGTGGCAACCGGCCCAGGCCAGCGTCGCCGCGCAGGCACAGCCGCTGGCTGGCGATGCAGCATTGCAGCCGGCCACCACGCCGCGCGACTGGAAGCGCTGGTTGCTCTGGGGTCTGCTGGTCGGCGGCGCCTTGCTGGTCGGCGGTTTCGCAGTGAGTCTGCTGCGTAGCTCGGCGGCCAATCGCAACGCCTGATAGCGAGGTGCGCCGCACTGCGGTTTGCCGCTGCGGCGCGAAGGTCCGACAATGGGCGTCCTCCGTCGCCAAGGCATCCGCATTGCCCGTCGTCTTTGACCGACCACCGTCCGCGTCGCCAGCCCTGTTGGCAGCGACATGCGTGACAGGCAATGTGCGATCCCCTGCGATCCGCACGCGGGCGCAACGACAGCGTGCAGCGGCTGCTTCAACGCGTCTGCAAATGCATGACATCCAGCGCGCCCGCAGCCCGCTCCTGCATCACCAATCTCCAATCCCCTCTCCCGAATCCCCAGACCTAGCGAGCTGACCCCATGTCCATTGTCCGCATGACCGACCTCGATCTCTCCGGCAAGCGCGTGCTGATCCGCCAGGATCTCAACGTGCCGATCGACAACGGCCAGATCACCTCCGAACAGCGCATCACCGCCTCGGTGCCCACCATCAAGCTGGCGCTGGAAAAAGGCGCTGCAGTGATGGTGACGTCGCACCTGGGCCGCCCCAAGGAAGGCAGTTGGACCGAAGAAGATTCGCTGGCGCCGGTGGCCGCGCGCTTGAGCGCGCTGCTGGGCGTGGACGTGCCGCTGGTGCGTGACTGGATCGACGGGGTCGAGGTGGCGCCGGGCCAGGTGGTGCTGCTGGAAAATTGCCGCATGAATGTCGGCGAGGGCAAGGACGACGAGACCCTGTCGCGTAAGTACGCCGCGCTATGCGATGTGTTCGTCATGGACGCCTTCGGTACCGCCCATCGCGCGCAGGCCTCCACGCATGGGGTGATCCGGTTCGCGCCGGTGGCCGCTGGCGGCCCGCTGCTGATGGCCGAACTCGATGCGCTGGCCAAGGCGCTGGACAACCCGGCCAAGCCGCTGCTGGCGATCGTGGCCGGCAGCAAGGTCTCCACCAAGCTGGAGCTGCTGTCCAACCTGGTCAACAAGGTCGACCAGCTGATCGTCGGTGGTGGCATCGCCAACACCTTCATCGCCGCAGCCGGGCATGACGTGGGCAAGTCCTTGAACGAGCCGGACCTGATTCCCACCGCCAACCAGATCGTGGCCGATGCCAAGCTGCGCGGCGCGGAGATTCCGTTGCCCACCGATGTGGTGGTCGCCAAGCAGTTCCTGCCCGATGCGCAGGCCACCGTGAAGGCGCTCGATGCGGTGGAGGCCGACGATCTGATTCTGGATATCGGCCCGCAGACCGCCAAGCGCTACGCCGAGCTGATCGCCAGCGCCGGCACCGTGGTGTGGAACGGGCCGGTGGGCGTGTTCGAATTCGAGCCCTTCAGCCATGGTACCGAAACCCTGGCGCGTGCGATCGCCAGCTCCAGGGCATTCTCGATTGCCGGTGGTGGCGACACCCTGGCGGCGGTGGACAAGTACGACATCGCCAAGGACGTCACCTACATCTCCACCGGCGGTGGTGCGTTCCTGGAGTTCCTGGAAGGTAAGACCCTGCCGGCGGTGGCCGCACTCGAGGCGCGCAGTAAGTGAGCGCAGCCACGCTGTTCTTCGATCTGGATGGCACCCTGGTCGATTCGGAGCCGGGCATCGTCGGTAGCATCGTGCATGCCTTCGACGAGGTGGGCCAGCCGCGTCCGTCGCCGCAAACCCTGCGCGCCTGGATCGGCCCGCCGCTGCGCGACAGTTTCACCGAGTGCTTTCCTGATGATCCGGAGCTGGTGCAGCGCACCTTGGCCGCCTACCGCGCGCGTTACGACGCGGTGGGCTGGACCGAACTGAGCGTGTTCGACGGTATCGGTGAGGTCGTCATCGACCTGCAGCGCGCCGGCCATCGCCTGGCGGTCGTGACCTCGAAGAACGAGCGCTACGCGCGCCGTATCGTCGAGCATCTGCCCTTCGGTGCGTGCTTCGAGAACGTGATCGGCGCCAGCGAAGACGGCGAACGTCGCTTCAAGCCGGACCTGATCGCCGAAGCATTGCGCCGTTTGCAGATCGAAAAAACCGGCTGCGTGATGATCGGCGACCGCCGCATGGATATCGACGGCGCCACTTACCACGGTATCCACAGCATCGGCGTGTTGTGGGGCTTCGGCGACGAAGCCGAACTGCGCGCCGCCGGTGCCGGTGCAATCGCACACACCCCGGCCGAGTTGCGTGCATTGATCGACGCAAATCATTGACGCTTGCAAAGTCTGTTCTTCACCGCCGCCGCGTTAGGGTGGCAGCCCACGGTTTCAGCCCGCAGCGCGTCAGCGTGGTGCGGAAAGCGTACGTACTGTCCCGCACTGTCTTCAGGACATGCCGGAATGCGAGGGTGGCTATGCCGCAATGCCATCCTTGGTACGTGACGCGTGTGTTAAGTTTCGCGGCTTTTACAGGGAGGCCATCATGAAAGAACGTCAACGCCGCACCAAGATCCTCGCAACGCTCGGACCGGCCACGGATCCGCCCGGTGTGCTGGACGCTTTGTTCAAGGCGGGCGTCAACGTGGTGCGCCTCAATTTCAGCCACGGCGATCCGTCCGGCCAGGCCAAGCGTGCGGCCGAAGTCCGCGCCGCCGCGGTACGTGTCGGTGCCGAGGTCGGCATCCTGGCCGACCTGCCTGGCCCGAAGATCCGCGTCGAGCGCTTTGCCGAAGGCAAGATCAAGCTGACCACCGGCGCACGCTTCGACCTGGTGGCCGACCCCAATGCACCTGCGGGCGACCAGAATCAGGTCGGCGTCAGCTACCTCGGCCTGCCGCAAGACGTGGCCGCGGGCGATGTGCTGCTGCTCGACGATGGCCTGGTGCAGCTGCAGGTCACCGAAGTGCAGGGCCAGCGCATCGTCACCACCGTGCTCAACGATGGCGTGTTGTCCGATCGCAAGGGGTTGAACAAGCAGGGCGGCGGCTTGTCGCTCGGCGCGCTGACCGAGCGCGACAAGGAACTGATCGGCATCGTCGCCAAGATCGGTGTGGACTTCATCGCGGTATCGTTCTGCCGTAATGCCGAAGACATGAACGATGCACGGCGCATCGCGCGCCAGCACGGCTGCGATGCCGCGCTGGTGTCCAAGATCGAGCGCACCGAAGCGATCGAGAACCTGGTCGAGATCGTCGAAGCCTCCGACGTGGTGATGGTGGCGCGCGGCGATCTGGGCGTGGAAATCGGCGATGCCGAATTGCCGGGCCTGCAGAAGAAGATCATCCGCGAATCGCTGGCGCAGAACAAAGTGGTCATCACTGCCACGCAGATGCTGCAGTCGATGGTGGAAAGCCCGATCCCGACCCGCGCCGAAGTGCTCGACGTGGCCAATGCGGTCATCGACGGCACCGATGCGGTAATGCTCTCGGCCGAAACTGCGGCCGGCGCCTACCCGGTGCGTGCGGTGGAAGCGATGGCGCGCATCTGTCTGGGTGCCGAGCGCCAGTTCGAGTTCGACACCGACTTCGAAGCCGCGCAACGCAACCTGCAGCGTGCCGACCAGGCGATCGCGATGGCGACCATGTTCCTGTCCGAGCACATCGGTCTGGCCGGTGTGGTCGCGTTGACCGAATCCGGCGGCACGCCGCGTTACCTGTCGCGCTTCCGCTCCAACATGCCGATCTACGCGTTCACCCGTCACGATGGCGCGCGCCGCCACATGGCGATGATGCGTGGCGTGTTCCCGATCAGCTTCGACAGCCGCGGCCTGACCCCGCGCGAAGCCGCACGTGCGGCGATCCGTCTGCTGGTGGAGAACGAGCGCATGGGACCTGGCGACCGCGTGGTCTTTACCAGCGGCGAGCATATGGAAACCCACGGCGCCACCAACACCTTGCGCCTGCTGGAAGTGGGCGAAGACGGCCGCGCCAGCGGACTGGGCGAGCTGTAGTCACGCCTGTTTGGTGATGACACAGCGCGCGTGCGAAACGCGCGCTGCGTGGTGATCGCGAGGACAAACACAACGGCGGCCTGTGGGTCGCCGTTGTGCTGTGTGCCATGTCCGGGTGAGGTTTGTTGCGGACCGTTTGCGCACGCAAGACGCCAGGCAAGACCCATGCGCGCATCCGCCCGATGCGCGGCCACCGGCATGGTCGTCATGCGTGCACATCGCGATGCACATTGCGATGCGCGCCGCGCCACACATCCTGTCATGCAGGACACGTGTAATCGGTTGCAGACATTCCGTGAAGGAATGTCTGCGACTTTCGTCGCTATACTTTCGTTCTCCCCCGCAGCTGCCACAGGAACTACATGAGCATCGAACAGCTTGCCGAAACCGCCCAGGCCATGGTCGCCCCGGGCAAGGGCATCATCGCCATCGACGAATCGACCAGCACGATCGCCAAGCGTTTTGCCAGCGTCGGTATCGAGAACATCGAAGAAAACCGTCGCGCCTATCGCGAACTGCTGCTGACCACGCCCAAGCTGAGCGACTACATCTCCGGCGCCATCCTGTTCGACGAGACCATCCGTCAGAAGACCAAGGACGGCGTGCCGTTCGCCGAGTACATGACCGCCCACGGCATCATTCCGGGCATCAAGGTCGACAAGGGTGCGCAGCCGCTGGCCGGCATGCCGGGCGAGCTGGTCACCGAAGGCTTGGACGGGCTGCGCGCACGTCTGGAGGAGTACTACACGCTGGGCGCGCGTTTCGCCAAGTGGCGTGCGGTCATCAACATCGGCGAGGACATTCCGTCCGGCACCTGCATCGAGGCCAATTCGCATGCGCTGGCGCGGTATGCCGCGCTGTGCCAGGAACAGGGCCTGGTGCCGATGGTCGAGCCGGAAGTGATCATGGACGGCAGCCACGATATCGAGACCTGCTACGAAGTCACCGAAGCCACGCTGCGTTCGCTGTTCGGCGCACTGTATGAGCAGAATGTCGTGCTCGAAGGCACCATCCTGAAGGCCTCGATGGTCATCTCCGGCAAGGGCTGCGAAGAGCAGGCCGGCATCGAAGAAGTGGCCGAGTCCACCGTGATGTGCCTGAAGTCGACCGTGCCGGCGATCCTGCCGGGCATCGTGTTCCTGTCTGGCGGCCAGAGCGACGAGCAGTCCACTGCGCACCTCAACGAGATGCACCAGCTCGGCAATCTGCCGTGGCCGCTGAGCTTCTCCTACGGCCGTGCGATGCAGCAGGCCGCACTGAAGCTGTGGGCCAAGGACATGACCGGCAACTTCGCCAAGGCGCAGCAGATCATCTATGAGCGCGCCAAGGAAAATGGCCTGGCCGCGCTGGGCAAGTGGAAGGGTTGATCGGTTGATGACGGCTGCAAGGCCGTCGCATCGCTAAGACAAAAACGCCGGCAGCAATGCCGGCGTTTTTATTTGCCGATCAGGAGCGATAGCGCTGATCGGGCGCGATTCCGGGCCACACCTTCATACGGCACTGAAGTCGTTGAAAGACTGTCGGCGGCAGTGATTGCGCTGCACGTCAGTCGTCTAGTCAAAACGCAACGAGCGCCTCTCGGCGCTCGTCACTTCAACCTTTGCATCGCGCTTCAGGCGGCCGCAGT
Source organism: Xanthomonas hortorum (assembly GCF_040279205.1). Classification (GTDB taxonomy): domain Bacteria; phylum Pseudomonadota; class Gammaproteobacteria; order Xanthomonadales; family Xanthomonadaceae; genus Xanthomonas; species Xanthomonas hortorum_F. The sequence continues at coordinate 108,736 of NZ_JBEOLS010000001.1, forward strand.
TTCCTGCGCGGCCAATGCCTGCTGGTACGCCTTGAAGGTCGCCTCGTTATAGGCCACCAGCACGATGTGCTTGGGTACCTTGTGCGAGCGCTGCCAATCGCGCGTTTCGGTCACGGCTATGCGTGCGGCCTGATACAACGGATATCCATAGATGCCGCAACTGATCGCCGGAAAGGCGATCGAATGCAGCATCATCTGCTCGGCAAGTTTCAATGACTGCCAGTAGCAATTGGCGAGTTGTTCCGGCTCGTTGTGCTTGCCGTCGCGCCACACCGGGCCGACGGTATGGAACACATGGCGTGCCTTCAGGTCGAAGCCGTCGGTGATGCGGATTTCGCCGGTGGGGCAGCGCACGCCCGGGCGCACTTGCGGCAATGCTTCGCAGGCTTCCAGCAAACGCGGGCCGGCGGCACGATGGATGGCCCCATCGACGCCACTGCCGCCCAACAACGATTCGTTGGCGGCGTTGACGATGACGTCAACGTCGAGTTCGGTGATGTCGCCTTGCCAGACTTCGATCTTCATAGCGCGATAGTTAAGGGATTTGCATGAGGAACGCGTGATGGGGCGCGCGTTGCGGAACAGGCACGCTATCGCCCATTCATCTCACCTGCTGCGACCGCCCGGCGCGCGTACGTCGATGCCGCGCGTCGATGGCATGCCGCGACTGTGCAAACGTGCCAATGCGATCGATTGGGTCAATCGCCACGTAGATGTCATCGACAATCGAGAGCTACAACCAGCGCCGCACGTGCGCGCAATAGGCGCTGTAATGGCGGCCGAATTCACTACGCAAGCGCGCTTCTTCGAACGGGATGACGTAGAGCTGCAAGGCCAGCCATGGCAGCGGCAACAACGCAACCGCCCACAGCAAACCCAGCTGCAGACATAGGCCGACATAGCTCAGCACCAGCGCCAGATACATCGGGTTGCGGGTGAAGCGATACGGGCCGTCGAGCACCAGCCGCGAGGGATGGCCGCTGGGCATGATGGTGGTGCGTCGGCGCGCGAACAGGACGAAGCAACTCACCGCCAGCGCCAGTCCGAGACAGGCAATGCCGCCGCCGGCCAGTTCGATCCATGCCAACTGTGTTGGTGCAGGCACTGGCAGGTCCAATGCGCTTTGCAGCCAGGCACCCAGGCCCAGTGCCAGCGCAAAGTGAGCAGGCGAGGTGATCTTGACCAGCCATGGTGCCCGCGAGGCGCGGGTGTCGCTGTGTCCGCACGGCCGGTTGTTCACCACGTTTCTCCCTGCATCACGGCCGCCATCCTAACGTTTCCTTGACATGGACGGGAGTGCACGGGTGCCGTAGTGCGAGCTGCTCCGCACACAGCGATCTACAAAAGCTTGGCGATGTCCGAGGTATCTGCGGCACCATGCGCAATCGCGTGCCGGGGAAGGCGAGGCCGATGACTGGATCGACCACAAACAAAAAGGCCGCGCTGTGGGCGCGGCCTTGTATGCAGACACAACGCGAAGATCAGGGCAGACCGGCCAGCCAATCGTCGTCGGAGCCTTCGTTGATGTCGGCGAACAGCGGTGTAGAAAAATACCGCTCGCCGGTATCGGGCAGCATTGCCAGGATGACGGCGCCGGGCACCGCGCTTTCGGCCACGCGCAATGCAGTGGCGACGGTGGCGCCGCCGGAGATGCCGGTGAAGATGCCTTCCTCGGCGGCCAGGCGACGGGCCACAGTGATCCCATCGGTGTCTTCCACGCTGAAGACTTCTTGCGCGACATCGCGATTGAGCACTTCCGGCACGAAGTCCGGGGTCCAGCCCTGGATCTTGTGCGGCTTCCAGTCCTGGCCCTGAAGCAATGCGGCGCCGGCCGGCTCGGTGGCGGTGATGCGTACTTCCGGGCGGGCCACGCGCAGCACTTCGCCCACGCCGGTGAGCGTGCCGCCGGTGCCCCAGCCGGTGACGAAATGGTCGAGCCGGTGGCCGGCGAAATCGCGCAGGATTTCGGCCGCAGTGGTGTTGCGGTGGTAGGCCGGATTGGCCGGGTTGGCGAACTGGCTGGCCAGGAACCAGCCATGCTGCTCGGCCAGCTCCTTGGCCTTGCGCACCATGCCGCTGCCGCGCTCGGCGGCCGGGGTCAGGATCACCTTGGCGCCATACGCGCGCATCAATTTGCGGCGCTCGATCGAGAAGGTTTCCACCATGGTGGCGACGAACTTGTAGCCGCGTGCGGCGGCCACCATGGCCAACGCCACGCCGGTATTGCCGGAGGTGGCCTCGACAATGGTGTCGCCAGGCTTGAGCAGGCCGCGCTGCTCGGCGTCCAGAACGATCGCCAGCGCCAGCCGGTCCTTGACCGAGCCGCCCGGATTGAACGCCTCGACCTTGACGTACAGGGTCACGTGCTCGGGCGCGAGGCGATGGAGCTTGACCACCGGGGTACGGCCGATGGTGTCGAGGATGTTGTCGTACAGGGCCATGGGGTCTCCGTCGGAATCAGGCTGCGTGGGCGAGTGTGGGCGCGTCGGGCGTTGCGATGGGTGAGTGCGGGGGCGGCCGGGCGGTCAACGGCGCTGCGCCGAACCAGTGCAGGCTGGCGGCCAGCCCGGCGACCTCGCCCAGGATCAGCAAGGCCGGTGCGCGCACGGCGTGCTGCTGCGCGGTGGCGGCCAGGCTGGCGAGGGTGCCGGTGATCACGCGTTGCTGCGGGCGCGAGCCGTTTTCCACCAGCGCGAATGGCGTGGCGGGCGCGCGGCCGGCCTGCAACAGGCGTTGCTGGATGCCGTCCAGGCCGGCCACGCCCATGTAGAAGGCCAGGGTCTGGCGTTCCTGCCCGAGCGCCTGCCAGTCCAGCGTGTCCAGCGAATCCTTGCAGTGCGCGGTGATCAGCCGCAGCGATTGCGCGTGATCGCGATGGGTGAGCGGAATGCCGGCGTAGGCGGCGCAGGCGATCGCGGCGGTGATGCCGGGAATGACCTGAAAAGCGATGCCGTGGTCGCGCAGGAATTCCAGCTCCTCGCCGCCACGGCCGAACACGAACGGGTCGCCGCCTTTCAGCCGCACCACGCGGCGCCCGGCGCGGGCGTGCTCCAGCATCAGCGCGTGGATCTGCTCCTGGCGGGTGCTGTGGCCTTGTGCGGCCTTGCCCACTTCCACGCGCAGTGCGTCGCGACGTGCCAGGCGCAGGATCTGTGGGCTGACCAGGCGATCGTAGAGCACCACGTCCGCCTGGCGCAGCGCGCGCAAGGCATGCCGGGTGAGCAGGCCGGGATCGCCGGGGCCGGCGCCGACCAGGGTCACGCTGCCGGGGGCCAGCGTGCCGACTGCGGTACGGGGCGTGGGGGAAGCTGCGGGTGTCGCTGCTGAAGCGGCCGGGATAGCGTCGTGCGTGAGCAGGCGGCGCGCGGTGGCTGCAGCGCGTAGGGCATCGTTGAGTCCGGCGGTCGCGCTGGCGGCAATGGTCAGCCAGACCGGTTGGTCGGGCAGTTCCAGCCACGCCGGGTCGAACCCGCCCAGCAGCCAGCGCACCTGCCCGGCCTGCACCCAGTTGCGCAATTGCATGGTGAGTTCCGGTGCACCCACCAACGGCAGCGCGCCTGCCTGCAGCAGCTCGGCGGTGGCGTGCTCGGCATCGGCGCCGCCGCCGACCACCAAGACGGCACGGCCACGCAGGTCGGCAATGAGCGGGAACACAGGGGGCACGGCAGGGGCATCGAGAAGGGAGGGCCAGACCGTAACGCCGGCATATAGCCGTCGGAAATGACTTCATACACCCTGGAAATAGCGTTCGGTTATAAGCTGGCCCATAGAACTCCTCTACAGTCGAGTCCCTGTGGCGCCTCGCGCTTTTTTGGATATAAGCCCATGACGCTGACCCAACTTCGTTATCTGGTCGCCATCGCCGATGCCGAGCTGAACATCACGCTGGCCGCCGCGCGTGTGCATGCCACCCAGCCCGGTCTGTCCAAGCAGCTCAAACAGCTGGAGGACGAACTGGGCTTTCTGTTGTTCGTGCGCAAGGGGCGCAGCCTGGATGCGGTCACGCCGGCGGGCGTGGAAGTGATCGAGCGTGCGCGTTCGGTACTGTCGGAAGCCAATAACATCCGCACCTATGCGGCCAACCAGCGCCGCGAGAGCCAGGGCCAGCTGACCCTGACCACCACCCATACCCAGGCGCGCTTCGTGCTGCCGCCGGCGGTGGCGCAGATCAAGCACGCCTACCCGCAGGTGAGCGTGCATCTGCAGCAAGCCGCCGAAAGTGCGGCGCTGGATCTACTCAGTCAGGGCGATGCGGATATTGCGGTGGTCAGCACCGCCGGTGGCGAGCCGAGCGCCGGGATTGCGGTGCCGCTGTATCGCTGGCGTCGGCTGGTGATCGTGCCGCGCGGTCATCCGCTGGATCAGGCGCGCACGGCGCCGGACATGCAGGCGTTATCGCAATACCCGTTGATCAGCTACGAATCGTCCACGCGGCCAGGTTCGTCGTTGCAGCGGGCATTTGCGCAGGTCGGGCTGGAGCCGAGCATCGCGTTGACCGCGCTGGATGCGGACCTGATCAAGACCTATGTGCGTGCCGGCCTGGGCGTTGGTCTGGTGGCGGAGATGGCGGTCAGCGCCAACGATGAGGATCTGCGCGCCTGGCCGGCACCGGCGCCCATTGCCGATTGCATCGCCTGGGCGGTGCTGCCGCGCGACCGCGTGCTGCGCGATTACGCGCTGGATCTGGTGCATGTGCTGGCGCCGCAGATCGACAAGCGCGATCTGCGCCGCGTGCTGGATGGCAACCAGGCGCCGAACTGGCCGCTGCCGCCGACTTGGGAATCGCTGACCCAGACGATTACCAGTTAAGCGGCTGGCCACGGCCGCATGAGCGCTGGTTGAGCGGCTATCGAAGGCTGCATGTTTGCCGGATCGATGCGATGCATGTCCTGCAGGAAAGCGAAGGCATTACCTGCCGATGAGCGGCCGCGCACAGGCCAATCCCGCACCCACCGTCTGCCGGTTTTGTGAGAGTGCTTCGGTCACTGAGGGGCGCTTGCGCGCGTACCAGCGTGGGACACGCCGCAAGTACGTCCATGTAGGCTCTTACGCGGCATCCATGCCGCGTAAGGTCCCACGCCGGTACGCGCGCAAGCACCTTCGGATGTTGTCGGTGTCTGCAGGAAAAGCGGAGGGATTGCCTGCCAATCAGGTGCCGTGAAGAGTGGAGGCGTGGTGCCGTATCCGGGTGCGGGACCGTGTGGCGGCATGGATGCCGCCACCGAGCCTACATGGACGTACTTGCGGCGTGTCCCGCTCCCGGATGCGGCACCGCGCATCGACTATCGCCGCTCACGGTGCTTGCCAGTTTTACGCGAATGCTCCGGTCACTGAGGGCGCTTGCGCGCGTACCAGCATGAGACACACCGAAAGTACGTCCACGTAACAACTGCATCATGCTGGTATCAGCGTTCGGAATCGGTAGGGACTGTTCGTACACTGCAGTCTGCGCGCGGGGTATGCCAATCCCGGTTTGCTATGCGCGCGATCTCCATTTGCCACTGTGAGGCGCTGCAACCGATGACCGAGCGATTGACCGAGCCACTGCGTCCGCCTCTCAGCCGGCTGTGGTCGCCCGACCAGGACGGCGGCATGTCGTTGCAGCTGTCGGCCAACCTCGACGGACGCGAGCATGCGTTGCTGACGGTACTGGCCGACCCGCACGACGAAGCGTTATGGGTGGCAGTGCAGGCCGGCGACACCCAGGTGCAGATTCCGCTGGCGGTGCTGCGTCAGCTGTTGGAGGTCGCAGCCGAAGAGGTGCATTCGGCTGAGTGGTTTGCGCGGCAGGATGCGGCCGAACCTGAGCTTTGACGGCCTCATCTGTTGCACGCGTGACTGCTCTGGATGCTGCACTGCAGTGTACGTGGCTGCGAAAAATCTCAATGCGATCAATAGCCTGCGCGCAGGCTTGCACTAACCCGGAAACACGCTGTCAGTGATTCTCCCTACGCGTGTCAGGGCCGCCGGATCGGCGTCATCGGTCCGTATCAAGTTGCGCGCTGCGCTGTCGTAAATCCTTATAGCAACCATAACGCGACACTCTCGGACGTCTAGGGGTGGACGGCGCAGGACCGGCGATGCAGTGATCGCATGGCCGGTCTGTTTGGCGGTGTCGTCGAGAGGTTGCCAGCGCTGTCGCATCACCATTGCGCGAGGCTGCGCGATGGCGCGGCTGGCGCACCCGGGTCCCTGGGGAGAGACCTGGCGTGCTTGGCGGCGGATCCGGGTCGGGAGCCCGGGTCCGCTTTTTTTTTGCGCGACGCCCTGCCGTGCTCAGGCCAGCGGGATGCGCACCGAGAAACAGGTACCGCCTGCCGGGCGTGGGCGCACATCCACCTCGCAGTCCAGGGTTTCGGCAGTGCGGTGCACGATCCACAGACCGATGCCTAGCCCTTCGCTGTTCGGATCCGCCTGGCGAAACGCCTGGAACACCTGTTCGGGGTGGTCCAGGTTCAGGCCGATGCCGCTGTCGATGATTTCCACCTCGGCATAGCCGGGGCGGCGGCGCACGCCGACCAGCACGCGTCCGCGTTCGGTGTACTTGACCGCGTTGCCGACCAGGTTGCCGATCAGCGTAGTCAGCAGCGTGGCATGGCTGCGCACGCGCAGCGAAGTGGGCACGTGGCGCAAGGCCAGGCATTTGTCGCTCGCCGGTTGCCGCCACACACCGAGGACCGCGTGCAGCACGTCTTCCAGTGCCAGCGGCTGCAGATCCGGGGTGGAGCTCTTGCTCGCGGCGGCCAGTGTGGCCAGTTCGTCGAGGCTGCGTGCCACCATGCCGATCGCATCGCGTGCGGTGACCAGGGTGGGAACGGAATCGACATTGGCGTGCCGGCGCATCTTGTCGATGGCATAGGCCGCAGTGCGCAGCGGAGTTTTCAGGTCGTGCCCGGCGATCGCCATCAGCCGGCTGCGATAGCGGTCGGACTCTTCGGCGTTCTGCAGCGCGCGGCGCAGTTCCAGCTGCGCCATGGTCTGGCGCGCCAGTGCACGCAGCGCTTCGACCTGTTCGTCAGTGAGTTGACGCGGTTGCCGGTCCAGCACGCAGACCGTGCCCAGCGGCAGGCCTTCGCTGGTCTTGAGCAACGCACCTGCATAAAACCGCAGTGGCACCTCGCCGGTGACCAGCGGGTTGCGTGCAAAACGGATGTCTTCGCGCGTGTCGGGTACCACCAGCACGTCGTTGTCGAGCAGCGCATGCGCGCACATCGACTTGAACAGCGGCGTCTCGCGCTCGCCCATGCCGCGCTCGCTCTTGAACCATTGGCGGTCGGCGTCCACCAGGCTGATCAGTGCGATCGGGGTCTGACAGATGATCGAGGCCAGCTTGGTGATGTCTTCGAATGCCGCTTCGCGCGGCGTATCGAGAATGCCGTAGCTGCGCAGCGCCTGGAGACGCAACGCTTCGCTCGCGGGTTTGGGCGCGCAGGGAAAGGGCTCAGCCGCTGGATCGAACAAGACGCTCATGCGCGCGCAGGATGAATGGAATAGAGCGACAAGCATAGGGCATGGCAGGGGCTGGCATGTGGGTGCGATCACGCTCGTGGATGGAACTGTGACTGCCGGCCTCGACAGTGGAGGGGTGGCGTTTTGGTTTGTTTGCGATGTCGTGATGCAGATTGCGCGGTGTGTTGCGGCGGAGCAACGATCAGTACGAAGGGGGTGCGACGACTCAAGGATGCGACACCAGGGTGCGACATCCGGTCGCGCACCGGCCGCAAGCATCGCCGCGCGGCAGGCGGCGGCTTACACTCGCGCGATGCGTTCGTTCCGTCATCACCGTTGGCTGCACCTGCTTGCCTGTCTGGCGGTGGCGCTGATGCTGGTGGCGCCGCTGATCAGCCGTTGGAGCCAGGCGCAGTCGGTCGAACCGATGTGCATGAGCGGGCCGGCATTGGACGCAGGCGGGTCGTTGCACACAGGCCACCAGGCCATGCCGGCGCAGACTGCCGCGCATCATCACGACAGCGCCGCGTCGCCAGCCAAGCCTCCAACTGGCGAACACGCTGCCGGCATGCACGGCGAAGCTTGCGATTACTGCGTGCTGGCTGCGCGCCTGCTGCCGTGGCTGGCGCTGCTGGTGCTGTGTCTGCTGCAACTCCGGTCGGCGCCGGCGCCCATGCACACCCATGCACGGGCGTGGTCGGTGGTGCGCTGGGCCGCACTCGGGGCACGTGGGCCGCCGCTGCAGGCGTGAGTCTGGCCCCATCGCGGGCGTCCGCTGCGTTGTGCTGATTGCACGCCTGATCTTCCGGCGTGCCCGCCTGCCGCTGCATGGACGGCCCGCTTTCCTGAAGTGATGCCTGTGCCCGCTGCTATGCCGCGGCGCACGGCGGTGTTGCCGTGCCGGCACGGCGAAGGGTTGGTCATGCGTCTGCGGTTCTTGAAAACGATGTGGTATGCGCCGTCGTTGGCGTTGGTGTGGTGGCCTGCCTGCCAGGTGCAGGCACAGGATGCGGCGTTGACGCTGGGCAAGGTGCAGGTGAGCCAGACCCAGCGCAGCCCGAACACGGCGCGCGTGCTGAGTTCGGTGGATGTGATCGGCGGCGAGCTGCTGCACGATCAGCACGTGGATTACAGCTGGGAGCTGCTGATGCGCGCGCCGGGTGTGCAGGTCACCCAGTTCCGCATGGGCACCGATGCGGGGCGGTTCTCGTTCCGTGGTTTCAATGGCGAGGGGCGGATCAATGCGGTGAAGCTGCTGATCGACGGCATCCCCAGCAACGACAATGCCGGTGGCATGCCGTATCTGGATGCGGTGTTTCCGCAGGACATCAGCGCGATCGAGATCGTGCGCGGCACCAACGATGCGCGCTATGGTCTGAATGCGATTGCCGGCAGCGTGGACGTGCTGACCCGCACCGGCGGTAACGATGGCCGTTTGAGCGTGACAGGCGGCAGCTTCGGTGCGCGCGAGGTGCAGCTGGGCAAGGGCTTCGAACATGGCGCATGGAGCCAGAACTATGTACTGGCGTGGCGCGATTCCGATGGCTATCGCGACCATGCCGACGCGCGCAAACGCAGCGTGGCCGGCAAGTGGTTCTACACCGACCCGGATGGTGCGTTCCGCGCCGGGCTCACCACGCGTTACTACGACAATCTTGCGCTGGAAGCGGGCTATTTGGATGCGGCCAGCGCGCGTACGGCGCCGCGCAGTTCGCCAGGTTATGCGCAGGACGATCGCAGCGAACGCCAGCTACGGCAGACCGCATTGCATGCGGACGGCAAGCTGGGCGCCGATGCGCAGTGGAGCGCAAAGGCCTATCAAAACGACTATCGTAATCGGCGTTGGGTGCGGTTTTCCGCCGCCGGCCTGCAGCAGGAACGCGATACCGACGAAACCCATCGCGGCCTGCTGTTGCGTGGCAACTGGCAGCCGGATTGGGGCGCGCTGAGCGCCAACCTGGAAGCCGGCGTGGATGCGCAGTGGCAGGACAACCAGTCGCAACGTTACCGCACCGTGGCACGCGTGCGCGGCGCGCAATTGCGCGATTGGGATTACGACCTGCGCACACGCGGAGCTTATGTGCAGGCGGTGCTGACACCGATCGAGCGCCTGCAGGTGGTGCCGGGCTATCGCATCGACCGCGTCGATGGGCAGCTGCACGATGTGCGCACCGGCATTTACGCGCCCACCTACGACTACGGCACCATCAAGCAGCCCAAGTTCAGCGTCAGCTATCGGCTTGTCGGGCAGAGCAGCATGTACGCCAACTGGGGCCGCAGCTTCCAGATCGGCAGCGGCGATGGCGCGTATCGTCGCCAGCCCGGCAACCTGGGCCCATCGATCAACGACGGCTGGGAGGCCGGTTTCAAGTTTGCGCCATCGGCGGTAATGGATGGGCGCCTGGCGTATTGGGAACAGCGCGCCTCCGGTGAAGTCGCCACCATTCTGGGAGTGAACGGCGTGGCCGGTGTCGGCGATGTGGCCAACGTGGGGCGCACGCTGCGGCGCGGCTGGGATGCGCAACTGAATCTGCAGCCGGCCGAACACTGGCGTGCCTGGGTCTCGTATTCGCGGCAGAAGGCCAGCATCGCAACACCCGATCCGAGCGCACCGGCCACGCGCGGCAAGGAGATCGAAAACGTGCCGCACTGGTTGGCGACTGCCGGGCTGGAGTGGCAGCTCACTTCGGCCGTGCAGCTGAGCGCCTGGGGCAATGCGCAAGGCGATTATTATCTGGAGCGCAGCAATACGCTGGGCCGCACCGGTGGTTACGCGCTGCTCAATCTGGGCGCGCGCTGGAACGTGGATGCGCGCAATGCGCTCAGCCTGCAGCTGCGCAACGTGACCGATCGTGCGTATGTGTACGCGTGGTACGACACCGGAAGTTCCGGTTATTCGCCGGGCGACGGGCGTGCGTTGTCGCTGTCGTGGGATTGGAGCTTCTGATGCGCGTATCGACTGCTCAGGGTGCTGGTGCCGAGCTGCGTCAGGACAGCCGCTGGCGCTTCTATCGCGCAGTGTGGCGCTGGCATTTCTATGCCGGCTTGCTGGTGCTGCCTTTCATCATCTGGCTGGCGCTGACCGGTGCGGCGTTTCTGTATCAGGACGCGATCGATCGTAGCGTGCACTACGGGTTGAAGGTCGTGCCGGTGGGCGCGCTGCGGGTGTCTGCGCAGCACCTGGTCGACGCGGCGCAGCGCAGCGATGGCGGCACCTTGTTCCGTTACACCACGCCGAGTCGTGCCGATGCCAGCGCCGAGATCGGCCTGGTCGATGCGCACGGCATGCGGCAGGTGGTCTATGTCGATCCGTACCGCGCACGCGTGCTGGGCACGCTGCCCGAGCATGGCACCATGGGCTGGACGATTCGTCGGCTGCACAGCCTGGAGTTGATCGGGCCGCTTGCGCGCGGGTTGATCGAAATGGCGGCGGGCTGGGCGATCGTGCTGGTGCTGACCGGTATGTATCTGTGGTGGCCGCGAGGGCGACGCGGCGGGGTGTTGAGCGTGCGCGGCAAGCCGGCGCAACGGCTGTTCTGGCGCGATCTGCATGCGGTCACCGGGGCGAGTGTAGGCGCGGTGTTGCTGTTTCTGGCGCTGACCGGCATGCCGTGGTCGTGGCTGTGGGGCGCGCAGGTCAATCGCTGGGTCAATGGGCATGATTTCGGGTATCCGGTCGGGCTGCGAGTGCAGCAGCCGATGTCGCAGCAGCGGTTGACCGAGACGACCGATCCGGCGTGGTCGTTGCGGCAGGCAAGGGTGCCGGAGTCTGTTGTGCCTGAGCGTGGAGCTGTGGGGGTGGATGAGGGTTTGCATGACGGGCGGGTGGGTGTGCCGCGGGCGGATGCGGTGCGTGCGGTCGACCCGCACTCCAACCCCCGCTCCGCGCCCCGGCCCGCGCCAGCAGCGCGGGCGCTCCAAGGCTCGCGCGCCAGTAGCGCGCAAGCGGTTCTTGATCGCCCCGAGGGGACAGGGGCTAACTTCCATCCTGCTCATGCAGAACATCTGGAGCACATAGCGCACATAGCGCACTCACAACACTTGGGACACCTGGAACACTCCGAACACCCAAGCCAGTCGGAACATGCAGCCCACGGCGGCACCGGCAGCGTCGCTGCGCCCGGTCATGGTGCGATAGGGCTGGATGCGGCGATGACGCGCTTCGATGCGCTCGGCATCGTGCCGGGCTACAGCATCTCGCCGCCGCGTGGCGTTACCGGCGTGTACACCGCCTCGGTGTATCCGGCCGACCTGCAACGGCAGCGCGTGATCCATCTGGATCAGTACAGCGGTGCGGTGCTGCTGGACATGACCTATCGCGATTACGGGCCGATCGGGCGCGCGCTGGAATGGGGCATCAATGTGCACCTTGGCCAGCAATACGGCACTGCCAATCAGTTGATCCTGTTGCTGGCGTGCGCGGCGATTGTGTTGTTGTGCGTGAGCGCTGCTGTGATGTGGTGGAAGCGTCGCCCGGCTGGCGGGCTGGGCGTGCCGCCGCTGCCGGCAGATCCACGTACGCTGCGCGGTCTGATGGTGCTGCTGGTGCTATGCGGGCTGATCTTCCCGTTGGTCGGGCTGTCGTTGTTGTTGATGTGGTTGTTCGATCGCTACTGGATGCAGCGCGATCAAACTGGCGTCGCAGCACCATGAGGGGCGGCGTGTCTGCGGCTGCATCGCGCTGAGCATTCGCTGCGGCGAGGCCTTACTTCTTGGGATGGCCAGCAGAAACATTCAGCGCGCCGCAGCGCTTGAAACTTTCGCGAAGAAATCACGACGCGCTGCTGTGCTCAGATGTCCTCGTGAATGCCGCACTCGCGCTTCAATCCGAAGAAACGCGTGTCTTCTTCGCGCATGCCCGGTTCCCAGCGGCGCGTGGTGTGGAAGTCGCCGATCGACACGTAGCCTTGCTCCCATAGCGGGTGATACGGCAGGTCGTGCGCCTGCAGGTATTGCCACACGTCGCGGTCGGTCCAGTCGGCGATCGGGCTGACCTTGTAGCGCTCGCCGCGCTTTTGCACGATCGGCGTCTGTGCGCGGCCGCCGGACTGGCTGCGGCGCAGGCCGGTGAACCAGGTGCCCACGTTGAGCTCGTCCAATGCGCGGCGCATCGGTTCGACCTTGCGCAGGTTGTTGTACTGGTCGATGCCGACCATGCCCTGTTCCCACAGGCGGCCGTGGCGCGCCTCCATCCAGGCGCGGCTGACCAGCGGGCGGTACACCTTGAGGTTGAGCTTGAGCCGGTCGGCCAGCGCGTCGGCAAACCGGTAGGTTTCCGGGAACAGGTAACCGGTATCGATCAGGATCACTGGAATGTCCGGGCGCTGCTGGGTGAGCAGGTGCAGCGTGACCGCCGACTGCGCGCCGAAACTGGACGACAGCGCCGCCTCCTGCGGGCCGTGTTGCAGTGCCCAGGCCACGCGCTCGTCGGCGTGCAGGCCTTCCAGCTGCGCGTTGAGCGCGTCCAGGTCGTCCAACGCGGACGCAGTGATCGATGCAGCGGGCAGCGCGGTCATGCGAGCAATTCCAGGTCGAGGTGACGGTGGGTGGGGTAGGGCGGCAGCGCGATCAGGCCGCTGCGATGCAGGAAATCGCCGAAGCCTTCGTCTCCGGCCTGATCGCGTTCGGCCGCATAGCGCGCCAGCAGCGGTTCCAGTGCGGCGAGAATGTCCGCTTCGGTGATGTTTTCGCGGTACAGCGTGTTCAGGCGCTGGCCGCGGCGGTCGCCGCCCAGCATCAGGTTGTAGCGGCCGGGTGCCTTGCCGACCAACGCGATCTCGGCCAGATACGGGCGCGAGCAGCCGTTCGGGCAGCCGGACAGGCGCAGCACGATCGGGGTGTCGGCCAGTCCGTGCTGTTCCAGCAGCGGCTGCAAGGCGGCGCTGAAGTCGGGCAGATACCGCTCGGCCTCGGCCATCGCCAGGCCGCAGGTGGGCAGCGACACACAGGCCATCGCGCCGCGTGCCAGTGCGGTGGGCGCGCGATTGCCGGCATCCAGACCGTACTGCGCAACCAAGGCATCGACGCGTGCGCGCTCGCTGGCAAGCACACCGGCAATGACCAGATTCTGGTTGGGCGTCATGCGAAACTCGCCGACGTTCAACTGCGCAATCGCACGCAGGCCGCTCAGGTGCGCAGCGGCCTCGGTATCGGCGATGCGCCCGGCCGGTAGCGAGAGAGTCAGATGCCACAGCCCGTCTTCGCCTTCGACCCAGCCGTAGCGATCGCCGTTGTGCTCGAAGGCGAACCGCTGCGCCGGCTGCAGCGCGAAACCTGCGCGGCGTTCGATCTCGGCCACGATGGTGTCCAGACCATGATCGTCGATGGTGTACTTGAAGCGTGCGCGTTTGCGCACTGCGCGATTGCCGAAGTCGCGCTGCGTGGTGACCACCGCAGTGGCAACATCGAGCAACTGATCGCGGGTGACAAATCCAATGACATTGGCCACGCGCGGCCAGGTTTCCGCATCGCCATGGCTGGCACCCATGCCGCCGCCGATGCTGACGTTGTAGCCGAGCAATTGGCCCTCGCGCAGGATGGCGATAAAGCCCAGATCGTTGGCGAACACGTCCACATCGTTGAGCGGCGGCGCGGCGAAGCCGATTTTGAATTTACGCGGCAGATAACGGTCGCCGTAGATCGGTTCTTCTTCGCTGCCGGAGCCGGAGACGCGCTCTTCGTCCAGCCAGATTTCGTAATACGCGCGCGTATTCGGCAGCAGATGCTCGGACACGCGCGCAGCATCGGCATACAGCGTGGCGTGCGCCTGCGACAGCAGCGGATTGGCTGCCACTTGCACATTGCGATTCACATCGCCGCAAGCGGCCAGCGTATCGATCAAGGTCGCATTGATCGCCTGCATGGTCGCCTTGAGTTCGCGCTTGATCACGCCATGGAACTGGAATGCCTGGCGCGTGGTGATGCGCAGCGAATGATTGGCATACCGCGTGGCGATGCTGTCCAGGGCCAGCCACTGCGTGGGCGAGATCACCCCACCCGGCGTGCGCGTGCGGATCATGAACTGATACGCCGGCTCGAGCTTCTGCCGACGCCGCTCATCGCGGATATCGCGGTCGTCCTGCTGGTAGCTCCCGTGGTACTTGATCAGGGTCTGATCGTCCTCACGCAACGCACCGGTCACCGCATCGGCCAGGCTCTGTTCCAGCGACCCGCGCAGACGACGGCTTTCGGATTTGATGTCTTCGACGGAGTGAGTCATGGGAATCGGGAGTCGGGAATGGGGAATCGTAAAAAGCGGCTTGGTCTGCCAGGAAAGGTCAGTTGCGGGCTGTTCCGATTCCCGATTCCCCAATCCCGATTCCCGGCTCTAATAGACATCGCGCGCATACCGCCCCTCCACCTGCAGCTGGGTGAGATACGCCGCTGCGGCTTCGGCATCGAGTGCGCCGTGGGTGGCGACGATGTCGAGCAGGGCGGCGTGCACGTCCTTGCCCATGCCGATCGCGCCGCACACATACACATGCGCGCCGCCTTGCAACCAGGCGTAGACCTCGGCGCCGCGTGCGCGCAGGCGATGCTGCACGTAGATTTTTTCGGCCTGGTCGCGCGAGAACGCCAGGTCCAAGGCATGCAGTTCGCCGCGCTGCAGGGCCTGCTGCCATTCGGCCTGATACAGGAAATCGGTATTGAAATGCTGGGCGCCGAAGAACAGCCAGTTACGGCCCTTGGCGCCGGTTTCCGCGCGCTCCTGCACAAAGCCGCGGAACGGCGCCACGCCGGTTCCCGGGCCGATCATCAGGATGTCGCGATCGGGGTCGGCCGGCACGCGGAAGCGTTCGTTCGGCTCGATATAGACCGGTGCGGTGTCACCTTCGCGCAGCGCGGCAAGAAAGCCGCTGGCCGAGCCCAGGTGTGCATGGCCGTGCGCCTGGTAGGTGAGTTCGTCCACGACCAGGTGCACTTCCTCGCCCACGCGCTTGCGGCTGGAGGCGATCGAGTACAGGCGTGGGGTGAGCGGACGCAGGGCGGCCAGCAGGCCGCCATGGTCCCAATCCGCCGGCCAGCGTCGCAGCACGTCGATCAACTGGTGATCGGCGAGCAACGACGCCAGGCCGGCAGTCTGGGTCGGGGTGAGCAGCGTCTGCAGCTCCTCGGCGCGCGCACGCTCGGCATGTGCGGCCAGCAGCGGCCGCGACAGCTTGGTGAGTTCGCGCCGGGTGGCAAGCCACTCGTTCAAGGCCAGAGTCTCTTCGCCGATGGTGACCGCGACATGACCATCCAGGCGCAGCGTTTCCAGCACTGCATCCACCAGTGCGGGCGGATTGCGATGACGGATGCCCAGCGCATCGCCGGGCTCGTAGCTCAGCCCGCTGCCTTCAAGCGAAAATTCCAGATGACGCACGCGCTTGCCGGGCAGTGCATAGACGCGAAACTGCGGACCCTTGAAGTCGCGCCCGCTGATGATCTGGTTGGCCAGCACCTCTGCAGCGAACGGGTGCTGATGCGACCACACTGCTGCGGCCGCGCTGCTGCGCAATGGCGTGATGGTGGCCGAAGGCGGGCCACTCTTGAGGTGCTCGCGTGCGTGCGTGAGTGCTTGCGCACGCCAGGGTGCGGCGACGCTGTCGATATCCAGATCGGCTTCGCCACGCGGCTGCACGCGGCTGCCGCCGAGTTCGGCCAGGCGCTCGTCGATGCGGCGTGCAATGCCGCAAAAATCCGCGTAGCTGGAATCGCCCAGCCCCAGCACCGCGTACTTGAGCTCGGGCAGCTTGGGCGCGCGCCGGCTGGCCAGAAATTCAACCAGCCCGATCGCATCGTCCGGTGGGTCGCCCTCGCCCTGGGTGCTGATCACCACATACAACAGGCGTTCGCTGGCCAACTCGCGGGTGGGGTAGGCGTCGGCGCGCAGCAGGCGCACGCTCAAGCCCGCAGCCTCTGCCTCGGCGGCCAGTTGCTCCGCTTCGCGGCGGGCATTGCCGGTCTGGCTGCCATACAGCACGGTCAGGCGCTGGCTCGCTTGCGCGATCGCGTGGGGCTGGCCGCCGGGCAGGACCGCGAGCGAGCGCGGCGGCTGGCCTTGTGCCAGCCCGGCGGTGTAACCAGACAGCCACCACAGTGACGCAGAATCCAGGCCGTCCACCAACCGTTCCAGCAGCGCCTTGCGCTCGTCGGGCAAGGGGCTGGGCGGTAGCGCGGAACTGGCGGCGGTCATTTGGATCCGGGGGCGTTGATGAGACCAGTGATGTTATGGAAACGTTGCGGCGGCCAGAAAGGATGAGCCGTTATCGCGTTATGCCGGCCGCTTATTTCTGGTTGCCAACAGACAGCGCAAATAGTCGTGCCTTGGCTTACCATAAGTCTGAACATGCCGCCGAAGCCGATCAAAACTGTGCTGACCTCGCTACCCCTGTCACACCTGGACCGGCTCGAAGCCGAAAGCATCCACATCCTGCGCGAAGTCGCCGCCGAGTTCCGGGCCCCGGTGATGCTGTATTCGGTGGGCAAGGACAGTTCGGTGCTGCTGCATCTGCTGCTGAAGGCATTTGCGCCATCGCCGCCACCGATCCCGTTGCTGCATGTGGACACGCGCTGGAAGTTCGGCGAGATGATCGCCTTCCGCGATCAGCGCGCGGCCGAAACCAGCGTGGACCTGCGCGTGCACATCAACCCGGACGGCATCGCCCAAGACATCGGCCCGATCAGCCATGGCGCGGCGGTGCATACCGACATCATGAAGACGCAGGGCCTGAAGCAGGCGCTGGAGCAGGGCGGCTTTGATGCAGCGATTGGTGGTGCGCGCCGCGACGAGGAAAAATCGCGCGCCAAGGAGCGCGTGTTCTCGTTCCGCAATGCGCGTCATCGCTGGGACCCGAAGAATCAGCGCCCCGAGTTGTGGAATCTCTACAACGCGCGCACCAAACCGGGCGAAAGCGTGCGCGTGTTTCCGCTCTCCAACTGGACCGAGCTGGATATCTGGCTGTACATCTACCGCGAGGCCATTCCGGTGGTGGGGCTGTATTTCGCTGCGCTGCGGCCGGTTGTGGAGCGTGACGGTGCGTTAATCATGGTCGATGACCATCGCTTGCCCTTGCACGAAGGCGAAACACCGCAGCTACGCTCGGTGCGCTTCCGCACGCTGGGCTGCTATCCGCTGACTGGTGCGATCGAATCCACCGCCGACACGCTGGAAGCGGTGATCGCCGAGATGCTGGTCAGCACCAGTTCCGAGCGCCAGGGCCGCATGATCGATCATGTGCCGGGTGCGTCGATGGAGCAGAAAAAGGTTGAGGGGTATTTCTGATGGGCCGGGATTTGGGAGTGGAAATTGGAGATTCGCAACAACGGTTCGCCGTGGACGGAACGGAGGAAGCAGCTGCCTTTGCCAATCCTCAATCCCCACTCCCGAATTCCCGCGCTATCCGCGCCTACCTGCATCAACACGAATCAAAGCCGCTGCTGCGCTTCATCACCTGCGGCAGCGTAGACGATGGCAAGAGCACGCTGATCGGGCGGTTGTTGTACGACAGCAAGCGCTTGTTCGACGACCAACTCGCAGCACTGGAAAGCGATAGCCGCCGGCATGGCACGCAAGGCGAGGGCATCGACTATGCATTGTTGATGGATGGCCTGGCCGCCGAGCGCGAGCAGGGCATCACCATCGATGTGGCGTACCGCTATTTCGATACCGACCAGCGCAAGTTCATCGTGGCCGATTGCCCTGGGCATGAGCAGTACACGCGCAATATGGCCACCGGCGCCTCCACCGCCGATGTCGCGGTGGTGCTGGTGGATGCGCGTAAGGGATTGTTGGCGCAGACGCGCCGGCACAGTTACATCGTGTCGTTGCTGGGCATCCGGCATGTGGTGCTTGCGGTCAACAAGATGGATCTGGTGGACTACGACGCGCAGGTATTCGCCGAGATCGCCGATGCCTATCGCGTGCTGGCCGCGCAGCTGGGCATTGCCGATGTGCAGTGCATTCCGCTATCGGCACTGGATGGCGAAAATCTGTCCAGCGCCTCGACGCGGATGCCGTGGTACAGCGGCCCGCATCTGTTGCAGCATCTCGATACCGTGCAATTGGAGGCGCCGGAAGCGGGCAGCGGGTTCCGCTTGCCGGTGCAGTGGGTCAACCGTCCCAACCAGCATTTTCGTGGCTATGCCGGCACCATTGCGGCCGGGCAGGTGCGGGTTGGCGATGCCGTGGTGGTGGTGCCGTCCGGGCGGCGCACGCAGGTGGCTTCGGTGCTGGATGCCAATGGCGACGTGGATAGCGCGCGCGCCGGCCAGGCGGTCACGCTGACCTTGCGCGAAGAGATCGATATCAGCCGCGGCGACATCATCGCTGCCGTCGACGATCCGCCGGAAGTGGCCGACCAGTTCGCCGCACATCTGTTGTGGATGGACGATGGCGCGTTGCTGCCGGGGCGCCCGTACTGGCTCAAGATCGGCACCCGCACGGTCACCGTGAGCATCAGCGAGATCAAGCACAAGGTCGATGTGAACACGCAGGAGCGGCTGGCCGCCAAGCGGCTGGAGCTCAATGAGGTGGGCTACTGCAATCTGGCGCTGGACGAGCCAATCGCGTTCTCGCCGTATGCGCGCAACCGCGTGCTGGGCGGTTTCATCCTGATCGACCGGCAGAGCAATGCCACGGTGGCCGCCGGCACGCTGGAGTTCGCGCTACGCCGCGCGGGCAACGTGCACTGGCAGCATCTGGATGTGGATCGCGCCGCGCGTGCGCGCATCAAGGGCCAGACCCCGCGCGTGCTGTGGTTCACCGGCTTGTCGGGCGCGGGCAAATCCACCGTTGCCAATCTGGTCGACAAGCGCCTGCATGCGCTGGGCTATCACACCTTCATCCTTGACGGCGACAACGTGCGCCACGGGCTCAACCGCGATCTGGGCTTCACCGACGAAGACCGCGTGGAAAACATCCGCCGCGTGGCCGAGGTGGCGCGCTTGATGGCCGATGCCGGCCTGATCGTGCTGGTGAGCTTCATCTCGCCGTTCCGCGCCGAGCGGCAACTGGCGCGCGAGCGCTTCGATGCCGGGGAGTTCGTCGAGGTGTTCGTGGACGTGCCGCTGGCGGTCGCCGAGGCGCGCGATGTGAAGGGGCTGTACCGCAAGGCGCGGGCCGGGCAGATTCCCAATTTCACCGGCATCGATTCGCCCTACGAGGCGCCGGAGGCGCCGGAGGTCCATCTTCACGCCGATGGTGAGAACGTAGAGGCGCTGGCGCGTCATGTGCTCGAGTTTCTCGGGCTGGAACGCTGAGCGGGGCTGACAGGACATAGCGGCAGGCGTCAGGTGGGTGTGGGCAACGCGACGCCGCAATGCATGAATGCGTACATGCAGCGGCCGAGCGGTGGCCGCGCCCGTCCGGCAGCCACGCCGCCGTGTTGGTGGCTGCGCTGGCCAGCGCATCGCGCCGACGACAGCAAGGGTCTTTGGTCATGGTGCAAAGCACGCCTTTCTGTCAACACCCTGGCGGCTAGGTCGTTAAACTTTCGACGTACCTCGCCAGGATGTTCTGATGCTTGTTCTGCCAAGCGCGCGCTTTTGCGCCGCGCTCTTCTTGGCCGCTGCGTTGGCCGGTTGCAGCCGCCAGGCTGCAGCGCCCGCCGTTGCCAAACCCATTCCGGTCTCTGTGCAGGCGGTGACCACCCAGCCCTGGAACTCGACCGTGCAGTCGATCGCCACCGTGCGTGCGCGCGAATCGGTGGCGCTGACCGCCGCGGTGAGCGATGTGGTGGAGCAGGTCAACTTCGATAGCGGCGACGAGGTCAAGGCCGGGCAGTTGCTGCTGCGCCTGCGCGGCAATTCGCAACAGGCGGCGCTGACCGCTGCCCAGGCCACCTTCGAGGAAACCGATCAGCTGTACCGGCGCCAGTTGAGTCTGGTTGGCCAGCAGTTGGTGGCCAAGTCCACTGTCGATACGCAACGCGCGCTGCGCGATGCGGCACAGGCGCGCGTGCAGCAGATGCGCGCGGAGATCACCGACCGCGAGGTGCGTGCGCCGTTCTCCGGCGTGCTCGGCATCCGCCAGATCAGCCCGGGCTCGTTGATCACCTCCAGCACGGTGATCGCCACGCTGGACGATGTGGAGCGCATGTACGTGGACTTTCAGGTGCCGGAGTCGCAGTTCGGCCTGGTGCAGCTCGGCAATACCGTCAATGGCACCGCGGCGGCGTATCCGGGCGAGCAGTTCGAAGGCGTGGTGGCAGCGATCGATTCGCGCATCGACGAGACCACCCGCGCGGTGACGGTGCGGGCGGATTTCCCCAACGGCGACCGTCGCCTGCGCCCGGGCATGTTGCTGGATGTGCGCCTGTTCCAGCCGGCGCGGCAGGCGGTGGTGATCCCGGAGATTGCGGTGGTGCAGGTGGGGCGCGAGTCCTATGTATTCCGGGTCAAGCCCGACAGCAGCGTGGAGCGCGCCGACGTGCGCCTGGGCGAGCGCCGCGACGGCAAGGTGGAAATTCTCGACGGGGTCAAGGCCGGTGAGCGCATCGTGGTGGATGGCACCGGCAAGCTGCGTCCAGGCTTGAAGGTGGTCGATCAGGCCGCACCCGTGCCTGCATCGACATCTGCAGTGGCGCCCACGCAGGCAGCGCGATGAAACTCTCCGATCTGTCCATTACCCGCCCGGTGATGGCGGTGGTGATGAGCCTGTTGCTGATCGTGCTGGGGGTGATGTCGTTCACCCGGCTCACGCTGCGCGAGTTGCCGGCGATCGACCCGCCCATCGTCTCGGTGGATGTGGAATACACCGGCGCTTCGGCGGCGGTGGTGGAAAGCCGCATCACCCAGGTGCTGGAAGATGCGCTCGCCGGTATCGAAGGCATCGAGACCATCGAGGCGCGCAGCCGCAATGGCTCCTCGGACATCAGCATCGAGTTCGTGCAGTCGCGCGATGTGGAAGCGGCCGCCAACGATGTGCGCGATGCAGTCAGCCGCGTGTCCGATCGCATGCCGGACCAGGCGCGCCCGCCGGAAATTTCCAAGGTCGAAGCCGACGCCGACCCCATCCTGTGGCTCAACATGAGCTCCAGTACGATGGACACGCTGCAGCTGTCCGACTACGCCGAGCGCTATGTGGTGGACCGCTTCTCCAGCCTGGACGGCGTGGCGCAGGTGCGGATCGGCGGACGCCAGCGCTATGCGATGCGCATCTGGCTGGATCGCGACCAACTGGCCGCGCGCGAACTGACCGTGGCCGATGTGGAAGCGGCGCTGCAGAACGAGAACGTGGAACTGCCGGCCGGCAGCATCGAATCGGCGCAGCGCGATTTCACCTTGCGCGTGGAGCGCAGTTATCTCAAGCCCGAAGACTTCGCAAAGTTGCCATTGAGTAAAGGCGAGGGCGGCTATGTGGTGCGGTTGGGCGATGTGGCCAAGGTCGAGCTGACCTCGGCCGAGCGCCGCGCCTACTTCCAGAGCAACGGCGTGCCCAATGTGGGCCTGGGCATCGTGCGCAACTCCACCGCCAACGCGCTGGACGTGGCACGTGAAGCACGCGCGCAGGCCGAGGAAGTGCAGAAGTCGCTGCCGCAGGGCACCAACATCTTCGTGGCCTTCGACACCACAACCTTCATCGATGCGGCGGTGGAGCGCGTCTATCACACGCTGATCGAAGCGGTGGTGCTGGTGCTGGTGGTGATCTGGGTGTTTCTGGGCAGCGCACGTGCGGCCTTGATTCCGGCTGTGACGGTGCCGGTGTGTCTGATCGCCGCCTTCATCGCGCTATACGCGTTCGATTTTTCGATCAATCTGCTGACCTTGTTGGCGCTGGTGCTGTGTATCGGCCTGGTGGTGGACGATGCCATCGTGGTGGTGGAAAACATCCAGCGCCGTATCGACCTGGGCGAGCCGCCGCTGGTGGCCGCCAAGCGCGGTACCGGGCAGGTGGCGTTTGCGGTGATCGCCACCACTGCGGTGCTGGTGGCGGTATTTTTGCCGGTGGGCTTTCTGGAAGGCAATACCGGGCGCCTGTTCCGCGAGCTTGCGGTGGCGTTGGCGGCGGCGGTGGCGATCTCGGCGTTCGTGGCGTTGACGCTGACGCCGATGATGTCGTCCAAATTGTTGCGCTCGCACGGGCAGGCCAAACCCAATCGCTTCCATCGCTGGTTCGATGGCCGCATGCAGGCGGTGTCCGGCGCGTATGGGCGCTCGCTGGAGCGGCATGTGCATCGCACCTGGATCTTCGCGCTGCTGATGCTGCTGGCGCTGGGCGCCAGCGCGTGGCTGATGAGCCGCATTCCCTCCGAGCTGGCACCGGCCGAAGACCGTGGCAATTTCCAGATCATGATCGATGGGCCCGAAGGCGCCGGCTTCGATTACACCGTGGGGCAGATGCATCAGGTCGAAGCGATTCTTGGCCCCTACGTGGGCCCGGACAAACCGATCGTGCGTGCCAACCCGCGCGTGCCCGGCGGATTCGGTAGCAGCGAGGAAATGCACACCGGCCGGGTCAGCGTGTTCCTGCAGGATTGGGAAAAACGCACGCGCCCCACCACCGAAGTGGCCGACGAACTGCAGCAGAAACTCAACGTGCTCAGTGGCGTGCGTGCGCGCACGCAGGTGAGCGGTGGGTTGGTGCGCAGCCGCGGGCAGCCGTTCCAGCTGGTGCTGGGCGGGCCGGATTATGCCGAGATCGCGCAGTGGCGCGATCGCATCCTGCAGCGCATGGAAGCCAATCCCGGGTTGGTCGGTCCCGACTCCGACTACAAGGAAACCCGCCCGCAGATGCGCGTCAATATCGACCGTCTGCGCGCGGCCGATCTGGGCGTGCCGGTGACGGCGATCGGTGGGGCGCTGGAAGCGATGATGGGCTCGCGCCGCGTGACGACGTTCGTCGAAAACGGCGAGGAATACGACGTGATGCTGCAGGCCGGCCGCGAAGGCCGCATGGCGCCGGAAGACCTCACCGCGATCCGCGTGCGTTCGATCCGTGGCGAACTGATTCCGTTGTCCAACCTGGTGAGCTTGAGCGAAGTGGCCGAAGCCGGCACCTTGAACCGCTTCAATCGCCTGCGTGCGATCACCATCAGCGCCGGTCTGGCACCGGGCTACCCGCTCGGCGATGCGATCGCCTGGGCGCAGCAGACCGCACGCGAGGAATTGCCCGAGTACGCGCAAGTGGACTGGAAGGGCGAATCGCGCGAGTACCAGCAATCCGGCAGCGCGGTATTGCTGACCTTCGGTATGGCCTTGCTGGTGGTGTATCTGGTGCTGGCCGCGCAGTTTGAAAGCTTCGCCCATCCGCTGGTGATCATGCTCACCGTGCCGCTGGCGGTGCTGGGTGCATTGGTCGGTTTGTGGCTCACCGGTGGCACGCTCAATTTGTTCAGTCAGATCGGCATTGTGATGCTGGTGGGCCTGGCGGCCAAGAACGGCATCCTGATCGTGGAGTTCGCCAATCAGCTGCGCGACGAAGGCCGCAGCGTGCACGAGGCGATCGTGGAATCGGCATCGGTGCGTTTGCGCCCGATCCTGATGACCTCGATCGCCACCGTGGTCGGCGCAATTCCGCTGGTGGTGGCCGGCGGCCCCGGCTCGGCTAGCCGCGCCACCATCGGCGTGGTGGTGATCTTCGGCGTGTCGCTGTCCACGCTGTTGTCGCTATATGTGGTGCCGGCGTTCTACAGTTTGATCGCGCCATTCACCAAGTCGCCCGAAGCGGTGGCACGCGAGCTGGAGACCCTGGAGGCGCAGACGCCGTCGGTGGGTGGGCACGCGTAAGCGATGCCGGCGCCAAAAGTGCCTTCCGTCTTTTCCTCTCATCGCCCATAACCGCAACCGCTGGGCTCAACTACCAGAGCCTCCCTTTGAACGGGCGCTAAGATCAATGCGACCAAGGGGCATCATTTCCCAGCAGGCAGCGTGCGCACATTGATCGCTCTGTATTGCCTCTGGTTGCCATAACGCGGCCCGTTTTTCTCGAAGGTGGCGCAGAGCCGGCCTTCGCCACAGGGAGCCAGGTCGGCACGCGACACGCGATCCATGTAGTCGATGGATGCGCGAAGCTGTGCGAGTTCGGCTCGCTTCTCGTTGATGATGCCCACCGAGTAAGCAACCGCCCCCAGGCCCAGGATGCCTGCCATGAGCATCGTGGCGGACGCGATGCCCATGCGACGCGTGAGCCGTGTTTCCAAGGATTGCTGGGCCTGCGCGTAACGTCGAGTGGCTTGCTGCAGTGTCTCGTCCGCATGGGCCATCTCTTTGTTGAACCGCTTGGCGGCTGGCTCCAGCGTCTGCGTCAACGCTTGATTGGTCAGCTGCGTCAGTCTCGGCAGTGCGTTCTCCAGCACCCGATTGACCTTTTGGTCGGCGCTGCCCACTGCGTTTTGCAGTACATGGAGTTGTTCGGCGATGAGATCGCGCAGGTTTTGTTCGCGCTGTTGCATCGATGACATCAGCGTGGTCAGCACCTTGATGGTCTCCTGCAAGGACGCATTCGATGCATTCAATGTCGCCATCATTTCCGCCATTGCGGCAGCGTCTTGCCTGTCCATGAGGTCTCCTAATCTCGGCTGGTCACGGAAACGATTTTGACTAACCGCCGCCCCCACCACCACCGCCTCCTCCACCGCCCCCACCGCCGTCTCCACCTCCACCGCCGTCCCCTTGGGGACCGTTCTGCATCGGCCCCTTGGCAAACTCTGGCAAGGTCATCACCATCACCGGCCCGCGGCTGGTGTTGATCTCCGCTGCGACATCCATTCCCAGCGCCTGGCGAGTGGCGACATGCTCCTGAGCCTCCTGCTGGGCCTGCGCCTCAAGAAAGTCGTTGCCTCTTTTGATCAGCGCCTGGGTTGCTGCGCTGTTGGCCACCCGATTCAGCGCCTGCTCAATCGCCAGCTCGTTCTTGCTATCGAGCGCGTAGAGCACCTCGTCCACGTCCGGGTCGCCGGTGATGGATTTCCGCTCAGCTTTCGACGAATCATTTGGGGCATCGCCTCCTCCTGGACCGGCGAAGCGCTGAACTAGAGTTGGGAAGGCATCGGTTTGCTCAATAGCTTCACTAGGAGAGCGGTGGATTTGTTCGTGTGCGCTGAATGCATCAATGCTTCCACTCTCCTGGTCTCGCGCGCCGTCGCGAGCGAAGGGATAGGGTTCTCCTCGCTCGCGATACTCCTTCCATTCCTGGTGGAAGCGTTCGTCTTCCCGATCTGCCAGCTCAATCTCCTGTTGCAGTTGGCGCAACGAGCGCATGGTTTCTTCCAGGAACAGTGCGCCACCCGGGTCTGCGGCGCTGCGGTCCTGCGCCGGGGTCGATTGCGTTTGTTGGTTTTCTAAGTCCGCTGGCACGGCGGGCACGGCGGGCACGCGGGTGTCGGCACTGCTTGCCAATAACTGCTCACGTGCTTGCGCGAGGTGTTCTGGGGGCAGCACCGGCACACCATGATCAGCGAGCAAGACGTTTGAAGGACGAGGCAGTTCTGCTTCGGCTTCTCGCTCAGGCGTGGTAGACGCTGTGGAAAGCGATGCAATCAACGGATCTGCTGTCGCAGGCGTTGTTTGGTCCATGAGACGAACCGGCTCTGCCTCCTGCTGATGCGCCACGTCCTGCTGGTGGACCGATGCTTGCTCAATCTCAGTTTGGAACGCCTGAGCGCTGTAGTCCAGCACTGACGGCACTGCAGTGGCCCCTGCGCTGTGCGGAGTGTGGCTGCGAGATTCCGGAGTCTCGGATGAAGTCACTTGAAGGCGCGCGGCGTCGCGATTCTCCACCGGCTGCACTTCCAGCGTGAGTTCGGCGTCTTGTGCCTGACGCGGCTTCGTATCACCTGGACCAGGCATTTGGTTCAGTGGGTCATGTGTGTAAGGAGCCAGATGTTTGCGTGCTTGCTGGTTCTGCGACTCGGGCTGCTGGCGTGCGTCTTCCTGCCGCGACTGAGCACGCGTCGTTTGTTGAGCCAGTGCGGCAGCTTGAGCATGTGACTGAGTGTCCGGTTGCTGGAGGGCTTGCCGACGTTGGTCTTGCTGCTGGGCTTGCTGAACCTGACCTTCCTGGACCTCAATTTGCCTGGCTTCTTGAGCCTGGCGGTCTTGTTGCTCCCGCTGCTGGTTGTCCTCAGCTCGGCGTTCTTGCGCCTGACGTTGCTGGACGTCGCTTTCCTCGCGCTCCTGCAGCTCGCGTTGCTGGCTGGTCTGTGCCTGGCGCTGCTGTTGCTGGCGTTCTTCCTGTTCGCGTTGCTGCTTCACTTGGCGCTGACCTTCCAGTACGGTGTGCGCCTGGAATGCGTGCTCACTCTGTGTGCGGTCTTCGTGTTCCGACGGTGCCTGCTGGATGTGCTCGCGCACCTGCGCGGCGTGCTGCTCTTGCGAGAGACGATCTTGCTGTTCGCGTTCTTGCCGCGCCTGCGCCGCGACAGACGCCTGCATGCGCGCCTGGATGTCCAGCACCTGCTGCGGGTTGGACGATGCGTTGCTACTCGACGTAGTGCCGTCGGTCGATCCATCCGAACCGTTCGCCGCACTCGCTGTGGCGGCGAGCGGACCTGCTGGCCGGTCGGGCAAGACCGGCGGCGGTTGTTGCCCCGCCCGTACCTCCTGCAACGCCTGGCGGATGTCTTCGCTGCTGGTAACCGCCACGATGCGCTCCACGCCATTAGCATCGCGCTGCAGATGCGCGATGGGGCTATCGGCGCCAAACTGACCGCCCGGCCCGCGCTGCAACTGCATTGCGCTATCGCCAATGAGTCCCTCGGTCGCACGCGTGCGTTGAGTCGCCAGTTCGATCGCTTCGCGCCACTGCGGCTGCAACTCCGTGCCGACGATGCGATAGCGGTAGAGCGTCTGCTCGCGCTGCAACTCCTGCGCCGACGGTGGCGATTGCTGGATGGTGGCAATCGCCTGGGCCTGCTCCGCAAGCGCAGGCTGCAGCATCGCGCGCGTCGTCTCCAGTTCCAGCACGCGGTTGCCATCGGGCGCGGCGCCGTTGGTGGTCCACTGATCATCGATATTGCGGTAGTAGCGCTGGCCGTTGGAGGCAGTCAACGCATCCGGATCGGGCAACACCTGCTGCACTGCTGGCGACATCGGCAGGCCATCGGCTTCCCACCCGCTGCGGTAGTGCGCCAGTTCGTAACGCGCAGCAATTGCACCGGGACTGTTGGCGATGTTGCGGGCGATGACATCCTGCGCTTGCGCGTCCAGTTCGGCTGTGCGGGGCGGCAAGGCAGTTTCCTGCACGTAACTGCCGCGATCATTGGCGCCAGAGATCTCGGCCTTGACCAGCCGATGCCACTGACCGTCCGCTGCATCGCGTCGCCAGTCGGCGCTGCTCAGGCTGGGACGGTCAGTGGCATTGGCCGGCTGGCGATACGGATCCTGCGGAGCGGGCGCATCCTTCAAGGCCAACGCGGCAGCGGCGTTGGTGGCCTGGTAATTGAGTTCGCGTGCCTTCTCGTAGCTGGCGACGATGGGGGTGGAGGTGGGGTTGTCTACCCCGTCGTTGGTGGTGTCGGCCTTGCCCTCGCGTGTCCAGGCGGTGCCATTGAACGACCACTGGGTGCCCTCGCGATCGGTCTGGGTATAGATGGCGCGGTTGTCGAGCAACGCAGCGGCTTTCTCGCCAGCGGCACTCAAGAAATACGCATCGGCCGCGATCAGCACCATCGGCCCGGCGCCAGAGGTGCCCAGCGCGTAGGCAGCAGCGGTACCGCCGGCCCAGCCGCCGACGTTGCGGCCGGCGAAGTGAGCCAACTCGGACTGTGCGGCGAGCGGGTTGTCCTGGCCAAGAAGCTGCGTGGCGCGTTGGCCGGTCATCACCGTGTCGGCGGCGGTGGCGAGCAGGCCGGCAGTGCGCAGTGCCTGGCCTGCGGATAGGTCGCCGGCCAGCAATTCGGCAGTGATAAAGCCGCGCTGCGACAGCGGTCTATACGACGCATGAGGTGCGGCGCTTGCGCCTTGGCGAATACTGCGCGCACCACCGCCGATGGTTGTCGGCGTGTCATCCAATACCTGCTGGACCAACGCCGCATTTGACTCGGATAACCTCACACGCCCGGCATCTTCGGCATGCGCGATGGCCATACGAAATTCTTCTCTGCCGACGATCTCGCGGATGACGGCATCGCGTTCATTCGGGACAGCGACCAGATTTTTGCCCGTCGTGCGTGCGTCATCGATTACTTTTGCGATCCGCTGCTCGGAGTGGGTGATGGCGGCCCATTCGGCTTCGACATTGCTCATGGAGCGCAGCGTCTTCAACTGGTCGGCGTGGGCGGCGCGGTATTGCTCGTACTCGGAGAGCGTTCTGCGGTTTTGCGCGTTGGTTTCGGCCTTGGTCAAGTGATCCGGGGTCGTTGCGAACATATCGCCATTGATCAGGGCGATTTTGATGGTGTCTTGCAGGTCGTGGACTTGGGCAGAGACTCGCTTCAATGCTGCAGCGTCATCGCTCATGGCGGCTTCGCCATCTGGGGACTCAATCAGATCGTCAAGATAGCCGATTATTGCTTTTGTGTAGGAGCTGCGCGTGCGTCCTCTATGTGGGGAAGCTTCGATTTCGTCGGCCAGCTTGCCCTCTACCGGAAGATACAGGCGATTGGTCGATACATCCTTGTCGATCAAGTCATGTTCAAGCAATTTCTTGAGCAAGTCATGGTCTCGAAAGACAATGTTTTCAATGACATGATGACTCTCAAGGATGACGTTACTGGCCGGCATCTGCTTTCACTCCATCAAGCGCTCAAAGATTCATCGCTCAGCAACCGAAAGTATCTATCAGCCAGACGCCGCGCGTCCTGGGCGATTTGCCAAATCCCTGCGCAATCAAGGTGTCGCGCAAGAATTGATCGCAAAAGGCATCTGATGTATAAGGTGTCTTGAAGACATGCGCGGCCCCGATCACGTCTTTCCTGAATGCAAAGTCGGCGCCACCAGCAACACTGTAGTGCTTGCCATTACGGTATCCGGTCAACACTTTGACCCTGGATGCCTCTTCGTCGATGGCGTCAATAATCCGCACTACCTCGCAAAGATAGTGCGGTGCTCCTGGCGTACCATCTTCCAAGCGGAAATCGCATAGCGCAAAAGCAAAGCCCTCCGGGTCCGCAGCTTCAAGGATCAGCTTCAGCGGTTCGGAAAC
Organism: Xanthomonas hortorum; assembly: GCF_040279205.1. Lineage (GTDB taxonomy): Bacteria > Pseudomonadota > Gammaproteobacteria > Xanthomonadales > Xanthomonadaceae > Xanthomonas > Xanthomonas hortorum_F. Next base: position 138,248 of record NZ_JBEOLS010000001.1, read on the forward strand.
GAGCCAGTACCGCTTGAATCCACTGTGCATGTCATTGGGCATATCGCCGATGCGGCTGTCGTAGCGCAGGCGCGGGGTCTCCTTTAATGCGGCTAGTCCCGAGTCCTCCCCTGGCCGGCTGTAGGCAATGGGGAACGGCACTGCATCTTCGTTCTCGAATTCCACGCCATGCCCGCGACCGCCGCCACGCATGTCGGACCTAAGGAGATAGAACTCACCTTTTTTGGGTTTATTCTGGATAGACACTTTTTGCTCCAAGACACTATTGCGATCAAGCGTAGCAAACTGCGCCACGGTAATAACGCTGGCCGTTTGAGGCGGTCAACGCATCCGAATCGGGCAGCGCCTGCTGCACGGCCGGCGACTTCGGCAGGCCATCGGCCGCCCAGCCGCTGCGGTGGTGCGCCAATTCGTAGCGCGCGGCGATGGCGCCGGTGCTATTGGCGATGTTGCGGGCGATCACCTCCTGCGCCTGCGCGTCCAGTTCGGCTTTGCGGTGCGGCAGGGCGGTCTCCTGCACGTAACTGCCGTGATCATTGGCGCCCGACACATCGGCCTTGACCAGCCGATGCCACTGGCCGTCCGCTGCATCGCGTCGCCAGTCGGCGCTGCTCAGGCTGGGGCGGTCAGTGGCATTGGCCGGCTGGCGATACGGATCCTGCGGCGTGGGCGGATCTTTGAGGGCGAGCGCTGCAGCGGCGTTGGTGGCCTGGTAATTGAGTTCGCGTGCCTTCTCGTAGCTGGCGACGATGGGGGTGGAGGTGGGGTTGTCTACCCCGTCGTTGGTGGTGTCAGCCTTGCCCTCGCGCGCCCAGGCGATGCCGTTGAACGACCACTGCGTGCCCTCGCGATCGGTCTGGGTGTAGATGGCGCGGTTGTCGAGCAACGCTGCGGCCTTCTCGCCAGCGGTACTCAAGAAATACGCATCGGCTGCGATCAGCACCATCGGCCCGGCGCCCGAGCTCCCCAGCGCGTAGGCAGCGGCGGTACCGCCGGCCCAGCCGCCGACGTTGCGGCCGGCAAAATGCGCCAGCTCCGATTGCGCGGCGAGCGGGTTGTCCTGGCCAAGAAGCTGCGTGGCGCGTTGGCCGGTCATCACCGTGTCGGCGGCGGTGGCGAGCAGGCCGGCGCTGCGTAGCGCCTGACCCGCAGATCGGTCGCCGGCCAGCAACTTGGCACTGACAAAGCCGCATTGCCAGAGCGGTGTGTACGACGGATGCGGAGCTGTGCCGGCGCTTTGGCGAGTCTAAAGAGTGGCCTGTCCCAACCCACGCAATGACGAAGGTCACATGACAGTCATGCCCGGCTGTGGTCGACTTCCGCGGTTACCCTGCCCGGAATCGCCAATGCGTCGTCTTGCCTGCCTGCTTGCTCCCTCCCTTCTTGCGCTGTGCTGCGGCACCGCGCTGGCGCAGTCCTCCGGCGAGCCGGTGCCCAATGGCCGCCTGCCGACCTGGGCGGTGCCCGAGCGCTACAGCCTGTCGTTCAAGATCGATCCGGACCAGAGCGAGTTCAGCGGCCGCACCAGCATCCGCGTGCAGCTCAAGCAGGCTTCCGATCACCTCTGGCTGCACGGCAAGGAACTGAAGGTCAGCAAGGTCACGGTCAAGCCGGTCAAGGGCAAGGCACTGACCGCACGCTATGTCGAAGCCGATGCGCAGGCCGGTGTGGTGCGCCTGGATTTCGGCCGCACGCTGCAGCCGCAGACGCTCACCGTGGACATCGTCTACAGCGCGCCGCTCAATCAGCAGCTGCAGGGTCTGTATCAGGTGAAGTACCAGGGCCAGGCCTATGCGATGACGCAGATGGAGCCGATCAGCGCGCGCTACGCGTTCCCCGGTTTCGACGAACCCGCATTCAAGACTCCGTTCGACCTCAGCCTGACCGTGCCCACCGACGACCAGGCGCTGGCCAACACCATCGCCACCTCGACCAAGCCGGCCGGCAAGGGCTGGAAGACGGTGACCTTTGCCCCGACCGTGCCGCTGCCGACCTATCTGGTCGCCTACGCCGCCGGCCCATGGGATGTGGTGGACGTGCCGGCCATGCCGGCCACCCCGCAGCGGCCCAACCCGACCCCGCTGCGCGGCATCGCCGCCAAGGGCCAGGGCCCGCGCATCACCCCGGCGCTGGACCAGACCCCGGCGATCATCGCCGCGCTGGAGGACTATTACGCCTTCGGCTATCCGTTCGACAAGCTCGATCTGGTCGCCGCCCCGGACTTCAGCGCCGGTGCAATGGAAAACCCTGGGTTCGTCACCTTCCGCGACTGGCTGCTGTTGCTGGACAAGGACTCGCCGGCCGAGAACGTGCAGCGCTCCTTCAACACCAATGCGCATGAGCTGGCTCACCAGTGGACCGGCGACGCCGTCACCATGGAATGGTGGGACGACCTGTGGTTGAACGAAGCGTTTGCCACCTGGATGCAGCAGAAGATCACCATGCAGCTGCATCCGGAATACCGCGCCAATCTGGACCGCATCACCGGCGCACAGCACGCGATGGACAACGACAGCCTGGTCAGCGCGCGCAAGATCCGCCAGCCGATCACCGGCAACGGCGATATCGAAACCGCCTTCGACGGCATCACCTACCAGAAGGGTGCGGCGGTACTGGCGATGTTCGAAGCCTTCGTTGGTGAAGACGTGTTCCGCGAAGGCATGCGCGCCTATATCGCCAAGCACAAATTCGGCAGCGCCACTGCCGACGATCTGGTCGATGCGATCGCCGAGGCCGCCGGCAAGGGTGAGGATTTCAAGGCCGCGTTCCGCAGCTTCCTCAATCAGCCGGGCGTGCCGTATCTGCAGACCCAGGTTGCGCGCGAAGGCGGCAAGACAGTGGTCAAACTGCAGCAGCAGCGCTACCTGCCGCTGGGCTCCACCGGCTCCACCGCGCAGCAATGGGGCGTGCCGGTGTGCGTGAAATACGGCAAGGGCAAGAACCAGGTCGGCACCGCCTGCCAGATGCTCGAAGACGGCAGCGGCAGCATCGTGCTGGAAGGCGCGGGGAAAAATACCTGGGTGTTCCCGAACGCGCGCGGCGCCGGCTATTACCGATTCAGCCTGCCGAAGAAACAGCTGGCAGCGCTCGGCAAGCAGATCGGCCAGCTCGACGAAAACGAACAGCTCGCCTACGCCGATGCGATCGATGCGGCCTACCGCCACGGCGATATCGACAGCGATGCGGTGCTGGCGGCGATCAAGCAGTTGGCGCCGTCCGCATCGGCCGATGTCTCGACCGCGCTGCTGGATCGCTTCGTGTGGATCTGGCGTTACCAGGCCACCACCGAGGCGCAGCGCGGCGCTTTGCGCAAGGCGGCCGAACAGGCGTATTTGCCGCGTCTGCAGCAGTTGGGTTACACGCGGCGCAGCGGCGAATCGATCGACGACACCACGCTGCGCGCGTCGCTGGCCGGCCTGTTCGCGCTGCGGCTGCAGAACGCGCAAGTGCGCAAGGCGATGCTCGCGCAAGGCGATGCGGTGCTGGCTGGCGGCAACGGCGCACTGGACTTCTCCAAGGCCAATCCGGATCTGCTCGGCACCGTGCTGGCGGTGACCGCACAGGAACGTGGTGCGCCCGCCGTGCAGGCGTTGATCGACGCATTGCGCACGCATGCCGACCCCGCGCAGCGCAATGCGATGATCACCGCACTGGGCACGCTGCAGGACCCGGCATTGCTCAAGCAGGCGCGCGACTTCGCGCTCACCGATGCGATCAAGGTCGGCGAGATGAAGGGCTTGCTGTCGCGCGGGCACAGTTATGAGGCCTCGCACGATTCGATGTGGGCATGGTTCACCGCCAACTTCGATCGCATCGTGCAGCGCAGCGGCTCGTTCGACGGCGGCGGCTTGCCGGGAATGGGCGCAACCGGCAGCTGCAGCGTGGAAGACGCCGATCGCCTGGATGCGTTCTTCAAACCGCGCCTGGCCAAGCTCAGCGGCGCCGACCGCGGCCTCGCCCAGACCGGCGAAACCATCCGCCTGTGCGCTGCACTGAAGCAGGCGCAAACCGCCAAGCGCTGAGTTGCAGCGTGCGGCCCGGGTGCGCAGTATCGGCAGTGTCGATGCTGCGCACATAGGGGCGGAGCATTGGACGATTCACCGACGCAGCACGGAGCCGGCGTCGTGCTGCGCCGTTGGCGCCAGGACGACCTGGATGTCTTGTTGCGGCACGCGATGACCCGCTGGTGCTGCGCGGCTTGAGCGAGCGTTTCCGCACCCGTATACACACACCGATGGCGAAGCCTTCCAAATGGAGGCACGCCGATCCTGCGCGCCAGAAGTCGGTCCCGGCAGGCAGGCAAGGCTTTGGAAATCGGCTTCATCCCAACCGCCGTACACGGCCCATCGCGCCAGTGGCTTACCATCGTCGTCACTGTTCCTGCGGCAGCGGCCCTGGTGGCGCTGCAGGATGACCGATACAGCAATCGCGGAACGGTCGAGAACGGCCTGTTCCGCACTGCAAGAAACACGAACGACTGGATACGACGATGACACAGCATGATGGACGGGGCTCACGCCCGCCGCGCGATGGCGGCACCTCCGGCGGCGCGCATAACCCTTGGGGCCGCGCCGCGCCGCGTGCACCTGCAGCGCGGCCACCCGCACCGCAGGCGCCTGCGCAGTACACGCCCTCGGCCACGCCCGCTGCTTCTTCAACCTCTGGCGGCAACGCGCGCGAAGTGCGGCTGTACGGCATCAATGCGGTGCAGGCGGTGTTCAAGGCGCGGCCGGAGGCGTTGCGCAAGCTGTATCTGAGCGAGGCGCGCATTCCGCAGTTCAAGGCGCTGCTGGCCTGGTGCGTTGCCCAGCGCATCGGCTACCGCGTGGTCGAGGACGCCGATCTCAGCAAGCTGGCCGCCAGTACCCACCACGAAGGCGTGGTGGCCGAGGTGCTGCGCGTCACCCCGCAGCCGTTGCAGGACTGGCTGGCCGCCTTGCCGGCCGGGCCGGTGCTGGCGCTGTGGCTGGACGGCGTGGGCAACCCGCATAACTTCGGCGCGATTTTGCGCTCGTCCGCGCACTTCGGTGTGGCCGGTTTGCTGCTGCCGGCCGGCTCCACGCTGGGCTTGTCCGGTGCGGCGGCACGCGTGGCCGAAGGTGGTGCCGAAGCGGTGCCGCTGGTGCAACTGCCCGACACTGCATTGGCAATGGCGCAACTGCGTCAGGCCGGATTCGCAGTGGCCGCCACGCTGGCGGACGGTGGTGAAGACGTGTTCGCCGCAGCTTTGCCGCAGCGGCTGGTCTATGTGATGGGCGCAGAAAGCGAAGGCATGGACCGCCAGTTCGCACGCGACTGCGACCTGCAGTTGTCGATTCGCGGCAGTGGCAAGGTCGAAAGCCTCAACGTGGCCTCGGCCACGGCGGTGTTCCAGGCCGCCTGGCGCGCCCGCGTGCTTAGCGGGCAGTCCTGATGCGTGCGTCTGCCTGGTTGCTCGCCATTGGCGGGGTGCTGAGCGCCAGCAGTGTTGCGGCAGCTCCCACCACCACGGCTGCCGCCCCGGAGGTGCGTACCGATCACGGCATGGTGCGCGGGCAGTGGCAGGACGACGGCAGCGCGGTGTTCCGCGCGATTCCCTTCGCTGCCCCGCCATTGGGCGCATTGCGCTGGCGGCCACCGCAGCCGGCTGCGGCATGGTCGGACGTGCGCGATGCCACCCAGGCGGCCACGCCGTGCGTGCAGCCCGCGCTGGGCTGGAACAACGCCATGGCCAAGCGCGGCACCGAAGATTGCCTGTATGTCGAAGTGCAGACGCCGAAGTTGCAGCCGGCCAAGACGCTGCCGGTGTTCGTGTGGATTCACGGCGGCGCCAATGTGGCTGGCGGCGCGGATGGTCATCTGCCGACCAATCTGGTCGCACAGAACATGCTGGTGGTGACGCTGCAATACCGGCTTGGCGCACTCGGTTTTCTGTCGCTGCCGGAACTGCGCGATGGCGACAACCAGGCCGCCGGCAACTACGCCTTGCTCGATCAGATCGCCGCGCTGCAGTGGGTGCGCGACAACATCGCGCAGTTCGGTGGCGATCCTGCGCGGGTCACCATCGCCGGGCAGTCGGCCGGTGGTCAGGACGTGGGCCTGCTGATGCTCAGCCCGCTGGCACGTGGCCTGTTTTCGGCAGCGATCGAGCAGAGCGGCACCGCCGGTTTCGGCTTGCCAGCGCGCTCGCTGGAAGAGAACCGCACGTTGGGTGTGAATATCGCCAAGCGTGCAGGCATCGATGATGCTGCAACGCGTCTGGCACAGCTGCGTGCGCTGCCGGTGGAGCAGGTGATCAAGGCCGCGCAGGGTGTCGACGTGCCGGCCCTGGACGACGATGGCTACATCTGGTTGCAGGCGGTTGTCGACGGACGCGTGCTGCCACGTGCGCCTACCGCGTTACTGGCCGAAGGTGCTCAGGCCAAGGTGCCGCTGTTGATCGGCTACGTGGTGCAGGAGCTGGAATATGGCGGCAAGCAGGGCGCGCAGGCGCGTCTGCGTCGCGACTATCCCGCGCAGGCTGATGCAGTGCTGCAAGTGCAGCGTGCATACGCGGCGCAGCGTGCCGCGCGTCAAGGCGATGCGGCGATGCAGCTGTCCACCGATCTCACCTTCCGTTGCCCGGCAGTGACCGTCGCACAGCAGCAGGCCGCGCTTGGCGTGCCGGTGTGGCATTACGTGTTCGATACCGCCGCACCGGGCGGTAAGGTGACCCATAGCGCCGAGCTGCCATTCCTGTTCAATGATCTGCCGATCGGACAGCCGCCGGTGAGTTTGCAGCGTTATTGGGCCGCTTTCGTGCAGCGTGGCAATCCCAACGCCAAGGGATTGCCGGCCTGGCCTGCGTTCGCGCCCAAGCATGCGGCATTGCAGTTCGATGCCAACGGCGTGCGGCAAATCAAGGATGCGCGCCCGCCCGTGTGTGCAGGCGTGGACTTGCCGTAAGCGATCGTGCGCACCGAAATCGCGCGCACCGAAACGGTACGCGCGATAGACCCTACTCAACTCAGCGTGGGCAGCCCGGCCCGCCGAAGTAAAAGCCGCCGTTCTGCATTTCCGGCGACAAGGTGGTGCGGGTAACGCCAGCGCCCAGTGCATACGGATACGTGTAACCGGCAATGGCTAAGGTGTAACAGCTCGGATTCTGCAGCCCGATCGCATACAGTTGTTTTATCGGATGGTTGACCATCGCCGCATCCCGATAAAAGTGATTGGCCTGGAAAGCCGCCTGGCGGTAACCGGATGCGGCGAACTTGCCGCTACCCATCATAGTGAGAGGTTTGCCGTTGTTGTTGGACGTTTCGCCTCCTGCATTGATGTAGGCCACTCTGCCGTTGGCAAGATCGCCGGAGTACAGCTCGGCCTTGTAGTAGCCGATCCATTCGTTGTTATAGCCAAACCACCAGTAGCCATCTTCATTGCGCTGAAATTCCACACGCATCATCGTCTGCGTGCCGCCAGCCGTGCTGTAGCCGTTACTAGGTACGACACCGAGCACGTTGGCATCGCTGATCTGCACGAAGTCGGCACAGTCCAGATTGTGGCAGCCGGTGGTCGCGTAACCGTCCTGGGTGGAGTAAATGAAAACGATTGGCTTGCTACCCCAGCCGGCGCCTGGTTGCACTTGCCAGCCGGCTTCAAGCGTCTGGTCCTTGCCTTGTGCGCTGGTGCCTACGATCCAGATCTGGCTGATCGATTGCGTTTCGTCGGTATTGCGAATCGTTGGTGCCCAGAGATTGAGGTCTGCGCCTGCCCCTGTGACCGACGAGGTGTCGACGTCCAATGCGACCTGTGCATGAAAGTGATTGCTGTACACGGGTGGCGCGGTAACCGCTTGCGGTCCACTGCGCGGAGGCAGCCCTGCTTTCAGAAAAGCGCGTAGATCGCGGTGTTCGGCAAGCTCGGCGATGCCGATACGTTTCAATGGAACGCTGCCCGCATCGCACCGCTGTGAGACGTTGCGTGCAGGTAAAGCAGCGGCGTTTGCCGCCGGCGCTGTTATCGGTGGCGGTGTGGCGATGGCGCTGCCGTCGCGAAGTCCCGGTTGTTGTTCGCGCGGGATGCAATCGAATACGGTCTGCCCCTGACGCACGCTACGCAACACCGTCAGCCCGTTATAGCGATTGAACAGATAGCGCTGCATTTCGGCAAATGCGGTCTGGTCGGCGACCTTGGCCGTGGCATCGCGGGTGGCGTAGCTGATCTGGGCCTGTGCCTGGAGAAACTGCTTGAACTCGCGCGTGACCTGCGGAAATGCCCGCGACACCGATAGCGACGCGCGTAGCGCATCGCGCTGGGCGGGTGCGACGCTTGCCGTGGCAGGCGTCCGCAGTAGCGGTGGCATCAGCGTGTCGATGCTGCGATCGCTGGTTGCCGAAATCGACGGCGGCAGCAACGCGGCGGCGTGAGTGGCAGGAGCCAATGCACAAACGCAGAGCGCAGCAACGGCGCGGCCGATCGCTATCGGCCGATTGGAACGGAAGGTCATATGTGTTTCCCCTGACGCCAGAACGAAACTGCCTGCACGTGGCGCACCATGCAGCACAGTGCTCTCAGTGTCGCAGTTGCGTCCCGAGGTTCATTCGGTGGCGCATGCCTGCGTTGAAGGCGTGCGCATCCTAACTGTCTAAAAAGGGAATATATCGGCAAGCACGCATTACGTGACATCAGGCACACGCCAAGCGCAATGCGCTAAGCGGATGCCATGTCGATGGTCATGCACACCCTTGCGTACGGCGTATTGCCAATGCGCAAAGGTGTGCACGGTCACTCCGCCATAAGCATGGCTGTTCTTACTTTTTTTGCAGCCTCACTGCAGCGCCGCCGCTTGCAGCCAGCGCAAGCTGCAACGTGTCGTTACGTGTGAGCTTGCGCGTGTCGATACGCACTTCTGTCGGCGCCTCGCCATCGGCGTAGATGGTCGCGGTCCAGGTGCCCTTGCCCAGAAACGACAAGGGCAACTGCAGCGTGCGTGCCTGCTCGTTGGTCATTGCGCCCACATACCAGTCCTTGCCGCTGCGCCGCGCCAGTGCGATGTGTTCGCCGATGGCACCGTCCAATGCCCGCGTCTCGTCCCAGCTTGCCGGCACATCGCGCAGGAACTGCGCTGCCGGCACGTTTTCGTATTGCTCCGGGCTATCGGCCACCACCGCGAACGGGCTTTCGTAGACCACATACATCGCCAGCTGCTGCGCGCGCGTGGTCATCACTTGCGGCGCGATGTGCTGCGCCTTGAAGTCGGCCGGGCGCACATTGCGGAAGCCGCCGGGCGTGTAGTCCATCGGCCCGAGCAACATGCGCGTAAACGGCAACGTGAGGTTATGCGTGGCGGTGATGCGCGTGGTCCACTTGTTGTATTCGGCGCCGAGCACGCCTTCCTGCGTGAGGTAGTTGGGATAGGTGCGGGTCAAGCCGGTGGGGTGATAGGCACCATGCAGATCTACCAGCAATTTGTGCTTGGCGGCCTTGGCGAGCAGGCGGTGATAGAAATCCACCATCTGCTGATCGTCGCGGTCCATGAAGTCGACCTTGATGCCCTTGATGCCGAGCTGCTGATACCACGCAAGCGCTTCGTCCATGTGCGCGTCGAGCGCGCGCCAATGCGCCCACAGCCACAGCCCGACATCGCGCTGCCGTGCGTAGGCCACCAGGCCGGGCAGGTCGAGTTGCTCCACCGGCCTGCGGATATCGGCATCGACGTTGTACTGGCCGTCGCCGGTGCTGCCGAAATACCAGCCGTCGTCGATCAGCATGTATTGCAGTTTCAATTGCTGCGCGTGATCGATATAGCGCTGAATCGTGGCGGTATTCATGCCCGGGTGCGCCACACCGCTGGCCAGCGAGCCGGACCACCAATCCCAAGCCGATTTGCCCGCACGCACCCAGCTGGCATCGAAGTCAGGCGGTGGATTGAGTGTGGAAATCAGATTGGATTCGATCAGGCTTGCCGGGCTGTCGCCGAGCATGATCACCCGCCATGGCGTGGCGAAATCGTGGCCTTTGGCATCGAAATCGACCGCCAGCTTGGGGTCGTCCAGGCGTGGCGATAATTTCGCCGACACCCCCAGCCCGCCATCCTCGCGGCCGGTGAGATACAAGCCGGCGTAATCGCGCAGGTTGGCCTCGGCAATCGCCAACGTGGTGCCGCTCGCATCGGTCTGGCACACCAGCGGCAGTTCAAGCAGATTGTGCGGGCGCAACTTCGAGGCGGCGATCGCATCGTATTCGCCCTCGTGGCTGGTGCCGAAGCGACCGAGATTCAAGGTCCAGCAAGCGTAATCGCGCGGAAATGCAAAGCTGGTGAGCTCAGTGCGAATGCGCACTTCACCGGTGTCGGGCAGCACGTAACGCAGTGCTACGCCATCGTCGTAGGTGCGCAACTCGATGGTGAGTCGCCGCTGTTGTGCATCGGACAACTGCACGCGCAATTGGCGATAGTGATCGCGCATCTGGCGCGTTTTGCCCACGCTCAAGGCGAACTGGCTGTCATGCGTTTCGGTGGTGCTGCTTTGCAGCGTCATATCGCGGCCGAGCTTATTGGCTCTGCCCAGATCCAGCCCAAGCGGTGCATCGTCGAGTACCACTTTGTTGCGATACAGCACGCGATAGGTTGGAATGCCGCCCTCGCGTAAGGTGAATTCCACTTGCGTACGTGCGTCGGGCGATTGCACACGCAAGCTCTGTGCTGCAACCGGCGCAGCGATCACACACAGCAATGCGCATGCCGCCGGTAATGCGGACTGGATCAGGTTTCGCATGAGTCCCTCCTCCTGGGAGCGCCAACCCTAACGCAGAAAGGTTGTTGTCGGTATCTACCTGGGGTAACGTTACCTCGCACCATGGCCGCTGAAACAGGGGCGGCAGCCACGGGCGGCATCACTTGGAAGCAAAGCGACAAGACAGTTGCGAGTCGTCTTGTTGGTTGCGTCCGGCGATGTGCACCGTTGTTTGGCAGTAGAGCTTGGGAGAGGCCTCTAATGCTGATGGTTCGCAAGGCGTTCCGCCGTGGAGCGCTGTGGTTGTTGTGTGGTTGCATCGGTTGGACTGCAGTGGAGGCTGCGCCTGCCGACGATCCGCCGGGTCCTTACGACGTGCGCGTGCTTGCGGGCGGGGTGGGGCTGACCAAGAAGCTCGCCGCCGATACGCCGTTGCTTGCCGCCAACACCGATTGGAGCGTGTCCGGTTGGGTGCGCCTATCCAGTGCAACGACAGGCCCTGCGTTGATCGCCGGTGTGGGCGATCCGCAAGGCACTGGCCGTTATTTTGTTGTCGACGACGGCAAGCTCGGCTTTGTGCAGGCCGGCGACAACTTGCTGCGCAGCAAGCAGACACTGCGCGCAGGGACGTGGACATACGTCGCCGCAGTTGCACAAGGCACGCGTCTGACGCTGTATGCAAATGGCCGTGAGGTTGCCAGCGGCAAGGTGCAGCAGCTCGCGGTTGCGCCAACATTGGTATTCGGCCCGCGTCAGCAACCGGCTGCGTATACACAGCACTTCGGTGGGGAGATCGCGGGCTTTACCGCGCAGGCGGGTGCACTGGATACGGCAGCCATCGCGCGGCTTGCAAGGCAGGCGCCGGATCCTGCGTTGCAGCGCTTTGAAGACGCATCGCCTGGCTGGCGTGTGCAGGTCAAGCAGATGGCTGGGCAGCTTGCGCCGCAGCCTGCGGCGACCTTGCCACGCAGTGCGTCGGCCTTCTCGACGCCGGTTGCCAAGCCGGTGCCGGACGCACCGGCGCTGCAGCCCCTGGATGCCGCGTCATGGCGGGTGGGTGCATGGCAACTTGCTGCAGCACCGGAACTCGGTCAAGCCACCGGTGCAACGCTGTCGCGCAGCGATTACGCAGCGGGCAAGAGCACGTGGCGCGCCGCGACCGTGCCGGGTACGGTGCTCACCACCCTGGTGGATCGCGGCGTGTATCCGGATCCGGATATCGGCCTCAACAACATGGAGATCCCCGAATCGTTGAGCCGGCAGGATTGGTGGTACCGCAGCAGTTTCGATGTGCCTGCGGCACTGCAAGGCAAGCGCCTGGAACTGCTGTTCAACGGCATCAACTATGCCGGCGAGATCTGGGTCAACGGCACTCAGGTCGGGCGCACCCGTGGTGCATTCGCGCGCGGTCGTTTCGATGTCAGCAAGCAGCTCAAGCCGGGCAGGAATGTCATCGCAGTGCGCGTGTCGCCGCCGCCGCATCCGGGCATCGCACACGAACAATCGATGACGGCGGGCGTCGGCGAAAATGGCGGTATGCAGGCGCTGGACGGGCCGACCTTTATCGCCAGCGAAGGCTGGGACTGGATTCCGGCGGTGCGCGATCGCAATGCCGGTCTGTGGCAAGACGTGCAGTTGCATGCAACAGGTCCCGTGGCGCTCGGTGATACGCAAGTGGTCACCGCACGGCTGGCACCGGATCATCACCGCGCGGAACTCGAGGTCAGCGTGCCACTGCGCAACGACACCAACGCAGCAGTGCAGGGCACCTTGCAGCTGGCCTTCGGCGATGTGCGCATCCAGCGCGAGGTCACGGTGCCGGCCGGTGGCAGCACGCTCAAGCTCAGCGCTGCCGATACGCCGCAATTGGTGATCGCCAATCCGCGCCTGTGGTGGCCCAACGGCTATGGCGAGCCTGCGCTGTATACCTTGCAGGTCGGTTTCGATATCGCCGGCACGCGCTCGGACGCGCAGCAGCTGCGCTTTGGCATTCGTCAGGTGACCTACGAACTGTCGTTGTTCGACGACGATGGCGCGCTACGCCGCGTGCTGGTGGATCTCAATCAGGCGCGGCAACGCGGCGAGCGCATTATCGACGTGCGTCATGACGCGATTCGCCCGGTGCCTGGTGGCAATGCACAGTCGTTGTATCCCGGCGCGTTGTCTTCGCCCGCCGTGCAGCAACTCGACGACATTAGTCTGGCCCCGCATCTGGCGCTGCGCATCAATGGCGTGCGGATTGCTGTGAAAGGCGGCAACTGGGGCATGGACGATTGGCGCAAGCGGGTTTCGCGCGAGCGGCTGGAGCCGTACTTCCGCCTGCAGCGCGATGCGCACTTCAATGTGGTGCGCAACTGGGTGGGGCAGAACACCGAAGCCAGCTTCTTCGAGCTGGCCGACGAATACGGCATGCTGGTGTTCAACGACTTCTGGCAGTCCACCCAGAACTACAACCTGGAGCCGGCCGACGCGGCGCTGTTTCTGGACAATGCCGCCGAGGTGATCAAGCGCTTCCGTAATCATCCTTCCATCGTGCTGTGGTTCGGGCGTAACGAAGGCGTGCCGGCTCCCATCCTCAATGAAGGCCTGGACACACTGGTTGCCGAACTCGATGGCACGCGCTGGTACACCGGCAGTTCCAACGAGATCAATCTGCAGGTCAGCGGGCCGTACAACTATCGCGAGCCGGTGGCGTACTTCAACAAGCTGGCGCAGGGGTTTTCGGTGGAAGTGGGCACGCCTTCGTTCTCCACGCTGGAATCGTTCAAGGCGTCGGTACCTGCGGTGCAGGATCAGTGGCCGATCGGTGATACCTGGGCGTACCACGACTGGCACCAGTCCGGTAACGGCGATACCGCAAGCTTCATGCGCTCGCTCACCGACAAGCTCGGCGCGCCGACCAGCCTGGCCGATTTCGAGCGCAAGGCGCAGCTTCTCAATTACGACACCCACCGCGCCATCTTCGAGGGTTTCAACGCGCAGCTGTGGAGCAAGAACAGCGGGCGCTTGCTATGGATGAGCCATCCCGCCTGGCCCAGCAACATGTGGCAGATCTACAGCCATGACTACGATACGCATGCCGCTTACTACGGTGTGCGCAATGCAGCGGAGATGCTGCATGTACAGATGAACCTGCCCGGCCACGAGGTGGTGGTGGTCAATAACGCAGCCGAGCCGGTCAGCGGCTTGCGTGTGCGTGCCGAGATCTACGGTGCCGATGGCAAGCTGCTGCAACAGCGCGAGCAAGCGGTAGAGGCCGCAGCGGTTGCGGTGTCGGCGCCGGTGCTGCAATTGACGCCATTGCTGAAAGAGACCAACGGGCTGGGCTTTGTGCGGCTGCAATTGCTCGATCGCGATGCGGTGGTGCGCTCGCGCAATTTCTATTGGGTGGCGCGCGATGCGGCCGCCATGCGCGGCCTGGATACGCTGGCGGCAGTGCCGGTGCAGCTCAGCACGCAGTTGCAGGATGGTGCGGAGCCGGTGCTGCGCGCCACCGTGCGCAATGCATCGCAGCAGGTTGCGCTCAACACCAAGCTGACCCTGGTGGATGCGCAAGGCCAGCGCATCCTGCCGGCGTATTACAGCGACAACTATCTGAGTCTGGTGCCGGGCGAGCAGCGCGAGGTGGAGATTCGCGGCCCGTCTGCGGCGAGCTTGCGCAATGCCACGCTGCAAGTGCGCGGCTGGAATGTCGAACCATCAACAGGCGCTGCCAACGGGCTTCCGTAGCGGCGCCAGCAAGTTGCCGCGCCGTGCCTTGCACGGCGCTCGTACTGACGTGCCGATCGCACGTCAGCCAATACCGCATTGCCGTGCCTGCAATGCCATTCGAAACGGTCGTGGATTGTCGTCATCCCTGGGAGGGGACCATGAACAAGCTGCATGCGAACACCCGTCACACCCCATTGGCTGCCGCACTCGCGGCGGCGCTCACATTGCTTGCCGGCAGCGTCAACGCGCAGGACGCCAGCACCACTGCTGGCGTCACCGAACTGGACAAGGTCATGGTCAAGGGCGTGCGCGGGGCGCAGGCCGAGGCCATTGAAAACAAGCGTACCGCCGCGCAGATCATCGATTCGATCTCTGCCGAAGACATCGGCAAGTTGCCCGATGTCACCATCACCGATTCGCTGCAGCGCGTGCCCGGTGTGCAGATCCGGCGCTCGGCCGGCGAAGGCTCGCAGCTCAATATTCGCGGCATGCCGCAGGTGCAGACTACCATGAACGGTGAGTTGTACTTGAGTGCCGGCGGTGGCGACCAATACGGCCAGCCCAATATCGGCCGTGCGCAGCCGGACTTCGTGGACATCCCGCCGACCTTGTTCAGTGGCGTGGACGTGATCAAGTCGCCCACCGCCGCCGATCTGGATGGCGGCATCAGCGGCACGGTGTCGCTGAAGACGCGCCGCCCGTTCGATCTGCCGGAAGGCTGGACCTTCAGCGGCCAGGCCGAAGGCTCCTACGGCGATCGCGTGCAGGAACTCAACGAGCTGTACTCAGGCCTGGCCAGCTTCCGCACCGAGCGTTGGGGGGCGTTGCTGGCGGTGTCTTACTCCGATGCCACGCTGGAGAACAAGCACCCCAGCGTGTATTCCAACGGCGCGCAGAAATCCACCGAGCAGAACGTGGGCTTCGATTTCAACGGCGATGGACGCATCGGCAGCAATACCGACCCGAGCAATCTGCCGCGCGATTATTTCTACAACTGGGTGGCCACCGAACTGGATAACCGCAGCACCGATCGCCAGCGCACCGGCATCAACGGCTCGTTCCAGTTCAACATCAACGAGTCGTGGACGGTGCTGGCCGATGCGGCCTACACCAAGCTCGAAGACCAGGACACCTCGGTGGCCGCGCAGCTGCATACCGGCTGGGCAACCAATCAGCTGCAGCCGGGATCGGTGGTCGATCCCAATGGCGTGCTCGAATATGGCCAGTTCCGCTACAACCGCTTTCAAGCGCATTCCATGGCCGGTGTGGCCGATTCGAATGCGTTGAACACCAATCTGGAACTCCGCTTCGACGATGGCGGCCCGTTTCGCGCCTCGTTCCGTTGGGTGCACGGCGATGCCGAGCGCACCTACGACGAAGCGCGTGCCGACGCCGTAGTGACGCGCGGCGACCAGATCACCCGCGCCGGTGGCGTGACGCAATGGGCAAACGCCAATGGCTTGCCAACGGTCGATGCCTCGGTGGATTTCCGTGGCACCTATCCGGCGGTCAACCTCGGCACCGATGTGTCCAACCCGGACAACTGGCAGCTGATGTCCACCTGGGCGCAGGGCAACAAGATCGAAGCGACGATGGATGCATTCCGCGCCGACGGTACCTTCGAGTTCGATGAGGGCGTGGTGCGCGGTTTCCAGTTCGGCATTCGCTACGGCGAGCGCGAGGTCAAGCTGGATACCTATCGCTACCTGTCGCCGGTGTCGAGCAGTTGTGCAGACCCGAACCGCTCGCTGTATTACTTCAAGGATCCGCTGATCGTGGATACCTGCAGCGGCGTCTCCGAAGCGCGCCTGCTGCCGTTCAATTCGATCCCCGGTTACTGGGCCTACTTCAATGACTTCGATCCGCTCAAGGTCACCGGCCTGGGCAGCCAGGGCCTGCCGGCGATCAACCCGCAGGTCATGAAGGACCCGGTGGGCTATCTCAACAGCCTGTACCCCGGCAACGTGGCGTACCAGCAGGCCGCTGATTCGTACAAGGTCACCGAAAAGAGCACGGCGGCGTACTTTCTGGCGAATCTGGAAGGCGGCACCGGCAGCGCGGTCCCGTGGACGGCGAACATCGGCGCACGCATCGTGCAGACCAAGCTGGCGATCGATCAGTATCTGAGCAGCGGCAATGTGTTTATCGGCAATGTCGAATGGAACGGTGTCAGCCCGGCGATCGGTACCAATCGATTGAACCGCCAATACACCGACGTGCTGCCCACCGCCAACCTGTCGCTGGACATCACCGATGCGCAGAAGCTGCGCTTTGCCTACAACAAGGCGGTGGCGCGCCAGGATCTGCCCGATCTCGGTCGCGGCCTGGTGAGCTTCTATGCGGTCAACGGCACACCGCCGCGCAATCCGTCGTTGCCCTCGGATGCAGTGCTGTTCCTCAACGGCCGCTCCGGAAATCCGGATCTGGATCCGTACCGCGCCACCAACTACAACGCCTCGTGGGAATGGTATTTCGCCGATGCCTCGTTAATCAGCGTGGGCGCGTTCCTGATCGATGTGAAGTCGTTTCCCACCACCGTGACCAATATCGAACTGTTGCCTGACGCCGATGGCGTGGTGCGTCAGGGTGGAACGGTCGAGCGCATCGTCAACGGCGGCGGCGGCAAGATCAAGGGTTTCGAAATCGGCTACCAGCAGGCGTTCGATTTCCTGCCCGGCTGGCTCAGCGGCTTCGGCACCAACATCAACTACACCTTCTCCGATGCCGACACCGACAACACCGATATCGACGGCAACACGCTGCCGATCGGCGACAACTCCAAGCATCAGGCCAATGCGGTGCTGTGGTACCAGAAGGACAAGCTGCAGGCACGCGTGGCCTACAACTGGCGCAGCAAGCGCTTCAGCCAGGTCAACAGCGGGGCCTGGGGCGATGAACTGGCGATCTGGAACGACGATGTGGGCTATCTGGATGCATCGCTCAGCTACGACGTCAATGATCACCTGACGCTGTACGCACAGGCCACCAACCTCACCGGCGAAAGCGAACGCCGTTACGCGCAGTGGACCAATCACTACTACGACCAGAACATCTTCGAGCGTCGTTATTACGCGGGTTTGCGTCTGCGCTTCTGATCCGCTTGCACCGATGTGCGACACGGCGCAGCTATGCGCTGTGTCGCACATGTTTGCGTGGTGTCCACTCTCCAAGCGGTCATTGCGCTTTCTTCCCGTCGCCGTTGAATGCGGCGCTGCAGTACGCCCGATGGAAACGTCGGGCACCCTCCCATTCGGCTGCATCGTCGGGAAGCGATGCGGCCGTTTTTTGTGCGGAATGGCACAGGGTTTACACGCTACGGATCGATGTAGCGGTTACCGTGCCGGCGGCCCCGCGGTGGATCCGCGCTTGACCAGCGTGTACTTCATCACCTGATGCACGCCCGGTGCGGTATCGCCCTTGCGTCGCTGACGGATTGCATCGGCCAACAGCGACACTGCAGCGCGTCCCATCGCGGTGACCGGTTGATGCACGGTGGTGAGCTCGGGCCAGATGGTGGTGGCCACCGGGGTGTCGTCGAAGCCTGCGACCGACACGTCCTCGGGCACGCGCAAGCCCAGGCCGTGTGCCACCGCAACGGCCGCAGCGGCCATATCGTCGTTGCTGCAAAAGATGGCGGTGGGCGGTTGTGTTTGTGCGAGCAGGCTGCGCGCAGCGAGCAGGCCGGAGCGATAGGTGAATAATCCTTCGGCGATCAACTCCTCGGCCACCGTCAAACCTGCAGCCTGCAAGCTGTCGAGATAGCCATTGGCGCGTAACGCGCTCGGGGTGTGCTTGGGGTCGCCCTTGATCAAGGCGATGCGGCGATGGCCCAGTTCGATCAAATGATCGACGATGGCGCGCGCGGCCTGATAATCGTCGATGCGCACCGAGCTGATTTGCGCCATCGGCGCGCCGCTGGCCACCGCCACGACCGGGATGCCGCGTGCATCGAGTTCCGCAATGGTCTGGCGCGAATCGCATAACGGTGGCGGCAATATCACCCCGTCCACGCCGGCCGCCAGCAATCGTTCGGTGGCGGCGCGCTGGCTGCGGATGGCGCCGCATTTTTCCACCAGCACCTGGCTGCCATTGAGGCTGCTCTGTTCGAGCAAGCCGAGCATGAACTGATTGAGATAGGCGGCGCTGGGATTGCTGTACAGCACACCGATGCGCAACAGACCGCTGGTGCGTAACGAGCGGCCGGCCAGGTTGGGCCGGTAGCCCAATGCCTGCACTGAGGCTTCCACGCGAACGCGCATGTCTTCACCGACATGCGGGTGGCGGTTGATGACGCGCGAGGCGGTCATCGGCGAGACGCCGGCGTGTTTGGCGACATCCAGCAGAGTCGCTGCAGTGTTCGCACTGCGTTGCCGCTTGGCCGCCATCGTGTGTGCTCGTCCTGGAGTGGAAGCGAAAGGGCAGGTGGTGCGCTTGAAGCCTGCAGCGACTTATATTGTCTTCGCTGCTGGTAAGCGGCGCTGTCGATGTTCGGGATCGGCACCGATAACGCACACCGTGTGCGTCACCTATGCCGCCTATGCTCAACCGACGTCCGCCCGCGGACGTCTTCAGCCGCGCTTACTCGCTCGGTGGCTGCACAACTTTCGCGCGACTACCGAAATCGCCATCTGCTTCGGCCGCCAGATACGCAAACACCGTATAGGCGGCCACGTTTTGCGCGAGCGCCTTCGGGTCGATCTTGTCCAGGGTGTCGTCGGCGGTGTGGTGCAGATCGAAGTAGTCGGTGCCGTCCTGCGCCAGCCATGCCCACGCGCCACCCTTGGCCGAGATCGGGCCGACATCAGGGCCCGGGCCGCCCTTGCTCGGCTCGTAGGCGATGCCCAACGGTGCGAGCACCTCGGCAATCTGCTTGGTCGCCGCACGTGATTCTTCCGGTGCCGCCGAGCCGGTGTTGAACGCATAAATACGCCCGGCACCGAAATCGCTCTCCGCGCCGATCTGATGCAGCGCCATGTCCTTGGCATCCTTGCCGTGCGCGGCCGCGTACGCCTTGCCGCCATACAGGCCTTGCTCCTCGTTGGCGAAGGCCACCACGCGAATCGTGCGCTTGGGCGCCTGTTTGAGTTGGCCGATCAGGTGGCCTGCGGCCATGGTGATCGCAACGCCTGCACCATCGTCGATCGCGCCGGTGCCCAGATCCCACGAATCCAGATGCCCGCCGATCACCACCACTTCCTTCGGCTTGCTGCGCCCGGTGATTTCGCCGATCACGTTGTACGAGGTCGCCGTGCCGTCCCAACCGCAATCCAGTGCCAGCCGCAGACGCGTGCCGCCCAGCGCGGTGAGCCGCGCGAGCTGGTTGGCGTCCGGTACCGACAACGCTGCTGCCGGCACCGGCGTCACGCCTTCATCGAAACGGGTGATGCCGGTATGCGGCACGCGGTGCGAGTCGGTGCCGGCCGAGCGCATCACAAATCCGACCGCGCCCTTGCGAATCGCCTCCGATGGCCCCTTGCTGCGCACCGCACCGCCATTGCGGTAATCCTGGCCGTCGCGCGCCTTGGTCATCTGGTAATCGACGAACGCGATCTTGCCGGTGAGCGAGCCGGCCGGTGCAGCCTGCAATGCAGCGAGATTTTCGAAGCGCACCACCTCGCCTTCGACGGTGCCGCCCGGGCTGCCGCCCAGTGCGGTGATGTGCAGCGGCTGCGCATGCGCGCCGATCACCGTGGCCTGCTCGCTGCGACGCTGCCACTTGGGAAACGTCACCGGCTCGGTCCACACCTTGTCGAAGCCCAGCGCAGTGAACTTGGCCTTGGCCCAGGCCACCGCGCGCGGATCGGCTTCGCCGCCGGCAATCCGCGGGCCCACTTCGGTGGTCAACGATTCCACCACTGCAAAGCCGGTGCTGTCGGCCAACGCCTGCTCGCGCAGCTGTGCGGCGGTGCGCAGCGCGCTATCGGCGATGGTGGTTGGTGCGGCCAGCGCAGGCGCGCAAGCGAGTAGGGCAGAGATGGCGACAGCGAGACGACGCATGCAGGGCGGCTCCAACGACAAGGGGGACCCCGAGCTTATCAGCGCGAGGTCCCCCGTCTGCGTGCGAAAGGTCATCCTCCTGCGCGAAGTTGTGCAGTGGATGTGTCCGCTTACGGCACGCCTGGCGTCTTCAGCGTGTCGTTCTTCAGCGAGTCGCGAATCTCGCGCAGCAGCAGCACTTCTTCGCTCGGGCCTTTGGGAGCATCCGGCTTGCGCTGGGTGAGGCGGTTGATCAGCTTGACCACCAGAAAGATCGCAAAGGCAATGATCACGAACTGCACGACGGTGTTGATGAAATCGCCATAGCCAATGGCCACGGCCGGGATTTCCTTGCCGGTGACATCCACGCCGGCCGGTTTGAGCACCCACGCCAGCCGCGAGAAATCCACATTGCCGATGGCCCAGCCGATCGGCGGCATGATGATCTTCTCCACCAGCGCGGTGACGATCTTGCCGAACGCCGCACCGATGACCACACCGACCGCCAGGTCGATGACATTGCCACGCATCGCGAATTGCTTGAATTCGCTGACCATTCCCATAGCGCACTCCAGATGCGGTCGCGGACCAACTGCCGCAATGAGATCGTAGCGGGCTGCGTGTCAGCCCGCGATGATGCCGTGGCGCTCGGCGACGTTTTCCAGGCGGGCGCTGAACTGATCGCCGGGCAGCAACGGACCGACACCGGCCGGCGTACCCATGAAAATCAGATCGCCCGCGCGCAATGCATAGAGCTTGGAGAGCTCATGCAGAATCTCCGGCACATTCCAGATCATCTGATCCAGCAACGATTGCTGGCGCACCTCACCATTGACCTCAAGCGACAGATTCAATGCGTCCAGCGCGCCCACCTCGCCGGCATGCACCAGCTCGCTGACCGGCGCGGAATGATCGAAGCCCTTGGCGATGTCCCACGGCAGGCCCTTGGCTTTGGCAGCTGCCTGCAGATCGCGACGGGTCAGATCCAATCCCACGCCATAGCCATAGATCAAGGCCTCGGCCTGATCCACCGGCAACTCGCCGGCCGGCGCATCGCGGCCCAGCGCCACCACCAGCTCCACTTCGTGGTGCAGTTCCTTGGTGCCGGGCGGATACGGAATATGGTCGCCGTGACCGACCACGATCGCATCGGCAGGCTTCATGAAAAACGTCGGCTGGCCGCGTTCGGCTTTGGAGGCAGGCGCGGTGGCGCCCATCTCGCGCGCGTGATCGGCAAAGTTGCGGCCCACACAGTAGATGCGGTGCACCGGAAAATTGCCGCCACCAACCACCGGAATGCGCGGAACATCGGCGGCGGGAATCACATCGTGGGTCATGCACGCATCCTTGGAGAACGGGACGCGTGAGTCTAGCCGTTTGGCGGTGTACGACAACACCGTCTGCGCGTCATGCGCGCAGCGTCGCTCAGTGCGACAACGGCAACGCGGGCTTGCGCACCACGCGGTATTCGGCCTCGACCACGCGCGCTTGCTGCGGCGCACGTCGGTTGGACTTGCTCAACAATTTCCAGGCGATGCCGCCCAGGATCATGGCCGCACCGACGAACACGCTGAAGAAGATCAACACCGCAAGAATGACCAGACCCGCCAGACCCGCAGCAACGCGCACCAACGGATGACGCGGTTTGCGCGGTGCAAACAGGTGGTGAATGTTGCCGAATTGGAAGATGCGTGCAGGCATGGCGGTGGGTTGCCGGGCAGGAAACAGGCAGTCAGTATCGTTGCGGTTTCATGTCATTGAGTGAAAAGTTCGTTAAATGCACTCTGGTTTTGCGGCGGCCATCACGTTCGGCCTAGCGCAGAGGCCCGCCCGTCGTCGCTTGCGGCCTGCGATGGACGAGGTATTCGCGGTGCGCTGATGCGCTGATCCCGCCGATAGTGCAGTGCAGCAGCGATCCATGTGCATGCCACAATCGGCATTCGTTCTCGATCGGCTGATCGCATGTCTTCGTCATCGCCCACCACGCTTGAATTGGTGCAGATTCCCGACGCAGGATTTCTGGAAGTCGAAGCGCTGTGGGAGGGCGGCCCGGAATCGCTGGTGTTGTATCGCGAAGGCGCGCAGGTGCGTGCGTGGTTGAACGTGTGCCCGCATGCCGGCCGTCGGCTGGATTGGGCGCCAGGCCAGTTCCTCAAGACCAAGGAAGGCCATCTGGTCTGCGCCGCACATGGCGCTGCATTCGAGCTCACCGGCGGCGAATGCATCAGCGGCCCATGCCGCGGTCAATCGTTGCTGGCGGTGCCGGTGCGCATCGAGGGCGAGCAGGTTTTCCTGGGCTAGGTCGCTCCGCTCCTCCGGCAGCGACGTTGCCTGCAAGCCACGGGCGAGTGCGTGCAGCGTGTCGGCGATATCTATGGTGGTTGCGTGCCAGGTCGCGTGCAGCTCGCGTGCTGCTAAAAATCGCTACACCGACTCAGCGCGCCGCCCACCAGAACATCAGGTTGATCATCGACACCATCACCACGATGTAGATCAGCGACAGCGGCGCGCCCACGCGCCACAGCTCGCGCGGTTGATAGTTGGCCGGGCCGGCCACCATCGAGATCACCGGGTTGGAGGCGGTCATCAGATTGTTGGATGCCGACAACGCCACGATCAATGCGAATGCAGTGGGATTGCCATTGGCCGCCAGCGCCAGATTGACCGCGATCGGCACCATCACGATGGTCGCGCCGACATGGCTGATCACCAGCGAAAACGCAGTGGTCAGCAATGCCAGACTGATTTCCAGCGCCCACACCGGCACGCCTTCGGGCAGGCGGTCGATGGTGTGGCCGGCCACCCAGGCTGCGGTGCCGCTGCTGTCCATCGCCCAACCCAGCGGGATCAGGCCGGCCATCATGAAGATGGTCTTCCAGTTGATGGAGGCGTAGGCCTCGTCCATACGCAGCACGCCGCTGACCAGCATGCAGGCCACGCCGGTCATCAACGTCAGCGCCACCGGCAGGCGCGAGGTCAACGCGATCAAAATGGTGAAGGCGAAGATCGCCATCGCGATCTTGAACTTGTGCGGGCGCTGCTCGCCCTTGGGGAAGTCGGTCACCGGCACGAAGTCGCGGCTTTCCGCCGCCTGCGCCAGGTCCTGCCAGATGCTGTGGAACACCAGCATGTCGCCGCCGCGCAGCGGCACGTTGCGCACGTCCTCGCGGATCACCTGCTTGTCGCGGTTGATCGCCAGCAGGCTGATGCCGCTCTGCTTGCGCAGGCGCAATTCGCCGGCGGTCTTGCCGATCAGCCGCGAGTTCGGCGGAATCACCGCTTCGGAAATACCGGCCAGGCTGGGGTTGAACAGGTCGCCCAGGTTGCGCAGGCGCGAGGACATGCGCAGGAAGTGGTTCTGCGCAAAGTCGGTCACTTCCTGGCGCGGCCCCATCGCACCGAGCACGCTGCCGACCCAGATGCGCATGTCGGCCGGCGGCGCCAGGCGGGTGTCGTTGCCGGTCTTCAGGGCGAGCAGCAACGGCGCGTCGTGCAGCGCTTCGGCCTCGCCCAGGGTCATGCCGACCAGCGGGCTTTCGGCGCTGACGGTGAGCTCGAACACATCGCCGTCGATGCCGTAGGTCTTGGCGAAATAGCTCTCGGTGCGCGAGGGCGTGACGCCTTCGTTGATCAGCCGTTCTTCTTCGATCAGCTTGCGGTCGCCATAGAAACGGAAGTACAGCAACGCGGCGATCAGCAACGCCACCCCGATCGGCAGCGGAGCGAACATCGTCAACGGCTCGATGCTGGCCATGCCCGAGGGCAGGTTGTTGTTGGCAGAGACCAATAGATCGTTGAGCAGGATCAGTGGCGAATTGCCCACCATGGTGAGCGCGCCGCCCATCACGATGGCCGCCGCGATCGGCAGCAGCATGCGTTGCAGGGTGAGCCCGGTGCGTGCGGCCAGCCGCGAGGCCACCGGCAGGTACAAGGCCATCACCGACGGGTTCTGCATGAACGACGAGTTCAAGCCGGAGATGGCCAGCGTCATCATCATCAAGCGTTGTTCGCTGCCGTGCGAGCGCCTCAATAACCACGTCGCCAACCGATTCAACGCACCGGTGCGCTCGAGCCCCGCCCCGAGAATGGTGGTGGCGATGATGCTCATCACCGCGTTACCGGAGAAGCCACCGAACAGTTCTTCCGGCGCCACCAGCCCGGTCACGCCCAACACCACCAGCACGATCAACGCCACCACATCGGCGCGGATGCGCTCGAACAAAAACATCGCCATCGTAAAACCGACCAGCCCGAGGACGAGCTTCATATCGTTGGTCAGTGTCAGCGCGGTGTCCATTGAGGTCCGGGAATGGGGAGTCGGGAATGGAGAATGGGAAAAGCGGGGAAGGCCGACGCAGGTGGACGCTATCCGGATACCGGAGGCAGTTGCCCTTGCGATTCCCCATTCCCGACTCCCCATTCCCGGTCATAAACCAGATCCCATACGCCGTGGCCGAGCTTCTGGCCGCGTGTTTCGAAGTGGGTCTGCGGGCGCCAGGCGGGGCGTTCGACGTGGCCGCGTGGGCCGGCGCGATTGACCAGGCCCGGTGTGGCGTCGAGCACGTCCCACATCTGTTCGGCGTAATCGGCCCAGTCGGTGGCCGCGTGCAGGCGGCCGCCATCGCGCAGCTTGCGCACGAGCAACTGCGCAAACGCCGGTTGGATCAGGCGGCGCTTATTGTGGCGCTTCTTGTGCCATGGATCTGGGAAATAGATGCGCACTTCGTCCAGCGCGCCATCGGCGATTTCGTGCTCGAGCACTTCCACCGCATCGTGGTGATAGAGGCGCACATGCGTGCTGTCGTCGTCGTGCAAGGCATTGAGCAAGCGGCCGACGCCGGGCGCATGTACCTCGATGCCGATGTAGTCGCGGCCGGGATCCTGCTGCGCGGCAAAGCGCAACGCTGCGCCGTTGCCGAAACCGATTTCCAGCACTTTGGGTGCGGCGCGGCCGAAGGCAGCATCGAAATCGCGCGGTGTCCCGACGTAATCCAGACCGAAGCGCGGCCACAACTCATCGAACGCGCGCTGTTGCGCAGGCGTAAAGCGGCCCTGCCGCAGCACGAAGCTGCGCACCTGCCGGCGGCCCTCTTCGATGGTGAAGGGCTTGGGCGGCATCTTGGCGCCGTCACTGGTAAACGGATCGGTCATGAATTAAGTCATCAGTAAAACGAAAGCCCCTCTCCCGCCGGAAGAGGGGTTGGGGTGAGGGTACGGCGTGAGGGCGCACGCGCAGCAACGCGCGATCTAGCAACGGCAACATCCGGCACGCCGCACTGCCAATCATTGCGCCTCGACTGCAATGTCAACGCAGTACACCCACTCATCCAATCACACCATCAACCGGGCTCGACGCCGACGCATACCGCTTGCGCGGAATCCGCCCGGCCAGAAACGCCTCACGTCCCGCTTCGATCGCCTTGCGCATCGCACTCGCCATCAGGATCGGGTCGCGCGCACCGGCAATGGCGGTATTCATCAACACGCCATCGCAGCCCAGCTCCATCGCGATCGCCGCATCAGAGGCCGTGCCTACGCCGGCATCGACAATGATCGGCACCTTGGCGTTCTCGATGATTTCCAGCAGGTTGTACTTGTTCTGGATGCCCAGCCCGGAGCCGATCGGCGCGGCCAGCGGCATCACCGCCACGCAGCCGATCTCTTCCAGCCGCTTGGCCAGGATCGGATCGTCGGAGGTATAGACCATGACGTCGAAACCATCGGCGACCAGTTGCTCGGCGGCCTTGAGCGTCTGCACCACGTCCGGATACAGCGTGCGCTCGTCGCCGAGCACTTCCAGCTTGGTGAGGTTGTGGCCGTCCAGCAGTTCGCGCGCCAGCCTGCAGGTGCGCACCGCATCGTCGGCGGTGTAACAGCCGGCGGTATTGGGCAGCAGCGTGTAGCGATCCGGCGGCAGCACGTCGAGCAGGCTGGGCTCGTTCGGGTTCTGGCCGATGTTCACCCGGCGGATCGCCACGGTCACGATCTGCGCGGCAGCGGCTTCGGTGGCCAGGCGGGTTTCGTCCAGATCCTTGAACTTGCCGGTACCGGTCAGCAGACGCGAACGGTAGGCCTTGCCGGCGATGATCAATGCATCAGTGGGGGCAGTAGTCGTCATCGGGCAATTATCACCGATCGCGCGCAGCTGCGCCGGCTTGCGCGCAGCATCAACCGCCGCCCAGCGCGTGCACGATCTCCACCACATCGCCTGCGTGCAACTGGTGTGTGGCATGCCGCCCGCGCGACACGATTTCGCCATTGACCTCGACCGCGACGCGTCGCTGTGCAAGACCTTCCTGCTCAAGCAGGGTGATCAGGAGCAAGTCATCGGGAACGTCGCGCTGGGTGCCGTTGAGTTGGATGTTCATGTCATCATTGTTGCATCGCGTGCCGTCGGAGCGCGCGTTTTTGCGTTATGCGGCAATGCAGCGTGAGCGCGGGCGGCGAGGGTGAAACCATGTGCCATTCGCCGGCGTACGTATGCCGGTCCGGTCCAGTTCCACACACCTTTGAGCAGGCACTCCCATGGCTACATCTCTTCGCCCGATCCGTTCCCTGATGGCCGTTGCCATCGCCATTGCGGCCACCCCGGCCATGGCTGCGTCTGCGTTCGACCAGACCGTGTTCTTCGGTGACAGCCTCACCGACAGCGGCTACTACAACCCGTTGCTGCCGGCCGCCTCGCGCGCAGTCACCGGCAAGTTCACCACCAACCCCGGTTTTGTCTGGGCCGAATACGTCGCCGACCATTTCGGCACCAACGCCGCACCCAACGGCAACGGCCAGACCGGCGACAACTACGCTGCCGGTGGCGCCCGTATCCAGGCCGGTTCGACCAGCGTCCTCGGCGCTGCACCGTCGGTGACCAGCCAGATCAACACCTATCTCACCGCCAATGGCGGCCGCGCCAACCCGAATGGGCTGTACACCGTGTGGGGCGGCGCCAACGATCTGCTCGCCGCTGCCACCGCGCCTGCGCAAGCGCAGACCATCATCGGCAACGCGGTCACCGCGCAGGTCGGTGCGGTGGGCGCCCTGCAGGCTGCCGGCGCGCGCTACGTGATGGTGCCGACCATTCCGGATGTGGGCATCACCCCGCGCTTCCGTGCCGGCGGTGCCGCCGCGATGGCGCAGGGCACTGCTGCGGCGACTGCCTACAACACCGCATTGTTCAACGGCCTGCGTTCGGCCGGCCTGCGCGTGATTCCGGTCGACACCTTCCACATCCTGCAGGAAGTGGTCGCCGATCCGGGTACCTACGGCTTCAGCAACGTCACCAGCACCGCCTGCAACCCGGCAGTGCCGCTGCCGGCGTGTAACCCGACCAGCTTGGTCGCGGCCAACGCACAGAACACCTATGTGTTCGCCGACGGTATCCACCCGAGCACCGCCACCCACCAGATCCTGGGCCAGTACGCCATCTCGCTGCTGGAAGCGCCACGTCTGCAGCAGGTGCTGACGCATTCCGCGCAGGCCATTGGCCGCGCACGCGCCGACCAGGTGGCGTGGCATCTGGACGGCAAGCCGGACGCCGATGGTCTGCGTTGGTGGGGTAGTGTGCGTGGCGACATGCAGCGCTACGACCATGCCGATCTGTACGACGGCATGGCCCCTGCCGGCCTGTTCGGTGTGGATTGGAGCGCGGGCGATCTGGTGTTCGGCGGCTTTGCCGGCTTCGGCAGCATGGATGCCGATTTCGGCAACCGCAACGGCAGCTTCAAGCAGGACGACACCACCCTGGGCGCGTTCTTCGGCTGGTACACCGGCCCTGTGTGGGTCAATGCGCAAGTCAGCTACAGCGCGCTGCGCTACGACGTCGACCGCGAAGTGCAGCTCGGGCCAGCCACGCGCGTGCATAGCGGCTCGCCCGACGGCAGCAACCTCACCGCCGCGGTCAACGCCGGCTATTCGCTGGGCGAAGGCAACGTCAAGTACGGCCCGGTGGTCGGCCTGACCTGGCAGAAGCTCAAGCTCGACGGCTACACCGAAAGCAACGAAAGCTCCACCGCGCTGGGCTACGCCGATCAGGACATCGATTCGCTGGTGGGCCGCATCGGCTTCCAGGTCCGTCTGGACGGTGCTGCGGTCAAGCCGTACGTGCAGGCCACCTACGACCACGAGTTCAAGGACGGCACCGAGGCCAGCGCCTGGCTGCAGTCGATGCCGGAAGTGGGCATGTACACCGTGCCGGGCCAGAACTTCGATCGCAACTACGCCACCGTCGTGCTGGGCGCCCGCACCGGCCTGTGGGGCCTGCAGAGCAATATCGGCCTGAGCACCACCACCGCCCAGCGCAGCGCCCGCGATGCAACGCTGTTTGTGAATTTCAGCGGCAACTTCTGATCCACGCCGCACAGCTGTCCACGCGGTAGATCTGCAAGACACGAGGGCCGGGCAACCGGCCCTCGTCACGTCTGCGCATTGCGCCCGACACCCGCACCCGCCTAAACTCTCGCAACGCCACGCGGGCGTAGCTCAATGGTAGAGCTGTAGCTTCCCAAGCTACTGACGAGGGTTCGATTCCCTTCGCCCGCTCCAGATGCAGCAAGCGTTTCGGCACATCTGCCCGCTCCGCAATCCTCAGTGCGCTCCGCAATTCGATGCGTCTTTACTGCGCAAGCCGTCCTGCGCGGTGGCATCGGCTCCCTACGTCCAGCGTTTATGCCTGTCTTCCGACCGTAGCCGGCCGCGATACGTCGCTGTCATCGTTTGATGCCGCAAAGCCATGTCGCTTGGCCGTCCACGTCACGACCAGCGTTGCGGCAAGCAGCACCAGCAGTGCAGGCGGGAACGCGCCGACACCGTATTGATCGAGCAATACGCCACCGAGCAGTCCGCCGCCGGCGATGGCGGTATTCCACGCGGTCACCAACATGGATTGAGCGACATCGGCTTCGTCTCCGGCGGATTTGGCGAGCGCTGTCTGAAACAACGTCGCGCTGCCGCCGAAGGCAAGCCCCCAGACGCCGACCGCGATGTAGACGATCGCGGGAGACGTGCCGGCCAGGCCCAGTGCCAATGCCGCAACGCAGAACAGCAGCGTGCTGGTCAGCGTCAGTGCGCGTAGATGGCGGTCGATCAGTACGCCCACGATCCAGATGCCGATCAGCGATGCGCCACCGAAGACCAGCAACACCAGATCGGTGCGCTGCGCCATGCCGGCCTCCGCCAGGAACGAGGCGATGTAGGTGTAGAGAATGTTGTGGGCCAACACGAAAGCCAGCACCACGAACAGCACCGGCCGAATGCCGGGCAACCTCAACACATGCGCCAGACGTTGCTGCTTGCCGTGCGCCTGCCCGGAGAAATCCGGTACCTGCAGGCGCACCCACAGCATCAGGATCACCGCCAGGACGCTCATGATGCCGAAGCACACACGCCAGCTCACCAGGCTGCCAAGGAACGCGCCGGCCGGCACGCCCAGCGACAATGCCAGCGGTGTGCCAACCATGGCGATCGCGATGGCGCGGCCTTTCTGATGCTCGGGCACCATGCGCGCCGCATAGCCGGCGAGCAACGCCCACAACAATCCGGCCGAGACGCCTGCCAGAAAGCGCACCACCATCGTCAGCGCATAGCTGCTGGACAGCGTGGTGATCGTGTTGGCGATGGCGAAGCCGGCGATGGCCGCCAGCAGCAGCGGGCGACGGGCAATGCCCTGGGTGGCGATGGTCAATGGTATCGCTGCCAACAAGGAACCGAGGGCATAGATGGTGACGGTCTGACCAACCCAGGCTTCGGAGACGGCCAGGCCATCTGCCATCTGCGGCAGCAGACCCGCTGGCAGCGCTTCGGTGAGGATGGTGATAAAGGCGGCCATGGCAAGCGCGAGCAAGGGTGCCAGTGGCAAGCGGTCTTTCGCAGTCGAGTTCATTGCCTTGCTTCCACAGTGGCATACACCGCATCGCGCAGATCGGTGACGAAGCTGCCCGACATGCCTTCGTACAAGGTGTTGGTGAAGGCGACCACGCTCAGGCCTAGCGCCCGGTCAACAAACCACGAGTGGCCATATGCACCACCCCAGCGCCAGGTGCCGACAGATTCCGGCGATGCGGCGAGCGCGGGGTCGCGCAAGACCGAGAACCCCAGTCCGAAGCCAAGCCCTGGCAGATCCTGCAGCGCAGCGCCTCCGGTCTGATCGCTCGCCATCTCCTCGATCAACTGGCTAGGCAGCAGCTCGCCATCGCCATCGCGCAAGGCTTCGAGCAGACGCAGAAAATCCTCGGCGGTGCCCACCATGCCGGCACCGCCAGAGGCAAACGCCTGCGGATCGAAGATGCGGGCGGGGCTGTAACGGATGCCGATCGCACCTTCGAAGGCCGAGACGGTTTCTGCTTCTGCCAGGCGATGCGGCTGCGGCGCTGCGTTGACGTAGGCGGTCGCCACACGCTGCGTTTCGGCGGTGACGAAATCGGTGTCCGCCATGCCCAGTGGTCCGGTCACCAATGCGCGCACCGCGTCGTTCAACGGGGCACCGTACACACGTGCAATCAACGCACCCAGCACGTCGGTTGCCAGCGAGTAGCCCCAGGCCGTGCCTGGCGCATAAAGCAGCGGCACGCTGGCAATGCGGCGCAGATTTTCTTCCAGCGTGATGTCAGCGGCATCCATGCCGTCGGAGACGCCGGCGACTGCATAAGGACCATTGGCGTCTGCTTCAAGAAAGCGATAGCCAAGGCCGGCGGTATGGCTGAACAGTTGGCGTGCCGTGATGCGTGCAGGGCGGCCATCGGCCAGCCGTGGCTGGAACTCGGGCAGCCAGCGATCGATGCCTGCGTCCAGATCCAGGCGCCCTTGCGCCACCAGCACCAGCGCAGCGGTTGAAATGATGGGTTTGCTGACCGATGACAGACGAAAGAGCGCATCCACGCGCATCGCGCGACGGCTTTCCCGGTCTGCCCAGCCAGCGGCCTGCCGGTGGATCAGCTCACCATTGCGGGCGACCAGGACGACCGCTCCCACCAGACGTCGATCGTCCAGGGCGTGCTGAACGACCGCCTGGATGTTGGTGGTCAGTGCGGGCGGCATGGCGATGTGCAGCGGAGAGAGGGACGTTGTCATGAGAGTGGTCGGTCGAGAGACAGTGCAGGCAGCGTAGACAGCCTTCGATTAAAGAAAAACTGGGGTAGAGTTCCGCGTTGTGCGGAACCAGATGTCCGCAATGGAGACGTGTGGTGGAAAGCCTGAGCGGGTTCGTGGTGTTCGTGCAGGTTGCCGAAACGCGCAGCTTCGTCGCGGCTGGCCGGTTGTTGGGCGTGTCGGCGTCTGCGGTCGGCAAACGCGTGGTGCGTCTGGAGGAAAAACTTGGCGTGCGGCTGTTTCATCGCAGTACGCGCAGCGTCACGCTGACAGCCGAAGGCACGTTGTTCCTGGAGCGTAGCCGCCGCATCCTCGCCGAGATCGAAGCAGCAGAACTGGAACTTTCGCAAGCCACTGCCGCGCCGCGCGGGCGCTTGCGGGTGAGCCTGCCGCTGGTCAGTGCGTTGGTATTGCCGGTGCTGGGTGACTTCATGCGCCACTATCCCGAGATCGAGTTGGATCTGGATTTCAGCGACCGGATGGTCGATGTGATCGAGGAAGGATTCGATGCGGTGGTGAGAACCGGCGAGCCGAGTGATTCGCGCCTTTCGGCCAGGCGTCTCGGTGGCTTCCAGATGATGCTGGTGGCTGCGCCCGAGTATCTCGCGCAGCGCGGCACTCCGCGTGTGCCGGTCGATCTGCTGCAGCATGCCTGCCTGCATTACCGTTATCCCAACTCGGGAAAACTGGAAGCCTGGCCGCTGCATACGCGGCGCAACAGCGGCGAACTGGTGCTTCCCACCTCGATGATCTGCAACAACATCGAAACGCGCGTGTACTTCGCAGCGCAAGGACTCGGAATAGCCTGCCTGCCGGATTTCGCTATCCGCGACCTGCTGGCAGACGGGCGCCTGCTTCCCGTGTTGGCCGAGCACGTGCGGCGCAGCGGCGCGTTCCACGTGCTTTGGCCAGCAAGCAAGCACCCTTCGCCGAAGGTGCGGGCGTTTGTCGACTTTCTGTGTGCCAGGGTGTTTCCTGACGAAAAGGTCAAGCGGCGAAAGCCGGTCAAGCGGTAACGCTGCGCCATGTCGCATTGGCGTCGGTCGTGGCGTAGATGCTGCGCCGGATGCATCGCCCAACCTCCTGCATCATCACAACATGCGCAACGTAGCCAATGACGTATCTCTCGCTTTTCGCACTTGCGCTTATCGCAGCCACCTTGCTCCCTGCGCAGTCGGAGACGGCATTGGTGGCGCTGCTGTTGCGCGGTGATTCTGCGTTGGGGCTCGTGGCTGCTGCGAGCATCGGCAACGTGCTCGGCTCGCTGATCAACTGGTGGCTTGGGCGCGAGGCGTTGCGTTTTCAGGCAAAGCGCTGGTTCCCGATCAAAGCGGCTGCATTACTGCGCGCCCAGGCCTGGTATGGCAAATACGGCAAATGGTCGCTGCTGCTGAGCTGGATGCCGATCATCGGCGACCCGTTGACACTTGCGGCGGGGGTCATGCGCGAGCCGCTGCGCGTGTTCCTGCCGCTGGTTGCGATCGCCAAGACCACCCGTTACGCCTTGCTCGCATGGGCGACGCTGAGTATTGCGTAGACAGCGCAACATCTGAGCATCGAGCGACTCGCCAGCGCGTTATAAATTTCAAGCGTGGGGCGATTACGTAGACGCTCGGTCGCCTACCACTTGGGAGCGGGTCCAATGAAGACGATCAGGCGCATGGACAACCTGCACGTACATGCCTGGACGTGCCTTGATGAAGCAAAAAAACCCGGCATTGCCGGGTCTTTGAATGCGGTCGAGGCTTAGAATTCCTGCCAGTTACTCCCGTCACTGGAAGCAGTGGCAGCCAGCTTTTTCGGTGCAGACGCTTGGCGGGTAGCGGCTTTGACCGGTGCTACTGTTCGGCCGCTGACCAGGCTGAGCTTTGATGATGCGGTTGGTACCGAACGCGCGCTGTGCGTGCTCGTCTGCGCGATCTTGAACACCGCAACCGCTTCGGTGAGCTGGCCGGCCTGTTCTTCCATCGAGCGCGCGGCCGCGGTTGCTTCTTCCACCAGTGCCGCGTTTTGCTGGGTGGTCTCATCCATTTGCGTGACAGTGATGTTGACCTGCTCAATGCCGACCGACTGCTCCTGCGAGGCCGCAGAGATCTCACCCATGATGTCGGTCACGCGCTGCACGCTGGCCACAAGCTCGGCCATGGTGTTGCCGGCGGTGTGCACCAGCGTGGAGCCTTCGGTAACGCGCTGTACCGAGTCGTCGATCAAGCCCTTGATCTCCTTCGCAGCTGCGGTTGAGCGCTGGGCGAGCGTGCGCACTTCCGAGGCCACCACGGCAAAGCCACGGCCCTGTTCGCCGGCGCGCGCGGCTTCCACGGCCGCGTTCAGCGCAAGGATATTGGTCTGGAACGAAATGCCGTCGATGACGCTGATGATGTCGGCGATCTTCTTGGACGAGGCTTCGATGCCGGCCATGGTGCCCACGACCTTGCTTACGATCTCGCCGCCTTGCGAGGCCACGCTTGCCGCACCGATCGCCAGCTGATTGGCCTGGCGTGCATGCTCGGCGTTCTGGCGAACGGTGGAGGTGAGTTCTTCCATCGAGGCTGCGGTTTCTTCCAGGTTGGCCGCTTGCTGTTCGGTACGGTGCGACAGATCCTGATTGCCGGCGGCGATTTCGCTGGCAGCCGAATTGATGGAGATTGCCGAGTGCTGGATGCGCCCGACGATTTCCGCCAGCTGCGCGGCGGTGGTGTTGGCGTCATCACGCATCTGTGCGAACACGCCATTGAACTCGCCGCTCATGCGCGCCGTGAGGTCGCCCGCTGCGATGGACTGCAGCAATGCAGACAGCGATTGCAGGTTGCCGTCTGCGGTGGACATCAGGTGATTGAGGCTGGTGACCATGGCGCGGAAATCATGCTGGAAGCGCTCGGTGTCGCCACGCACGCTGAAGTCCCCGGCTGCCGCTGCCGAAGCCAGGCGGCTGATTTCCTGATTGATCGCCTGCAGATTCTGTTTGACCTGGTTCATCGTCTCGGTCACCACCGCCTTCTCGCCCGGCAGCCGATCCATTTCGTCGGAGAGATCGCCGATGGCGTAGCGCCCGATGATCTGTGTCAGGCGCATCGTCATGGCGATATGCGAACTGGCCAGGGCGTTGGCATCGCGCACCATGTGACCGAACTCGCC
The DNA here is from genome assembly GCF_040279205.1 of Xanthomonas hortorum. Taxonomy (GTDB): domain Bacteria; phylum Pseudomonadota; class Gammaproteobacteria; order Xanthomonadales; family Xanthomonadaceae; genus Xanthomonas; species Xanthomonas hortorum_F. The sequence goes on from NZ_JBEOLS010000001.1 coordinate 172,843, forward strand.
AGGAAACGCATTTTCGTCCATGCGGTAGCTGATCTCGCCGGCATCGTGCCGGCGTGCCATTTCCAGCTGCGCGGCGATGACGCCTTGCAGGCGATCGCGGATGCGATAGACCGCACTGGCCAACTGCACGGTTTCGTCCTTGCCGGTGACCTTGATATCGACGTCGAGCACGCCGCGCGACAACTGCTCGACGGCGGCAACTGCCCGCTGGATCGAGCGTGAAATCGCGTTCCCCAGTAGCATCGCGATGCTCACGCCAGCCAGCGCGATCAACCCCAACGCGATCGCCGACAAGGTGATCGCGCGCGTGTTGGTGGCCTGTTGCTGCTGATAGCGCAGCTTGGCGGAGGCGGCCAGCTCGTCACGCAAGGTGGCAAGCCCGGCAAAGGTGGCGTTGGCGTTGTCCTTGACCTGGGTCCGATTGACTTCAGCGCCGCCGGCGATATCGCCAGCTTCGATCAACTCGATCTGGCGCTGCATCCCCGCTTGCATCAGCGCATAGCTTGCCGTGATCTTTTGCAGCTGGGCGGTGTGCTCGGCTTCCTGGCTCAGCAACTGCTTGAGTTCCACGATGCTGGCCGCGACTTGCGTGAAGCGCGTTTGGTTTTCCTGCTTCCATTGCGTGATCAGCTCGGGCGTGCCGATAGCGATCATGCGCAGGATGTTGATATCCACCCGGGTCAGCTGACCGTCGATGCTGCTGGCAAGCGCAGAGCCGGTGAAGTCGCGATTGTAGAGCGTGCCGACATTGTTCTTGGACGTGTGCAGGCTGTTCAACAGGAACAGACACAGCAGGATGCTCGGAATCAGCGTTCCCAACAATGCCAATATAAATTTGCTTTTGATCGTGGGTAGCATGCTGGGACCTGGGGAAGAAGCGGAGGAGTGGGAGGAGCCGGCGAGTGACTGGCCTGCCCGAGCAACCTGAGGCGTTGTCGCCAACGTCGACCGGCCTGCTTGGTTCGCTAGCGCTTGCCGAGGTGTCTCAATCCGTTATCGGCAGATTTCACAAGATCTTGACTCGATGACGAGCTGAGTAATTCGCTCCGTCAGGCCGGGCATCGGTTTTAGTGGCGGCAAGTTCGCAGCTGAGATCTTTCATCGAGTCGAAAGCCGTCTCGACTTCAAGGGAAAGCGATCTTGCCAACGCACTGTCGGCAGCGCTCGGTGATGAAAAAGCATCGCTTCAGAGGTTCGCGCAACGCCTCTGCCATACGGTTCAGTAATGTCTTGGCGAATCTTGCGCGCAGCCGGTACAAACCCGTGCATTGCGGATAGCCTGTGCATCTTGAAAGGGATTGCGTGCGGAAATGACGGAGCAGTTGACCGAGCAATGGATGACGGCAGTGACCGATGCGCTGAGCGAATTGCAGGCATCAAGAGTCGCGCAAGGGGCGATGCTGGAAGCAATGCTTGCTTCGCATCCCGAACCGGCCTTGCTCAGACTGTGCTGGGATCGCCTGGCGGCATCGCTGATTGCCACAGTGGCGCAACGCAAAGCGTCGTCGACAGTGGAAAAACCCATTGAGTCGCACACGTTGGAGCAACTCGCCTTCTGGAACGAGCGGTTCACCCGGTGCTTCCCGCCTGCTTAGGCGGCAGCTACTGCAAGTCGGCCCTGATCGAGGCAATGCGCATCGAAGCGCACGCGCCCATCGCTGGAGACCTCGCACATCGCCATCCACTGCCTGGCGTGATCATGCGCGGCGATGCGGTCGGCGAACGCATCGCCCGGCACACGGTACCGCTGCAAGGTAATGCCGCCAGATTTGCTGAGCAGCAGTTCAGCCGAAAACTGCCCTTGGCCGGGCGTGACATGCGCGGTGAGCTGATAGTCGCCCACGTGCCGAATCGATGACATTCCCAATCGTGATCCTCCTTGACCTTGGTTAATTAGCGCTTTTGGCGTCCATGCCTGCGGGCCGACGCCGATGGTCCATCAGCCTGCAGGCCGCCGATTCTGCCAGAAAATCACTCGCATCGCTGTCAGGAACCACGAGCGGGGCCGTAAGGGAATTCCTTCACTACAACAACGGCGCCCGCTTGGCGAAGCGCTGCGCGCCGACCAGTGCCCAGGCGTGGTCGCTGATCTTGTTGGTCGCGATCACGCAACAGCCGCTGTCGAGACAGTCGTTCCAGTTGTCTTCGCTATTGGCGAGATACGCACGGATGATGACCTCGGGTCTGCCGACGCAGGCCTTGAATGTCTTCATCCATTGATCGCGATCAGAGTGGAAGATGTGGAAGTTGAAAAAGACCCGGTGAGGATCCGAGGGATTCTCGGCGGCATCGGTGTCTTTGTCGGCGAAGCACAGCCGCGATTTCGGCGCGGTCTCCGCATAGGTCTGCTTGTCCTGTTTGTTGCCGGTCACGCAGACAAGAAACGTGTTCTTCAAGTCTTCAATGAAGGGCCAGCCATTCTTTTCGGCGCCAAGTGCCAGCGTCTGTTGTGACCCCATCAGTTCGCCAGGTGTATAGATGCGCGGCAGCCTGTCCTTGAGATACGCATCCAGTTGATCAGGGAAGTCTTTGGTCGCAGTGTGTTTGAGGTCCAGGTGCAAGGTGATCACGTCGTGGCCGTCATTTTCTTTCGACCACACCGCCAGGTCGCTCAAAAAGCCGGAGAGCTGACGGTAGTGCTTATCGTAGGAACCCTTGTGGCCAACCGACCAATCCAGGCCATCGTCGGATTGGGCGATATCCAGTTCCAAACCGCCACACCCGCAATCGTAGTGATTTTTCGGGTTCCAGGTGATCTGCTGGCGCAGGGTTTCGTCGCGCTGATAACTGTTGTGCGAGGCCTTCATGGAGACGTCGTTGTAGCGCAACCGACTGATGCTCACATCCGCCAGGGTGACGTCGATCCGTCTCAGATCGGCGTCGCCGGGCGAGCTGCGGTGGCCCACTGCCGCAATCTGCAGATCGGCCGTTTTCGATGTGCCGGCCAGGCCGCTGCCTTCCTGCGGGTCCTTGATGCTGTTGATGTTGAGCGTCGCGATGACCGTGGAGGTCGCGCTATCGATGAGGTCGATGTCCAACTCACCATGGTGGGCGGTCTTGGCCTTCACGGTATAGGTCTGTTTCGAGTCTGCTTCGATGGTTTTGCCATCGATGGAGTCGCCGTCGCCTTCCACCCAGTAATTCCGGGTTACGTGGGTGACGATGGTGTAGCTGGAGCGGTTGTCGATTGTGACCGTGGCCGGGCTGGACATGGGAATCTCCACCGTGACGCGGGGACGGTCGACTCTACGCATGAATCGGCCTCGATGTCGGGTGCTGGCTTTTGGTAATCGATCGCTAGAAGAAGTCTGCTAAGGCATGCATCGAAATGACATCGATTGCAGAAAGTAACTTCCTGAAAAACCCCGATAGCACGCTTCGTGATTTCCTTGCCCATGGTCAGGAACCTCCTGATTGAGCGCATCGCCGATGGTGGTCATAGTTGTGGCCATGATCGAGCGAGCACCATGACTACGACACATCCTCAACTCATCGGCGCCCTTCTCAAGGGCATGCGTCGCGCCGAGTCCGCACACGCTGCATCGATCGCCTATAGCGCCGGCATCGCCAGGCAGATGAATAGCGGCTACGGCACGCCGGCCGATGCCGGCAGGGTGCTGGAGATGTTTGCGCTCGACCCGGAACAGATTCGAGAGCTGGGCCTGGTGGGGGTGGAGGAGCTGGGCGAGACGGTGTGCCACGCCTGGTCGATCAATGCCGGGGAGCCGGAGCGGGTGATGCAGTGGTTTTCCGCGCCGAGGGTCGAGTTCGTGGGCAAGCACTGCAGCGAGTTGATCCGTGCCGGGCGGATCGGGCCGGTGCTGAGCATGGCCCGGGAGCATGCGCTGCTGGGCCCTCGCTGACCGCTTCCAGACTCGCGCAGGCCACAGCGCTTTACGCTAGCCGGCGCAACGGCAATACTCGTTGATCCGCCCAACGTCAGTTTTGCCAATGCGCCAGGTTCCGCCTGCTTCACCCTCCGCCGCCGCCAAAGCCCAATTGCTGGAAGAGCTGCGTAAGCTCGAACAGGAAGAAGCCCAGCTGAAATATGCCCAGACACTGGAAGCCTTTGACCAGGTCGTCGAAGTGCTGACCCAGTTTGGTGGCCGCTTCAACGCAAAACAGAAAAGCCAGATCGCGTCCCTCGCAATGACCGGCAAGTCCAAGGGCCCGCTATCGTCCACCGGTGAAGTCGTGGCCAAGTACTGGATTCCGCATTCCGGCGAGACATGGTCCGGGCGTGGCCGTACCCCGCGCGCCTTCAAGGCCTGGGAAGGCACCAGTTCGTACAAGGAATGGAAAGCCAATCATCCGGACAAGCGGTTTCCGCTCTATCCAGGTTGAAGCTCTGTTCCAGCTTGAGCGCTGTCTGAATTTGTCTGTTTTTTCGATAAAAGCGTGTTGGTCGTTGCAATGATTGATTGAATTTTGCTGCGCCAAAGTTTGACCGCTTTGTTTAAAGTGCCAAAAGAGAGCGCGTCACCGAATTCTCGCGTGCCTTCATCCAACTGCCGTCGCGGTATCAGCAGGACTGAGAGCGGCTGACAAAACGTAGCAGTAGTTTTGTCGGTCGTTCTGAAAGTCCGCCAGCCATTTGGATCCTGGCATCGTTGATATGGCTGGTTTCTAAAGCGCACAAAAAAGCTCGCTGTCTGCCAGATATCAGCAGACAGCGAGCCTGTGTCACCTCTCGAACAACGTTACTGGTCGCTCTTGCACTCGAAGACCGACACGCTGCGTGGCGGGGCCAGGAACTCGCTGGCGCCGGCCGGCATCATGTCCACTTCCAGTGCTTCGTCGGTGGAGAGCACCAGCTTCCAGTGCACCGGTTCATCGGACGAGGGCAGGGTGAAGGTCACCCCTTCGTGGTAGGCATTGATGACGATCAGCAAGGTGTCGTCGTTGGCCAGTTCCTTGACGCCCGAGGTCTGCGCCTTGCCTTCCAGCAGCAAACCCACCGAGCGTGCACCGGCATCGGTCCAATGCGCGTCGTCCATCTCGGTGCCGCCGGGATTGAGCCAGGTCAGATCGCGCAGGCCGGCCTCCTCGTTGTACTGGCCGTTGAGAAAGCGACCGCGCGACAGGATCGGGTAGCGCTTGCGCAAGCCGGTGAGCGCCTTGACGAATTCGGTCAAACGGCCATCGGTCGGGTCGTTTTCCCAATCCAGCCAGGTGATCTCGTTGTCCTGGCAATAGGTGTTGTTGTTGCCGCCTTGCGACTGTGCGCGCTCGTCGCCGCTCAGCAGCATCGGCGTGCCTTGCGAGAGCAGCAAGGTAGCGAGCAGGTTTTTCATCTGCCGCTCGCGAATCTGCAGGATCTCCGCGTTGTCGGTATCGCCTTCTTCGCCGTAGTTGCACGAGCCATCGTTGGACGAACCGTCCCGATTGTCCTCGCCGTTGGCGATGTTGTGCTTCTCGTTGTAGCTCACCAGATCGCGCAGGGTGAAACCGTCATGCGCAGTGATGAAGTTGACCGACGCCCATGGGCGGCGACCGCGCCGATCGAACAGATCGGCCGAACCGGTAAAGCGGGTGGCAAACTCGGCGAGCTTGCCCTCTTCGCCCTTCCAGAATTCGCGCGCATTGTCGCGGAATTTGTCGTTCCACTCCGACCAACCCGGCGGGAAATGACCCACCTGATAGCCACCGGGGCCGCAATCCCACGGCTCGGCAATCAGCTTGACCTCCGTGAGCAGCGGGTCCTGGTTGCAGGCATCCAGGAAGCCGCCACGCTGATCGAAACCGCTCGGCTCGCGCCCCAGGATGGTGGCCAGGTCGAAGCGGAATCCGTCCACATGCATCTCGCCGGCCCAATAGCGCAGCGAATCGTTGACGAACTGGATCACACGCGAATTGCTTAAATTCAACGTATTACCGGTGCCGGTGTCGTTGATGTAGTAGCGCTTGTCTTCGGCAAGACGATAGTAACTGGCATTGTCGATGCCCTTGAACGACAGCGTCGGGCCCAGCTCGCTGCCTTCGGCGGTGTGGTTGTAGACCACGTCCAGAATCACTTCCAGGCCCTGCTTGTGCATGGCCTTGACCATGTCGCGGAATTCATCGCGATGCCCGCTGGAGAGATAACGCGACTTCAGCGCAAAAAAGCCGATGGTGTTGTAGCCCCAGTAGTTGCGCAGGTCCTTGTCCAGCAGATGCTGGTCGTCCAGATACGCATGCACCGGCAACAACTCGACGGCAGTGACGCCAAGGTCCTTGATGTACTGCAGCACCTGCGGCTGCGCCAGGCCGGCAAACGTGCCGCGTACCGCCTCCGGCACCTGCGGGTTGCGCATGGTGTAGCCACGCACGTGGGTTTCGTAGATCACCGTTTCGTTCCACGGCTTGAGCAGACGTGCGTCGTCTTCCCAGTCGTAGGTGTCTTCGACCACCACGCACTTGGGCATGAAGGGCGCACTGTCGCGCTCGTCGAAGCTCAGGTCGCCATCCGGGTGACCCACGGTGTAGCCGTAGAGTTCGTCCGCCCAGACCAGATCGCCATCCAGCTCGCGCGCATAGGGATCCATCAGCAACTTGTTGTGGTTGAAGCGATGCCCCTCGGTCGGCGCGTACGGGCCATGCACGCGGTAGCCGTAGCGCTGGCCCGGTTTGACGTCGGGCAGATAGCCGTGCCAGATCTCGTTAGTGTATTCGGGCAGATCGACCCGCGTCTCGGTGCCTTGTTCGTCGAACAGACACAGCTCCACGCGCGTGGCATGCGCAGAAAACAGCGCGAAATTGGTGCCTGTTCCATCGAAGAGCGTGCCACGCGGGAACGGGCGCCCCTGGCGGATGCGGGAGGGGTTGGCATAGGCCGCGCTTGCTGGACGTCGCATTGAGAGTCTCGGGTGCGCCGGCATGCCGGCATTAGGGGACTCAAGCATTGCGGTTTTGCCTGTGCAAAACGCGTCACGGCGGCAGGGGCATGGCGTGAGGGCGACATGCGGCAGTCGCTGCGCTCGCCTGATCACTGCGCAGCGCGGCTGGACGTGGGCGTGCCCACGCAATGCTGCGCCGAGTGGGTCGAGCAGCACTGGCGTCGGTGCTTGTTGGCGCATTCGGCACAGACATAGGCACAGATAACGTGCATGCGCGCAGCATCCAGCGCAATGCATGTGCGCATTGCTTGAGCGCCGCGCGGCCGCCCTGCTAGCATCCAGACCACTGAGGTTGCGCAACACTTGCGTCGCTTCGATAGCGTTGCCGAGCAGCTTTCGCCTTTCCCTCCTCGGGGCCGTCGCACACCAGTTGGATCGAAGCGTGCAGGGCAGGGTTGCAGCCCACACGCGCGATCGACTGGCAGACGTACGGACTTGGGTCACTTCGTCACTAGACTCCGACCATGTCCAGGCCGCGCCGCGCACCCTCCGCGATGAAAATCGCCATCCTGTCCCGCAACAGCAAACTGTATTCGACCCGCCGTCTCATCGAGGCCGGGCGCAAGCGTGGGCACACGGTACGCATCCTCGACCCGCTGCGCTGCTACATGCGTATCGCCGCCGATGGCTTCAGCCTGCACTACAAGGGCAAGCCGATCACCGGATTCGACGCGGTGATTCCGCGCATTGGCGCCTCGGTCACGCGCTATGCCACCGCGGTGTTGCGCCAGCTCGAATTCATGGGCAGCTACACGCCCAATCCCTCCGACGCCATCCTGCGCTCACGCGACAAGTTGCGCGCGCATCAACTGCTGGCCGCGCAAGGCATCGACATGCCGGTGACCGTGTTCGGCGACAACCCCGACGACACCCAGGACCTGCTCTCCATGCTCGGCCCGCCGCCGCACGTGGTGAAGTTGAACGAGGGCACCCAGGGCGCCGGGGTGATCCTTACCGAGAAGGCCAGCGCCTCGCGCGGCGTCGTCGAAGCCTTGCGTGGGCTGTACGCCAACTTCATCGTGCAGGAATTCATCGGCGAGGCCGAGGGCGCCGACCTGCGCTGCTTCGTGGTCGGCGACCGGGTGGTCGCCTCCATGCGTCGCCAGGCCGCCGAAGGCGACTTCCGCTCCAACCTGCACCTGGGCGGCACCGCCGCAGTGGCCGAAGCCACGCCGCAGGAGCAGGAGGTGGCGGTGCGCTCGGCGCGCGCGCTGGGCCTGGCGGTGGCCGGCGTGGACCTGATCCGCTCCAATCGCGGCCCGCTGGTGCTGGAGGTCAATTCCACCCCCGGCTTGGAAGGCGTGGAAGGCGTCTGTGGCGTGGATGTGGCCGCCGCGATCATCGAGCACCTGGAGCAGACGGCCCGTTGATCGAGGATTTAACATTTTTATCAAAAAATAACGAAACCCTAATCCTTGCCCCGCTAGCCTCTCCCGACCGTAGCTCCGCTCTCGGCAGTGACGGTGATCGGGATGCATTTTTGGCCCGGGTGCTTAGCGGCACCTGGGCCTTTTTGTGATGGCTTGCCGGGATTGGGGTTCACGTCTACATTTCCTTACTCAATCAGCGACGGAACCACCAGCAACGCTGAGCATCACGCAGTACGTTCGGCGGCCGAATGGCGCCAACTGCTGAAACAACCAAGACGACCGCGCGGCTGCAACGGCACCTTGCCATACGCAGCCGGGTACACGACCCAACAATGAGGTTCCAGTGCGCATTCTAGTAATTGAAGACAACAGCGATATCGCCGCCAATCTTGGCGACTATCTCGAAGACCGCGGCCACACGGTGGATTTTGCAGCTGACGGCGTCACCGGCCTGCATCTGGCTGTGGTACACGAGTTCGACGCCATCGTGCTCGATCTCAACCTGCCCGGCATGGATGGCATCGAGGTGTGTCGCAAGCTGCGCAACGAAGCGCGCAAGCAGACGCCGGTGCTGATGCTCACCGCGCGCGATTCGCTGGACAACAAGCTGGCCGGCTTCGACTCCGGCGCCGACGACTATCTGATCAAGCCGTTCGCGCTGCAGGAAGTGGAAGTGCGGCTCAACGCACTCTCGCGGCGCGGCAAGGGTGTGCACACCCGCGTGCTGGAAACCGGCGATCTGGAATACAACCTGGATACGCTGGAAGTGCGCCGCCGCGGCAAGCTGCTGCAGCTCAACCCCACTGCGTTGAAGATCCTGCAGTCGCTGATGGAGGCGTCGCCGGCCGTGGTCACTCGCCAGGAGCTGGAAACTCGCGTCTGGGGCGAAGAACTTCCGGATTCGGACTCGCTGCGCGTGCATATCCATGGCCTGCGCGCGGTGGTCGACAAGCCGTTCGACGTGCCGATGATCCAGACCCGTCACGGCATCGGTTACCGCATCGCCTCGCCCGATGCCTGAAAGCAATAACGGCGCGCGGCCCGCCCGCAGGCGTGGCCGCTACCGGCGGCGCCTGCGCAGCCGCATCATCCTGTCGTTCGTGCTGTTGGGCTTCTGCCTGACCACGCTGTTTGCCTTCGCCACCAACTGGGCGCGCTCGCGCGTGGAAAACCAGTTGGTCGAAGACGTGATGAACCGCAATATCGACGCCTTCGCGCAGCGCTTCTATTCCGACCCGTTGCGTAACCCCGATCTGCCGGTGCAGCAGATGCGTGGGCGGGTGGTCAAAAGCGACAAGTTCGAAGCGCTGCGCCTGGAGCAACCCGAGTGGTATCAACTGCCCGACGGCATCCACACCATCTCCGGCGTGGACGAGGGCGGCAACGCGTACTCGTATAAGTTGGCTGTGCGCAAGACGCCGAGCGAGTGGTTCTTCCTCGCCTACGACATGACCCAGACCCTCAAGGGCGAGATCCAGCTCAAGCGCACCCTGATGCTCTCAGTGCTTGTTTTCAGCGGGTTTTCGTTGGTGATCGGCTGGTGGTCCGCCTCCAAGGTGATGCGCCCGGTGTCGGATCTGGCCGCGCGCCTGCGTGCCTACCGTGGCGGCACCAGCGAGCCCAAGCCGTTGGCAGCGCACTTCCCCGATGACGAAGTGGGCCAGCTCGCAGAAGCCCTGGACGATTACTCGGCCCGCCTGACCGAAGTGGTGCAGCGCGACCGCGAATTCAACGCCGACGTCAGCCACGAACTGCGTACCCCGCTGGCGGTGATTCGCGGCGCCACCGAACTGCTGCTCAGCAAGCCCAATCTCGACGAAAAGATGCTGCAACGCCTGCAACGCATCCAGCGCGCCGAACTGCAGTGCAGCGACCTGATCGGCTCGCTGCTGCTGCTCTCGCGCAACGAACGCGGGCAGGGCAGCAGCAATGTCGCCAAGGTGGCCGAACAACTGATCGACGCGCACCGCGCCCAACTCGGCGGCAAACCGCTGGAACTGCTGCTGGAAGGCGAGCGCGACTTGGTCATCGACGCGCCCGAATCCGCATTGTCGGTGGCGCTAGGCAATCTGATCGGCAACGCGGTCAAGTACACCCAGGACGGCCAGGTGCGCGTGCGCGTGCTGAGCGATGCGGTGGAAGTGATCGACTCCGGCCCCGGCCTGAGCGAAGAGGACGCCGCCAAACTGTTCCAACGAGGCTACCGCGGCACCCACGCCGGCCACTCGCAAGGCGGCGGCATCGGCCTGTCGATCGTCAGCCGCCTGTGCGACTTGTACGGCTGGCGCGTCAGCGTACGCCCAGGCCAGGAGCGCGGCGTCATCGCAACACTGGCGTTCCATCGCTAACCAACCACCCGCTTGCGTAGGAGCGCACCCGGGCGCGACGGCCTTACAAGTATGGCTCGGCGACGCAATAGATAATATCTTTCCCTACTCGACCCGCAACGCATTGCCCGGCAGTTCAGACCAGTCCACAGGCACTCAACGTTGCAGGTCGGACAGGTCCGATGGCATCAGTTGGCGGTAGTGCAGCACCGTCAGGATTTCCACCTGCGTTGGCGTAACGCGGTAGATCAGTCGGTAAGGGCGTTCCAGCAACTCCCGCACCTCAGCGGGTGCGTAGCGTGGCAGCGCTCTGCCCATCGCGGGCGAATGACCCAGCTCCAATGCGCGCCGCGCCAGGGCGACTGTCACCGCTTTCGCCATGGATGGTGAATGCTCTTTCAGATAGGCCTGGATTTCCAGCAGCCTGACGTGGGCGCTTGGCGTCCAATACACCCTCACGCAGACAATTCAAGCTGCCGAAGCACATCCTCAGCAGCAATCAACTGCCCGCCATCTGCCTCTTCGATCCCCTTTTCAATAGCCCGGTGCAGTGCGGCTTGGTAGATCAGGTCCTCCCAGCGTGCATCTTCCGGCAACGCATCCACCAGTTGGTGAGCTTGCTGTTTGAAGAGAGCGGACATGGCAGGCATCTCACGAAGAGTTGGTTCGATTCTAGTCCCCCAGCTGCGGGAGAGCCAGAACCGCTGGGGACGATCGCCGTATGCGGAGGGCAGTCGCTCATGGCGTGTGGGCGCGTACAACCGTCACAACCAATTCTCCCTCGCGCGCAGTGATTTGCAGCTTGCAACCGACCGCAAACCCCAACTGCTCCAGCCACAGCCCGCGCAAGCGCACGCTGGGAATGCGCTGGCTGTGCGGCCGGCCCGGCTCCGCCTCGTAGAACGCATAACCCACCGTGCAGCGCGTGGGCGTGCGCGCCTTGCGCGGTGGGCGCGGCGGCAGATCGTCCACGCGGCGCCTGGGGCGACGGTCGAAGTCGAGGTTGTCCACATCGAACGTGGGCGATGGAACCAGCCGCACGGGCTGTGCATCGATCGCGCGCTCAGGCTGCTTGGCGGTAGCGGTGCGTTTGGCATCCGGCTTGGACTGCTTCGAGGTTGGAGACTGCGCCCGGCTCATCGCCTCACCTCCACAAACACCATGGGGTGATGAAGCCCACTAATCTGCACTATCGATACATTTGCCATGACAACCCCTCCTTCGAAGAACAGGCACCGTCGCCGGCCAGCGACGGGATGTCGGGAGGTTAGAAACCGCTCATAGCCGGCGGGCGTATTCCTCCCGGAGGAGTGTTGTATTAGCCGCCCTCCCGACGCAGGCATCGCGTCGGCTTGCACCTGCAGGCAGGCACAAAAAACCCACCAGTTTGACGGAGGTGGGTACCGCTATGAGAGGAGTTTCTACGCTCCTTGAGGCAGAGGTTGCTACTGGTTGTTTGGGATGTCAATTGCGGGGAAGTAAATCAGGCGAAAGGTGAGTTCCTTGATTCCGGCTTCGAGTGCATCACGCTGTTAGTGGCGCGTGCCACAGGTACCGGCAGGCCTGCTGTGCAGGAATAGTGGATTCGATGCATTGCATCCAAATCATTTTTCACCGATGTGATGGTGGCCGTGCAGCCGTGGCGCATATCGCATACGGGAGTATCAAACGTTAGTTCTCGATTCGATGGGTTTGAAGCGCCGCTCTGTAATTCGCATCTAGTCGCTGCGCGTGTTGCGCCAGCTGGTCCGTATTGCCCTCATTGCTTGCCACATCATCGGCAATGGCCAGCCGTTGTGCGCGAGAGGTTTGTGCTGCAATCATCTGATCGGCAAGGGCTGACGTACTGCCGTCGCGTTGCATCAGGCGGGCGTGTTGAAGCGCAACCGGTACGTCGACGACCAGGATGCGGTCGAGCCAGGGATAGGTCGCCCGTGCCCCTGCTTCAGCGAGTAAGGGGATTGCCACGATAGCGTAGGGATGATTAGCCGCTTTCGCCGCGCGCTGCAGTTCGGTGCGAATGGCAGGATGGGTGATCGCTTCGAGCGCTTTCCGCTCGGCTGGATCCGCGAAGACGATTTTGCGTAAAGCTTGCCGATCCAGCGTGCCATCCGGCAACAAAATGCCTTGGCCAAAGCGGTTTGTGATGGCATCAAGTATGAGACCAGGCGCCACCACCTGCCGCGCAACGACATCGGCATCGATCACGGGCACACCCAGCTTCTCGAACTCAGCGGCAAGGGCGCTCTTGCCAGAAGCAATACCGCCAGTGAGGCCGACGATGAAATCGCTCATCGCCGTGCCCCGATCAACGCAGGCCTGCGAAGTGCAGGTAGCCGTCCACCAGATCGTTACCCCAGAAGAACACCACCCAGCCGGCGATGGCCAAATAGGGGCCGAACGGGATCGGGGTGGCGCGGTCGCGGCCCTTGGCCACCAGCCAGATCGAGCCGAGGATGGCGCCGACCAGCGAGGAGATCAGGATGATCGGCAGGATGCCTTTCAGCCCGCACCAGGCTCCAAGCGCGGCTAACAGCTTGAAATCGCCGTGACCCATGCCTTCCTTGCCGGTGAGCTGCTTGAACAACCACCACACCGTCCACAGCGAAACATAGCCGACCGCCGCGCCCAGCAGAGCGGGCTTGGCTGGCATGTAGAGGTTGTCCATCGAGCCGACCAGGCCCAGCCACATCAGCGGCAAGGTCAGTTGATCCGGCAGCAGCTTGTGGCGCAGGTCGATGCCGGACATCGCCACCAGAAAGCAGCTCAGCACAATCGCGCCGAAGCCCTGCCAGCCGAAGCCGAAGCGCCACACGCTGGCCACGCACAGGATCGAGGTCAGCAACTCCACCAGCGGATACTGAAGCGAGATCGGCTTGCCGCTGTAGCGCGACTTGCCGCGCAGCATCAGCCAGCTGAAGAGCGGGATGTTCTCCCACCACTTGAGCTTGTCGCCGGTCACCAGGTCGTGAGAGGGCTCTACCACGATGCCCGGCGGCGGTGGCTCGTAGATGTCCGGCAGCTCCAGGATCTCGCGCGCATCGCGCCGCCACTGCCACTCCATGCGCTTGGGCAAGCGCAGGATCACCACGTTCAGGAAGCTGCCGATCAGCAGTCCCAGTCCGGCCGCGGCGGGAAAGCCGAGACCGGGATGCTGGTCGAGAAATGCCATTACGTCTTAACCCACCACTGCGCCAAGTTTGAAGATCGGAAGATACATGCCGATGACCATGCCGCCTACGACCGTGCCAATGAAAACCATAATCATAGGCTCCAGTAGACTACTAAGCGCGTCGACTGCATTGTTGACTTCTTGTTCGAAGTATTCCGCAACTTTAAAAAGCATTGCATCCAGTGCGCCAGCCTCTTCACCGATTGCGGTCATTTGGATCACCATGTGAGGAAATAGATTCACTTGTTTCATTGCCATGTTGACTGGATAGCCAACCGAAACATCATCGCGCATCCGTAAAACTGCTTCTTCATAAAGTTTGTTGCCTGTAGCTCCAGCAACAATACCAAGCGCTTCAACGAGAGGGACGCCAGCCTTAAAAGTAACTGCTGTCGTCCGGGCAAACCGTGCAATTGAGCTGTTATGCATGATTGTGCCGATGACAGGAACCTTTAAAATCAAGCGGTCCATGCCGTGCTGCATGCGAGGGGAGCGTTTATAGGAAAACACAAATCCGGCGATCGTGCCGCCGAGTGCGAATAGCACAACCCACCAGTAGCTCACCATGAACCGTGATGCGGCGACTATCATCTGGGTAAAAGCCGGAAGCTCCGCGCCGAAACTTTTGAAAACCTGTTCAAATTGTGGAACAACAAAAATGAGTAGAATTGCGCTGACTATTAAGGCGACTGCGACCACCATTGCGGGATAAAACAGAGCTTTCTTGATCTTGCCTTTGAGTGCTTCAATATTCTCCTTATAAGAAGCGATGGTATCCAGTACTGTTTCCAGTACGCCAGCACCTTCTCCAGCTCGCACTAGATTGCGATATAACTCGTCAAATTGGACTGGGTGTCTGCTGATCGCCTCATGTAGCGACGAGCCGCCCTCGATGTCGGTTCGAACCTGTCCTACCATTTTTTTCATACGAGGATTTTTATGTCCCTCGCCGATGATTTCTAGAGCACCTACAATGGGCACGCCAGATTTCATCATCGTTGCCATCTGGCGGCTGAAAAATGCTATGTCCTTAGGCGTGATTTTTTTACCTGCAGCTCCAAACAATGGCCTCTGCTTAGGCTTCACTACAGATGGTGAAATGCCTTGCCGACGTAGTTCGGCACGCAGCATTGTTACATTGCGAGCAGGCTGCTCGCCTTTCATTTTGATGCCGCGTTTGTCGGTGCCCTCCCACACGAAAAGCTGTTGGGCAGTAATTCCCGGAGTCTGCTTGTTGAGGGTGCTGCGTGCGACTGCCATAAATTGTCCCCTTCGGCCATCCCCAGGCCGTTGCTTCTCTATAGTAGCGTGTTTAGGTTGCAATGGTTGCTGCGATGGCTGGCAAATTTTGACGAAGGCCTTGGCGCAATGTGACGTTTAGCGTCACATTGCGGGGCTGATCGCAATGCCGGAAGCGTAGTGCGCGCTGCAAGGTAGACCCATGTAATGATGCACTCCTGCAGAGTCTTGAGTTCATTTCTGAGGTTTGGCATGAAATGTGCTTGATTGGGGATGCAGCTCGTAAAGCGTAAGTAGCAAGGCTTATCTATCACTCTCTAGGGGATCTCAATGAAGAAGCAGCAAGGTTTTACACTTATTGAACTAATGATCGTGGTGGCGATCATTGCTATTCTTGCGGCCATTGCTCTTCCGGCCTACCAGGATTACACGATTCGTGCCAAGGTTTCGGAAGGTATCGTGCAGGCATCAGCGGCTAAGTTGGCTGTTGCGGAGACCGCATCATCTTTGAATGGCTTGGCTAACGTGACTGCCGCCAACGCGGGATATACTTTCACCGCAAACTCCACCACTAATGTGGCGAGCATCGGCGTAGGCGCGAATGGCGTTATCAATGTTGTCACGCGTAATACGGGTGCTACCGTGCAGCCAGCCATCCGTTTGACTCCGGCTCAGGCAGATGCAAATGCACCGATCGTGTGGGCCTGCAGCTTAGTTGCCGGTGAGGCGAAGCACGTTCCCGCCACTTGCCGCACCGCTGCTCCTGCTGCTGCTCCGTAAGAGTTGTCGTTAGAATGGCGGGGAAGCATGGCTTCCCCGCCATTCTCTATTATCTGAATCTATAATTTTCTCGCTTGTTTGTACGCTTTTGGCATGATTGGTTAAGGACTGAATGAGACGGTTTTGATCTGCGCCAACATCTAGGGGCAAAAATGAATTCGTTGATGACCGCTAACCTGGCAGGCATAACCGGAATCGCTCGTCGCTTAGTTCAGGACGGCGCGTTGGAGGAGTCCGTAGCACGCACTGCGATGGACCAGGCCAGTCAAGCAAAAATCCCGCTGCCGCAATGGTTTGCGGAAAAGAAGATTGTTTCAGCAGCTCAACTAGCAGCAGCCAATGCAGTTGAGTTTGGTATGCCGTTGATGGACGTGTCGGTGTTCGACGCAAGCCAGAATGCGGTCAAGCTGGTGAGCGAAGAGTTGCTCCAGAAGTACCAGGTGCTACCGCTGTTCAAGCGCGGCAACCGGTTGTTCGTGGGTGTGAGCAACCCGACCCAGACTCGTGCGCTGGACGACATCAAGTTTCACACCAATCTGGTGGTGGAGCCGATTCTGGTGGATGAAGACCAGATCAGGCGTACATTGGAACAGTGGCAGGCCAGCAATGCTGCGCTCGTCTCCTCAATGGGAGACGACGACGATATGGGGGATCTGGACGTCTCCACCGGGGACGAGGACATGGGCACCGGCGGGGATTCCGGGGTCGATGCCAAGGGCGACGACACGCCGGTGGTGAAGTTCGTCAACAAGGTGCTGGTGGATGCGATCCGGCGGGGAGCCTCGGACATCCATTTCGAGCCGTACGAAGACGACTACCGGGTGCGCTTGCGGATCGATGGCCTGCTGAAGAACGTGGCCAAGGCGCCGGTGAAGCTGAGCCAGCGCATCGCGGCGCGCTTGAAGGTCATGTCGCAGCTGGATATCGCCGAGAAGCGGGTGCCGCAGGACGGGCGCATCAAGCTCAACCTGTCCAAGACCAAGCAGATCGACTTCCGTGTGAGCACCTTGCCGACCTTGTTCGGCGAGAAAGTGGTGCTGCGTATTCTGGACGCCAGTGCGGCCAAGCTGGGGATCGAGAAGCTGGGCTATGAGGCGGATCAGCAAAAGCTGTTTCTGGATGCGATCCACAAGCCCTACGGCATGGTGCTGGTGACCGGGCCGACCGGTTCGGGTAAGACGGTGTCGTTGTATACGGCGCTGGGCATCCTCAACGATGAGACGCGCAATATTTCCACGGCCGAGGATCCGGTCGAAATCCGCTTGCCTGGCGTGAATCAGGTGCAGCAGAACGTCAAGCGCGGCATGACGTTTGCTGCGGCGTTGCGCTCGTTCCTCCGCCAGGATCCGGACATCATCATGGTCGGCGAAATCCGCGACCTTGAGACGGCCGAGATCGCAATCAAGGCGGCGCAGACCGGTCACATGGTGTTGTCCACTCTGCACACCAACGATGCGCCGCAGACGATCGCGCGCCTGATGAACATGGGCATTGCGCCGTACAACATCACTTCGTCGGTGACCTTGGTTATTGCGCAGCGTCTGGCGCGGCGGTTGTGCAATCACTGCAAGCGCAAGGCACCGCTGCCGGAGCACGCGCTGCTTGCCGAAGGGTTCACCGCAGAGCAGGTCGCTGCCGGAATCGAACTGTACGAGGCGGTCGGCTGCGATGAGTGCACCGAGGGCTACAAGGGCCGTACCGGTATCTATCAGGTGATGCCGATGACCGATGAGATCGGCGCGATCGTGCTGGAAGGCGGTAACGCGATGCAGATCGCCGAGGCGGCGCAGAGAATCGGCATCCGCGATTTACGGCAGTCGGCGCTGGTCAAGGCGGCACATGGGGTGACGAGCCTGGCGGAGATCAATCGGGTGACCAAGGACTGAGTGGTTGCCCTGTTCTGTCGTTGGCTGAGTTTTGGAAGGGTGTGGCGGCTGTGCCGACGTACCCTCATCCGCCCTTCGGGCACCTTCTCCCGAGGGGAGAAGGGAGAGGCGGTTCCGCTGACTGCGTTGGGGTATGCGCGGTCGGCGCCTTGTCTGTGTAGGTGTTCTTCCGGGTTGAGCTGCTGAGTGCGCTTTAGTTCGGCGTCGTCGCTATTGGCTGGCCGGCAAGTGCGAACTGCGCTGTTGCTCGCTGAGTGATGGGACTAGCGCTTCCTGCATCAAGGTAGAGCGCTCAATCAGGTTGAGCGCTCAATCAAGCGCGTTCGGCGCCCGACCCAATCTCACTCCATCCCCAACTTCTTCAGCTTGTAACGAAGCGCACGAAACGTGATGCCTAGCTGTGCGGCGGTTCTGGTCTTGTTCCACCGGTTTTCTTCCAGCGCTTTCTGGATCGCGGCGCGCTCGAGTTGCTCGATGTAAGAGGGCAGGGCGGCCGAGGCCGGGTCGATGTCGACCACGGCTTCGCGGGGTTCAACGGCGGCGCTGCCGGGGCTGGCGGCGAGGCGGTGGCCGCCGTGGGCGGGCAGGCGCAGATCGCTGGCGCTGATCTGGTCGTCTTCGGCCAGGGCCAGGGCGCGTTCGAGGATGTTTTCCAGTTCGCGCACGTTGCCGGGGAAGCCGTATGTGTCCAGCGCGTCGAGCGCGGATTGGGTCAGTAGCGGGATCGGGCGGCCGTGGCTGCGTGCCAGGCGCGCGATGATGGCGGCGGCCAGTTGCGGCAGGTCGCCGCTGCGTTCGCGCAGGGGCGGGACGCGCAGTTCGATCACGTTGATGCGGTAGTACAGGTCGTGGCGGAAACGGCCGTCGGAGACCAGGTCGCCGAGGTCCTTGTGGGTGGCCGAGAGGATGCGCACGTCCACCAGCGATTCGCTGGAGGCGCCGACCGGGCGCACTGATTTCTCCTGGATGGCGCGCAGCAGTTTGACCTGCATCTGCAACGGCAATTCGGCCACTTCGTCCAGGAACAGCGTGCCGCCATGCGCGGCCTGAAACAGGCCGGGCTTGTCGGCATGCGCGCCGGTGAAGCTGCCTTTCTTGTGGCCGAAGAATTCGCTTTCCATCAATTCGGCGGGAATGGCGCCGCAGTTCACCGGCACGAACGGGCCGGCGGCGCGTGCGCCTTGTTCGTGGATGGTGCGTGCGACCAGCTCCTTGCCCACGCCCGATTCGCCGACGATGTAAACCGGCGCCTGGCTGCGCGCGACCTTCCCGATGGTGGCGCGCAGGCTTTCCATCGCGCTGGAGTCGCCCAGCAGGCGGCTGGCCTGTTCCGGCGGCGGCGGCGGCGGGGCGGGGCGGTCGCGGTTGTTCAATTCCAGTGCGTGCTTGACCAGGCCGCGCAGCACGCTGATGTCCACCGGCTTGCTGACGAAGTCGAATGCGCCAGCCTTCAGCGCTTCCACCGCCAGGTCCATGCTGCCGAACGCGGTGATCATCGCCACCGGGGTCTGCGGATATTGCTTTGCGATTTCGGTGACCAGTTCGATGCCGTTGCCATCGGGCAAGCGCATGTCGGTCAGGCACAGGTCGTAGGGGTTGTTGGCCAGCAACTCGCGCGCTTCGGCCAGGTTGGCAGCGGTGCTGATGCGCAGGCCCATCCGGCCCAGGGTGAGAACAAGCAACTCGCGGATATCACGCTCGTCATCGACAACCAGGGCACTTTTGGGTTCGCTCATGGTGCGCACGATAGCCCAGCGCGATGACGGACGACAATTGTCGTCGGGGTTTGGACCCACGCAGAGCCACCACACACGTCCGTCCATCAATGCGTCGCGCTGTCACCTTGGATCCGCGTTGCAGACAATGCAGGGCAGCAATCACTCACTTCCCAAGCAAGCCATTGGGCCCCTGCAACAGGATCCGGAAACACGCGCCGCCGCCCGGCACCGAGACGTAATCCAGTTGCGCCTGGTTGGCGCGGCACAGCTCCTGGGCGATGTACAGGCCCAGCCCGGTGCCGTGCTCGGAGGTGGTGTAGAACGGGCGGAACAGTTGTGCGGCCACCGTTTCCGGAATACCTGGTCCGCGGTCGATGACATCGATCACCGCCATGCGCTCCAGGCGCTCCACGCGCAGCTTGACCCGCGCCGGTTCGTCCATGACCCGGCCGTACTTGAGTGCGTTGTGGACCAGGGCGGTCAGGATCTGGTGCAGATGCTTTGGGTCGACCAGCGCATGCACGGAGGCGCCCTGGATGCTGGCCTCCAGGATGTCGGTTTCCATCGACAGGGTCTGCCGGTACTCGACCACGAAGCGGCGCACGAATGCGGCCAGATCCAGGTTGTCCGGGTTGGCGCGCTCGCGCCGGGCCAGTGCGAGCACGCTTTCGACGATGCCGTTGGTGCGTTGGCATTGCTGGTGAATGATCTGCAGCAGGCGGCGGTCGGCATCGCCGATGTCCGGGGACTCTTCCAGCAACTGCGAGGCGTAGCTGATTGCGGCGAGCGGGTTGCGGATTTCGTGCGCCAGACTGGCAGAAAAGCGCCCCATCGCCGACAAGGTGAGCGATTCGGCGCGGCGCGACACCACCGTGGCGTCGTCCAGAAAGATCAGTACCAGGTCGCTGTCGGCGAGCAGGCGCACGAAGCGCGGCTGCACTTCCGGGCGGTCGGCGCCCAGTTGCAGAGGGGCCTCTTCTTCGCGCCAGCCGCTGCGCCAGCGTTGCAGGCGGCGTGCCAGTTCCGGGGTGAGTGCGGCCAGCGACAGGTCGGCCGGGGCGTTGCGCTGGTCGCCATCGCCCAGCAACGCCAGCGCCGCTTCGTTGGCCAGGGTGATGTGGTTGTGCGTATCGACGACCAGCACGCCGGTGCGCATGCGGCGGATGATCAGTTCGTTGATTTCGTAGAGATTGGCCACCTGCGCGCCGCGTTCTTCCGCCAGCACCTGGTTGCGGCGCGCGCGCGAGCCGATCTGTTCGCAGATGAAGGCCACCGCGACGTAGCTGGTGGCGAACATGGCCAGTTCGGCCACCGGGCGGGCGGCGCCGCCGCCTTCGAGCAGGGTCCACAGGTATTCCAGCACGATGGCGCCGCTGGCGAGCACCGCGATGCTCATGCCGTAGCGCAGGCGCAGCAGCAGCGAGGCGGCGGCGACATTGAACAGCAACATCATCGCGATGCCGGCACTGGCGCCGGGCAGGGCGTGCGTGGCCAGGGTGGCGGCGAGGATGTCGGCCAGCACCGAACAGAACACGGTGGTGGTCAGCCTGCGCTCGCTGCGGCCCCAGAACAGCAGCGGCACGGCGATGCAGAGGTACCCGATCGCCACACCGGCGGCCAGGCGCGGGTAGCGCGGCTCGGGGATGGCATCGGACAAGGGGCTGAACACCAGTGCGGCGATCAGGCCCGCCACCAGCACCCGGTACAGCGAAAAAAAGTACAGCTCGCGCTGCGGCGCTGACTGGAACCGGTCGATAAGCGATGCGCTGGATGGCAAACCGATTCCCCCGCTGGAACGAGCCGCGAGTATAGGCAGGTGCGCGGTTTACGTAGCACGTGTGCACACTGCGGCGCTGCGTGCAAGCGCTGCAATCGGGCCGGCACGATCGTCGAATTTTGCGCCGCACGGCGCGGTCAGCCACAATAGGCGGCCCGTTCGCGTCTCTTGACGTGCCGCCCTGGCGGTCTGCGTTGCACGCAGCGGTCGTTTCCTTTTCCCACGGTGACGCATGAATTTCCACGAATACCAGTCAAAACAGCTGCTTGCCGAGTACGGCATTCCCGTCCCGGCCGGTAAGGTCGCGGCTACTCCGGACGAAGCGGTCGAAGCCGCCAATTCCCTGGGCAAGGGCCCCTGGATGGTGAAAGCGCAGATCCATGCGGGCGGCCGCGGCAAGGCTGGCGGCGTCAAGTTCTGCAAGACCACCGACGATGTGAAGGCCGCAGCAGCCAAGATGCTCGGCACCAAGATGTCCACCTATCAGACCGCCGGCGTCGAGCTGCCGATCAACCTGGTGCTGGTGACCACCGCCGGTGAGATCGTCAAGGAGCTGTACCTGTCGGTGTTGGTCGACCGTGGCACCAAGACCATCACCTACATCGCTTCTTCGGAAGGCGGCGTGGAAATCGAGCAGGTCGCTGCCGAAACCCCGGAACTGATCCACGCGCTCAACGTCGATTTCGTCGAAGGCGTGCAGGGTTACCACGGCCGCGATTTCGGCTTCAAGCTCGGCCTGACCGCCAAGCAGGCCGGCCAGTTCGCCAGCATCATGGTGAACCTGTACAAGCTGTTCAACGAAAAGGATCTGGCGCTGGTTGAAATCAACCCGCTGGCGATCCTGGACGACGGCAACCTGTATGCGCTGGACGGCAAGTTCGACAGCGACGACAACGCCGCGTTCCGTCAGAAGCAGCTGGTCGCCATGCGCGACAAGACGCAGGAAGACGAGACCGAAGTGACCGCGTCCGAGCTGGACATCAACTACGTCACCATGGACGGCAACATCGGTTGCATGGTCAACGGCGCAGGCCTGGCCATGGCCACCATGGACGTGATCAAGCTCAACGGCGGCGAGCCGGCGAACTTCCTGGACGTGGGCGGCGGTGCCAACAAGCAGCGCGTCATCGAGGCGTTCAAGCTGATCCTGTCCTCGGACAAGGTCGAAGGCATCTTCGTCAACATCTTCGGCGGCATCGTCCGTTGCGACATGATTGCCGAGGGCATCATCGCCGCGGTCAAGGAAGTGGGCGTCAAGGTTCCGGTCGTGGTGCGCCTGGAAGGCACCAATGTGGAAGAAGGCAAGCAGCTGCTGCGCGACAGCGGCATGGCCATCATCCCGGCCGACAACATCAACGACGGTGCCAAGAAAGTCGTTGAAGCTGTCAAGAACGCCGCCTGATTCACGACACCGAAGGAACTATCCATGTCCGTTTTGATTAACAAGTACACCAAGGTGATCGTGCAGGGCTTCACTGGCCAGCAGGGCACCTTCCACGCCACTCAGATGATCGAGTACGGCACCCAGGTCGTCGGTGGCGTGACGCCGGGCAAGGGCGGCACCACGCATATCGACCTGCCGGTGTTCAACACCGTGGCCGATGCCGTGCAGAGCACCGGCGCCGATGCGTCGGTGATCTATGTGCCGCCGCCGTACGCGGCCGATGCGATCCTGGAAGCGGCCGCGGCCGGTATCAAGGTCATCGTGTGCATCACCGAAGGCATCCCGGTGCTGGACATGCTGCGCGTCAAGAACGTGCTGACCCGTGCCCATCCGGACACCGTGCTGATCGGGCCGAACTGCCCCGGCGTGATCACCCCGGGCGAGTGCAAGATCGGCATCATGCCGGGCCACATCCACAAGCCGGGCAAGATCGGCATCGTGTCGCGTTCGGGCACCCTGACCTATGAAGCGGTCAAGCAGACCACCGAAGTGGGCCTGGGCCAGAGCACCTGCATCGGGATCGGCGGCGACCCGATCAACGGCCTGAACTTCGTCGACTGCCTCAAGCTGTTCAACGAAGACCCGCAGACCGAAGGCATCATCATGGTCGGCGAAATCGGTGGCGACGCCGAGGAAGCCGGTGCCGAGTACATCAAGGCACACGTCAAGAAGCCGGTTGTCGGCTTCATCGCCGGTGCCTCGGCTCCGGCCGGCAAGCGCATGGGCCATGCCGGTGCGATCGCATCGGGCGGCAAGGGCACCGCCGAAGGCAAGTTTGCGGCGATGGAAGCTGCTGGCGTCAAGACCGTCCGTTCGCCCGGCGATCTGGGTGCGGCGATTGCTGCGCTGGTGAAGTAAGAAACACGCATCGCGCGCAAGCGTGTGAGTGTGAGAGAGGCCACCTTCGGGTGGCCTTTTTTATGGTGGCGATATTGGATTGCCAGGTCCGATGGCTAATTGCCGCGTTGTGTCAGTGTCTTCGTGGCCGCCGCCTGTTATGGCTTATCGGCTAATTCGCCTGGCTCGCAGCGTTCGATTTAGAGGGCGTGCTGCTGCGCCGTCTGCTCAAGCAACACCTCCACGAACGCACGCACTTTTGCCGGTCGAAAGCGCGTTGCCGGGAACACCGCATGGATACCACCGGACGGCAACTGCCACTGCGGCAGCACATGCAGTAAACGACCTGCGGCCAGATCATCGGCGACCACATAATCCGGCAGTACCGAGATTCCCGCACCCTGGCAGACCGCTTCGCGCACGGCGAGGGTGGCGTCGAGAAAGATGGCCGGCTGCACGTCCACACTCTGCGGCGCGTGCGTGGCATGCGCGAAGTGCCAGCGCTGATGATCGCGCAATGCCGTGTTGGCGATGAACGGCAGTGTGGCGATGTCCTGTGGCGCGGTGAGCCCGGCCAGCTGCGCGGTCATCGTGGAAGGCGCGACCAGCAACTGCCGGAACGCACCGATCTTGCGTGCCTGCAGGCTGCTTTCGGCCAGCCAGCCGACGCGGATCGCAAGCTCGATGTTGGCCGTCATCAGGTCCAGAGTCTGGTCGCTGAGAATCGCGTCGACCTTACAAGCTGGATAGCGCCGGGAGAAGGCCGCGATGGCCGGCACCACCACGCGTACGCCGTAGTCCAGCGGTGCGGTGAGCCTGAGCAGGCCGGACGGTTCGGCGGCGGTGTCGGTCAGTGCATCGAAGGCATCGTCGGTATCGCGCAGGATCGCCGCGCAGCGCTGATAGAACGCCTGCCCGAGTTCGGTGGTGCGCACCTTGCGGGTCGTGCGCACCAACAGCGAGGTGCGGCATTCGCGTTCCAGGCGGGCGACCTGCTGGCTCACCACCGCCTTGGTGATGCCCAGGCGCTCGGCCGCTGCCGTAAACGAGCCGGTTTCCACCACAGCGACGAAATACGCCAGCCGGCGCAGATGACCCAGGCCACCGGGGCCGGACTCGGTTCGATTGTATGTCATTGGCATACGGTATGTTTATTGCGGATGGATTTAAGAGTCAACGGAAGCGGCCTAGGATGCGTCCATCGCCACTGGATGCCGCCGCCATGTCCACCACTGTTCACTACCTCTATGACCCGCTGTGCGGCTGGTGCTACGGCGCGACGACCGTGGTCTCGGCGTTGCAGGCGCGGGCCGACGTCACCCTTGAATTGCTGCCCGCCGGCCTGTTTCTGGGCGCTGGCGCCAGGGCAATGGACGACACCTTCGCGGGCTACGCCTGGTCCAACGATCAGCGCATTGCGCAGCTGACCGGCCAGGTTTTCAGCGAGCAGTATCGTCAGCGCGTGCTCGGCGATCGTCAGCAGCGCTTCGACAGCGGCCTGGCGACGCTGGCGCTGACGGCGGTGGCGCGCATCGACCCCTCGCGCGAATTGCAGGTGCTGGAGGCGATCCAAAAAGCGCGTTATGCGGATGGCGATGATGTGACTGCATTTGGCACGCTGGCTGGCCTGCTGGAATCGCTGGGTCTGGAGCAGGCCGCAGAGCAGATCGCTGCGCCGGATGCGCCGCTGCTTGCGCTGACGCAGGCGCGCATCGACAAGGCGCAGTCACTGCTGCAGGAGTTCGGTGCGCGTGGCGTCCCGACCTTGGTTGCGCAGTCGTCTAGCAAGCGGTGGTTGCTAGATGTCGGCGCTGGTTATGGAAATCCCGAGGCCTTGCTGCAGCAGTTGGATGCTGGGCGTTTTTAGGTGTTCTGGCGCGTGGTTTCTTGCTGTCGGATTGGCTGTCTTCCGTCGCACCCTCACCCCAACCCCCGCTCCGCGCCCCGGCCCGCGCCAGTGGCGCGGGCGCACCAAGGCACACGCGCCAGTGGCACGTAAGCCGTGCCCTGGTGCCCCGGCGGGAGAGGGGCTCTCGCTCCCTTCTCCCATCGGGAGAAGGTGGCGCGTAGCGCCGGATGAGGGTACGGGCGCACGGGCTGCGCCGGCCCAGGCATCGCCTTACACGCGCGCTGATTGACGCAATTTCGATCCCGATTAACTGCTTTGACGACCAATCCATCGCCATCCAAAAAGGCCAAAACCAATGCCAACCCGACGAGACGTCATCAAAACCCTGGCTGTTGCGAGTGTCGCGACGGCCGTCCTTGGAGCGAATACCGCCATGGCTGCACAGACCACACTGACCTATCACCATTTCCCCGCCGGCGAACATGGGTTCTTCCGCGCGCCGGTGCTGATTTCCGGCGCACGCGATGCGGTGCTGATCGATGGCGGCTTTACGCTGCCCGACGGTAAGGCGCTTGCCGAGGCCATCCGTGCCAGCGGCAAGACGCTGACCACCATCTACATCAGCCAGAGCGACCCGGACTATTACTTCAGCCTGGCGCCGATCAAGGCCGCCTTCCCCAAGGCGCGCGTCATCGCCGCCTCGGCCACCATCGCTGCGATCAAGGGCAATGTCGAAAAAAAGCTGGCCACCTGGGGCCCGCAGCTGAAGGAAAACGGCCCCCAAACCTTGGCCGACATCGTGATGCCAGAGGCGTTCGACGGCCCTACGCTCACCCTGGAAGACCACGCACTGGAGATCGTCGATGCCGACGGTCTGGCCAATCGACGCTACGTGTGGGTGCCGGCGCTCAAGGCGATCGTCGGTGGCGTGCTGGTGTTCTCCGGCACGCATGTGTGGACGGCCGACACACGCGGTGCCGAAGGGCGTGCAGCCTGGCGCAAGACGCTGGACAGCATGGCGGCGCGGCAGCCATCGGTCGTGGTGCCGGGGCACATGGTGCCGGGTGCGCCAATCGATGTATCGGCCATCACCTATACGCGTGACTATCTGCTGGCCTTCGAAGAAGAGCTGGCCAGGCACAGCAACAGTGCAGACCTGATCAAGGCCATGACCGCGCGCTATCCCGATGCCGGTATGGCCGTGGCATTGCAGATCGGCGCCAAGGTCGCCACCGGCGAGATGCAGTGGGGCTGATGCAATGACGACGCCGCTGGAGATCATCCGCAACACCTACGAAAACGCGCCGGAAGAAAACGCCAGGCACCTACGCGCCGCGTTGGCGGCCGATGCGCACTGGACCGAAGCGGCCGGGTTCCCGTATGCGGGCACCTACGTCGGCGCGGACGCCATTTTCGCCAATGTGTTCGAGCGCCTGGCGAGCGAGTGGGAGGGCTATCAAGCGAAGGTGCATACCTACCTGGCCGATGGCGAGTGGGTGGCTGCGTTCGGTGTGTACTCCGGGCGTTATCGCAAGACCGGCAACACCATGCAGGCCGCGTTTGCGCATCTGTACCACTTTCAGGACAGCAAGATCGTGCGGATGGAGCAGGTAGTGGATAGCGCGATGGTGGTACGGGCACTGCAGGCAGGCTGAGCCCGTTGCCGCTGTGTGCCGAACGCGCAGCATCGGTGCGCGTTCGGCTTTTGGGATTAGCCATTGCAAGGGCCGGCACACCGTGGTGAGCCGTTATCGGTTCGGTGTGCGCGGCGCGCAGCATCCGCTATGCCTGCGTCGCGCTGCGCATTCCGTAACGCGGCCCCACATCCACCCGACAGTGCGCACCGTCTGATTGATTGCTGCTGGATGCAACGCAGGTCGCGCTATGCGGCGTGCTACGCGCACACGCATGGAATGCGGCCGAGGTCATCACCGGCTCGCCGGTCGCCGGGTCGTTCTGGTCGTCGAAGCGGGTCACTATTTGGGTGCGGCTTACCGAAACGCACTGGCGCAGCGGCGGACCGCAGCAGGTTCGCGCGCTTCTGGAATAATGCAGGCTTGGCGGCAACGCTGATCTGCATCTCGGTCTCTTGCGGGATGCGGCACAGCCACGCCTCTCCAGTTGCATCCGCATAGGCCTTCCCATGTCCCAGACGCTTCGCATCGCCATGGCGCAGTTCGACTTCCCGGTCGGCGCCGTGGCGCGCAATACCGATCGCATCATCGAGTTCATCGCGGCAGCGCGCGACGAGTTCGATGCGGACATCGTGCTGTTTCCCGAGTTGGCGATCAGCGGCTACCCGCCGGAAGATCTGCTGCTGCGGCCCGGTTTTCTAGCCCATTGCGAAGAAGCGCTCGCGCGTATCGCCGCCAACACGCGCGGGATCGTGGCGGTGGTCGGCTGGCCGCAGAGTGCCGGCAGCGTGGTCTACAACGCCGCCAGCGTGTTAAGCGACGGGCGTATCGAAGCGACGTATCGCAAGCGCGAACTACCCAACTACGCGGTGTTCGACGAGCGCCGCTACTTCGATGTGGACCCGGATGGCGACAACTGCGTGGTCACGGTCAAGGGCGTGCAGGTGGGCGTGGTGATCTGCGAGGACCTGTGGTTTGCCGAGCCGCTGGCCAGGACCGTGCAGGCCGGTGCCGAGCTGGTGCTGGTGCCCAATGCCTCGCCCTACGAGCGCGGCAAGCATGCGCAGCGCGATGCCCTGCTGGCCGAGCGCACCCGCGAGAGCGGGGCGGCGATTGCCTACCTCAACGTGGTCGGCGGCCAGGACGCGCTGGTGTTCGACGGCGCATCGGTGGTGGCCGATGGCGATGGTACCGTGCATCCGGCCGCCGCCGCCTTCGTCGATCAGTGGCTGGTGGTGGACTACGCCGCCGGCGAGCGCAGCTTTACCCCGGTGGTGTGGGTGGACGATGGCGACGAAAGCATGGATGCGCTGGCCTGGCGCGCCGTGGTGCGCGGCTTGCAGGACTATTGCCGCAAGAACGGCTTCAGCAAGGTCTGGCTGGGCCTGTCCGGCGGCATCGATTCGGCGCTGGTGCTGGCGATGGCGGTCGATGCGCTGGGCGGCGACAACGTCACCGCAGTGCGGCTACCGTCGCGCTACACCGCCAACCTATCCAACGATCTGGCCGAGGAGCAATGCCGCGCGCTGGGGGTCAAGCTGGAAGCCATTGCGATCGAGCCGGCGTTCGAAGGGTTGCTCGCCGCACTCGGCCCGATGTTCGAGGGTACCCAGCCGGATGTCACCGAAGAAAATCTGCAGTCGCGCAGCCGCGGGGTGATCCTGATGGCGCTGTCCAACAAGTTCGGCGGGCTGCTGCTGACCACCGGCAACAAGAGCGAATACGCGGTGGGTTACGCCACCATTTACGGCGACATGTGCGGCGGCTACGCCCCGCTCAAGGACCTGTACAAGACCGAAGTGTTCGGCCTGGCCAAGTGGCGCAATACCGTGGGCGGGGCGCCGGTGATTCCGCCGGCAGTGATTTCGCGCCCGCCTTCGGCCGAGTTGCGCGACAACCAGACCGACCAGGATTCGCTGCCGCCCTACGACGTGCTCGACGGGATCCTGTATCGCTACGTCGATCAGGAGCAGTCGCGCGACGACATCGTTGCGGCCGGCTATGCCGCCGATACGGTGGAGCACGTGCTGCGGCTGGTGCGGCTCAACGAGTGGAAGCGTCATCAGTCCGCGCCCGGCCCGAAGGTGTCGCGGCGCGCCTTCGGTCGCGAGCGGCGTTACCCGATCACCAATGGCTATTCCGGTCAGTAGCCCGATTGGCTATTCCGGTCAGTAGCCGGACGCGCCGGCTGCCGCTGCGGTGGCCGGCGGTTGCGCGAAGCGGGTGAGCAGGTCCAGGGTCGGCTTGGGCCGCGCCAGGTCGTACATCAGGCCGAAGTGGCCTTCGGCGCCCTGGATCGTGGTCTGGTCCAGCAATTCGTACACGTTCACTTCGGACACCACGTCGGCATAGTTGGCGCGCACGTTGCTTAGCAACTGCGCCAGGCTGTCGTAGCAGCCGCGATCGCCTTCTGCACCGCCGGTGGTATTGCCGGTGTAGATCTCTGCACAGTTCAGCTCGTTGAAGAATATCGGGGTGTTGTAGGTTTGCGCGGCGGTGCGCAGCTGGCCCAGATACAACTCGGTCCAGTAACCGGCATCGCGGTGGAAGGCGTAGTAGTGGAAGCTGATGTGATCGAAGTCGAAGCCGGCCGCCTTGGCCTTGGCCAGAAACCACAGCGAGCCATTGCGATCGCCCGGGCAACGCGCGTTGGCGCTGCGGTCGTCGCTGTTGCAGGCGGTGATGTTGATGGTGAAGCGCAGGCCGGCGCCCAGTTCGTTGGAGGCCTGGCGCATGCCCAGATACATCGTGGTCATCGCCGCGATGCGGGCATCTGCCTCGGCGCGCACCAGATCCTGTTCGTTGCCGATCTCCCAGACCTTGATGTCGGCCGCATAGCGACGTGCCAGCTGGTAGCCGATCTCGCGCGACATCGGGTAGACCATCGGGCGCAGCGTGATGCCGTACTGACGCGCCAGTGGGACCAGGGCATCCAGCGTTGCGTAATCGCGCGGGTCCACATCGAACCGGTAGCTGCGCAGGTTGCGCGCGGCCAGCAGTTTGAAGCGTGCCTCGGCCTGGGCCATGGGGTAGCCGGGGCGATTGTCGTGGGCGTTGACGCCGTAGACGATGGGCGCCGCAGTAGCGGTCGCGGTCAGTGTCGCCAGCAACAGCATGAGCATCAATGGGACGATGGAGCGAGACATGCGGCCTCCTTGGCTGGCACCGGTGGGGGAGTCGGATCTTCTTCGAGGCCGAGTATAGGCAGCGCGCATGCGCGGTTCGGTGACCTGGTGCCAGGTCTGGCGACGTGCTCGCAAGGCCGCAGGCGGTCGCGCTCAGCGGTGCGATAACGCGTGGGATACCGCCGTGCAGCTACGTCATGCTGGGCGGTCAGTCGCCCGGTGGATCAGAGGTGACCGTCGTTTGGCACCGCAAGTGCCTGCGGCAATCGGCACGCTGCCATCGCAGGCGTGTTGCTGCATCCGCATTGCCGCAATAAAAAAGGGGCCTTGCGGCCCCTTTTGGGTGTTCAGCTGCGTCCGCTGTCTCAGTCGCGACTCATCTGCGAGTTGCGCTCGCCGCTGGCGGCGGATTTCTCGCCAGCGAACGGGTTGAGCTTGCGGATGGCCCACGGGTACTTCGGCCAGTTGCCGGTCAGCCACGGATGCTGCGGGCTGTTGAGCTCCAGCACGCGGCGCGCGTCGGCGGCCAGGGTCTTGTTGCCCAGGTGGGTGTAGGCCTCGGCCAGCACCGCGACTGCGTCGTACTGGTAGGCGCTCTGCGGATAGGTTTCCAGCAGGTAATTGGCACGACCGGCCGCCGAGACCCAGGCATTGCGACGCAGGTAGTACAGCGCGTTGTCCAGCTCATGCTGGGCGAACACGTCGCGCAGTTCGATCATGCGCTTGCGCGCATCCGGCGCGTAACGGCTGTTCGGGTAGCGGTCGGTGACGGTGTTGAAGTCGTTGTAGGCCTGCTGCGGCGAGGACAGATCGCGACGGCTCGGGTCCAGCGACCACACGCGGCGCAGGAACACCGTATCGCGGTTGCTGTTGGCCAGCCCGCGCAGGTAATACAGATACGAGATGTTGCGATGGGTCGGGTAGGTACGGATAAAGCGGTCGACGCTGGAGACGGTGTCGTCGTGCTTGCCGGCCTTGTACTGCGCATACGCAGTCTCGATCATCGCCTGCTCGGTGTACGGGCCGTACGGGTACTGGGCGATCAGGCGCTTGTAGCTGGCTTCGGCGCCGGCCCAGTTGCCTTTCTCCATCAGGCCGTGGCTCTTGCCGTACAGCTGCTCGACCGGCATGCCTTCGTCGGGATTCTTGTTCTTGGCGCCGCGGTGGCAACCGGTGACGACGAACGCCATCACCAGCATGAGGGCAATCAGGCGCGCAGGCGCGGAAAACGTGGACCGTCGGATCATGGGTCTGGGCAGGACGCATCAGGAAAACGAGAGCGCGATGATAGCCTAGTGGCCTGTCCGGCGACTGACTCCCGCCGCCCGGACCCCAAATTCCCGCTTTTGCCTGAGTGCCTGTGTCCATGTCTGACCCATCTGCCGAACCCCTCGACCCGTCCATCCGCCAGGCCATCGTGCCCGACAACGCCGCAGGGCGCCGTTTCGACGCGGTGCTGGCCGAGCTGTTCCCCGAATTCTCGCGCTCGCGGCTGTCGGAGTGGATCAAGTCCGGCGATGCGCTGCTGAACGGCGAAATGGCACGTCCGCGCGACACCTTGCGCGGCGGCGAGAGCGTGCAGGTGCAGGTGGTGCTGGAAATCCAGACCCGTTCCGAGCCGCAGGACATCCCGCTGAGCGTGTTGTACGAAGACGACCAGGTGCTGGTGATCGACAAGCCGGCCGGGTTGGTGGTCCACCCGGGCGCCGGCAACCCGGACGGCACCCTGGTCAATGCGCTGCTGTTCCGCGACCCGGCGCTTGCGGCCGTGCCGCGTGCCGGCGTGGTGCATCGTCTGGACAAGGACACCAGCGGCGTGATGGTGGTGGCGCGCACCGTGCAGGCGCAGACCGCGCTGGTGGAGCAGCTGTCCGCGCGCGATGTGCATCGCCAGTATCTGGCGGTGGTGGTGGGCGCGCTGGTCTCCGGCGGCACCGCCAATGCGCCGATCGACCGCCACCCGCGCGATCGGCTGAAGATGGCGGTGCGCGACGACGGCCGCGATGCGGTCACCCATTACCGCCTGCGCGAGCGCTTCCGTGCGCACACCGCGCTGGAATGTCGCCTGGAAACCGGGCGCACCCATCAGATTCGCGTGCATATGGCACATCTGAAATCGCCGATCGTCGGCGACCCGCTGTACGGCGGCGCGCTCAAGTTGCCCAAGGGCGCCAGCGACGAATTGGTGCATGAATTACGCACCTTCAAGCGCCAGGCGTTGCATGCCGAAACCCTGGAATTCCTGCATCCGGTCAGCGGCGAGCCGGTGCGTGCCAGCGCGCCGGTGCCGGTGGATCTGCAGCGGTTGATGACCGCGTTGCGCGAAGACAGCGTGCGCGCCGCCGAGCAGGCACGCCGCTAAGGTGGCAGCCGTCGCGCCGTTCGTGTTGCCGGCCAACTGGCCGGCACCGCCGCGCATCCACGCACTGACCACGCTGCGTTACGGCCTGGGCGAATCGCAGGCGCCGTTCGACACGCTCAACCTCGGCAATCGCAACGCTGCCGACGGCGACGCGCCGGAACGGGTGGAGCGCAACCGGACGCTGCTGGTCGAGGCGCTGGCACTGCCCAGCACGCCGCACTGGCTGCGCCAGGTGCATGGGGTGGAAGTGGTGCGCTTCGCTGCGCCGGCAGTTGCGACCGGCGAGCAGATCAGTGCGGCGGACGATGTCGCGCCGGGTGCACGGGAAGCGGTTGCCGATGCTTCGGTGACCGACGTGACCGGCGTGGTGCTGGCGATCCTCACTGCCGATTGTTTGCCGGTCGTGCTCGCCGCTGGCGATGGCAGCGAAGTCGCCGCCGCACATGCGGGTTGGCGCGGGTTGGCCGACGGCATGCTGGAGCGCAGCGTGGCGGCCATGCGCACGCCGCCGCAGCACGTGGTGGCATGGTTGGGGCCGGCAGCGGGGCCGCAGGTGTACGAAATCGGGCAGGACGTGTTCGACGCCTTCGTCGCGCACGATGCGCAGGCGCAAAGCGCATTTGTCGCCACACGCCCGGGGCATTGGTTGGTGGATCTGTACGCGCTGGCACGTCAGCGCTTGCAGCATGCGGGTGTGCCGGCTGGCGCCATCCATGGTGGCGGGCTGTGCACCATTTCCGACCCGCAACGCTTCTTTTCGCATCGCCGCGATCGCCGTAGCGGGCGCATGGCCACGCTGGCCTGGATCGCGCCCTGAGCATGCCGTTGTTCGCGCAGGTGCTGGGGCAGGGCGCGTTCGCGCAGCTGCCTGCGCCGGTGCGTGCGTTGCATTCGGTGCAGCAGCGGCAGACCTTTGCCGGTCGGGCGCAGATCCAGCGTGGTCGCCATCTGTTGGTGCCAGTGCTGGCGTTGCTGAGCCGGTTGCCGCGCAGCGGCGAAGTGGAGGTCGAAGTGGAGTTTCTTGCCGACGCGAATGGCGAGCGCTGGCATCGCTGTTTTGACGGCCTGCCGATGCACTCGCGCTTGTGGCGGCACGGCAACGGCTTGCGCGAACATCTGGGCGCGGTGCGCTTCGAATTTGCGCTGCACGCCGATACGCAGTCGCTGTACTGGCAGGCCACCCGGGTGTGGGCGTTCGGCTGGATTCCGCTGCCTGCGCGCTGGTTCGAGCAAGTGCGTTGCCGCGAGCATGCCGACGCTGGCCGCTATGGATTTCTGGTTGACGTGCACCTGCCGCTGGTCGGCCCGTTCATTCGCTACGAGGGTTGGCTTGAACCGCGTTGATCCACCGCTCGTTGAGGTGCCTCACGTGGAGTTGCCTCACTCGGAGCCCTCTCACTCGAAGCCGCCCTGCGGTAAGCCAGTCGAAGCGCGCGCGACCATCGTGTTCGATGGCGTGTGTCTGCTGTGCAATGGCTGGGTCAAATTTCTGCTGCGCCACGATCGGCGTGGGCGTTATCGCTTTGCCGCAATGCAGGGCCAGGCCGGACGCGCGCTGTTGTTGCAACACGGTCTGGATCCGGACGACCCGCTGTCGTTTCTGCTGGTGGATGCCAGCGGCGCGTGGACCGACAGCGATGCGATCGTGCGGGTCCTGGCTGGCTTAGGCGGCATCTGGCGGCTGGCCACGGTGTTGCGCGTGGTGCCCAGCGGCGTGCGCGACATCGGCTATCGCCTGATCGCACGCAATCGCTACCGCTGGTTCGGTCGCACCGAGCATTGCATGCTGCCAAGCCCCGAGCAGCGTGCACGGTTTCTTGATTAGCGCTTATCTCAGCGAGCGAGCTCCGCGTAGGAGCGCACTTGTGCGCGATGGGCGTTACCGATAACGCCTCATCGCGCGCAAGCATGCTCCTACGATAGCGCCCCGATTTTCACGATGGCTGGTTATTCGGTCGCATGTGTTGGATCTGGAACTGCGGACCGGCACATTTGCTTGTCGTAGGAGCGCACCTGGGCGCGATGGGCGTTACCGCTAAAGCCCGTCGCGCCCAGGTGCGCTCCTACGGTCATTCCGCGATCCCAAGCGTCTTGGGTGCACCAACAACTTACGCCGCCGCGTTTCCAAAACTTGCACGCACTACGTTTGCGTTGCCGCTATGGGCAGGCTGCAGGCGGAAGATCGACACCGCATCGGCCAGCTCCACTGCCTGTTCTTCCAGGCTGCGTGCAGCGGCGGTGGCTTCTTCCACCAGCGCGGCGTTGCGTTGGGTGACTTCGTCCAGTTGCGCGACCGTGCGGTTGACCTGTTCGATGCCGCTGGATTGCTCGGCGCTGGCGGCGGTGATCTCGCTCATGATGTCGGTGACGTGCTTCACCGAGCCGACGATCTCGCGCATGGTCGCGCCGGCGCGGTGCACCAGGCCCGAGCCCAGTTCGACCTTGTCGGTCGAGTCGGCGATCAGCGTCTTGATCTCCTTGGCCGCATCGGCCGAGCGCTGCGCCAATGCGCGCACTTCCGAGGCGACCACAGCGAAACCACGGCCTTGTTCGCCCGCGCGTGCGGCTTCCACTGCGGCGTTGAGCGCCAGGATATTGGTCTGGAAGGCGATGCCGTCGATGACGCCGATGATCTCGCCGATCTTGCGCGAGGCGGTGCTGATCTGGCTCATCGTGGACACCACATCGTCCATCACCTTGCCGCCGCTCTGCGCCACTTCGCCGGTGCCCACCACCAGGCGATTGGCCTGCAGCGCGCTTTCCGCATTCTGCTTCACGGTGGAGGTGAGTTCTTCCATGGAGCTGGCGGTTTCTTCGAGGTTGGCGGCCTGCTGCTCGGTGCGTTCGGACAGGTCGGTGTTGCCGGCGGCAATTTCCACCGCGGCCTGGCGAATGGTGTCGGAGGCAACCTGGATGCCGCCGATGATTTCGGTCAGACGGAGCACGGTCTGGTTGGTGTCGTCGCGCAGGCGCGCAAAGATGCCGTGCGCATCGCCCTCCACACGCTGGGTGAGGTCGCCTTCGGCCATTGCGCCGATCACGCGTGCCAACGCGGCCAGGTGGGTTTCCACCGAGTCGTAGATGCGGTTGATGCCCTGGGCCAGCGACAGCAGTACACCGTCCATGCCGTCCATCTGCATGCGCCGGCTGAAATCGCCGACCGCGGCTGCATCGATGATCTGGATCAGCGCCTGCTCGGCGTTGACCTGCGCGGTGACGTCCATCCACTGCGCGATGGTGCCCAGCTTGGTGCCGTCGGCGGCGATGATGGGGCTGTAGACGAAGTCGATCTGGCGGCCGAAGAATGGCGCGCGCACCGCTTTGGAAGCGGTCAATGCGCGCATGCGGTCGATCGCCGCCTGGCTGTCCGGGTAGATGTCGCCGATGCTGCCGCCGACGAAGCCTTCGGCATGGAAGCTGGGGCGGAAGCTCTGCACATCCGGCTCGATCAGCTTGAGCATCGCGAGCAATTTGCGATTGGCGAACAGCACCTGGCCGTCGTCGTCGGCGATGCGGATCATGGTGTCCAGATCGTCCAGCGCCTTGATCACGAACTGGCCATGGCGCAGGCCTTGTTCCATCACGTCGATGCGGATGGCCAGCTTGTCCTGGGTCGCCTGCAGCGCATGCAGCAACGGCGCAAGCTCGCCGGATGCGTTGCGCAGCTCCACGCGCTGGAAGCGCTCATCGCCCATCGCCGCGACCACGCCGATCGCCTGCTGCAACTGTGCGCTGGTGCGACGGCGCGACCACCACCACAGCCCTGCACTGGCGATGCCCAACACCAGCAGTGCCGGCAACATCCGTCCCAGCCCGCTCCAAAAACCACCGGGCACCAGCGTGGCGGCGTAGAGCGTCAGCAGTACCAGCAGCCCGATGTGTGCAGCGGCGGGAAGCCAGGCCATTCCGGTGGCACGCGCAAGGCTCCTGCCGGCAGATGGGCGGGGGACAGCGGTGGCATCGTGTGAAGGCAACATAGGCTGGGTCCGACTAGGTGATCTGGGATGGGTCTGCGTCCGGCAGGAAATACGCGGCAATGGGGGTATCGGCGGCTGAGCCCGAATCATGACGGCGTGAAATTGCCGTTCGTCGGAATGTGGGCGCTAAGCGGACGAAATCGCCGATGTGATTGATTTGGAAGCGGTTTCAGTGCGGTTTGGTATGTGATGGAATGGTTGTGCGGCGTCGGTATCTGATTTCCCAAATGTAAATTTCGAGTGAAATACCACTGGCTGGTTTCATGCTGGAATCGCCTTTGCGGCGGGCGTGTTAGAAGCGCGCGCACGCCTCCCATCAGCCGCGACACTCGCAACCGCTCTTACGATTCCCACTCCCATTCCCACAAAAAAACCGACCGTCTCGCGACGGTCGGTTCAATCTGTTGCACTCACTAACGCAGTGTCGGCCGATTACTTGGCCGGCGTGGCCTGCGCATCGTCCGGCAACGCCCAGGCGATGACGCTGTCGCCGGACTTGGTTTCCATGCGGTCGTGTCCACCCACGGCGGCCACGATGTACTGCTTGCCGTCGATGGTGTAGCTCAGCGGGGCGGCCTGCGGGCCGGCAGGCACGCGGGTCTCCCAGACCTGCTTGCCGGTGCGGGTGTCGAAGCCGCGCATGAAGTCGTCCAGGGTCGCGCCGATGAAGGTCACGCCACCAGCCGTGGCCAGCGAGCCGCTGTTGTTGGGCGTGCCGATCTCGAACTTGGTCTTGGACGGGATGCCCATCGGGCCCTGGTCGTAACCGGTGCCCAGCGGACGCCGCCAGATCACCTGCTGCGTGCGCAGGTCCACGCCGGAGATGTAGCCCCACGGCGGGGCGACGCACGGGGTGTTGAGCGGCGACATCCACGGTTCCTTGCGCGCGCCGTAGGCCAGGCCTTTCTGCGCCATGTAGCCGGGAGTCTTGCTCTTGCCGTCGAACACCGAGACCACGCCCAGCTCGTTCATTTTCTCGCGGGTATAGACCTGCAAGGTGTACGGCAGGCGATTGCTGTTCATCACCATGATGCCGCGCTGCAGATCGACCGAGACGCCGCCCCAGTTGATGCCGCCATGGTTGCCGGTGAACGCCAGCGAGCCTTGCAGGGTCGGCGGGGTGAACATGCCTTCGTAGCGCAGCTGCTTGAACTGGATACGGCAGGCCAGCTGGTCGAACGGGGTCATGCCCCAGGCATCGGATTCGATGATGGTTTCGTACTCGCGGCTCGGCGCGCCAACCGTATTAGGCATGCCCGGCGAGATCGGCTGCGTGGCAGCGGTAAAGTCGCCGTGATCGGTACCTTGCGGCACGGCGATCTGCTTGACCGGCATGATCGGCTCGCCGGTGGCACGGTCCAGCACGAACACCTGGCCGGACTTGGTGGCCTGGATCACCGCAGGACGGGTACCGCCGCCAGCGACCGGCCAATCGACCAGGTTCGGCTGCGGGCCGATGTCGTAATCCCACAGGTCGTGGTTGACGGTGCGGAAGTGCCAACGCTCCTTGCCGGTGGCCGCGTCCACGGCGACCAGCGAGGCGGTGTATTCCTCATCCTGCGGCGTGCGGCCCTTGCCGAAGAAATCGCCCGAGGCATTGCCGGTGGGCAGATAGACCAGGCCCAGCTCGTCGTCGGCGGACATCAGCGACCACACGTTCGGGGTGGAACGGGTGTAGGTCTGGCCGGCCGGCGGCTCGGCGGTGATCGCCGGGTTGCCCAGGTCCCAGGCCCAGCGCAGCTGGCCGGTGAGCGCATCGAAACCGCGCACCACGCCCGAGGGCGCATCGCCTTCCTGGCCGTCGCGCACCTGGCCGGTGGGCTGGATCACCACACCGCGCATCACCACCGGCGGCGAGGTCGGGCCGACGAAGCCCGGCTTGGTGTTGCCGGTGCCGGCATTGAGATCGACAAAGCCGTTATTGCCGAAGCTGGCGCACAGCTTGCCGGTCTGCGCGTCCAGCGCGCCGAGGCGGCCATCGACCATCGGCCAGAAGATCCGGGTCGGGCATTCGGCGGTGCCTGCCGGCGCCTGGTAATACGACACGCCACGGCAGGTGGTGGCGGCAACGCCGGCCATCGCCTTCGGGTTGGTCTGCGGGTCGAAGCGCCAGCGCTCCTTGCCGTTGGCCGCTTCCACCGCGATCACCTTCTGGGTCGGGGTGCAGATGTAGAGCAGGTCGCCGACCTTGAGTGGGGTGTTCTGGAAGGCGTAGCCCAGCTTGGAGCCGGCCGGCTTCAGATCGCCGGTATGAAATTCCCAGGCCACCTTGAGCTGCTTGGCGTTTTCCGGGGTGATCTGCGCGCCCGGTGTGTAGTGGTTGGACAGGTTGGAGCCGGCGTACGCGGTCCAGTTGCTGGCATCGTGGTTAGCCGCGACGTTGCCGTCCGGGCTGGGCACGTTGGCGCGGCTGAACGGGGTTGCGTTCTCGGCCGGCAGCTTGGAGGCATCGGCCAGTTCGACATTGCGCGGTACCAGCAACGGCCACAGGATCAGCGCTGCACCCAGGATCGGCAGCACGCCGGTCACCAGCACATAGCCCAGACCCGACAACGGCTGCATGCGCCGACGCGCCACGCCCCAGAACGGCAGCAGCACCAGGCCGAGCACCGACATCATGGCCAGCCGCGGGACCAGGCCCCAACCATCCAGGCCCACTTCCCACAGCGCCCACGCGATGGTGGCCGCCAGCGTGGCGCCAAACAGCCACAGGCCGGCACGCTTGCCCAGCGCCAGCAAGGCGCCAGCCAGGAACAGGCCGATGCCTGCCAACAGGTAGTACCAGGAACCGCCAACGGCAACCAGGCGGCCGCCTTCGTAGGCAAGCACCGCACCGAGCACGGCGATCACCACCGCATAGGCCACCAGCAACCAGGTGCCTAGCCCACGTTTTGAGGATTGATCAGTCATTTTGAGATATCAGGAAGGACCCAGGCACCGGCAGACGGTGGCGAGTCGTGGAGGGAGAAAGATCACAGGCTGGCAAAGGGCGGCCCCGATCTAAAGAACAACGCCCTAAACAAGAACGTCAGGATATGAACGCGCAGCCCCTCCCAGGGTCCTCAGCGCTAATCATGTGAATATTTTAGACCGCAAATACCCGCGTGTCCGTGACGGAATGAGAACCAGCGTTCCAACCTGCATGGATGGAGTGCTGAAATTGCTCAAATCTGTAAGGAATGGGGTTGCTGTTGGTGCCAGACGGTCTTGGTGGCATTCGTGTGCGGCGACGAATGCATGATGCTGCCATAGCTCTATTTCGCTATTGACTCGATCGGCTGAGCGAGGATTCGGGATTCGGGAATGGAGATTCGTAGAGCTGAGGATTTTTCACTCTTACGTGCACACGTACCCTCATCCGCCCTTCGGGCACCTTCTCCCGGTGGGAGAATGGATGCGCCAGTGCGCGGCGCATCTGTGTGCTGGTAGCGCGTGTGCGCTGTGAGCGTAGTGCTGCTAACGGAAACCAGATTCAAATATCGGCCAGTGCCTGCAAATAGCGCTGGCGCCAGTGGTTGATGTTGTTCTTGCGCAGGTGATCCATCATCGCCCGCCAGCGCTCGATGCGCGTGGCCAACGGCATGCTCGCCGCAGTCGCAATCGCATCGGCTACGCCATCCAGATCGTGCGGATTGACCAGCAGCGCCTCTTTCATCTCGTCGGCCGCACCGGCCAACAGCGACAGCACCAGCACGCCCGGATTTTCCGGATCCTGCGCCGCCACGAATTCCTTGGCGACCAGATTCATGCCATCGCGCAACGGCGTGACCAACCCCACCGAAGCGGCGCGATAGAAACCGGTCAACGTGGCATGGCTGAAGTTCTGATTGACGTAGCGCAGCGGCGTCCAATCCGGCTCTGCATGGCCACCGTTGATATGGCCGGCGATCTGCTCCAGCTGCCCGCGCAGCTGGCGATACTCGTTGACGTCGCCGCGCGACACCGGCGCGATCTGCAGATAGGTCAGGCTGCCGGATTGCTCCGGATAGCGCTCCAGATAGCGCTCGAATCCCTGGAAGCGTTCCGGCAGGCCTTTGGAATAATCCAGACGATCGACGCCGATCGCCAGCTGCCGGCCGCGCAGACTTTCGCGCAGATCGCGCACCGCCTGCTTGCCGACCGAGGCCTTTGCCTGGTTGGCGATCAACTCGGTATCGATGCCGATCGGGAAGGAGGCGGCGCTGAAACGACGCCCGCCAGGGCCTTCGACAATGTCGCCTTCGAGAATGCGCCCACCGCCGAACAGACGCACGTAGGCCTTGAAGCGCTCCGCATCGCGCTGGGTCTGAAAGCCGACCAGATCGTACGCATAGAACGTACTGAACAAACGCGCGTGATCGGGCATCGCCTGCATCAGGTCGGCCGAGGGCATCGGCACGTGCAGGAAAAAGCCCATCTTGCAGCCCACACCAAGCTCGCGCAGCATCGCGCCCAGCGGAATCATGTGGTAATCGTGGATCCACAGCGTGTCGCTGTCTTTCAGCAACGGCGCCAGTTTTTCCGCGAACAGCCGATTGACGCGCATATAGCCTTCGCGCGTGGCGCGGTCGTAATCGACCAGGTCCAGACGGAAGTGCAGCAGCGGCCACAGGGTGCGATTGGCGAAGCCGTTGTAGTACGAATCGATGTCGCGTTTGTTGAGGTCCATGGTGACGAACTTGATGTCGCCATCGGTCTGCTCATGCATGCCGCCGCTATCGCCGCGCACGGTCTTGCCGCTCCAGCCGAACCACACCCCACCACGCTCCTTGAGCGCGGCCAACAAGCCAACCGCCAGGCCGCCCGCACGGTTTTCGCCGGGCACTGCAACGCGGTTGGATACCACCACCAAACGACTCATGACGCCTCCTGCCAGCTCCGCGACAAGCGCATTGCTGCAATGATCAAACCCACATGCGAATAGGTCTGGGGGAAATTCCCCCAGGCTTCGCCGTCTTCAAACGATAGATCCTCGGACAGCAAGCCGAGGTGATTGCGGCGCGAGAGAATGCGCTCGAACAGTTCACGTGCTTCGTCCTTGCGACCGATCGCGGCCAGCGCGTCGATGTACCAGAACGTGCAGATGGTGAAGCTGGTTTCCGGCGCACCGAAGTCATCCGGTGCGATGTAGCGATACAGCGCATCGCCATGCTTGAGCACGCGACCGACGGCTTCCACGGTGCGCACGAAGCGGCTGTCGTCGTTGCCCACGATGCCGATATCGGCCAGCAACAACAGCGAGGCATCCAGGCGATGGCCACCGAGCGTGTCGGTGAAATGGCCGTGTTCGTCGCTCCAGGCTTCCGTCAGCACGCGCTCGCGAATGCTGTCGGCACGTTCGCTCCAATACACGCTGCGCTCCGGCAGCACCAGGCGGTCGGCGATCTTGGACAGGCGATCGCAGGCGGCCCAGCACATTGCAGCGGTGTAGGTGTGCACTTCGGCGCGGCCGCGGAATTCCCACAGGCCGGCATCGGGCACGTTGTGCAGCGCGTACGCGCGCTCGCCCAACGGTTCGAGCCGGCGGAAGGTGTCCGCATCGCCTTGATCCTTCAGACGCAGATCGAAGAACAACTGCGTGGAAGCCAGCACCACGCTGCCATACACATCGTGCTGCTTTTGAATCCAGGCCAGGTTGCCGCGTCGCACCGGGCCCATGCCGCGGTAGCCGTCCATGGTGTCGACTTCGTGCTCTTCCAACTGCGATTCGAAACCGATGCCGTACAGCGGCTGCAAGGTGCCGTCGCTGGTGGCGATATTGAAGATATAGCCGATGAACTGCTCCATCGTGCGCGTGGCGCCCAGGCGATTGAGCGCGCGCACTACGAACGCGGCATCGCGCAGCCAGCAATAGCGGTAATCCCAGTTGCGCGGGGTATTGGGCGCTTCCGGGATCGAGGTGGTCATCGCCGCGATGATGGCGCCGCTGTCTTCGTACTGGCACAACTTGAGCGTGATCGCGCTGCGGATCACCGCCTCTTGCCAGTCGAGCGGAATCGACAGATAGCGCACCCATTCGCGCCAGTATTCTTCGGTGCGTTCCTGCGCTTCCTGCACGTAACCGGTGAGCGAGCGGGTCAGCGATTCGTCCACGCCCAACACCAGATTGACCGGGTGGCTGAGCACGAACGGCAAGCCATCGCGCACGAAGCGCACCGGCACATCGGTGGTCAGGCGCAGGGTGAATTCCGGCAGTACCCAACGGATGTGATTGCTGCCCCAGGTGGTTTCCGGCGTGCGGCCGCCCCAGTCGGCCAACGGGCGTGCGCGCACGATGATGCGCGGGTTACCGGCCAGCGGACGAATCTGCCGGATGATGCTCACCGGCCGATAAAAACGCCCGTTATTGCGCCAGCGCGGTGCGAAGTCGATCACTTCCACTTCGCCACCGTGGCTGTCGCGCAACACGGTGCGCAGCACGGCGGTGTTGGGCAGGTAATGCTGCTCGCTGCTTTCGAAGTCCTCCAGCTCGACGGCGAAGTCGCCGCCGTCGCCCTTGGGCGAAAGCAGCGAACAGAACGCCGGGTCGCCATCGAAAGCCGGCAGGCAACTCCACACCACACGTGCCTGCCGATCGACCAATGCACCGAAACTGCAGTTGCCGATGACGCCCAGATCCAGGTTTGGCTCGGTCATGGAGTGCGAACGATCCTTTTGAAGAGAAGAGGGTAAGGCGCGCGGCTCTCAGGCTGGGCGCGCGTTGCGTTGCAACCACGCATGCACATCGGCAGTGCCATCGACGCGGAAGCGCGCGCTGGTCTGGGCGCGATCGCCGACCAGCACGCTCCAGCCGCCGAGGCGATTGGCTGCTTCGAAGCCGAATTCGTCGGTGAGGTCGTCGCCGACGAACACCGGGGTGCGGCCGGCGAATGCGCCGTGCTGCATCAGTTGTTCGACCGCCAGGCCCTTGTTGCTGCCTTCGGGAACGAATTCCACCACGTGGTCGCCAGGCTGCAGGCGATAGCCGGAAAGTTGTGCGATTTCCTGTTGCGCGAAGGCCAGAACATCGGGACCGGCGAGCGGCTG
This sequence comes from Xanthomonas hortorum, assembly GCF_040279205.1. Lineage (GTDB taxonomy): Bacteria > Pseudomonadota > Gammaproteobacteria > Xanthomonadales > Xanthomonadaceae > Xanthomonas > Xanthomonas hortorum_F. The sequence goes on from NZ_JBEOLS010000001.1 coordinate 216,220, forward strand.
TGCGCGCCAATGCAATGCGACGCTGACGCCTTTGTCTTCGACCAGCACGCCGGGGTGTTGATGCGTGAGTGCGGCGGCGCGCCGATGCAAGCCATGCAGCCATTCGGAGGTGTCCTGCGGCATCGCCGCGCGTGCGGCAATGTCGCTGCGCAGTTCGTGTCCGTGCAGGCCGGCGGCCGGAAGCAGCAACGGCGCGAACAAGGCGTCCAGTTGCGACAGCGGTCGGCCGCTGACCAGTGCCACGGCGCCCTGCAGGCGGTCACTTAGCTGCCCGATGGCCGCGCGGACCTCGGGCAGGAGCCGCACAGCCTCGGGGCTGTCGGCAAAGTCGATAAGGGTACCGTCCACGTCCAGAAACAATGCGCAGGCATCGTCCAGCAATGGCGGCGACGGAAGGGGGGAGTGCACGTCTGCCATCGCGCTAGTGTGCGCAAGGCGATGTGATATTCAGGTTATGCAACAGCGGGGAGTGGGGATTCGGGAGTGGGGATTCGCGATGCGCCGCCCTTTGCAAATCCCGAATCCCCAATCCACCCATCCCGGCGTCAGAACGAGTAGCGCACCCGCCCATACCAATACGCGCCGTTGCTGCCGATCGGCGAGAGCACGTCGTAGGGCAGGTTGCCGAAGTAGGCGATGTCGTCGATGGAGCGGTCCGAGTAGTTGTCCAGGATGTTCTGGCCACCGATCGCCAGGGTCCACTGTGTGCCCAGGTGGTACTCGGCCTCCAGATCCAGCTGCCATTCCGCACCGTAGGTCTGGCGTGGCACGAAGCCGCCGCCGAAATCGAACACGCGCGTTGCGCTGCCATAGCGGTTGACGCGCGTCTGCAGGTTCCAGTGCTCGTTGTTCCAGTTGGCCGCCAGTGCGGCGCGTGTGCGTGGCGCGGCATCGGTGAGCGTGTTGCTCTCTTCCACGCCGAACAGCACGTAGTCCGGGTTCAGTGCCAGCAGCTGCGCCGGGGTGCCGATGACGTTTTTCAACTCGGTCTTGGCATAGCTGTAAGTGCCGGTCAGCAGCAGGTCGCCGCCAAAGGCGTACTGGCGCCAGTTGCCGACCAGCTCGGCGCCGCGGGTGCGGGTGTCGGCGGCGTTGAGGAAGTAGCTGGCGCTCTGCACGCCGGTGACGCCGAAGTTCTGCTGCACAAAATCCGTCAACGTGTCGCCGGTGATGTCTTCGGACAGTGCGATGCGGTCGTCGATGTCGATCTGGAAGAAGTCCAGCGACAGGTCGAAGTGATCGCCCAGCTGGCTGGTGAAACCCAGGCTGTAATTGAGCGATTTTTCCGGCTTCAGATCGGTGGCGCCGAGCGCGCGTGCGATCGGGTTGTTGACCGACAGCAGGCGGCCCTGGGTCAGGCGGCCGGCGGCGTCGTAGCCGGTGGAGGTGGCTTCGTAGCCGATCTGGCTGAGCGAGGGCGCACGCACGTTGTTGGAGATCGCGCCACGCAGCGCGAACGCCGGTGCGAACGCATAACGCGCCGCCAGCTTGCCGGTCCATTGGCTGCCGAAATCCTGGTAATGCTCGTAGCGGCCGGCCAGGTCGGTGGAGAACTTGTCGCCGAACTGGCTGGACACGTTGGCGTAGGCGCTGGCCACATTACGCGACAGATCGGCCTCGTCCTGCGGGGTGAGGCCGCCGCCGGCCTGCGAGCCGGTGGGACGATCGGTGAACGGGCCGGCCGCATAGCTGGCCGGATCGCCGGCGTGGGTGCGGTATTGCTCGCGGCGGAATTCGGCGCCGGTGCCGAAGGTATGGGTGGCGCCGGCGGCATCGAACACGCGGGTCAGATCCAGGTTGCCCACGGTCTGCGCAAAGGCGAAATCGCCGGTCTTGAAGCGGGTGGTGCTGCCCGGGCCGAGCGAGGCGTTGAGCGAGTTGCGCAACCGGTAGGTGAAGTCGTTGCGGCCGTAGTTGACGCTGGCGTCGTAGTCCCAGTTGCCCAATTGCCCGCGGGCGCCGGCGACGACCTGCAGATCGCGATTCTCGCCTTCGGAAATCGGGCGGTAGCCGTTGGGGTAGATCTCGCGCCAATTGGCGCTGCCATCCGGATAACGGAAGTAATTGGCGCCTTCGGTATCACGCTGGTTGTAGGTGCCGAAGGCGTAGAACTCGCCGTTGGCGCTGAAGGGAATCTTGGTGTTGAGCCAGGCGTTCAGGCCTTTGGTGGCGCCGTCGCCGAGCACGTAATTGCGCTGGCCAGCCAGCGCCAGATTGGCCGGGGTCTGTTCTTCGAACGAGGGAATTTGATCGAAGCCGGCGCGGTTGGTGGCCTCGCGATTCTTCAGCTCCAGGCCCACCTTGAAAAAGCCGCCGTCATCGCCGAGCAGGCTGCCGACCTTGGCGCTGGCGTAGCTGGTCTGGCCGTCGGTGACGCGGCGATTGATCGGCTCCACATCGGTGTTGTAGGCGCCGAAGCTGGCTTCCAGCTCGCCGCGCTCGGGGTTGTCGTCCAGGATCACGTTGATCACACCGGCGATCGCGTCCGAGCCGTACTGCGCGCCGGCGCCGTCGCGCAGCACTTCGATACGCTTGATCGCGTTGATCGGGATGGAATTGAAATCCACCGGCGTGGTGCCCTTGCCGATCTTGCTGTCGGTATTGACCAGCGCCGAGGTATGCCGGCGCTTGCCGTTGACCAGCACCAGCACCTGATCGGGCGAGAGCCCGCGCAACTGCGCGGCGCGGATGTGGTCGGCGCCACCGGAGTTGGACTGGCGCGGGAAATTGAACGAGGGCAGCAGCGCCTGCAGCGCGCTGCCGAGCTCGCCGTTGACCACGCCGGCCTTGCGGATGTCTTCGGCGGTGAGCACGTCCACCGGCACGGTCGATTCCAGCACGGTGCGGTCGCTGGCACGGGTGCCGGTGACGATCACCGTGTCCAGCGTTGGGGCGCCGGGAGCGGCCTGCTGGGCCTGTGCATTGGCGCTCAACACGGCGGCGACGGCCAGGCCGATAGCCGAAAGGGTGGGGCGGGTCATTTCTCTCTCCTGCGACAGCAACTGCGAACGCGCCGCGCGGTCGGCGTCCGGCCGGGCAGGGGCGCAAAGGGGTTCGGATCGTCCACATTCATCCGGATGGAGAGATGTTATCGCGTTGTTCAGACGCGTGCGAGATGGCACAGTGCGCGCACGCCGGCATCAGCTGATGCCTGGCCCTGCATGAGCCCGCCCCCGATCCGTCGTAAACGTACCCGTTGTGGAGAAGTCGATGAAGTTGCTGCCGTCCTGCCTGCTTGCCGCCATGCTGGCGTTGTCCGCCTGCGCCACCACCCCCGGCGGCGCGCCGGGCTCGACCACTGCCAGCCTGCAAGGCGATGCGGCGCGGCCAGCGACCGCCCGCGGCTGGGTGCGCAGCGAGCTGTACTTTGGCGTGGGCGAGGAAACCGGCCCGGCCGATCGCCCGCAGACCCGCACGATCGATGAGACCCAATGGCGCGCCTTCCTGGACAAGGAAGTGACGCCGCGCTTCCCGGATGGGCTGACCGTGTTCGACGCCTACGGCCAGTGGCTGTTCCGCGGCGCCAAGGAGCCGAACCGGCTGGGCACCAAGGTGCTGGTGATCCTGCACGAGGACAGCCCGCAGCGGCGCAACGATATCGAGGCGATCCGCCTGGCGTGGAAGCAGGCCACCGGTCACCAGTCGGTGTTGTGGTCGCGGCAGGCGGTTGAGGTGTCGTTCTGAGTCTGCTGACCACGCGCCTTGAACATCTTCGCCGAATGCGTGTGAGTGCTGCACGCGCGCTGTTATTCGCCGCGCTTGGCGGGCCGTCGTTCGCGTCCTTGGCACGCGACACCAGCGTGCAGGTGCAGATCGACGCGCACACGCGTGCCACCGCCACACTGGTCGGCGCACGCCTGCAGGTGGTGTTTAGTCCAGGCGGCAAGGAGCAATGGTTCGACGCGAACGTGGACGACGGCGAAGGCGGCACGGGCGTGGACAGCGACGACTACAACTTCGATGGGCACCCAGATCTTGCGGTGTCGGCGATGCTCGGCCAGGTCAACGAGGCGGTGCTGGTATTTGTGTTCGATCCGGCGCAACGCCGCTTTCGTGCACTGACCGCGCCCACGCGCCCGGCGGTGCAATGCGAAGGTTTCTTCAACCTCACGCCCGACAAGCAGCAGCGCAGCTTGACCAGTTCCTGCCGCAGCGGGCCGATGTGGTACGCCGACGTCTATCGCTACGCCGCCGATGGGCGGCTGTATGTGGCCAGGACACAGCAGCCGATCGCCTCGCCCGACATCCAGACCTTGCTGGATCCAGGCACCGGCGATGGCATGCCGCTCTCGGTGTGGCCGCGTTACGACGCGCGTGGGGCGAAGCTTTCAAGCGAGATCGGCACCACCCTGGACGCGCCGATGCCGGTGCAACTGCGCGTGCAGGTGGCGCGTCTGCCGCTCTACGCCACCCCTACGGCGACCAGCACCAAGCGCTATCTGGTGCAGGGCGATCGGGCCGACGCGCTGGATGTCAGCGCCGATGCCACGCGCGTGCAGGTGCGTTATCGCAGTGCCGGCCGCAGCGACAGCGTCGGCTGGATCGAGGTCGCTGCGGCGATGCAGGAGCGGACGCAGTAGCGCCTGTGGGCGTCAGTGTGCCGGCAAGCGCCGGACGGGCGCACCCTTGCATCGACCAGCGCAACGACACGCTCTGATCCGTCGCGCCGCTGTCGCGCATGCGGGGCAGCGGCTACCATCGGGCGATCCCCACGCTTCCTGGCTCCCATGTCGGCCTCTTCCTCGCGTACTGCGGCATCGCCGCGCTGGTTCGTCGCCGGCGACCTCAATGGCTTCTTCGGCCTGGTCGTCGACAATCTCTCCATCCTCGGCTTCATCGCGATGGCGCTCATCGGGATATTCCAGTTTCCCGCTGACGTGATATTCGAACGCATGTTTCCTGGCACCGCGTTCGGCGTGCTGGTTGGCAATTTGCTCTACACCTTGATGGCGCGGCGGCTGGCCGCACGCAGCGGGCGCGACGACGTCACCGCGATGCCGCTGGGCCTGGATGCGCCCACCAGCATCGGCATGGCATTGCTGGTGCTCGGCCCGGCGTTCGTCGGCTTCAAGGCGCAGGGGCTGGACCCGCAGGCGGCCGCCATCGCCACCTGGAAACTCGGCATGGCCTCGCTGGTGGTGATGGGCCTGCTCAAGCTGGTGCTGTCGTTTGCTGGCGAGGCGGTCACGCGCGCGCTGCCGCGTGCGGCGCTGCTCGGTTCGATCGCGGGCATTGCGTTGGTGCTGATGGGCTTGCTGCCGCTGCTGGAAACCCTGCGTTCGCCGGTGGCCGGCTTCGTTACCTTGGGCCTGCTGTTGTACGTGCTGCTGGCCAAGGGCCGGTTGCCGACCAAGTTGCCGGGTGTGCTGGTCGCCTTCGTCATCGGCACCGCGTTGTATTACGGGCTGGGACTGGCCGGACTGGGTGCGCCGGGTTTTGCAGTGCCGGACTGGGCGACGCCGAAGATCGTGTTGCCGCTGCCGAACCTGGGCTTTATCGAAGGACTGCCGGCCACGGTGGCGTACCTGCCGTTGCTGCTGCCGTTCGGTCTGTTGATGGTGGTGGGTGGCATCAATGTCAGCGAGAGCGCACGCGCGGCGGGCGACGACTACCGCACCCGCGACATTCTGCTGGTGGAAGCCTTCGCCACACTGGTCGCAGGCGTGTGCGGCGGCGTGGCGCAGACCACGCCGTACATCGGCCAGCCTGCGTACAAGCATATGGGCGCGCGTTCGGGCTATACGTTGCTGACCGGCTTGTTCGTCGGCATCGGCGGCATGCTGGGTGTGATCAGCGGGCTGGTGCAATGGGTGCCGCTGGCGGTGCTGGCACCGATCATCGTGTACGTGTCGATCGACATCACCACGCAGGCGTTTCAGGCCACGCCGAAGCATCATGCCGGCGCGATGGTGTTGGGCTTTCTGCCTTCGGTGGCGTACCTGCTGACCATCAAGGCGCCGGGCTGGATCCCGCCGGAGCAATTGGTTGCGCTGACCATCAAGCTCGATGGTCACGGCTTGCCGGAGTTGGCGGTGATCTTCGCGCTGGGCAATGGTTTCATCATCACCGCGATGCTGTGGATCGCAGCCGTGGCGGCGATGATCGACGGCCGGCTGCGACGCGGTGCGGTGTTTTTGCTGGTGGCCGCTGGCCTGACGTTGTTCGGCCTGATCCATTCGGTGGACCCGCGCGGCGGCATCTATCTGCCGTGGTCGCTGCAAGGGTTGGCGCGGGTGATCAGCTGGCAGTTCGTCGGTGCCTATGTCGCGCTGGCGGTGACGTTGTTGCTGCTGTCGCTGCTGCCTGCACGCAAGGAAGCATTGCAATGAACTATCGCTCGGCCGCATTGCGGATAGTGGTTGGTGGCGCCCTGTTGCTCGGTGCAAGCGGTGCCTGGGCGGCCTCGTTCGATTGCAAGCAGGCAAGCACTGCGGTCGAAAAACGGCTGTGTGCGGTGCCGGCGCTCGGTGATCTGGACGATCAGTTGGACGAGTCCTATCGGGCGCTGGTGGAGACTACGCCGCGCAGTTCGGTGGCAAGCGTGCGCGATCAGCAACGGGCGTGGCTGCGCCAGCGCAATGCCTGCGCGCAGGACACCAAGCTGGACGACTGCCTGCAGCGCTCATTGAAGGCCAGAGCCGATGTGCTGGCCAAGGCGCTGACTGCACAGCAACAGGCATTGGATCGCATCATTGCCAGCATTCCTACGGCGCCTGCCGACGCGGCGCGCCAGTTGCAGGGCTATGACACGCCGCTGGCCTCGGCGTGGCTGGCGTATCTGCATCAGTTTGTCCCCGCCGCGGGCGTGGATGCGAAGCTGGCGAGTGCGCGGTTTGAAAGTGCGCGCAAGGCGCTGCGCAAGGTCGACGACTTCGCCGCATCCTTGCTCGACGATGTGCATGGCATGCCCGCCATGCAGGTGCAGGAACGCGTGCTGACATTGCTGCGGATGTGGATCGAACGTGACAACAGCGATCATCGTCCTTACGTGCATTGCTTCATCTTCGCCGCAGTGGGCGAGCCGGCGTATGAAGCGTTCGGGTCGCTGTATGGCTCCACCCGTGACGGGTTCGCGCCGATCTGCGAGCCGCCGGGCGGTTTGTTTGCATTGGCCAGCTGGAAGCAGCTGGATGCCGGCTTCGACGGGTTGATCGAGGCCCTGAGCAAGGACGCAGGCACCATTCGCTACGCGAGTTACGCCGAGTGGAAAATCATCGCGCTACGCGCGTCGGTGTCGCCGTTGTTGTATCTGACGCCTGCACTGCGCAAGAGCTACGGCGACGATCCGGACAAGGCGATTGCGGCCTGGAACGGGGAAGACAGCGATTGGCCGGCGGCGCAACGCAAGGCCGTGCGCGCGTTGCTGCCGAAGGTGCGTGCCGACACGGCAGCGTGGCTGGTACGCGAGAAGCGCCTGCCTGCGACACAGGCCGATCAGGTGGCTGCCGCGATCGTGGCGGCTTGGGTGAATGCGCGGCTGGATTTCGCAAGCTGAGCGCGGCGGGCACACCTACTTCGCGGATATGAGACGGCTGGCGTTGTTGCTTTCTGCGGCAACGCCGGGCGTCCTGGTCCGAGACTAGGTAATGTGGATAAGCCGAAGCCGAAGCCGAAGCCTGCGGTCTGCGGCTTGGCTGCAGGGCCCTTGCCCGCCCACCATCGCGGGACACGCCGCAAGTACGTCCGTGTAGCAACTGTGTTGATCAGGGCCTCAACCCGCGACCTTTGAGCGGTTTCCTTCAGGCGCGTTCATCGGTAGGTGCCGGCCGCTGGCCGGCACGCTTTTTTGCGTTTGCGCATGGCCGTCAAATGCGCTCAGGCGGGCTGCATGGCGGCTCTTTCATCGCGCACGCGCGCATTGAGGATGACCAGCATCTTGCGCATCACCGCCACAAGGGCGACCTTGCCCTCCTTGCCGCGTGCCCGCAGCGCTCTGTAAAAATCGCGCAGACGTGGCTCGTGCCGAGCTGAGGACATGGCCGCCATATACAGCGCCTGTCGGATGTCGGCTCGGCCTCCGCCAATCCCGCGTTTACCTCGCATCGCGCCGCTGTCGCGCGAGAGCGGGGCAACGCCAACCAATCGGGAGATCTGCTTTCCGCTGAGCCTCCCAAGCTCTGGTAACCGGCACGCCAGCACGGCCAGCAGCACCGGACCGACCCCTTTGAGCGTCTTCAACGCAGCCAGGTGCGGTTGCTCGGTGAGTAGCGTCTTCAGCTGCCCGGCGATCAGTTTGTCTAACCGCGCCACACTGCGCACAAGCTGGTTCACGTTGCCCTGCAGCAGCTTGCGTAGCGCTTTTTCCGCAACCTGCAGCAGCTGCTGCCTTGCTGTTTTCAACAGATCCACCAGTTGCCGACGGGCACGCACATGCTCGCCCAGATC
>NZ_JBEOLS010000002.1:0-205933 GCF_040279205.1 Xanthomonas hortorum
CTGATCTGCGGCTTGGCTGCAGGGCCCTTGCCCGCCCACCGTCGCGGGACACGCCGCAAGTACGTCCATGTAGGCTCTTACGCGGCATCCATGCCGCGTAAGGTCCCGCGACGGTGGGCGGGCAAGGACCAGTCGGGAAGGTCGGTGCGCTTGGTGCGAGCGGTGCATGTCGCGAGTTTTGTCCGATGACGGGCGGTCTGATCAGCGCTTTTCGATTCGATCAATGTCGCTGCCATTGTCGCTGCCATTCTGGACATCACTCCACGCGTCAACGAAGCCGAGTGCGCCAAACATGTTGCCGCCATCGATACAGCGTTCAAGAGGGTGTGTCAGCTGCTCTTAGCTTCGCTGCGTTCTACGCGTACCTCGATGCTGCCATCAGCCAGCTGCGCACGCAGGCGCTCGCCGGGACTCACCTCGCCAGCGCTGCGTACCACGCTGCCATCGGTGGGGCGGGTCACGATCGCATAGCCGCGCGCCACCGTGGCTAGCGGGCTGACCGCTTCCAGCGAGCGCGCAAGACCACGCAGCCGCAGTTGATCGTGTTGCAAGCGTCGCTGCATGGCTGCCTGCGGATGCAAGGCCTGCAGGCGCTGCTGCAAGTTAGCCAGATCGCGTTGCGGGTTGTGCGCATGCAGGCGTGCCTGCCCACGTTGCACACGTGCTTGCAGCCGCTCCAGTACCTGGGTCATGCGTGCACGCAACTGGCGGCCGGCATCCTCCTGGCGGCGGTGTAGCAGTTGCAGCCGCGCCTGAGGGCTATGCGCACGCAGACGCAATGCAAGCCGGTCGGCGCGCTGCATCGCGTTGCCCAGCGCGTGTTGTTGCAGCTGAGCCATGCGCGCATGTGCACGCCGCACGCGGGCGACCAGCTCGCGTTGATCGGGCACCAGCAACTCGGCGGCCACGGAGGGCGTGGGCGCACGCACATCGGCAACGAAGTCGCTCAGGCTGAAGTCGGTCTCGTGACCAACCGCCGACACCACCGGTGTCTGCGCGGCGGCAATTGCGCGGGCCAGGCGCTCGTCGTTGAACGCCCAGAGATCTTCCAGCGAGCCGCCGCCGCGGGTGATCAAAATGACGTCGTAGCGCCCGGAGGCGTCTGCGCGCTGCAGCAGCGAGGTGATCTGCGCGGCGGCGCTGTCGCCTTGTACCAGCGAGGGCAGCAGGTCCACTTCCAGCAGCGGGAAACGTCGCGCCAGCACGCTGAGCACGTCGCGCACCGCCGCACCGCTGGGTGAGGTGATCACTGCCAGCCGCCGCACATGCGCCGGCAACGGCTGCTTGCGCTCGGCATCGAACAGGCCTTCGGCGGCCAGGCGTGCGCGCAGCTCGTCGAAGGCGCGGCGCAAGGCGCCTTCGCCGGCTTCTTCCATGTGGTCCAGCACCAGCTGGTAGTCGCCGCGTGCCTCGTACAGGGTGAGACGTCCGCGTGCGAGCACGCGCAGGCCTTCGCGCGGCTGGAACTTCAGCCAGGTGCTCTTGGGCTTGAACATCGCGCAACGGATCTGCGCACGTGCGTCCTTGAGCGTGAAATACAGATGGCCCGAAGAGGGGCGCGTGACGCTACTCAGCTCTGCTTCCACCCAGACCAGCGGGAAGCTGCCTTCCAGCAGATCGCGTGCCAGCGTGTTGAGCTGGCTGGGGGTGAGGATCTGTTCGTTGCGGTCGGCCATCGCCGCATTATCCCGCAGCGGCGATGCGCATGCGTGAGCGCATCACGCGGACGCTCACAGACCGTGTTGCGCCAGCGCCCAACCCACGTGTTCGCGTACCAGTTCCGAATCGTCGTTGCGACGGGCTTCCAGCGCCGCCAACACCTCCGGCGTGCCGGGCGCATTGCCCAGCCCCACTGCGATATTGCGCAGCCAGCGTTCGTGGCCGCTGCGGCGGATGGGGCTGCCTTCGGTGCGGCGCAGGAATTCTTCCGTGTCCCAGGTGAACAGCTGCGGCAGCGTCGCCACATCCAGGTCGTTGCGGGCGCGGAAATCGGCTTCGTCGGTGCGCTGGGCGAACTTGTTCCAGGGGCAGACCAGCTGGCAGTCGTCGCAACCGAAGATGCGGTTGCCGATCGGCTTGCGCATCTGCTCGGGGATTGCGCCATCGTGTTCGATGGTGAGATAGGCGATGCAGCGGCGCGCATCCAGCCGGTACGGGGCGATGATGGCCTGGGTCGGGCAGATGTCGATGCAGCGCGTGCAGGTGCCGCAATGCGCGGTGGCGGGGGTATCGATGGGCAAGGGCAGATCGAGGTAGATCTCGCCCAGAAAGAACCACGAACCGCCATTGCGGTCGATCAGGCAGGTGTGTTTGCCGATCCAGCCCAATCCGGCGTTGCGCGCCAGTGCGCGCTCCAGCACCGGTGCGGAATCGACAAACACGCGATAGCCGAACGCGCCGACTTCGCCCTGGATGCGCTCGGCCAGTTTCTGCAGCCGGTTACGCATCAGCTTGTGGTAATCGCGCCCCAGCGCATACCGCGCCACATAGGCGCGGCGCCCGTCGTGCAAGGTGTTCCAGGCTTCGGTGTCGTCCTTGCGGCCGTAGTCCATGCCTACCGACAACACGCGCAAGGTGCCGGGCACCAGCTCCTGCGGGCGCGAACGCTTGTCGCCGTGCTGGGCCATCCAGTGCATGGTCCCGTACAGGCCTTCTTCCAGCCAGCTGCGCAGATGTACCTCGTCTTCGCCCAGCTCGATGCCGGTGATGCCGCAGCGTTGAAAGCCGGCCTCGCGCGCAAGCGTACGGATGCGCGCGGCAGCGTCGGTGGGGTCGGAGCGGGCGAGGACGGCAGACATGGTGACAAGTATAGAATTCCCGGCATGTACGTACCGCTCGATCTTTACGACACCGCCGCTGCGCGCCGGCTGGATGCGCAGGCCACCGCGCTGCTCGGTGGCGATGGCTATCTGTTGATGCAACGCGCCGGGCAGGCCGCCTGGCATTACCTGCTTGAACGCTGGCCGCAAGCGCGCCGCATCGTGGTGGTGTGCGGCACCGGCAACAACGGTGGCGATGGCTATGTACTGGCGCGCCTCGCCCAGCGGGCCGGGCGTGATGTACGAGTGGTGCATCTACCCGAGCACGGCCCGGCCTCGGCGCTGGCACAGCGGGCCTGCACCGATTACCTGGGCGTTGGTGGCGCGATCGCATTGTTTCCGTCTCCGCTGGCGCAGGCCGATGTGATCGTCGATGCGCTGTTCGGCATCGGCCTCAACCGCGCGCCCGATGCTGACACCGCGTCATTGATCGAGGCCATCAACGCAGCCGGCGTGCCGGTGTTCGCGCTGGATGTGCCCAGCGGCATCGATGCCGATCACGGCGTGGCCTTCGATGCCGCGGTGCGCGCAGAGGTCACCTTGCAGTTCATCGTGCCGCATATCGGGCTGTACACCGGCGATGCGCTGGAGCATGCCGGCGAGCGCGCGATTGTCTCGCTTGAGGTGCCGGATGCCGCATTCGATGGGCTGGAGCCTGCCGCACACAGTTGGGACATCGACGCCTTGGCCGCACAGTTGCGGCCGCGCCGACGCAATACGCACAAGGGCGAATCCGGGCGGGTGCTGTGCGTGGGCGGCAATCTCGGCAGCGGCGGCGCGATCATGCTCACCGCCGAAGCGGCCTTGCGCAGCGGCGCCGGGCTGGTGCAGGTCGCCACCCGCGCCGAGCACGTGGCGCCGCTATTGGCGCGCTGCCCGGAAGCGATGGTGCGCGCGGTGCAGGCCGACGAAGACATCGCCGCATTGGCCGATGCGGCCGATGTGGTCGCACTGGGGCCGGGCCTGGGTCAGGACGCCTGGGCGCAGGCGTTGTGGCATGCGGTGCTTGCCTCGGATACCGCGGTCGTCATCGATGCCGATGGCCTGAATCTGCTGGCTTCCAACGCAGTGCCGAGCCGCGGCCCGCGTGTGTTGACCCCGCATCCTGGCGAGGCCGGCCGTCTGCTCGGCCTGTCTACTGCACAAGTCCAGCACAATCGCCTGGCCGCCGCAGACGCCTTGGCCAAGCGCTTCGACGCAGTTGTGGTGCTCAAGGGCGCCGGCAGCGTCATCGCCGCGCCGCATTCGGTGCCACGCATCATCGACGCCGGCAATCCAGGCATGGCGGTCGGCGGTATGGGCGATCTACTGACCGGCGTGATCGCGGCCTTGCTGGCGCAGGGCTGGTCGCCGCTCGATGCCGCCAGCCTGGGCGCTTTGTTGCATGCCTGCGCTGGCGACGCGGCCGCGCGCGATGGCGAGCGCGGCCTGCTGCCAACGGATTTGTTACCCGAACTGCGCCGCCTCGCCAACGCCGGAGCCATTGCATGAGCCAACTCACCGCACAATTGGTCGATGCGCAGGCCACCGAAACCCTGGGCCAGGCCCTGGCCGCAGTGCGACCCACGACTGCGATGGTGCAGCTGCATGGCGATCTTGGTGCCGGCAAATCCACCCTGGCGCGCGCGCTGTTGCGCGCACTCGGCGTTACCGGGCCGATCCGCAGCCCCACCTACACCTTGGTCGAGCGCTATCCGCTCAGTACCGGCGACGAGGCCTGGCACCTGGATCTGTACCGCATCGGGCATGCCGGCGAATTGGACTTTCTCGGGCTCGACGAGGGCAGCGCGAGCCTGTGGCTGGTCGAATGGCCGGAACGTGGCGCAGGCGCACTGCCGCCGGTGGATCTGGACGTAGAACTGGCCGTTGAAGGCGAGGGTCGCAGCGTCAAGCTGCTGGGCCGTAGCGAAACCGGGCGCGGCTGGCTGGTACGTCTGCTACAACACCCCGAGTTGCAGGCGCTTTCTGTCGGCTCACAAGAACAATGAACGCCAGGTTGTGGATTATTAAGGGAAATCACCTTGCAATTGACACTATTGGGTGATTGAATCCAGCCCCATGACACCGGGGATCCGCCAGTTCTGTGTTTCTGCCCTGACCGCCAGCCTGAGCCTGGCGGTTTTTGCTGCGTGGGCCGGCGAAATCAAGAGCGTTGGTGTCAGCACCGGTGCAACCGGCACGCGCGCCGAGATTCAGCTTGCCGGCAGCGGCGGCTTCAAGACGCTGTCGTTGGCCAACCCCAATCGGTTGGTGGTGGATTTTCCCGATTCTGCGGGCGTGCGTGGTCTCAAGCTGCCTGCCGCTGCCGGTCTGGTGACTTCGGTGCGTACTGGCCAGCCGGTGCCCGGCACGTTCCGGGTGGTGTTCGAGCTGGCAACGCCGGTCACGCCGCTGAAGCCGCAGATGCAGACGCTGGGCAGTGCCTCGACCTTGGTGATCGAGTGGCCGGGCGATCCGACGCCGGTTGCGGCCACGGCCGCCACCACGGCGACAGCGCCTGCAGCAATGCCGGTGCCGCGCCCGGTCACGGCGCAGCCGGTGAATGCAGAGGCGGAAGCAGCGCGTGCGACTGCAGCCTTGGCTGCATCTGCGCAGCGCGCCTCATCCGCGCCACCGCCGCCAGCACCAGCGGCGTACGTGCCTGCATCGGCCATGCCTACCGTCACAACGGCACCCGTTCCGACAACGGTCGCCACTGGCGTGCCGACGCCGCGTCCCGGCGTTGCCACGAGCGCGGTGACGACCAGTACGGCTATGCCGGCAAGCGCCGGCAGCAATACGCCCAATCGCGTCACGGTCACCACTGCCAATGCACCCACAGGCGTGGCGATGACTGGCGGCAGCGCATCGCCCGCTGCGATCTTGAACGGTGGCACTGCGCCGATGGGCGCTGCACCTGGCAACACCGCGGCAGCCATGCCGAACGCGGCCTCAGGCGTGGTTGCGGGCACAGACAGCGACGATATCCCACCGCGCCCGGTCCTGCCCAGCGAAGCCTCGCGGATCAAGATGGCGCCGGGCATGCGCCCGTTGATCGTGGCAATCGATCCCGGCCACGGTGGCCAGGACCCGGGTGCGATGGGCCCCACCGGCAAGCGCGAAAAAGACGTCACCCTGGCGGTCGGCCGCGAACTGGCACGCCAGATCAATGCCACGCCCGGCATGAAGGCGTACATGACGCGCGACACCGACGTGTTCATTCCGCTGCCGATGCGTGCGCAAAAAGCGCGCGCCGCCAAGGCCGACATCTTCATTTCGATCCACGCCGACGCCGCAGAAAATCGCAGCGCAACCGGTTCATCCGTCTACGTGCTGTCGACCAAGGGCGCCTCCTCGCAGCGCGCACGCTGGCTGGCCGACAAGGAAAATGCTGCCGACCTGGTGGGTGGCGTGCGCTTGCAGCAAACCGAAAGCACGCTTGCCAACGTCTTGCTGGATCTGGCGCAAAGCGGCCACATGAAGGCTTCCGAAGATGCCGCCGGCCATGTGCTGGGCGGGCTCAAGCGGATCGGCAACAACCACAAGCCGTTTCTGGAACGCGCCAACTTCGCGGTACTGCGGACCTCGGACATGCCGGCGATGCTGGTGGAGACCGCCTTCATCTCCAATCCGGATGAAGAGCGTCGCCTGATCGATCCGGCCTACCAGCGCAAGATCGCCTCGGCCGTGCTGGACGGCATCGATACCTTCTTCACCCGCCAGCCGCCGCCGGGCACGCTGTTCGCCGCGCGTGCGCAGGCCGAAGCCGATGCAAGCGCCGGCACCGTGGCCGGCGGCAGCCGCTGACCCGCTCGGCTATCATTCCGCACTGATTCCTTGATGACGGCGCCTGCGCGCCGCCGGATTGCCGTGCCGACGTCTGTTTTGCTTGCTACACCCTCGATGCGCTTCCCAGTTTGCGACCAGCGCGAGTGCCTGCGCTGATGGCGATTCGTCAGCTGCCCGACATCCTGATCAACCAGATTGCTGCCGGCGAAGTGGTCGAGCGGCCTGCATCGGTGGTCAAGGAACTGGTCGAAAACGCGCTCGATGCCGGCGCCACCCGCGTGGATATCGAGCTCGAAGAAGGCGGCGTGCGCTTGATCCGTATCCGCGACAACGGCGGCGGCATCCCGCCGGACGAACTACCGTTGGCGGTGTCGCGGCATGCCACCAGCAAGATCGCCTCGCTGGACGATCTGGAAACCGTGGCCACGCTCGGTTTTCGCGGTGAAGCCCTGCCATCGATCGCCTCGGTCAGCCGCTTTACCCTGGTCTCGCGCCGTCACGACGCCGAACATGGCTCCGCGTTGGAAATCGAAGGCGGGCGCCTGGGCGAGGTGACGCCGCGTGCGCATGCGCCGGGCACCACGGTGGAAGTGCGCGAGCTGTTCTATAACGTGCCGGCGCGGCGCAAGTTCCTGCGTGCCGAGCGTACCGAGCTCGGGCATATCGAAGAGTGGCTGCGCTCGTTGGCACTGGCGCGGCCGGATGTGGAATTGCGGGTCTCGCATAACGGCAAACCCTCGCGCCGCTACAAGCCAGGCGATCTGTATTCGGATGCGCGTCTTGGCGAAACCTTGGGCGAAGATTTCGCACGACAGGCCTTGCGCGTGGATCACAGCGGCGCCGGTCTGCGGCTGCATGGTTGGGTCGCGCAGCCGCATTACTCGCGCGCCAGTACCGACCAGCAATATCTCTACGTCAATGGCCGTTCGGTGCGCGATCGCAGCGTGGCGCATGCGGTGAAGATGGCCTATGGCGATGTGCTGTTCCATGGCCGCCAGCCGGCGTATGTGTTGTTTCTGGAACTGGACCCGGCGCGCGTGGACGTCAACGTGCACCCGGCCAAGCATGAGGTGCGCTTCCGCGAGGCGCGGCTGATCCACGATTTCGTGTATCGCACCTTGCAGGACGCGCTGGCGCACACGCGTGCCGGCGCGATGCCAAACAGCATCGGCACGGAAGGCACCAGCGATACAGGTGCTGCACCGAGTGGGATGGCCAACACTCCGAACTACGGTGGCGCAACCGGCAGTGGTGGCGGCACCGGCTACGGCAACTGGACGCCATCGCAAACACCCTTGGGCCTGCGCGTGGATGAAGCGCGCGCCGCGTACAGCGCGCTGTACGCGCCGCCATCGGGCAGCGCACAGCAGCAGTCCGCGGCCATGCAAACCTTCTCTGGCAGCGGCTTGCCGGCAACCTCGCAAGACAGCGGTGTACCGCCGCTCGGTTATGCCGTTGCGCAATTGCATGGCATCTACATCCTGGCTGAAAACGCCGAAGGCTTGATCGTGGTGGACATGCACGCCGCGCACGAACGCATCGGTTACGAACGGCTCAAGAACGCGCACGACAGCATCGGTCTGCACGCGCAGCCGCTGCTGGTGCCGATGACGCTGGCAGTGGGCGAGCGCGAAGCCGACACCGCCGAGCGCGAAGCCGATACGCTGGCCAGCTTGGGTTTCGAGATCACCCGCGCCGGCCCGCAATCGCTGCATGTGCGCAGTATTCCCGCGCTGCTGGCCAATGCCGAGCCGGAAGCGCTGCTGCGCGATGTGCTCGGCGACCTGCGCGAACACGGTCAGAGCCGCCGCATCGCCACTGCGCGCGACGAGCTGCTGTCGACTATGGCCTGCCACGGTGCGGTACGCGCGAATCGGCGCCTTACCGTGCCCGAAATGAACGCACTGTTGCGCGATATGGAAGCCACCGAACGCTCCGGCCAATGCAACCATGGCCGACCGACCTGGGCACGGTTTACGCTGGGCGAAATCGATCGTTGGTTTCTCAGGGGGCGTTGATGGCTGGGTTGCGCAAGGGGAAGCACTGGCTGCTCGGCATGCTGGTGCTCATGACGCTGGCCGGGTGCGGGCGAGACGCACCGCCGCCGCCGGCGCCCGTCGCCCTGGACAAGACCTTCCTGGCCGACAACGCCGCCTGGCGCGAAGCCCGCCTGGCAGAGCTGCGTGCGCCAGACGGCTGGACCAGTCTGGTCGGCCTGCACTGGCTATCGCTGAAAGCGCACTACATCGGCAGCAGTGCCGACAGCGGCATCAAGCTGGCGGTCGGGCCGCCCAAGATGGGCATGGTGTCCTCCGAGGCCAACACGGTCTGGTTCGTGCCCGAGCGCGGCGTAGCGCTGAGCGTCGATGGCAAACCGCTGACCGGCAGGATCCGCTTCCACTCCGATGACGACCCACAGCCGACCTTGATCCATTTCGATGACGGCAAGGGCGTGTTGAGCCTGATCCGTCGCGGCGACCGCAATGCGCTGCGGGTCAAGCATGCCGATGCACCATCGCGCACCGGCTTCGCCGGTTTGGAATACTGGCCAGTCGATCCGTCCTGGCGTATCAGCGGACGCTACGTGCCCAACGATGTCGGCAAGACCATCCCGGTGGTGGATATCGTGGGCATCAGCAGCGAGCAGCCGAACGCGGGGGCAGTCGAATTCGAGCGCGACGGCAAGCCCTATCGGCTGGAAACTATCGGCGAGCCGGGGCGGCCGATGTTCGTGGTGTTCGCCGACCGTACCAGCGGGCATGGGAGCTACCCGGCCGGGCGTTTTCTGGATCTGGATGTCGCCGATGCCTCCGGACATGTGGTGATCGACTTCAATCGCGCCTACACCCCGCCGTGCGCGTTTACGCCGTTCGCGACCTGTCTGTTGCCGCCACCGGAAAACCGTATCGACCTGGCCGTGTCAGCGGGCGAGAAGGCTTACAAGGTGCCGCACTGACGTGGAGAAAACCGACGTGGTAAAGACAAGCGCGCGAACCCGATTTGCAACATGGTGCAGCAGCGCACTGATCGGACTGGCGCTGTGGAGCGGGGCAGTCGTACCGATCTGGGCGCGTGCCGGCGGTGAGGCTGCGGCCGGACCACCGGTACCGTTGTTGTGGAAGGTCGATGGCAAGGGCGGCACGTTGTATCTGCTGGGCTCGTTCCATGTGCTCAAGCCCGGCGATTACCCGCTGTCGCCGGACGTCATGCAGGCCTTCGCCAAGGCCGACCGGCTGGTGTTCGAACTACCGCCATCGGATGCGCAATCGCCGGAGCTGGCCGGCCGCATGCTGCAGGCGGCACGGCGCACCGACGGGCGCCGGTTGCAGGACGCGCTCGATGCAAAAACTTGGCAGGCCTTGAGCGCCTACGCGCGCAAATACGGCATGTCGCTCGACACCCTGCAGCCACTCGAGCCCTGGTTTGTCGCCTTGACGATCAGCCTGGCCGAGATGAGCCGGCAAGGCATGGACCCGAACGCCGGTCTGGATCATTACCTGATGGAGCAGGCGCAGGCCAAGGGCAAACCGGCCGATGGCCTGGAGCGCGCCGAACAACAGATCGCCATGCTCGATGGCATGTCGCCCACCGAGCAGCATCAGTTGCTGGAAGAGTCGCTGGACGAGGCGGAGGCTACCGATCAGGTGCGTCAGCTGCACACGGCCTGGCGCAATGGCGATGTGCATACGCTGTCCACGCAAATGGCCGAAGACATGCGTCGGCAATACCCGGCGCTGTACCAGGACATCAACGTCGAGCGCAATGCGCGTTGGGTGCCGCTCCTGGAGCAACGGCTAAGTAAAGGCAGTGGAACTACGCTGGTGGTGGTCGGTACGCTGCATCTGCTGGGTAGCGACGGCGTGGTAGAGCGTCTGCGTGCACGTGGCTACCACGTGGAGCGAATCTGCTCGGCCTGCGCGGAGCAGGCCGGCCGCTGATCTGGCTGCGCCGGGAGCGTGTCACGCTCCAGCGCAGCCGTCGTCTTTCAGCCGCGATTGCGGGCCTTGCCGGTGGTGCCCGTGTTGCTGGACGTGCCGTGTGTACCGGTTCCCTTGTGCGTCCCGGTGCCCATCGGGCCACTGCCGATGCCAGAAGAACCTGGTGGTGTCGGCGGCGTACCAGGGCCGCCCGGGCGGCCGAAGCCGGCGCCGAAATTGCGCTGGAATTCCTGCCACAACTCCAGGTTGCGCTCGGTCAGCTGATTCATCATTGCCCACGGGGTCTGCCCAAGCAGGTTGCCCATCTGCTGGCGGAACTGCTGCTGCTGATCCAGGAACACCTGCATGCTGCGCTCCAGGTAGTTGCCCATGAAGCCTTGCAGCGAGTCGCCGTAGAAACGGATGATCTGACTCAGCAACTGGGTGGAGAGCATCGGCTCGCCGTCCTGTTCGCGGTCGGCAATGATCTGCAGCAATACGGCGCGACTGAGGTCTTCGCCACTCTTGGCGTCGCGTACTTCGAATTCTTCGCCGTCGATGATGAGCTGACGCACATCCTCTATGGTGATGTAGCTGGAAATTTCCGTGTCGTAAAGACGGCGATTGGGATACTTCTTGATGATGCGAAGTCCGGCCATGGAACGTTCACTCACAACGATAGTGCGCGCAGGATGGCGCACCGCAACAGCGCTTGCAACAGCAAAAGGCCTTATTTTCTTAAGCAGACACCTAAAAAATGCTGCGCAGCATGATTTCTAAGGAAATTTCATGCTGCAGCGCGAAGGTGCAGCAAACGCTACCAGCCCATGTGATGGCCGCCGTTGATATCCAGGTTGGATCCGGTGATCCAGGCGGCCTCTTCTGCGACCAGAAATGCCACCGCGTAGGCGATCTCTTCCGGGCGACCCAGCCGCCCCGTGGGGATGTCGGCAACGATCTTGGCACGCACCTCTTCCGGCACCGCCATCACCATGTCGGTGGCCACGTAGCCTGGCGAGACAGTGTTGACGGTCACCCCGAATGCCGCGTTTTCGCGCGCCAGCGAGATCGTGAAGCCGTGCATGCCGGCCTTGGCGGCGGCGTAGTTGGCCTGCCCGTACTGGCCTTTCAATCCGTTGATGGAGCTGATCTGGATCACCCGGCCCCAGCCGCGCTTGCGCATGCCCTCGATCACCGGGCGGGTGACGTTGAAGACCGAGTTCAGGTTGGTATTGATGACCTCGTGCCACTGCTCGGCGGTCATGCGGTGGAAGGTGGTATCGCGGGTGATGCCTGCGTTGTTGACCAGTATTTCGATCGGCCCCAGTGAGGCTTCCACTTCTTCGACCAAGGCGCGCGCATGCTCGGAGGAGGCCACATCGCCGCGAAACAGGGCGAACTCGTAGCCCTGCGCCTGCATGCGCTGCTGCCATGCGCGGCCTTTTTCGGCATTGCGGAAATTGCTGGCGACCCGGTGCCCCTGGTCGGCCAGGCGCTTGCAGATGGCGGTACCGATGCCGCCGGTGCCGCCGGTAATCAATGCGACGCGAGATGTCATGACGACTCCAATGAACAGATGGTAGGCGAGTGGGACGCGGACACTGGCGCCGCGCCCGGTTGCCGGTGCTGGGTCGCAATTCTAGTCACGCCGGCGCTGTGATGCGCGTTCGGTCACGTTCGGAGGTGGTGGCGGGGCAGCAGTTGAGGCGAAAAATGCTGCACGGCATGTTGCAGCAGCGTGTCGACTGCAGCATGCCGCGGCAGCGCTGCCGCGTTCTGTCCTAGTGCGGCCCAGGCGGCGTGCAGGGCCGGCAGCGGGTCGGCATCGTCGAGTGCGGGGGCGTCATGCGACTTGGACAGCTTGCGGCCGTCGCCATCCAGGATCAGCGGCAGATGCAGATAGCGCGGCTGCGGCAGGCCCAGGGCGCGCTGCAGCAGCAGCTGGCGCGGGGTGGAGTCGAGCAGGTCCGCGCCACGCACCACATCGGTGATGGCTTGCCCGGCATCGTCCACCACCACAGCCAGCTGGTAGGCCCAATAGCCATCGGCGCGGCGCAGCACCACGTCGCCAATCTCGGCATACACGTCCTGCACCACGTGGCCCTGCAGTGCGTCGTCGAAGCCGACCGGCGCCTGCGGCGGCACCCGCAGGCGCACCGCGCGGCGGGTACTCAGCGGCGCCACACAGGCGTGGTGGATGCCGTCCATGCCCGCAAGATCGGCGCGGCTGCAGCTGCATTCGAAGGCCAGCCCGGCCTCCAGCAACGTGGTCAGAGCGGCGGCGTACTGCGCGTCGCGATCGGATTGATACATCACCGGGATGTCCGAGCTCAGCCCGAATGCCGCCAACGTGCGCAACTGGCGTTGGGTGGCGCCGGGCTCGGCGCGCGGCGGGTCGATGTCTTCGATGCGCACGCACCACTCACCTCCGGCATGCCGCGCGAGCAGCCAGCTGCCGAAGGCCGCCAGCAGGGAGCCGAAGTGCAGGGGGCCGGTGGGGGAGGGCGCAAAGCGGCCGCGGTAGCTGGGTGATGACATGGGCAGCTGAATCGTCGGTCAGATGCTTGCTTGATTTCAAGCGCTGGCGGCCGCAAATCCGCAGCAGTTCATTCCCGCATGTGTGGAGTCATCGCGCCATGTTCAACCGCATTTTCCTGTTTCTGCTGACCAATTTTGCGGTGCTGATGCTGGCCGGCATCGTCATGTCCGTGCTGGGCGTCAATCCCGCGCAGATGAGCGGCTTGTTGGTGATGGCGGCCGTGTTCGGTTTTGGTGGGTCGCTCGTTTCTTTGCTGCTGTCCAAGTTCATGGCCAAGCGCGGCACCGGCGCCCATGTCATCACCGAGCCGCGCACGCCGACCGAGCGCTGGCTGCTGGAGACCGTGCGTCGCCAGGCGCAGGCGGCCGGCATCGGCATGCCGGAGGTGGCGGTCTACGACGGCCCGGAGATCAACGCCTTCGCCACCGGTGCCAACCGCAACAATGCCTTGGTGGCGGTGTCCACCGGCTTGCTGCAGAACATGAGCCAGGACGAGGCCGAAGCGGTATTGGGTCATGAAATCGCGCACGTCGCCAACGGCGACATGGTGACCATGGCGCTGCTGCAAGGCGTGCTCAATACCTTCGTGATCGTGCTGGCGCGTGTGGTCGGCGGTGTCATCGACGGCGCCATCTCCAGCAATCGCGAAGGTGGCCGCGGTTTTGCGTATTACATCATCGTGTTCGCGCTGGAGATGGTATTCGGCTTGTTCGCGACCATGATCGCAATGTGGTTTTCGCGCCGTCGCGAGTTTCGCGCCGATGCCGGTGGTGCGCAGCTGGCAGGGCGTAGCAAGATGATCGCCGCGCTGGAGCGCTTGTCGCTCAATCACGGCCAGAACACCTTGCCTTCGCAGGTGCAGGCGTTCGGGATCTCCGGTGGCGTCGGCGATGGCCTGCGTCGTCTGTTCCTGAGCCATCCGCCGCTGACCGAGCGCATCGCTGCGCTGCGTGCCGCGAACGGCGCTGCGCGATAAGGCTGCACTGCTGTCGATTGTTTTGAATTGGCTGGTCAGCGCGGATAGATCGGTTGTAGAGCTGCTGATCTGTTGATTGGCTGCAGGGCCCTTGCCCGCCCACCCTCGCGGGACACGCCGCAAGTACGTCCGTGTAGGCTCTTACGCGGCATCCATGCCGCGTAAGGTCCCGCGACGGTGGGCGGGCAAGGACCAGTCAGGATGGTCGGTGTGCATGGTTTCAGCCAGAACGACTGCGTGACTGCCAACCAGGCCTTCAGCCGAACTCGTAGTTCATCAACGGCCCGGTCGGTGCGACGAAGTCGCCTTGCACATAGTCCACGCCGGCACTGAAGAAGCTGCTCATCGACTGCGCATCGGCCACGAATTCGGCCACGGTGAGAATGCCTGCCGGTTGCGCGCGCGAGGTGATCTCGCGAATTTTTTCCTGACTTTCGCGGGCCGATGCGACATCGCCGGTGATACCGCGATCCAGCTTGAGAAATGCCGGCTGGAAGTGCGCCAGCAACTGGAACGAATCCAGGCCAGAACCGAATTGTTCCAGCCCTACCTTGCAGCCCATCGAAGACAGCGAGGCCAGAAACTGCTGGGCGTTGCGCAGATGCGTGAACACCTTCGACTCCGGCGTCTGCAACCACAGCCGCTCGCCGGGCACGCCGTACACCGCCAACTGCTCGCGGATGGTGTCGATCATCTGTGGGTCGGAGAACGAGTTCGGTCCGATCCGCACCAACAGGTGTGTCTTGTGTCCGGCACGCTGCCGCTCGCCGAGCTGGCGAATCGCGCGCGCCACCACCCAGCGGTCGATTTCGGTGATCAGGTCGTGCTCTTCGGCGATGGCGATAAACGCGTTCGGCGACATGATTTCGCCATTGCGTTCCAGCCGCAGAAACGCCTGGTACAACTCCACCGGTTCGCCCTGCAGGTTGAGCACAGGCTGGTAGTGCAGCGAGAAGCCATCGCCGACCAGTGCTTCGCGCAGCTGTTCTACCCAACGTTCGATGCGTTCTTCTTCGGCGCGATCAGAGGCGGCCGGGTCATAGATGCTGAGTGCATTGCCGCCGAGCTCGGCAGTGGTGCGTACCGCCTCGGTGCCACGATTGAGCACCTGGCCGATGCTGGCGATCTTTTCGCCAATCTGCACGCCCCCGATGCTCACCGTGACCGTGGCCGAGCGCGCGCCGATGCTGAAGACATGCTGCGCGAACGCATCGCGCACCATTTCAGCTAATGCGTGGGTGCGCGCGTAGTTGCCGTCCATCAGCAACGCAAAGCTGTGCTCGCCGAAGCGCGCCGCCACCACGCTGTCATCCAGCACGCTGGCCACGTGCGCGGCCAGGGCGGCGATCAACGCGTCGGCCGAATCCAGGCCGATTTCGGGCAATAACCGCGCGTAATGGTCCGGCTCGATCAGCAGGAAGCCGGATTGGCCTTCGCTGCGACTGGCCCGTGCCACCGCCTGTTCCAGCGCGACCATGAAGGTCGGCCGGTTGAGCAGACCGGTGACCTGATCGCGTTGGCGCAGATCTTCGACCTCGCGTGCCAGTTCCGGGTCGAATTCCTCGCGGCGGCGGAACACCACCTGGATGCACGGCTCGCCTTCATACGTGGCGGTGGCAAATTCCATCGTCGCCGGGAAGGTGTCGCCTTCCAGCCGGCGTGCGTCGACCTTGTACTGCGCCGGCGGCGGTTCGCCCTTGGACAGCGACTTGAGCAATTGCTTGAAATCGTCGACGTATTGCGCGGCGATCATGTCCAACAACGACACGCCCTCGACATCCTCGAACGATTCGAAGCCGAACATCTCCAGATACGCCTCGTTGGCACGGATGTGCATGCCCTCGTGCACGTAGGCGATGGGGTCGCGCGAAGAGGCGATCAAGGCATCGCACCGCCGCTCGGTTTCGCGCATCTGCGCTTCGATGCGGCGCAGTCCGCGCCGGGCCTGCAGATCGGCCCATTCCGAACGCACCAGTGCCAGCAGATGCTCGGGACGATGCCGCAGCACGAGCGCGCGAATGCCGTGCGAAGCGGCTTCGACCAACGCGTTTTCTTCGATTCGTTCGGCCAGCAGAATGATCGGAATGTCCTTGCCGCTGCTCGCGATCTGCTGCTGCAGGGCGCTCATCGGAATCTGCAGCGCCTGGCCATGCAGGGCCAGATCGATCTGGCCGGACAACATGCTGGCGAGGTCTTCCAGAGTCTGCGGCCGCGATGGACGCACTGCAATGCCGCCGTTGCGCAACGCGGTCACGATCGCCTCCGCGCTCTCGACACTGTCGTCGACGATCATCAGGCGGAGGGTGAGATCTTTACCTTTCTGCATGCGCGGCTTCCTGAAGACGGCTCTCAAATACACGAAGGGGGTCGGAGGCGTCCATGTGTGTGGACAAGCCCGCATCCGGGGTGAGACTTGGGCCACGTTTCTATCACCCAGCATAGGCTTAAGCGACGCTTCCTGCGGCGTGACCGGATGCCCATGCCCACTGAAAGTTGTAGCCGCCCAACCATCCCGTTACATCCAGCACCTCGCCGACGAAATACAAGCCGGCCACCAGACGCGACTCCATGGATGCACTGGAGACCTGGTTGGTATCGACACCGCCGAGGGTTACTTCAGCGGTACGGTAGCCTTCGGTTCCGCTGGCGACCAGCGGAAATGCGCCGAGCAGGTCTGCCGCGCCCTGCAGTTGCGGCGGATCGAGCTGACGCACCGGCTTGTCCGGCAGCCACACTTCGCACAAGCGCTGCGCAAAGCGTCGCGGCAGCACATCGGCCAGTACATTGCGCAGTTCGGTGGCGCCGCGTTGGTTTTTTTGTTCGCGCAACCACACTGCAGCATCCTGGCCGGGCAGCAGGTCCAGGCGCAGATCATCGCCGGGCTGCCAAAACGAGGAGATCTGCAGGATCGCCGGGCCACTGACGCCGCGGTGGGTAACCAGCATGAAATTGCGAAAGCTGACCCCGTTGCAGTGCGCCTCGACCGGCAAGGCCAGCCCGGACAACTCCTGCAGCCGCTCCTGATGCTTGCCACTCAGCGTCAGCGGAACCAGCCCGGCGCGTGTCGGCAGCAGCTCGTGGCCAAACTGTTTGGCCAGCGTATAGCCGAAGCCGCTGGCGCCCATGCTCGGAATCGACAGCCCGCCGGTGGCCACGATCAGCGATTGCGCCTGCACGCGCCCCTGGCTGGTTTCGATACTGAAGCCATCGCTGTCGCGCCGCACCGAGCGTACTTCGCACTCGGTACGCACCTGCACGCCAGCCGCTTCGCATTCGTCCAGCAACATGCGCACGATCTGCTTGGACGAGATGTCGCAGAACAGCTGGCCCAGCTCTTTCTCGTGATAGGCGATGCCGTGGCGCTCGACCATTTCCACGAAATCCGCCGGGCTGTAGCGGGCCAGCGCGGATTTGCAGAAATGCCGATTGGCCGACAAAAAGTTGCCTGGCGTGGTGCCGGTATTGGTGAAGTTGCAGCGCCCGCCACCGGACATCAGGATCTTCTTGCCGACCTTGTTGGCGTGGTCGATCACCAGCACCTGGCGGCCACGTCGGCCGGCGGTGAAGGCGCTCATCAGTCCGGCCGCGCCGGCACCGATGACCAGCACGTCGTAACGCGTGCTCATTCGGCCGGGGCTTGCCGCACCATCGGGGTCAGGGTGACGCTGCCCTGATCTGCGAGCATCTGCACCTCGCCGTCCTGGATGATCACATCGAAACGCATGCCGCGCTGGATCAAGGCGCCAAGTGCCTCGGTGGCCTGCGAATCGAGCTCCAGCACGCGCAGGTTGCGTTGCCGGCCGAGCGCATTGGCCTGCTTCTTCCACCAGGTTTCGGTGGCCTGGCCGCCGTAGCCGATCACCACTGCCTCACGCGAGCGATTGCAGGCCTTGCGCACGCGGCTTTCGTCCGGCTGGCCGAGGTCGATCCACAGATCCGGGTCGCCGGTGTAATCGCGCCGCCACAGGTCGGGCTCGTCGTCGTTGCTCAGCCCGCGGCCGAACTCCAGGCGGTCGTCGGCAAACAGCGCGAACGCCAGCAGCCGCACCATCAGGCGCTCGTCGGTTTCGGAGGGGTGCTGGGCCAGGGTCAGCGAATGGTTGGCGTAATAGCCACGGTCCATGTCGCTGATCTGAAGTTCCGCCCTGCGGACGGTGGCGGTAAGAGCCATCAGGATGCCGGTTGCAAAGGGCGCCTATGATACGCCCCCGCTGCAAGCCCGGCGTGCTGGCGCTAGGCGCGCGGTTGCGCGGCCAGCCAGCGGTCCAGTTGCGCAGCAAACGCCTGGCGGTCGCGTGCATGCAGCGCAGGCGGCCCACCGGTGGCGACGCCGGCACCGCGCAGTTCTTCCAGAAAGCTGCGTACCGACAGGCGCTCCTTGATGGAGTTGTTGGTGAATGGCTCGCCGCGCGGGCTGATGGCGGTCGCGCCTTGCTCCAGGACACGGGCGGCCAATGGAATGTCCTGCGTGACGACAAGATCGCCGGCGGCTACCCGTTCGGCAATGGCATCATCGGCCGCGTCCGGTCCGCCCGGAACCTGGACGGCGCGCACATGCGCCAGGCGGGGCGTGGGCAGGAAATGATTGGCCACCAGGGTCACTGCGGTGCCGGTGCGCACGGCAGCTCTGAACAAGATGTCGCGGACCACGGCAGGACAGGCATCGGCATCGACCCAGATCTGCGCCTGGGTTGGCGTACTCGGCGTATTCATAAGGTGATATCGATAGGGAAGGGACCTGACATGTGGTCGGATTTGGCCCGATAGTAAAAATTTTGACGCGGGGTGTCGCTTTTTATTGGAATCGCGAGTATTGTGCACGCACTGTGTTTGCAAGGGTCACCGTGAATCGTGGCCTGATGCAGCCGGATCGTTACAGATCTCGCTTCATCGTTCCGCTTTACCAACGCCTGCAACTCAGTCTCAGCTCCGGCTTTTCGGACGCTGCGATTTATCAATCAATAGTTCAGGAGTTAGTAAAATGTCAGAACGTCTAAACGGTACTGTGAAGTGGTTCAACGATGCCAAGGGCTTCGGCTTCATCACCCCGGAAAGCGGCCCGGACCTGTTCGTGCACTTCCGCGCCATCCAGGGCACAGGCTTCAAGTCGCTGCAGGAAGGCCAGAAAGTGACCTTCGTCGCCGTGCAGGGCCAGAAGGGCATGCAGGCTGACCAGGTGCAGGCGGTCTAATCCGTCTGCAACCGTAAGGTTGCCAAAAACGCCGGTCGCGCAAGCGACCGGCGTTTTTTTATTGGGCGTCGTTTAAGTAAAGCGCTTACATCGTTAGCATCGCCGAGGCTGCAGGCGCGAGTGAGCGCGGCGACGACGCGTGGATGGGTAGGATGTGCGCTTTCCGCGCGCAGCTCTTCTCATGATCACTGTCCACCATCTCAATAATTCCCGTTCCCAGCGCGTGCTGTGGCTGCTGGAAGAACTGGCGCTGCCGTACCAGATCGTGCGGCATGAGCGCGACCCCAAGACCATGCTGGCACCGGCCGCATTGCGTGCGATCCATCCGCTCGGCAAATCACCCCTGATTGTGGATGGCGATCTGACCGTGGCCGAGTCCGGCGCGATCATGGAGTATGTGACCGAACGCTACGACACCGAATGCGCGCTGTCGCCATCGCCGCGTCCGCAGGATTCGCCGGAGCGCATGCAGTTTCGCTACTGGATGCATTACGCCGAAGGTTCGGCGATGCCGCCATTGTTGATGACGCTGATCTTCGCGCGCATTCGCAGTGCGCCGATGCCGTTTTTCGTCAAGCCCATTGCGCGCGCGATTGCGGACAAGGCGATGTCGGGCTTCGTCAGCCCGCAACTCAAGCTGCATCTGGACTGGATAGAGCAATCCTTGCAGGCCAGCAACTGGTTCGCCGGTGAGCGCTTTACTGCGGCCGACATTCAGATGAGCTTTCCGGTGCAGGCCGCCGCGGCGCGTGGTGGCGGATTTGAAAATTATCCGCGTTTGCGCGCGTTTCTGGAGCGGATCGAAGCGCGTCCGGCGTATCAGGCCGCGCTGAAAAAGGGCGGCCCGTTCGAGCTGATGGGACGCAAGTCCCCAGAGTAATGCTGGCAGCGGCTTGGTGAGCCGTAATGCTGCGGCAAGCAGAGATCACTTTGCTTGCCGCCAGTCGTCTGGGTTTGCGACTCCCCAATCCCGACGTCCCAATTCCGCCCGCAACCACCTGCGCGCGGACGTCCAGACCTCAGGGTGCGCGACACTGCCGCAGGAACTGCAATGTGTCGCGCATCACTTGCGAGTCCTTGCGGAGTGACAGCACCAAGCGCATATGGCCCATTCCTGGATAAAAAATGCGGTGCGCCTGGACTCCCGCCTGTTGTTCGGCGGCAGCGAGAACCGTGCTGTTGCGCGGTTCCACCACGTGATCGGCATCGCCGTGCAGCAGCAACATCGGCGGCTCGTCCCCATCCACATGACGAATGGGTTGTGAGGCTTCCTGTTCGGCAGGTGAGGTCCCGAAGATCTGGATCAATTCGGGGTCGGTCATCGGCGAGAAGTCGTAAGGGCCTGCGAGGCCGACGAAACCGCAGAGTTGGCGTGGCTGCATGCCCTGTGCCTGCAGCCATCGGCGATCGGTGGCGAGCAGTCCGGCGATGTGCGCACCTGCGGAGTGGCCCATCACGGCCAGGCGGGCTGGGTCTCCGCCGTAGGCGCGTGCGTGCTGATGGCTCCAGGCGGTGGCCTGTGCGGCATCGGTCATGAAGCCGTCCAGCCGGACCTGCGGGTACTTTCGGTAGTCGGCCACCATCACCACCATGCCCTCGCGGGCCAGCGAGCGGCCGACCCAGCGATAGTTGGCGCGGGCGCCACGCTTCCAGGTGCCGCCATAGAAAAACACCACCACCGGCGCATCGACGGCGCCGCGCGGTTGGTAGACGTCCAGCGCCAGGCCGTGTTCCGGGTCGAAAACCTCGTGACGGTGTTCGATGACGCCAGTGCGGCTGGATGCAGCGTTGATGCCGCCGAAGAACACGCTGCTGCAGGCGCTCAGGCTTAACGAGCCGAGTAGCAAAAGGGCCGGGCGAAGCCAACGGGAAGTGTGCAAGCGCATGGGTAGGGTCGCTGTAATAACTGAAGAGGAATAAATCTGCGGCTGTTGTGATGTACGAGTGCGGCTGGATGCTGGTAGTTCAGCGTGTCTCGAATGGGGATACGAGGTCGGTAGCGAATAGGATGCGCGGTTCACCCATGCGAAGTTCACCCGCTCTGGCCTAGGCTTGTCGCCATGACAGATATCCAGTTCGACAACCGTCTGCGTCAGCAGTTGCCTGGTGATCCGGAAGAAGGGCCGCGTCGCCGGGATGTGGTCGCTGCCTGGTCGTCGGTGTCGCCGACGCCGGTCGCAGCGCCCAGGCTGCTCGCCTATTCTGCCGAGATGGCGCAGCAACTCGGGCTGGACGAGGCCGAGCTTGCCAGTGCCCGTTTTGCCGAGGTGTTTGGCGGCAACGCGTTATATCCGGGCATGCAGCCGTGGGCGGTCAATTACGGCGGGCATCAGTTCGGGCATTGGGCCGGCCAGCTCGGCGATGGCCGGGCGATTTCGCTGGGCGAGGCGATCGCGGTCGATGGTGGTCGCTACGAATTGCAGCTCAAGGGCGCCGGCCCGACCCCGTATTCGCGTGGTGCCGATGGGCGCGCGGTGCTGCGCTCGTCGATTCGCGAATTCCTGTGCAGCGAAGCGATGCACCATCTGGGTGTGCCGACCACGCGCGCACTGAGCCTGGTCACGACCGGCGATGCAGTGGTGCGCGACATGTTTTACGACGGCCGCCCGCAGCGCGAGCCCGGCGCCATCGTATGCCGGGTGGCGCCGTCGTTCATTCGCTTCGGCAATTTCGAGTTGCCCAGTGCGCGCGGCGATACCGCGCTGCTGCGGCAGTGGGCGGATTTCACCATTGCACGCGATTTCCCGGAGTTGGAAGGTGCTGGCGAGAATCTGTACGCGGCCTGGTTTGCGCAGGTCTGCGAGCGCACCGCCGTGATGGTGGCGCACTGGATGCGGGTCGGTTTCGTGCATGGGGTGATGAACACCGACAACATGTCGATCCTGGGCCTGACCATCGATTACGGCCCATATGGCTGGGTCGACGACTACGACCCGGACTGGACGCCGAATACCACCGATGCGCAGGGCCGGCGTTACCGCTTCGGCACCCAGCCGCAAGTGGCGTACTGGAATCTGGGACGCCTGGCGCAGGCGCTGGCGCCGCTGTTTGCCGATGCGGCGCCGTTGCAGCAGGGGCTGGACCACTTCCGCGATACCTACCTGGCCTGCGACCGCCGCGACACCGCGGCCAAGCTGGGTCTGGCCGACTGTCGCGACGAGGATCTGCACTTGATCGATGCGCTGCGTGAATTGATGCACGCGGCCGAGATGGACATGACGCTGACATTTCGCGGCCTGATCGAGTTGTCGCCGGAGCATCCCGACCCGGAGCTGCTGCGCGAAGCGTTCTACGACCAGGACAAGCGCCTTGCGCACGCCGGGCAGTTGCAGGAATGGCTGCAACGCTATGCCACGCGACTGGGTCAGGACACGCTGTCGCCGGACCAACGCCGCGAACGCATGCGCCTGGCCAACCCACGCTACGTGCTGCGCAACTATCTGGCGCAGCAGGCGATCGATCTGGCAGAGCAGGGCGATCCCTCCGGCGTGCAGGAGTTGCTGGAGGTCATGCGCCGGCCCTGCGACGACCAACCTGGCCGCGACGCGTTTGCTGCGCGGCGGCCGGAGTGGGCGCGCGACCGTGCCGGCTGCTCGATGCTGTCGTGCAGTTCCTGACGCGCTCAGCAGCACGTATGCCGTAAACGCAGCGTCATGCTTCCACGCAGCCTAGAATGGGGTGATCCCCACCGGCTTTGATGCCCCACCGCCACCATGACTGACTGCACCCGCTGCGCCGGCACTAATTCTTCCGGACCCAACCATTGGGCTGAACGGATCCGCGATATCACCGACTTTCCCAAGCCGGGCATCGTCTTCAAGGACATCACCCCGCTGCTGTCGGACGGCCCGGACTTTGCCTCGGCGCTGGACGAAATGGCGCAGCCCTGGCGCACCACGCCGCTGGACGCGGTCCTGGGCATCGAGGCGCGTGGTTTCATTCTGGGCGCGGCGCTGGCGCGCGAACTGCGCACGGGTTTTGTGCCGGTGCGCAAGCCAGGCAAGCTGCCCGGACGGACGTTGGTCCAGGAATACGCGCTGGAATACGGCACCGATCGCATCGAAATGCACGAGGACGCGTTGCCGCGTGGCGCGCGCGTGTTGATCGTCGATGACGTGCTCGCCACCGGCGGCACGCTGCGCGCGGCGCTGGGGCTTGCTGCACAGCTGGAACTGGAAATCGTCGGTGCGGCGGTGCTGGTCGAGTTGCTGGCGCTGCAGGGCCGCAGCAAGTGGGCCGATGACGTGCCGTTGCTGGCCACGTTGAGCTACTGATTCACACGGCTTGCTGATCGAGCGGCTTGCCGATCGATCGTCTGGCGACATGGATGCGCGAGAATGCGCATCCCTGTAGATGGTGCGGCAGGCGCTTCAGCACCTCCGCTTGATCGTATGGCCGGCAGGGTGCCTGCCAGGCGGCTGATTACAGCTTGCTGACCCGAAACCGGCGTCCCTTGATCTTGCCCGCATGCAGATGCGCCAGTGCCTTGGCAACGTGCGCGCGGGCGATGGCGACATAGGAGCGGGTGGGGTAGATGGCGATCTTGCCGATCGCCGCGCCCGAGAGTCCTGCTTCGCCGGTCAACGCGCCGAGAATGTCGCCGGCACGCAGCTTGTCGGTCTTGCCGCCGTCGATGCGCAAGGTGGTCATGGCCGCCTGCGGCAGCTGCGCCGGGCGCGCGGTGGCCAACGGTGCACGCGACCACTTCAGCGGCTGGCCTTGTTCGGCTTCCAGTGCCTGTGCGCGCCCTGTTTCGCGTGAGGCCACCAGGCTGAGTGCCAGCCCACGCTTGCCGGCGCGCGCGGTGCGGCCGATGCGGTGGCGGTAGGTTTCGGTATCGGTGGGCAGCTCGTAATTGACCACTGCCGCAAGGTCTTCCACGTCCAGCCCGCGGGCGGCCACATCGCTGGCCACCAACACGTTGCAGCTGCGGTTGACGAAGCGCACCAGCACTTCATCGCGGTCGCGCTGCTCCATGTCGCCATGCAGGGCCAGCGCAGAGAAGCCGAACTCCTGCAGCGAACCGGCCACTTCGTCCACTTCCTTGCGGGTATTGCAGAACACCACGCTGGATTCGGGATTGAAGCGCAGCAGCAGCCCGGCGACGGCTTTCTGTCGATAGGTCGGGTCGACCTCGAAGAATTGCTGGTCGATTTCCGGCGCGTTATCGGCGCCTTCGACGGTGATTTCGATCGGGTCCTTCAGGATCTCGCGCGCCAGCGTGCGGATGATGTCCGGGAAGGTGGCCGAAAACAGCAGGCTCTGACGGTGTTTGTCGCAGCGGCTGGCGATCTCGCGGATGGGTTCTTCGAAGCCCATGTCGAGCATGCGGTCGGCCTCGTCCAGCACCAGCGTGCGTACGCCACCCAGATGCAGTGCGCGCTTGCGGGCCAGTTCCTGGATGCGTCCGGGCGTGCCGACCACCACTTGCGGGTCGTGCGCTTCCAGCGAGGCCAGTTGCGGGCCCAGCGGCATGCCGCCGGTCAGTACCACCAGTTTCATGTTCGGAATGCCGGTGGCCAGCTTGCGCAGCTGCTTGCCGACCTGATCGGCCAGCTCGCGGGTAGGGCATAGCACCAGCGCCTGCGCGCGGGTCAGCGCAGGGTCGAGCTTTTGCAGCAGGCCCAGCCCGAAGGCAGCGGTCTTGCCGCTACCGGTCGGCGCCTGGGCGATGACATCGAGCCCTTGCAGGATCGGCGGCAGGCTTTGCGCCTGGATGGGAGTGAGTACGGTGTAGCCAAGGGCGTCGATGCCGGGGGCCAGGGCCGGCGACAGCGGCAGCGCGGAGAATTCGTTCATGGCGCATTTTAGCGGGAATCGGGAGTGGGGAATGGGGAATTGCAACGGCGAGGGGTTTCCATTCCCGATTCACTATTCCCGATTCCCGTACAATCGGCCCATGCCTTTAATCACTCTGCAAAGCGTCGACTACAGCGTCGGCGGCCCCTTGTTGCTGGAAAAAACCGACCTCACGATCGAGCCGGGCGAGCGTATCGCCCTGATCGGCCGCAACGGCGCCGGCAAATCGACCTTGATGAAATTGATCGCCGGCGAGCTCAAGCCAGACGACGGCGAAGTACGCGTGCAACAGGGCGTGCGCATCGCACGGCTGGAGCAGGAGGTGCCGCAGGGCACCGGCGGCAGCGTGTTCGAGGTGGTGGCCGATGGCCTGGGCGAGCTTGGCCATTGGCTGGCCGAATTCCATCAGCTCAGCCATGCCGAGGTGTTCGATGGCGATGCGTTCGGCAAGGTGCAGGCCAAGATCGATGCGGCCGACGGTTGGGCGCTGGATCAGCGCGTCACCGAGACGCTGACCAAGCTGGAACTGGACGGCGATGCGGAGTTTGCACGCCTGTCCGGCGGCATGAAGCGTCGTGTGCTGCTGGCGCGCTCGCTGGTGTCTTCGCCGGACGTGCTGCTGCTGGACGAGCCGACCAACCATCTGGATATCGAAGCCATCGATTGGCTGGAGTCGTTCCTGAAAGGCTGGAACGGCAGCGTGCTGTTCGTGACCCATGACCGGCGCTTCTTGCGTGCGTTGGCCACGCGCATCGTCGAAATCGATCGCGGCCAGGTCACCAGCTGGCCGGGCGACTGGGCCAATTACGAGCGCCGTCGCGAGGAACGACTCAATGCGCAGGCGCAGGAGAATGCGCGTTTCGACAAGATGCTGGCGCAGGAAGAAATCTGGATCCGGCAAGGTATCAAGGCGCGTCGGACCCGCGACGAAGGTCGTGTGCGGCGTCTGGAATCGATGCGCAACGAACGTGGCCAGCGCCGCGATCTGAGCGGCAATGTGCGCATGGAAGTCTCGCAGGGCGAGTCGTCCGGCAAGAAGGTGATCGAGACCAAGGAGGTCGGCTTCGCGTTCGGCGCACGCACGATGGTCAAGGATTTTTCGACCATCATCCAGCGTGGCGACCGCATCGGTCTGATCGGCCCCAACGGCAGCGGCAAGACCACCTTGCTCAAGCTGTTGCTGGGCGATCTGCAGGCGCAGCAGGGCGAAATCCGCATCGGCACCAATCTTCAGATTGCGTATTTCGATCAGTACCGCTCCACGTTGCGCGAAGACTGGAGTGCGATCGAAAACGTGGCCGAAGGCCGCGATTTCATCGAGATCAACGGCAAGCGCAAGCATGTGCATGCGTATCTGCAGGACTTCTTGTTCACCCCGGAGCGCGCCCGCGCGCCGATCACACGTCTCTCCGGTGGCGAACGCAATCGCCTGCTGCTGGCGCGGCTGTTTGCGCAGCCGTCCAACCTGCTTGTGATGGACGAACCGACCAACGATCTGGACGTGGAAACGCTGGAGCTGCTGGAAGAGCTGCTAGGCGAATACACCGGCACCTTGTTGCTGGTCAGCCATGACCGCGACTTCCTCGACAACGTGGTGACCTCCACCTTGGTGATGGAAGGCGAGGGCTTGGTCGGCGATTACGTTGGTGGTTACAGCGATTCGCTGCGTCAGCGCCGCACCCCGGCGCCCAACGCGATGGCGGTTGCCAAGGCATCGGCGACGGCGGCTGCGACTACGCCAGCGGCGCCTGCTGCCGCACCGGCGGAAGCTGCGCCCAAGCGCAAGCTCAGCTACAAGGATGCGCGCGAACTGGAGCAGTTGCCGGCCTTGATCGACAGCCTGGAGCAACAGGTCGCAGCGCTCACCAATGCGATGAACGACCCGGCCTTCTATCAGCGCGACAGCGCAGCGATGGCCGCGCATACCGCCGCGCTGGGCGATGCACAGGCGCAGCTGGATGCGGCGTTCGCGCGCTGGAGCGAACTGGATAGTTGATAGCTCAACCGGCGTACGACTGCGTGCCGGTCTTTGGTTTTTAGGCGCGGCAAACAAGCATCGCGAGCTGATAGATGACTTGTAGAGCGGCTGATCTGCGGGTTTGCTGCAGGGTCCTTGCCCGCCCACCATCGCGGGACACGCCGCAAGTACGTCCATGTAGGCTCTTACGCGGCATCCATGCCGCGTAAGGTCCCGCGACGGTAGGCGGGCAAGGACCAGTCGAGATGGTCGGTGTGCATGCTTTTGAACAAGGCAACCTATTAACTGTCTGGTGCGGTGTCCTCACCGATTGCGGGACCGTGTGGCGGCATGGATGCCGCCACCGAGCCTCCAGGGACGGATTCACGGCGTGTCCCGCGGGCGGTGAGGGCACCGCGCACTCGACTAACCAGGCTTTTGATTCGCATCTAGATTTCGCTGCCATTTCCGACAGTGCGTCATTCGCCAACGAAGGCGAGTGCGGCCAACACGTTGCCGCCATCGCTACAGCGTTCGAGAGGGTTTGTTAGCCGCTCTCAGTCGCAAGCACTCGCGGGCGCCACAAATGCTGCAAATGTGAGCCCGCGAGCGGCCCAGGCAGTGGCGGCTTCATCGAAAATATCCAGCAAGGTGTTGCGATCGTTCGGTGCAGTGCGCGCGAGTGCGTCTGCGCCGTTGATCAACAGCGCATAGCCATGTGCTGCGGGGAGCCAGGCCAGGTCGCGCAAGGCATCGGAGAGCGCGTCCCAGTTGCGACCGAAGCTGGCCGGGAAATCCAGTTGGGTGGCCAGGCGCATCAGCAACATGTGCTTGTCGCTGCAACTGGCCAGATCCACACGCAGGATGTGCAGGCCGGCGTCGCGGGCGAGCGCGGCCATGGTGTCCAGATCGTCGGTGTCGGCTTGATAGACGCCTGATTGTTGCGGATCGGACAGGTCCAGTGCGAAGTCGCCTGCGCTCATGGCGCCTGCTCCTGCGTGGGGCCTTTGAACGATTTGAAGCTCTGGTAATGATCGTCGCTGTAGTACCAAGCTTGCGGCGGCGTGCCGCCAGTGACGATGCGGCGTGCGCCGCGGTCAGGGCTGCCGGGCGTCTCCACGGTGTACTCGTGGTAGTAGCCGCGCTCGCGCTCGGGCAGGCGTTGTTCGCGATTGCCGAATACGCTGCCGTCTTGCGCATGCGGGAACGGCCCGCCGCGCTGGATCAACGTGATCGTGGCCATTGCTTCGGGTGGTAGAAAACCCGGAAGACCCTGCTGCCGAGGCGTCTGTTCGGGCGGCGCTGTCGCGGCGATCGGCGCGTTGAGCTGTGGTGCGAACTGCGGCTTGGGCGTCTGCATCACGC
Organism: Xanthomonas hortorum; assembly: GCF_040279205.1. Taxonomy (GTDB): domain Bacteria; phylum Pseudomonadota; class Gammaproteobacteria; order Xanthomonadales; family Xanthomonadaceae; genus Xanthomonas; species Xanthomonas hortorum_F. Next base: position 28,332 of record NZ_JBEOLS010000002.1, read on the forward strand.
GCATGCCCCATAAGCCGGCGACAAGCAGCACGATGGCGACGATCAACAAAGCGGGCTTGCGCATGAAGACGATCCGGAAACGAATGTGGAGACGGCAGATCAAGTATGCCGTTGCGCGACTGTGTCGACTTTGAACGCCGCGGCATGTGTACGCCTGCGCGATTCACGCCCAAGTAACCGGGGCATGGTGCAAGGTGTGCAGCGAACACGACGCGGTGTGCGATGGGATGAAGTTTCCCTGCCAGCACTCTTGGTAAGCGCCGCCGCCGTCCCTACTATTTATCCCGCAACGCCCGGTCTTCGCCGGGCGGCAAGTTCAGGAGACACGCATGGCTTACACCCTTCCGCAGTTGCCCTACGCCTACGACGCGCTGGAACCGAATATCGATGCGCAGACGATGGAGATCCATCACACCAAGCATCACCAGACCTACATCAACAACGTCAATGCGGCGCTGGAAGGGACGGAGTATGCGGACCTGCCGGTCGAAGAGTTGGTGTCCAAGCTGAAGAGCCTGCCGGAAAACCTGCAGGGCCCGGTGCGCAACAACGGTGGTGGCCACGCCAACCATTCGCTGTTCTGGACCGTGCTGTCGCCCAATGGCGGCGGCGAGCCCAAGGGCGAGGTCGCCAAGGCGATCGACAAGGACATCGGTGGTTTCGAGAAGTTCAAGGAAGCCTTCACCAAGGCTGCCGTCAGCCGCTTCGGCTCGGGCTGGGCGTGGTTGAGCGTGACCCCGGACAAGAAGCTGGTGGTCGAAAGCACCGCCAACCAGGACAGCCCGCTGTTCGAAGGCAACACCCCGATCCTGGGCCTGGACGTGTGGGAACACGCGTACTACCTGAAGTATCAGAACCGTCGCCCGGAATACATCGGCGCGTTCTATAACGCGGTGAACTGGGAAGAAGTCGAGCGCCGCTACCACGCTGCGATCGCCTGAGTTCTGCAGTGGCGCTGTAACAACAGCGCCATCAACGAAGAAGGCCGGGAGCGATCCAGGCCTTCTTCGTTTGCTGCGGTCTGTCGTGTAGGAGCGACCTTGGTCGCAAAGAGGCGTTCCCTGGGAAAGCTTCATCGCGCGCAAGCGCGCTCCTACGATTGCCGGAGCGCTGATCAGAACTTGGCGTCGAACTCGCGCGCGTAGCCGGTGTTGACGATGACCTTCTGCAGCGCATCGCTGATCTTGATGTTGCCGGCCACGATCTGCTGCGTTTCCGGGCCCATGTTGTCCATGCGCGGCGGGGTGGCGCCCTTGTAGTCGCAGACCCGGCCACCGGCTTCGCGTACCAGCAGCACGCCGGCGGCGATGTCCCAGGCTTTGACGCCAGCTTCGAAATACGCATCGGCGCGGCCGCAGGCCACATAGGCCAGATCCAGCGCGGCAGAACCGGTGCGACGCACATCTTCGGCCTGCACCAGCAGCGCATCGACGCACTTCAGCTGCGCACTGATGCGTGCACGCTCGCGCGGCGGGAAGCCCGTGTGGACCATCGCGCCCTCCAGGTCCTTGCGTTCGGCAATGCGGATGCGGCGGTCGTTGAGCACCGCGCCGGCACCGCGGCTGGCGGTGAACAGCTCGTTGCGCAGCGGGTCGAAGATCACCGCATCGGTGGGCTCGCCGTTTTCCACCAGCGCGATCGACACGCAGTAATGCGGAAAGCCGCGCAGATAGTTGCTGGTGCCATCCAACGGGTCGATGACCCAGGTGTAACGGCCACTCTTGCCGCCCTGCACGCCGCCTTCTTCGCCGAACACGGCGTACTCGGGGTAGCCGCGCTTGAGTTCCTTGATGATGACCTTCTCGGCATCGGCATCGACTTCGCTGGCGTAATCCATGCGGCCCTTCTGCACCACATTGAGCGAGTCGAGCTTGTTGATACCGCGCAACAGCACATTGCCGGCGAGGCGGGCGGCTTTGACCATGACGGTGACGGCGGGTTTCTGCATGGTTAAAGCTCCCGTGAAGGCAGAATTGAAGAATTGGCGAAGGTAAAAGAGCGGTCCGGCACGAAACCGGTCGCGCAGTTTACCATCTACGACCGAACAGCTCCCCAATCTCCGTTCATGTCCGTCAGTCAGCGCATCCGTTTTGTTCTTGTCGGTACCCAGCATCCAGGCAACATCGGCGCCGCCGCGCGCGCGATGAAGACGATGGGGATCTCGCGTCTGGTGCTGGTCGCCCCCGAGCGCGCCCTCGACGAAGACGCCTACCGGCGCTCTGCCGGTGCCGAGGACGTGCTCGGCGATGCACCGGTCTTCGCCACGCTGGGCGAGGCGGTGGCCGATTGCACGCTGGTGATCGGCTGCACCGCGCGCGCGCGCCGGGTGGCGTTGGAAGAGTTGCTGCCGGACGCCGGCGCACGCCGTGCCCTGGCCAAGGCCGGCGAGCCGGCGGAAGTGGCGATCGTGTTCGGCCGCGAGCGCACCGGGCTGACCAACGACGAGTTGCAGCTCTGCCACGCGGCCGTGCATATCCCGTCCGACCCGGCTTTCAGTTCGCTCAACCTGGCCGCCGCAGTACAGGTGCTTGCCTATGAAGTGCGGTTGGCACAGTTGGAAGCGGGCCAGGCGGAACCGGCGCCGGCAGCCACCACCGGCGCACTGCGCGAAGGCCCCGCCAGTCACGCGCAACTGGAAGGCATGTTTGCCCAGTTGGGCGAGACGCTGGACGACATCGATTTCCACAAGGGCCGCGCGCCGGAGTCGGCGATGCGCAAGCTGCGGCGGCTGTTGTTGCGCACCGAAATGAGCGAGCAGGAGGTGCGCTTGCTGCGCGGCATCCTGTCCGATGCCCAGCGCATGGCCATGCTGGCAAAGCGGGCCGGAAACTGACGTCTGTCACATCTTGAGAGATTCGGCTAGGCTGTCGGCGGCTCTAGGGAGTGTCCCGTTTGCGCGGTCTACGATGGTGTCTGATTGCCTGTTGGCTGCTCGCTGGGGCGGGCTTTGCCGTGACGGCGGCGGCAGCGCCTTCTTCGGTCCTGGTGCTTGGCCGGATCAGCGACGATCCCGCCACCCATTACGAGCAACTCAAGCCCTTGCTGGATTACGTGGTGCCGCGCATGCGCGAGGTCGGCATCCGCCGTGGCGAAATCCTGATGGCGCCGGATGCGCGGCAGATGTCCAGCTACCTGCGCCGTGGCCGGGTCGATTGGGTCAGCGAAACCACCGGTGCGGCAATGCTGCTGGAACAGCGCGGCGGTGCGCATCCGTTGGTGATGACCGAGCGCGGCGGTATGCGCGAGTTCCACACCGTGTTCTTCGTGCGCCGCGACAGCCCGATCCAGTCGCTCAAGCAACTGCGCGGGCACACTCTTGCGTTGCAGAACGCCTCGTCCACCAGTGGCTATCTGCTGCCGATGCTGGAGTTGCTGCGCAACGGCATCGCCTGCGATGTGCTGTTGTCGCCGGACGATATCCAGGTGCCGGGGTCGGTCGGTTATTTGATGGTCGGTACGAAATTGAACGTGGCCGCATTCGTGCACAAGCGCCTGATCGATGCGGGCGCTTTCAGCAATGCCGATTGGGACGACGAACGCCACTTGCCGGCGACCTTCAAGCGCGACTTCCGCATCGTGCACCGCAGTGCGCCGGTGCCGCGTGCGGTGGAGATGGTGCGTACCGGGCTGGACCCGGCGGTGGAGCGGCAGTTGCGCATCGTCTTGCTGCAGGCCGCGTCCGACCCGCAAGCCGGCCCGGCATTGAAGCGCTTTTTTGGCACCACCGCATTCCATCCTCTGGATGACAACAGCCGCCGACGCCTGAATGCGTTGAGCGCCGGTGTGCAACGTGTCAGGGACCAGGTGGAATGACTCAGGTGCGCTTTGGTTTGCAGGCACGTTTTCTGTTGGTGATGGCGCTGACGCTGCTGCTGGTCGGCGCGATTCTGGCCTCGTTGTTGCAACGCCAGAGCGCGATGCAGCGCGAGGTGCGCGGGCTCAGTGCACAGATTCTGCACGAGCTGTTCGATCGCAGCCTGCGCTCGCGTGGCGAAACACTGGCCACCGAGCTGGCGGCCGGCCTGGCCAATCCGCTGTACTACTCCGACCTGGGAGCGGTGGGTGCACTGGTGCGCAACGCCTCGCGTCAGCAGGTGGTGAGTTACGTGCTGGTGTTCGACCGACGTGGCCGGCTGGTGCACGACGGCACGCCGACGCTGCAGCGCTACGGTCAGACGATGAACGACCCGCTGGCGGCCAAGGCGGCCAGCGCGCGCACCATGCTGCTGCAATCCTCGCCTGAGGTGCTGGATGTGACGGTGCCGATCAAGATCGGCGACCAGCGCATCGGCGGCGTGCGCGTGGGCATGTCGCGCGAGCGGGTGCGCAAGATCGAGTCCGGCGCGAATCTGACCCTGGTGCAAAACCTCAACGCGATCGGCAAGCGCGATCTTGGCTGGCTACTGGTGCTGCTGGCGGCATTGGTCGCATTGGGTGTGTTGCTGGCCATCTACGTGCAGCGCACGCTGGTGGCGCCGGTGCGCTTGCTGGCTGCAGCGGCCAAGCAGATCGAGCGCGGCGATTACGCAGTGCAACTGCCGCCGCATCCGCGTAACGACGAAATCGGCGAGTTGATGTCCGCGTTCGGGCGCATGAGCGAAAGCATCGCCCGGCACGATCGCGAAGTGCGCCACATGGCCTATACCGACGCGTTGACCGGGCTGACCAACCGGCTGGGCTTTCGCGAAGGCCTGGACCATCTGCTCAATACCGCGCGCAGCACCGACAGCAAGCTGGCGCTGCTGTTTGCCGATATCGACGACTTCAAACGCGTCAACGACACACTTGGGCACGAGGCCGGCGATGAGGCGCTGCTGCAGTTCGCCAGCCGCATCAGCCGTGCGGTGGGCGCCCTGGGTGGCGACGATGCGATTCTGGCGCGCTTCGGCGGCGACGAGTTCGTGATCCTGCTGCAGAGCGGCGATGTCACGCTGCTGGCCGCCCAGCTCGCAGACCGGCTGGTGCACGAGTTGAGCCGGCCGTTGAATGTGCAGGGCCGCGAGGTGTTCCTGGGCACCTCGATCGGCATCACGTTGTTCCCGGACGATGCCAACGACGCCACCGCGCTGTTGAAGAACGGCGACATCGCGATGTACCAGGCCAAGGTTGCCGGCAAGAATTGCCATCGTTTCTATAGCCGCGCCGCTGATCATGCAGTCGAACGCCGTGTGCATATGGAGCATGAGCTGCGCGGGGCGTGGGAGCGCGACGAGCTGCGCCTGGTCTATCAACCGATCTACCGCACCATCGACCGTGTGCTGGTCGGTGTGGAGGTGTTGTTGCGCTGGCAGCACCCGGCCCTCGGCACGATTCCGCCGTCCACCTTCATCGATATCGCCGAGCAGAGCGGCCTGATCGAAGTGATCGGCCCCAGGGTGCTGCGCGCGGCCTGCCTGGAGGCGGCTCAGTGGCCGGTGGTGGGCGATGGCTTGTTCATCTCGGTCAACGTCTCACCGCGTCAGTTGCGCAGTGGCGACCTGATCGACACTGTGGCCGAGTGCCTGGCCGAATCCGGCTTGCCGGCCGCGCGCCTGCATCTGGAACTGACCGAAACCGCAGTGATCGGCGACGAAATGATGGCCGCCAGCCTGCTCGATCAGTTGCACCGCACCGGGGTGAAGGTGTGGCTGGACGACTTCGGTACCGGGTTCTCCGGTTTGAGCCATCTGCGCCAGGTGCCGGTGGACGGGGTCAAGATCGACAAGAGTTTCATTGCCGACCTGCAGCGCGACCCGGACGATCTGGCGCTGACCACCGCCATCATCGGCATGGCGCATTCGCTGGGCATCACGGTGGTGGCCGAGGGGATCGAGCAGGAAGCGCAATTCAATCTATTGCGCGATCGCGGCTGCGACCTGGGCCAGGGCTACTGGTTCAGCAGGCCGCTGAGCCCGGCCGATTTGGTCAAGCTGATCGCGGCGGGGTGAGTGGCGTGCGTAGGTTGGTTTAACGTGCCGTGGCGCGGTGCGTAGGAGCGTGCCTGCGCGCGATGGGGCGTTACCGGGAAGGCTTCATCGCGCCCAAGGGCGCTCCTACGTTGCACGCCAGCGTCCACTGCGGTCGTGATTACAGCGGCCGCTTTCCGGTATCGCCAGGAATCTCGCGCACCAGGCGCGGCACCAGATAACCCGACAGACGCGTTGCCAGTTCGGTATGCAGGGCGCGCGCCTGCGCATCGTCGACTTCGAAGTGTGCAACCCCGGCAACCCGGTCGAGCTGGTGCAGGTAATACGGCAGCACGCCGGCGGCGAAGCTGCGTTCGCTCAAGGCGGCCAGCGCGTCCACGCTGTCGTTGACCCCGCGCAGCAGCACGGCCTGGTTGAGCAGTTGCGCGCCGGCCTCGCGCAGAGCACGCATGGCGGCGTCCACGGTGGAATCGAATTCGTTGGCGTGGTTGGCGTGTATCACAAAGGCCACTGGCCAGGGCAGGCTGCGCAGCCAGGCCAGCAGCGGCGCATCGACGCGCTCGGGCAGCACGACCGGCAGCCGGCTATGGATGCGCAGGCGTTTGATGTGCCCGATGGCGGCCAGCGCGTCGGTGAGTTCGGCCAGTTTGCTGGTGGCCAGCGACAGCGGGTCGCCGCCGGACAGCAGCACTTCGTCGATGCCGGGGTCGGCGGCGATCGCGGCCACCGCCTCGCGCCATCCATCGCGCGCGGCGGTTTCCTCGGCGTACGGGAAGTGGCGGCGGAAGCAGTAGCGGCAGTGCACCGCGCAGCTGCCGGTGGCGATCAGCAGGGCGCGGCCGCGGTATTTCTGGATCACACCGTCTGCGGTCTTGGCGGCGCCATCGCCCACCGCATCCAGGCCGAAGCCCGGCACCGGCCGCATTTCGGCATCCAGCGGCAGCACCTGGCGCAGCAATGGGTCGTGCAGGTCGCCACGGCGCATGCGCGCCACGAACGCGCGTGGTACCCGCAGCGGGAACTGGGCGACTGCCTCTGCGCTGATGCCGGCAGCCGCCGCGTCCAGGCCCAGCAGCGCCAGTAGCTCGCGTGGGTCGCGCACGGCATCGCGCCACTGCTGCTGCCAGCGCTGCGGCTGCAGGGTGGGGGGCGGAGATGGCTGTAAGGCGAGGGGGGCTGCGGGTATCATGTGCGGTCACAAAACCAATGCCCGCCGGTTGCGGCGGGCGCCCCATTCTAATCCGACCTGCCACGGCCTGTGGCAGGTCGTGGTCTTATCGAGGAGCTGCACCATGGCCACTGTTGGCATGAACGACGTCAAGAACGGCATGAAGATCCTGGTCAACAACGAGCCGGCGGTCATCACCGAGACCGAATACGTCAAGCCGGGCAAGGGCCAGGCCTTCACCCGCATGAAGTACCGCTTCATCAAGTCCGGTCGCGTGGTCGAAATGACCATGAAGGCGACCGACGACGTGGAAGTGGCCGACGTCGTCGATACCGACATGCGTTACCTGTACAGCGATGGCGAGTACTGGCACTTCATGGACCCGGAAACCTTCGAGCAGGTGCAGACCGACAAGGCCGGCATGGGCGGCGCCGAGAAGTGGCTCAAGGGCGAGGAAGACTGCATCGTGACGTTGTGGAATGGCGCGCCGATCTGGGTGCAGCCGCCGAACTTCGTCGAGCTCAAGATCACCGAGACCGATCCGGGCGTGCGGGGCGATACCTCCGGCGGCGGCGGCAAGCCGGCGACGCTGGAAACCGGCGCGGTGGTGCGCGTGCCGCTGTTCGTCAACCAGGATGAAATCATCAAGGTCGATACGCGCTCGGGCGAATACTCGGCGCGCGTCAAGTAAGCCGGATGCGCCCGGGACGCTGGCCTGGTCGAGCGGTACGCAGTGCCGGTGTCCTGATGGGGCTGTGGGCGGCGCTCGCAGCGTGCCCGGCCTTGGCGCAAGCGGCGGCCGCAACCTGCGGCGCAGGTGACGTGGCCGCCGTTGCGGCCATTGCAACCTCCGGGGTCGTGGGCGGCGCTGCAGCCACGGTACCGGTCGAGCGTGCGGTGGCTCAGACGTGCAAGCCGTGGCCGAACGATGCGGCGATCCGGCTGGCGGCAATCGCATTTGCTGGCGACGCCCAGACCGTGCCTGGCGAGCGCGACATTGAGTTGCGTGTGGCCATGCTCGATGCGGCCAGTGGCAAGGTGCTGGCGTTCTACGCGCAGGAGATGGGTGAGGACGCCGCCTTCGAACTCGATGCAGACAGTTTGCGTCTGGATACCGCGCGCTACGACCTGGCCAAGGGCGTGCGTGCGATCGGCGTGGTAGTACATAGCGCCGCGCAGGGGCCCAGCTGCCCGGATTTTTACAGCAATCAGGCATTGACCTTGCTGGTGCGCGAGGGGCGCAGCTTGCGCCCGGTACTGCAACGCGATCTCTATGCGTGGCAACGTGTGAAAGGCGAGCCGTGCAGTGTGGGGAAAAGCGATGTGATCACCGAAGTCGCCAATCTGAGCCTGAGCATGGCACCGCAGGCACATGCCGGCTATGCGGACATCCTGCTGACAGCCAACGTATCTACCGCGGAAAGCGTAGCTGACAGCGACACCATTACCGAACGCACCCGTCGCGTGCGCCAGGTGCTGCGCTACAACGGCCAGCGCTATGTGGCTGTGGCGGGTGGCGATACCAGCTGGCCGTTCGACAACTAACCCTTTATGGATCCGCTCATGACCAATGCCCCTCCCGAAGCATGCGACCTGTTGATCGAAGCCGGCTACGTGGTGCCGATCGAACCGCATGCGGTGGTGCTCGAAGGCCACGCGGTGGCGGTCAGCAACGGCGCCATCGTGGCGATCCTGCCGATTGCCGAAGCACGCGCACGGTTTGCGCCGAAGCAGACCGTCTCACGCCCGGAGGCAGCGCTGATGCCGGGCCTGGTGAATGCACATACGCATAACCCGATGACGCTGCTGCGCGGCATTGCCGACGATCTGCCGCTGATGGTGTGGCTGCAGCAGCACATCTGGCCGGTGGAAGCGGCGGTGATCGGGCCGGAGTTCGTGGCCGACGGCACCACGCTCGCCATTGCTGAAATGCTGCGTGGCGGCACCACCTGCGTCAACGAAAACTACTTCTTCGCCGATGTGCAGGCGGCGGTCTACAAGCAGCATGGCTTCCGCGCGCTGGTGGGCGCGGTGATCATCGATTTCCCCACCGCGTGGGCCTCGTCGGACGACGAATACTTTGCGCGTGCCGGTGAATTGCACGACCAATGGCGCGACGATCCGCTGATCAGCACCGCGTTTGCGCCGCATGCGCCGTACACGGTGAACGATGCCAACTTCGAGCGTGTGCGCATGCTGGCCGACCAGCTCGACCTGCCGGTGCATCTGCATACGCACGAGACCGCGCAGGAAGTGGCCGATTCGATCAAGCAGTATGGTCAGCGCCCGCTGGCGCGTCTGGATCGATTGGGTCTGGTCAACGACCGCCTGATCGCCGTGCACATGACCCAGCTCACCGAGGCGGAAATCCATCTATGCGCCGAGCGCGGTGTGAGCGTGGTGCATTGCCCGGAATCCAATCTCAAGCTGGCCTCGGGGTTTTGCCCGGCCTGCGCGCTGCAACGTGCCGGCGTGAACCTGGCCATCGGCACCGATGGCTGCGCCAGCAACAACGATCTGGACATGTTCAGCGAGAACCGCACCGCGGCCATTCTGGCCAAAGCGGTGGCCAACGATGCCACTGCGCTGGATGCGGCCACCACCTTGCGTGCGGCCACCCTGGGCGGCGCGCGTGCACTGGGCTTCGGCGACAAGATCGGTTCGATCGAAATCGGCAAGCAGGCCGATCTGGTCTGCGTGGATCTGTCTGCATTGGAGACCCAGCCGCTGCATCATGTGCTGTCGCAACTGATCTATTCGGCCGGCCGCCATCAGGTCACCGATGTGTGGATCGCCGGCAAGCCCAAACTGGTGCAGCGCGAGCTGGTCGACATGGATACCGCTGCCCTGGTCGCCAATGCGCGGCAGTGGCGCGACCGCATCCGCACCGTCCGCGCCTGAGCGCGCGTCATCGCAACACGGAGCTCCGCATGAATCCGAATACTCACACCACCTCCGGCAATTTTCATCAGAGCGAATTGGATAAATTCGCCGCGCTTGCAACGCGCTGGTGGGATGCCGACGGCCCGCAGAAGCCGCTACATGCGCTGAACCCGGTGCGTCTGGATTACGTCTCCGCGCGGCTGGATCTTGCCGGCGCGCGCGTGCTCGATGTCGGCTGCGGCGGCGGGTTGCTCAGCGAGTCGATGGCGCGTCTGGGCGCGCAGGTCACCGCGATCGATCTGGCCCCGGAGTTGGTCAAGGTGGCGCGCCTGCACAGCCTGGAATCGGGCGTGCAGGTGGATTACCGCGTGCAATCGGTGGAAGACCTGGCGGCCGAGCAGCCGGGCAGTTTCGATGCGGTGACCTGCATGGAAATGCTCGAGCACGTGCCGGACCCGACCGCGATCATCCGCGCCTGCGCCAGCCTGCTCAAGCCGGGCGGCAAGCTGTTCCTGTCCACGCTCAATCGCACCCCGGCCGCGTTTGCGCTGGCGGTGGTCGGTGCCGAATACATCGCGCGGTTGCTGCCCAAAGGCACGCATCACTACAAGGACTTCATCAAGCCGGCAGAACTTGCGGCGTGGTTGCGCAGCGCCGAGCTGCAGCTGGAAGACGTCAGCGGCATGCTGTACGAGCCGTGGCGCAATCGTGCGCGGCTGTCGTCGCGCACCGAGGTGAATTATCTGGCCTATGCGGTGAAGCCGTGACGAGCAGGGATTGGGGAGTGGGGAGTCGGGATTGGCAACAGCAGGTGGGTGCTTGATGTCTGCGCATTCGCACCTTGCGGATGGCGAGACGCAGCCTTCCAGCGGCGGGGCGTCTATGAATTTCCCGCGTGCGGTGTTGTTCGATCTGGATGGCACCTTGCTGGACAGCGCGCCGGACATGCTGGCCACCGTCAACGCGATGCTGAGCGAGCGGGGACGTGCGCCGATCGCGTTGGCGCAGCTGCGCCCCGTGGTGTCGAAAGGCTCGCGCGCGATGCTGTCAGTTGCGTTTGCCGAACTCGATGCGGACGCCCGCGATGCCTTGGTGCCGGAATTCCTGCGTCGCTATGAAGCCTTGATCGGTACGCAATCGCAGCTGTTCGAGGGTGTCGAAGAATTGCTGCTGCGGCTGGATCGTGCGGGGTGCGTGTGGGGCATCGTCACCAACAAGCCCGAATACCTAGCGCGGCTGATCCTGCCGCAACTTGGCTGGGAACAGCGCTGCGCGGTGTTGATCGGCGGCGATACGCTGGCCGAGCGCAAGCCGCATCCGTTGCCGTTGCTGACAGCTGCCGAACGCATCGGCATTGCGCCTGCGCAGTGCGTCTATGTGGGCGACGATGAGCGCGACATCCTGGCCGCACGCGCGGCAGCGATGCCATCGGTAGCGGTGTTGTGGGGCTATCGGCTGAACGATGACGATCCCTTGAGTTGGCAAGCCGATGTGTTGGTCGAGCAGCCGCAACTGTTGTGGGATGCCGCGACGTGGCCGCAGCCCTGATCTTCTTTCGTTTTTTTCTGGACCCGCCATGAGCCAATCCAGCGCTCTCGACAGTTTTCTCGACAAGTGGCGCACCCGCTGGCCGGAATGGTCGGTTGCCGAGCCTTTCGTTCCGCAACCGCAACGCCCCCTGGCTACCGCCTGGTTTGCGTTGCTGCAGGAATGGGAAGACATCATGAATATCGCCGGCGACCCGTTGCCGGCCGATGCCAAGCTGGCCTGGTGGCAGCAGGAGCTGCGCGATTGGGCGCAGCAGCGCTCGCGCCATCCGCTCGGGCGCGTGCTGGAACCGGTGCGTGCGCCATGGGCGCAATTGGCCGACACCTTGCCGGCGATGCAGGACGCCCGCGTGCCGCCGCAATCGTTGCAGCAAGCGCTGGACAGCTTGGGCGCCTTTGCCGAGGCCGTGGTTGCAGTCGAGGCGGTGATGTTTACGCGCAACCAGCCTGGCGATGCCACGGCGGTGGCGGTGCAATGGCTGGACGCACGTCAGCGTGTGGCCGGCGACAGCGCAACGCCCAGTAGCATGACGACAGCTGCATGGCGCGCGCAATTGCTGCAGGCCTGGCCGCGCAAGCCTGGGTTGGCGCGGCCGCATCGGGTGTGGTCGCGGCTGGCACGTTTGCGCTTGCAGCGCGAACTCGCTGGGAAGGCGGCATATCCGCCGCCGCTGCAGCAGCTTTGGCATAGCTGGCGTGCGGCCAGCGGTGCGGACTAAGAGCGACTAACAAAACTACTGTGCTCATCGCCAGTTGGGCGTGGCCGGCTTTGTGGTTCCCATCAGCCACCACCACGTTAACCGGTGCAATGCCTTCGACTGACTAAGCTTCTTATCCCATCTAATTACGCTACGACTCGAAACCTCGTTCGTCTTGAAGCGATGAGAGGGTGTGGGTAGATCACTCGTCAAGCGGATGATCTGAGGCTTGGCCGCAGGGCCCTTGCCCGCCCACCATCGCGGGACACGCCGCAAGTACGTCCATGTAGGCTCTTACGCGGCATCCATGCCGCGTAAGGTCCCGCGACGGTGGGCGGGCAAGGACCAGTCGAGATGGTCGGTGTGCTTAGCTCTTCTCAAAGCGAACAGCAAAGTGTCTGGTGCGGTGTCCTCGCCGATTGCGGGACCGTGTGGCGGCATGGATGCCGCCACCGAGCCTACATGGACGTACTTGCGGCGTGTCCCGCGAGCGGCGAGGTCACCGCGCCCCTCGACCATCCGAGTTTCAGCGCATGGTTGGTGGCAGTGCACGCAGCGCGGCCTCGAGCACACTCAGATCGGCGAATCAGGCAATACCGAGTGGTAAGCAATAAACGCGTCACTGCACTGCAGTGGCGTACCAGGCCCAGGCTTGCCTTGCAGTTGCACATCGTTGGGCAACGATTCCGACAGCTGATCGAAGAAGCTCACCGGGCCGCCCTTGAAGGTGAAGTGCGTCGCGCCCGGATTGCTGGCCGGCCCGCCGAAATGTGGCTTTGCGAACGAGATCGGGCCACCTTCCAGCACCACGTTGTCCAGCGACAGGGTGATCGGCAAGGTGGTGGTCGCATCGCGATAGCCGTAGAAGCTCAGCTCACCGCCGCCAAACGCCTTGGAACCGAGCGAGTGCACGTTGGTCAACGCAATGCCGCTGAAATTGGGCAGCTTGTTGCGCACCGCTGCATTGGCGTAGCTGGCATCGAATACCAGCGGCCTGGCAACGCCGCGCATGCAGACGTTTTCGAAGCTGATGTCGTAGACCTGGCCGCCACGGCTGCCATCGGATTTGATGCGCAGGCCGTTAGCCGAATACGGATCGGTGTGGACGTCGTTGCTGTTGAAGCCATCGATGCTCAGGCCGCGCACGGCGATATGGCGCATGCCCGAATCGGTTTCGCTGCCCAGTGAAAAACCGTGCGTGTAATAGAACTGGTTGTAGGCGAACAGCATGTTTTCCGAGGCGATGCTGCGCTTGCTGCTGGCATGCGCCTTGATCGCCACGCCATCGTCGCCGGTGCCGATATACGAGTAGGCCAGCAATACCTTCTTCGACTGGCCAGGGTCGAAGCCATCGGTGTTCTTGGCCGTTTCTGGAGTGAAGCAGGTCGCATGCGGATTGACGTCCGGCGTGCTGCCGGCCGGGCAGCGATACCCCGGCCGCGAATAGACCAGGCTGGGCGCGAGAATCTTGATGCCCCATGCCGTCAAGCCGACCACGTTATCGGTGGTGACGTGGAAGTTGGGCGAGTTTTCCAGCGTGATGTCGTACAGGGTGAAGTCGGTGCTGTCGTCGATCTGCAGCAGGCGCGGTACGTGCTGGCTCAGGCCCTTGGTGACGTTGAGATAGGCCAGATCCCACCAGCTGGCGGTGCCGGCATTGGGTCCGGCGGTGAGCGTGCTGCCGCCGCGGCCGTCGATCTTGCCGGCACCCACAATCGCGCTGTTGGCGGTATCGGCGACATGAATCAGCGGGTTGCAGGATTTGGCCTTGTCGCTGGTGGCGGTGCCGCAGGTGCCCAGGCCATTGTCGTAGTCGCGCGGATTGCGCGAGCCGAACAAGGTGACGCCGCGGTCGATCCACAGCGTGACCCCGCTCTTGATCGTCAACGGGCCGCTCAATACGCCAGATTCGCCGGCGTCGCCGGTGACCAGACGCACTGCGCTGCCGGCGGGGCAGTCATCGATGGCCGCCTGCACACGCGCGGTATCGCGCTTGGATTGCGCCGGATCGTTGTCGAGCGTATCCAGCGAACCGGCAACCGGCACCAGCGCGGCCTTGAGCGTGGCGCAGACCTGCGTCGGTAGCGTGGGCTGCTGGATCAATCCCCAACTGGTGGAGATGCTGTGCGCGGTATCGGCCACGTCTGGCGTGTGCGGCCGTGCGGCGCTGGCTTCGTATGTCACCAGACCGAGTAGCGCGAGCGTCAACGGCGCAAGCGCTGGAAAGGGGGAATGAGACTGCATGGAATGACTCCGAGAGTGGAATGCGAAAAACGCCGTCGATCAGTCACAGGCGCGTCGCCGGTCTGTTGCATTCGCATGACAGCGATTGCAAACACGCGCCGTTGGCGGGCCCGAAGTATCGATCGCTACACAGCGTGATCGGGAGCGATCGACGACCAAGCGTAGCCTCTCATGCCAGCGCGCGATGTCGGATGGGCGAATTCAGCGCCGCATCGCCGAAGGCAACGCAGGCGTTGTCGCAATCGGTGCAGTGCAATGCTCCGCGCACGGCCTGGTGCAAGACATGCGTTGCGCATGCCATGCAATGTGGAGGCTGTGCTCGGCAACCGCACAGCACGCACTGCGCGCAACCAAGCACACCGACCATTTCCACCAGTCCTTGCCCGGCCGCCATCGCGGGCTCTTCTGCGGCATGGATGCCGCAGAAGAGCCCACACGGACGTACTTGCGGCGTGTCCCGCGATGGCGAGCGGGCAAGGACCCTCCAGCGAATCAGCAGATCAGCCGCTCTACAACACCGAGTGCCGACAGGCGATGATGGCGGCGTTGAACCGCGTGTTGACGTGAAGAGTCAGTCTGCGCTGCCGGCACCGCTATTGCTGTATTCGTAAAAACGGTTCGGCGAATTGGCGCAATTGCTGCTGCAATACGGACGGCTCGCGGTGGACGCATTCCACGGTGCGGTCTTGCGGAGATGGCTGCCCAGGTTGGAATTGCGCACCGTGACTTGACCGTTGGGCGAGGTGCCATCGACATAGGCACTCAGATCGCTGATGCCCTCATCCCAGGCGCGCCCCAGATAGGTGTTGTTGTCGGGTGAGCCGGAAATGGCGACGAAGTTGCTGTCGATCGCCAGAAAGCCGTAGCTGCTGCCGGGGCGCGTGCTGGGCGCAAAGATGTAGCCGCCGCGGCTGGTGCCAAGCCGCGCGCCGGTGGAGCGGATGGTGGCGTGATCGAACACGCCTACGCCAGAGCCGAAGATGAAATCGACATCGCCATCGATCGTGCTGTTCTTGAAATAGGCACGGATCAGGTTGGCCGCGTTGGTGGCGCTGATCAACAAGGTGTCCTGATTGCCGGTCACAAGCACATCTTCGAAGCTGGCTTTGTCGCCACGTACTGCCAGCGCCACTGCTGCCTGGTTGTTGTTGGTGTAGGTGCCTTCGACATAGTTGTTGTCCACGCGCAGATGGCGTGCCTGAAAGCCGGCGGCGCGTATGGTCAGCGTTGCGCTATTGGACGTTCCCACCGTGGTTGCCGATGCATTGCTGGCACAGGCGTGGCTTGCGGTGCCCGCCGGCTTGGGCGTGGGATTGGCGTTGTTGAAGCGGATAACGGTGTCTGCGGTGTTCGTGCCCAAGCCGAACACGGTCAGCGGCGGTGCGCCCGTCGGCACGCAGACCAACTCGGTATAGGTACCTGCCTTGATGCTGATGTAACGACGCGTGGTGCCGCCTGCGGCCACGGCTGCATCGATCGCCGCTTGCACGGTGCGATAGCGCGTGGAGCCGTCGGCTGCGACCGCGTAATCCGCGCTGAGCAATGCAACGCCCGCAGTGGGATTCCAGTTGTCGGTCACCAGTGCGTTGAGCGGCCCGGCCTTCGCCAGCGCCTTGGCAATCGTGTAGGTGCTCGCTTCGCTGCTGGTGAGTTGTGGCCGGCTGGCGGTGCCGGTCAAGGCAGTCGCATCGATGCTGACAAGACTCAGCAGTGCGGCAGCGATGCAGCTCGTGCGGATAGGCAGTGCAGACATGAGTGGCGCTCTCCATGGACAGGGCACGGTGGATAGGTCGATACGCTTCGGACGCTGAACCTTGCGCGCGGGATGGGGAAGCCATGGCGCGACATAGGAAGGCAGGTGTCGATCGCCATGGTTGAGTCCTCTGTGTTGTCACCACGCGAGCGGCGAGGAGATGGTACTGCCGTGTCCGTTTGTTCCGGCTTCGCTACCAGGTGCAATGTCCAGGACCATCGGCGGCATCACGGTTTTCGGCAAGATTGCGTCGCAAACGGGCCACGTGTGCTGTGCTGCGATACACGTGCGCAGTCTTATTGCGTACTGCACGTTGCTGTTGTGTGCAGACAACGGTGCGCGTCGTCACATGCTGTGGTCGCTCGCGCTTACAGACTCAATCACCCGCGTAGAGATGCGCTTGTCAGGAATCGAAATGACAGATCCCAAAGAGTTGCAGGAAAAGTTCTGGAAGGCGCTCAAATCCGATCGCACCGTGATGCTGGGCCTGGACGGCGTCGAAGACGGCCACGCGCGCCCGATGACCGCGCAAATCGAAGGTGACAGCGGCGGCCCGATCTGGTTCTTTACCTCCAAGGACAATGCGCTGATCGCGATGCTGGGGCAGGGCCGTCGCGTCATCGGCGCCTTCAGCAGCAAGGGGCATGATCTGTTCGCCAGCATCAGTGGCGCCTTGCACGAAGACACTGACCCTGCAGTGATCGATCGCTTATGGAACCCGCACGTTGCTGCGTGGTACGAGGGCGGCAAGGATGACCCGAAATTGGCGCTGCTGCGCCTGGACGCGGACCACGCACAGATCTGGCTCAACGGTTCCAGCCTGCTTGCAGGTATCAAGGTGCTGTTCGGTGTCGATCCGAAGAAGGACTATCAGGACAAGGTGGCGGACGTTCCGTTGCGCTGAGTCTTTGTGGAAGCATGCATGACCTTGAAGGTCTGCATGTCGATCCGTTGGTTCAAGTGCTGTCGCTTGCGCATACGACGACCCAGCTGAAATGCTGGGTCGTCGTTGTAGAAGTGAAACGCACGCAGAGCGGCAGCCGGCACAGTGCAGCTACGCGCTGAGTGCCTTACCAGGAGATGCGATATGCAACAGATCGAGATTGGCCAGATGGTGTTTCTGCGCGATGGCGAAGTCGGCGTCGGCGCAGTGCGCGACATTCTCAAAGACGGTGCCGAGCTCGTCATCAATATCGAAAACGGGGGTGACTTCGTCCTGCCTGCATCGGTGGTGCGCGATGTGCATTCCGGCAAGGTGATGCTGGATGTCGATCAGTTGCCTGAAGAAGTGCGCGACGCGCTGCGCCATCCGCACGACAACGAGTTGCGAACCAGTACGTATGCCGCAAGCAATCCGCAGGATGGGGCGCTCAAGTAAGTCGTAGCTCGATGCGAAGGATGCAGGGATTTGTAGCCGTCTGGTGTTTCGCCTGAATGTCTGTCGGCGGTCGAGTCTACTTGTCGCTAAAACCAGCCCATGCGGCACAGTGACTTCCGGGTCGTGCCAGCTGTTTGCCGATCTCTTATTGTCGAACTCCAAGCAGTGGGATCGGATGATGAGACTCGGCAAGCTGGCAATCGTGCTATCGATTCTTGTCGCGTTCGATACATTCGGTGCGACTGTTCAACAAGACGAAGACAAGATTCGACAAGCCGACGCGGCATTCTGGAAGGCCTACAACGCTTGCGATATGAGGGCCGTTACGGATCTTTTTACTGCAGATGTTGAGTTCTATCACGACAAGACCGGGCTCACGACCTCACGCGAAGCGGTGGTCGATTCGTTGCGCAACGGACCCTGTGCCGATGAAAACTTGCGGCTTCGACGCGAGGCGCTGAGCGACAGTATCGAGTTCCATCCGCTTAAGGGCGGTTACGCGCTGCTGTCGGGCCGTCACCGCTTCTACGTGCAGGAACGTCAGAAAGCAGAGCGATTGGATGGGCAAGCCGACTTCACCACGGTCTGGAAAGTTGCCGACGGGCGCTGGCGCATGCATCGCGTGCTCAGTTATGCGCACGGGCCCGTGCCTTACACGCCGCCATCAAGAACGACCACGCTTCCGCCTGAACTGCTGGAGCGTTACGCGGGGCTCTATCGCTCGCCTCGCATCGGCATCATCCAGGTCGCGGTCGCAGGCGACCATCTGACACTCACGGCCGGCAGTTTTGTCGCTACGCTCTATCCGCAATCCACCACGCGTTTCTTCGCGATGGAGCGCGATCTGCGTTTTGATTTCGAGGGCGGTGACAAGGAGCTTCCCAGATCGCTGGCCGTCTACGAGAACGGCGTTGTCAGCGAACGTGCCGTGCGCGAAGACGCACCTGCGCGCGAATAACGAGCAGAGTCATATTCCGCCAACCGCATTTGGAAGCACTCAAGCGCACAGATCGATGTAGCCACGCCGCCATATCGCGTGGGTAGTTGGCTTAGCTGCCAGCAACGTCCGGTGATAGACCATCCGGTAGCAAAAACGTACGCGGTGCGGCATCTGGCGGGCCAGCCGATGGCAGTGCCGGTTGCTCGGCTTCGTCCTTGAGTTGCACGCCGGATAGCTTGCGTCGAAACGCCTCGCGTAACAGGTACGCAAGTTTGTACGTGGCTTCGGCGTAACTCAGCCCTTCGGCGCGGATGTTGGAGATGCAATTGCGCGCGGCGTCGGTCAGGCCGAGCCGTGGGGTGTAAGTCAGATACAGGCCCAGGCTGTCGGGCGAACTCAGTCCCGGCCGCTCGCCGATCAGCACGATCACTGCACGGGCCTTGAGCAATTCGCCGACCTCGTCGCCGATGGCCACACGCCCTTGCGCGATCAGCACCACCGGTGCCAGCGACCAGCCCTCGTGTGCGGCCAAGCGATCGATATGTTCCAGCATCTGCGGGGCATTGCGGTGTACGGCCAGCGCCGAGAGCCCGTCCGCGACCACGACCGCCACGTCATGTCCACCGCCATGCACGGCGGTCAGACCACGCAGTTGCGTGGCGGCGTCGGCGGCCAGGCGCCGGCCCAGATCCGGGCGTTGCAGATACACATGCCGATCCGCCGCCGCGCTGTGCAGCAGCATGCTGATACGCCCGCGCTGTTCCAGCGCGGCCTGCAGCGGCGCTGGATCGAATGCCAGATGCACCGCATCGCGTGCCTGCGCATGCGCCAGCTGGAAATCCAGATGCGCAGCTGTCGGCAGGCTGGTGCCGACGCGCCCCAGCGCGATCCGTGCCGGCGTGAGGTGACGCAGCTGCGCCCAGGCATCACGCGGTGGTAGTGGTGTAGTGCTGCTCATTACGCGGCGCCGCTGTTCAATTGCGCCAGCGCACGCCGGAACGGTGCCGGCACCTCGCTACCGAGCTCGAAGCGGCCATCGCGCAGGCGCAAAATGCCTTGCTGTTCCAGCCACTGTTCGAACTCGGGCGCAGCACGCAGGCCCAGTGCCTGGCGCGCATACAGCGCATCGTGAAACGAGGTGGTCTGGTAGTTGAGCATCACATCGTCGGAGCCGGGAATGCCCATGATGAAGTTGATGCCTGCGGTGCCGAGCAGGGTCAGCAGCACATCCATGTCGTCCTGATCGGCTTCGGCATGGTTGGTGTAGCAGATGTCGCAGCCCATCGGCACGCCGAGCAACTTGCCGCAGAAATGATCCTCCAGCCCGGCGCGGATGATTTGCTTGCCATCGTAGAGATATTCCGGGCCGATAAAGCCCACCACGGTGTTCACCAGCAATGGTTTGAACTGCCGCGCCACTGCATACGCGCGCACCTCGCAGGTCTGCTGATCGACGCCATGGTGCGCATTGGCCGACAACGCGCTGCCCTGGCCGGTCTCGAAATACATCACGTTGTCGCCGACATTGCCACGGCGCAACGACAGACCCGCCTCATAACCCTCCTGCAGCAGGGCCAGATTGATGCCGAAGCTGGTATTGGCCGCTTCCGTGCCGGCGATGGACTGGAACACCAGATCCACCGGCACGCCGCGTCCGATCGCCTCGATGGTGGTGGTGATGTGCGCCAGCACGCAGGACTGCGTGGGAATCTGGTAGCCGGTGATCACCGCATCGAGCATGCGCAACAACGCGGTGGTGGCGGCCAGGCTGTCGCTGGCCGGGTTGATGCCGATCACCGCATCGCCGTTGCCGTACAACAAACCGTCGAGCACGCTGGCGGCAATGCCGGTGGCATCGTCGGTGGGGTGGTTGGGTTGCAGCCGCGTTGACAGCCGCCCACGCAAGCCCAGCGTGTTGCGAAAGCGCGTGACCACGCGCGTTTTCTGCGCGACCAGAATCAGGTCCTGCACCCGCATCAGCTTGGACACCGCCGCCACCATCTCCGGTGTCAGTCCGGGCGCCAGTGCGGTGAGTGCGGCTTCGTCGGCCTGCGCACTCAACAGCCAATCGCGAAAGCCGCCGACGGTGAGATGCGCGACCGAGGCGAACGCGGTCGCATCGTGTTGGTCGACGATCAAGCGTGTGACTTCATCCGTTTCGTACGGCACCACCGCTTCATCCAGAAAATGGCGCAGCGGCAGGTCCGCCAGCGCCATCTGCGCAGCGACGCGCTGCAGACCGGAGTCGGCGGCCAACCCGGCCAGTTGATCGCCCGAGCGTGCCGGCGTGGCCTTGGCCAGCAACGTCTTGAGATCGGCAAACTGGAAGCGCTCGCCGCCTGCGGTGAAGGCGAACCCACTCATCTGACAGTGCTCGCAGGCGTGTGTTGGCCGCGCAAGCTCAGTACGCAACACACCGCACCAAACAGCAGCAGGCCTACAAAGATCAGCGCCACGATCGGGTTGAACCACACCATCGCCACCAGGCACACCAGCGCCAGCAGCAGCGCAATCGCCGGCACTACCGGATAACCCGGTGCGCGAAAACTGCGCTCAAGCAATGGCTCTGCGCGGCGCAGTTTGAACAGGCTGAGCATGCTCATCACATACATCACGATCGCGCCGAACACCGACATGGTGATCATCGCCGCGCTCAGCGACATGCCCTGGATCTTGACCACGCCATCGCTGCAGATCGCCGCGATACCGATCGCGCCGCCGGCAAGAATCGCGCGATGCGGCGTGCGAAAGCGCGACAGTTTGGCCAGCCCGTGCGGCAAAAAACCCGCACGCGCCAATGCGAAGAACTGCCGCGAATAGCCCAGGATGATGCCGTGAAAACTGGCCACCAGACCGAACAAACCGATCCACACCAGCATGTGCAGCCAGGTCGAGCTATTGCCGACTACCGCTTTCATTGCCTGCGGCAACGGGTCGTTGATGTTGGACAGCTGGCGCCAATCGCCGACGCCGCCGGCAAACACCATCGTTCCCAACGCCAGCACCACCAGCGTGAGGATGCCGGCGATGTAGGCGCGCGGGATCGTGCGCTTGGGATCCTTGGCTTCTTCGGCCGCCATCGCCGCGCCCTCGATCGCCAGAAAGAACCAGATCGCAAAGGGAATCGCAGCGAAGATGCCGGAGATCGCCGCCGGGCCGAAATCGTTGCTGCCGGCCCAACCGTTGGCGGCAAAGCGCGCGACGCTGAAACCCGGCGCCACCACACCCATGAACACCAGCAGTTCGATCACCGCCAGCAAGGTCACCACCAACTCGAAGGTGGCGGCGATCGCCACGCCGACGATGTTCAAGCTCATGAAGATCACATACGCCCCGATTGCGGCAATACGTGGGTCCAGGGTCGGAAACTGCACGTTGAGATAGGCGCCGATCGCCATCGCAATGGCCGGCGGTGCGAACACGAATTCGATCAGCGTGGCCAGGCCCGCCAACATGCCGCCATAGGTGCCGAACGCGCGCAGGCTGTAGGCGAACGGCCCACCGGCGTTCGGGATGGCCGTGGTCAGCTCGGTGAAGCTGAAGATGAAGCAGGTGTACATCACCGCCACCAGCACGGTGGTCACCAGAAATCCCAGGGTACCGGCGGTGCCCCAGCCGTAGCTCCAACCGAAATACTCGCCGGAAATCACCAGTCCCACGGCGATCCCCCACAGTTGCCAGGTGCCCAGTGTGGGTTTGAGTTGCTCGTTGCGCATGTCGCACATCTCCTGCGGTCGGGGGAGGGGAGATGAAGCACGTCCGACGCCGCAGCGGTGGACCAACCGTCTGGCTCGATCGTCCGCTAAGAAAGTGGCGAGGATCGAAGATCGACGGTCGTCCCGGTTATACCCCAAAGCCCCGCGTCCAACACAGGCACAGCGGGTAGGCCACAGAGAACAGGCCGCCACGCTGACGCAACCGGTGCCCGCTGTTTCATTTCGCTACCCAACGGCTCTATTTGTTGCGCTCAAGCACCAGCAACGGATCGATGCGCACATCGAACCAATTCATCCCCCAATGCAGATGCGGCCCGGTCGCGCGCCCGGTGGCGCCCACGGCGGCAATCACCTGACCCTGCTCCACGCGATCGCCCACTTTCACGTCGATGCGTGAGAGGTGCAGAAAGTTGGAGCTCACCCCGAAGCCATGGTCCAGCAGCACGGTGCCACCGGTCAGATACAGATCCGGCGCTGCGAAGGTGACCACGCCGGCGGCCGGCGCCTTGACCGGCGTGCCGGTGGGTACCGCGATATCCATGCCCGAATGACCGGTACCGGGCTGGCCGTTGTAGACACGTGCATTGCCGAAGCGCCCGCTGATGCGGCCCTGCACCGGCCAGATGAAGGGCTGCGCGAAATCGGTGCGCGCATCGTCGCGATCGCGTGCAGCGGTCACCTGCGCCTGTTCGCGCTTGATCCGCTCGGCGATCGCCGCAGGCGGGTTGACGGTCTTGGGCGGCACGCCGTTGACGCGTTCCACCGGCCAATCGCGCGGCGTCACTGCGATGCTGGCAGTCTCCTTGCCGCCATCGGGCCGGGTGATCTGCACCTGTAACGGGCCGGTGGCATCGCGGCCGATACCGAACACCACGCTGCCATAGCCACTCACCCGCAGCGCACGGCCGGCGTACTGCACCTGGCTGCCCGCCGGCACCTTGCCGATCACCATCGCGCCTTGCGAGGCGCTTGGCGGAAACACCACATCCGCAGCGCTCGCAGATTGCGCAGAGGCATCACCAACAGCAAATGCGAGCGGCGCCAGGGCAAGCCAGGCGCCAAACAGGGTTGCGCGCATCAGCGGTCGAAGGTCAGGCGCTGACCGGCGGCGCTACCGACCAACTGTTCGCCATCCCACACCTGCTGGCCGTTGACCCAGGTCGCGGCGATGCGCGAGCGGAACGTAGTGCCTTCGAACGGCGACCAGCCGCACTTGGACAACACCTGCTCGCGCTTCACGGTGAACGGGGTGTTGTCGATCATCACCAGGTCGGCGAAATAGCCTTCGCGCAGAAAACCGCGCTCTTCCACATCGAACAACTGCGCCGGCGCATGCGCGAACTTCTGCACGATGCGGGTGATCGGCAGCTTGCCTTCATGCACCAGCTCCAGCGCGGCGACCAGCGCGTACTGCACCAAGGGCAGGCCCGACGGTGCCTGCGCGTAGGGCTTCTGCTTCTCTTCCCAGGTATGCGGGGCGTGGTCGGTGGCGAGCACGTCGATGACATCTTCGGCCAGCGCCTCGATCAGCGCCAGGCGGTCGTCGGCGTCCTTGATCGCGGGGTTGCACTTGATCAGGTTGCCTAGCCGCGCGTAGTCGCTGCGGTCGAAGCGCAAAAAGTGGATGCAGGTCTCGGCGGTGATGCGCTTGCGCACTTTGCCGTCGGCGTCGACCAGCGGGCCTGCTTCGAACAGCGCCAGCTCGTCGGCGGTGGAGATATGCAGCACGTGCAGGCGCGTGTTGTGCTTGCGCGCCAACGACACCGCCAGCTGCGAGGACTTCAGACACGCCTCACGCGAGCGGATGTCCGGATGCATCTCCGGAGTCAATGCATCGCCGTACTTTTCCTTGAACTGCGCCAGCGTCGCATCGATGGTCGGGGTGTCTTCGCAGTGGGTGATGATCGGCGTCGGCGCGTCGCGGAAGATCGCGTCCAGTGTTTCGGGGTTGTCGACCAGCATGTTGCCGGTTGAGGCGCCCATGAACACCTTGATGCCCGGCGCGGTCTTGGGATCCAGCGTCTGGATCGCGGCCAGATTGTCGTTGCTGGCGCCCATGTAGAAGCCGTAATTGGCCCATGCGCGCCCGGCCGCAGCGTCGTACTTGGACTGCAGCGCAGCCGCATCCAGGGTCGGCGGATTAGTATTGGGCATGTCCATGAAGCTGGTCAGGCCGCCGGCCACGGCAGCACCGGATTCGGTGGCGATATCACCCTTGTGGGTCAGCCCCGGCTCGCGGAAGTGCACCTGGTCGTCGATCATGCCCGGCAGCACCCAGCGCCCGGCCGCGTCCACCACCGTATCGCCTGCAGCCGGAGTGATCTTGTCGGCGATCTTGGCGATGCGGCCAGCTTCGATCAGGAGATCGGCATCGAACTCCTTGCCTTCATTGACCAGGCGGGCATTGACGATGACGGTTCGGCTCATGGGTGGGGTCCTTTGCAGCGGCAGGAAGTGGAAGAGGGCGAAGACGCGGACGTAGGCGCGTCGGGGACGGGATCGAACCCGCCCGGATGGAAAGGATGGCAACGGCCCAGCCGGCGCGCAGCCAGCCAGCAGCCGCGAAGCGGGCCGAAGCGGCCGATCGCGGTCATTGCATACTCCGAGCAACTGGGCGCAAACCGGCAGCGCGGCCCTAACAGAGGGCTAATGAATATTTTGTAGAAGCGCAGCAGCGCGATGAGCAGGCGTGAGATCACTTGCCAATGATATGCCACTTGGACTAATGGGTGGTTGCCGGGGGTCCTTGGGGTAAGCTATAAAGGCCCGCTTTCCCGGGCCCCGGGGGAACCAAGGATGAGCGTTTCGTGGCTGCTAAAAAAACTGCAAACAAGGCCGTAGAGGCCGCCAAGAAGTCCGCCAAACCCGTTGCGAAGAAAGCGGCGGCGCCTGCCGCTGCAAAACCGGCTGCCAAGCAGGCGACGCCGGCCACCAAGCAATCTGTCGCCAAGAAGGCAGCTGTGACCAAGGCCGCTGCCAAGCCGGCGCCGGCCTCCAAGGCCGCAGTGCCCCAGCCCGCGGCTGTCAAACCTGTAAAACCGGCCGCCAAGAGTGCTGCAAAGCCGGCGGCAAACAAGGCAGCTCCGGCTGCCGCCAAACCGGCCGCCACGCCGGTGGCGCCCAAGTCCGTACCGAAGCCGGCTGCCAAGCCGACTCCGGCCAAGTCAGTCCCGGTCAAGGCTGAAAAGCCCGCGCCCGCACCGGCCCCCAAGGCCGTCCCTGCGAAGCCGGCAAAGCCTGCGACCCCGTCAGTTAAGAATCCCGTGCCCGTTTCGAAATCTTCAGCAAAAACACCAACCAAAACCGAAGCCCCCGCCAAGCCCGCCGCGACCCGTCCGGTCGGTAAGGTGGCCGTGGCCGTGACTGCCAAGTCGTCCAGCCCGACGCCCAAGACCAAGTACAAGGTGGTCGACTACAAGATCGACGAGACCACCGGTCGCCCGATCCTGCCGCAGGGCTACAAGCCTGCCGCGGACGAGGAGTACATGAGCAAGCTGCAGCAGGAGTACTTCCGTCAGCGTCTGCAGCGGTGGCGCAACGAGATGGTCGAGGAATCCAAGCAGACCATCGAGAACCTGCGTGAAGAAGTGCGCGATATCGGCGACGAAGCCGAGCGTGCCACCCGCGAGACCGAGAACTCGCTGGAACTGCGTGCTCGCGACCGTGCACGCAAGCTGATCTCCAAGATCGACAGCACGCTCAAGCGTCTGGAAGATGGCGACTACGGCTATTGCGTGGACACCGGCGAAGAGATCGGCCTGGACCGCCTGGAAGCGCGTCTGACCGCTGAGCGCACCATCGACGCGCAAGAGCGTTGGGAGCATCTGCAGAAGCAGCAGGGCGATTGATCGTTAAGATTGACCGTTAAGCAAGCGTCGAAGCCTCATTGGTCGACTACAAAAACCCCGCCATGCGGGGTTTTTGATGCGTCAAGGAAACGGCGATGCCGGCTGCGTTCGCTACCGGCATCTCGCGCCACTGCGCACATCACTGCAAATCGCGCAGATCCAGCTTGCGTAGCTTCGGCGCCTTCCACGCTGTGGTGGCGACCACGCCCAGGGTCACGCAGCCGCCGATCACCACCGCCGGCACCAGGCCGACCAGGCGCGCCATCACCCCGTCGTAGAACGCGCCCAGCTCGTTGGAAGAGCCGATGAAGATGCCGTTGATCGACGACACCCGGCCGCGCATCGCATCGGGCGTGGCCAGCTGCAGGATGGTCTGACGCACCACCACCGAGACGCCGTCGCACATGCCGTAGACCAGCAGGATGGCCGCCGACAGCCAGAAATGCCGCGACAGGCCGAACGCGATCGTGCACAAACCGAAACCGGCCACCGACAGCATCAGGATGCGCCCGGCATTGCGCTGCAGCGGGTGACGCGCCAGCCACACGCCGACCACGATCGAGCCCAGTGCCGGTGCGCCACGCAGGATGCCCAGGCCCTCCGGGCCGTAGTGCAGGATGTCGTGGATGAAGGCGGGCAGCATCGACACCGCGCCACCCAGCAGCACCGAGAACATGTCCAGCGCCATCGCGCCCAGCATGATCTGGTTGGACAGCACGAACTGCGCGCCTTCGGCGATGCTGCGGAAGATCGGCGCACGCGGGCCTGCGTTGACCGGCTCGCTGACTCGCAGCAGCGCCAGCGCCAGGATCGCCACCAGCGCCACGCCGGCGGCCACGCCATAAGCCAGGCCCTTGCCGCCCCAGCCGACCAGCACGCCGCCCAGCGCCGGGCCGATGACCATGCCGGCCTGAAAAGTGACGCTGCCGATGCTGGCGCCGCGCGCGAAGGCTTCGCGTGGCAACGCACGTGCGAACAAGGCGTTGTAGACCGGCGACAGGAACGAACGTGCTGCACCGGTCAGTGCGATGGCCGCATAGATCGGCCACACGCCTTGTACCGGCAGCCAGCCATGCGTGATCGCCAACAGCAGTAGCGCAGTGGCGACCAGACCCAGCACTGCGACCATGCCCAGACGGCGGCGCGGCAAGTGATCGACCAGATAACCGGCAAACGGCGCGATGCAGAAGAACGGCAGGATCTCCGCCAGCCCGATCAGCCCGAGCGAGAGCGGATTGCGGGTGATCTCGTAGATATGCCAACCGACCGTGACCGCGACGATCTGGTACGACAGCATTGCCGCTACGCGATACAGCAGCACCAGACCGAAGCCGGGGTAGGCGAACAGCGTGCGCAGCGAGGCGGCGGGCGAGGGAGGCGTGGGCGTGCTCACTGCTGAGCGCGGGCGGTGTCGCGAATGAAGGCCAGCATCGCCGCCACACCGTTGCTGCGGGTCGGCGACAGGTGCTTGGCCAGGCCGATGCCGGCGATGTAGTCCGGCTCGGTGGCCATGATCTCCTGCGCGCTACGCCCCGAGTACACGCGCAAGGCGAGATAGATCAGCCCGGAGACGATCGCCGAATCGCTGACGGCGTGGAAGTCCAGCCGCTCGGCGTTGCCCTCCGGCACGATCCACACCATCGACTGGCAGCCATGCAGGCGGTGTTCTTCGGTCTTCCACTGTTCCGGGAAGGTGGGCAGCTTGCGGCCCAGGTCGATCAGGTACTGGTAGCGCTCGGACCAGTCGCTGAAGAAGGAAAATTCCTCGGCGATGGTGGCCTGTGCTTCGATGGCGGTGGGTTCGAGCGGGAAGGGGGTAGTGGTCATCTAAAGTCCAGAATCATTCGCAAAAATCCAGGGTCGTTCGATCAAAGCCCCTCTCACTCCGGGGCGAGAAGGCGCGGTTTGCGCGCCACTGGCGCGCGTGCCTTGGAGCGCCTGCGCCGCCAGCGCGGGCCGGGGCGCGGAGCGGGGGTTGGGGTGAGGGTGCGGGCGGAGCCACGTGCATTAACTTCTTCTCATGTGGCTTCGCCCGTACCCTCATCCGGCGCTACGCGCCACCTTCTCCCGAAGGGAGAAGGGGGGTCATGCGTGCTTCCAGCGTACGCCCTGCGGGGTGTCTTCCAGCAAGATGCCTTCGTCGGCCAGTTGCTTGCGGATAGCGTCGGCGCGGGCGAAATCCTTGGCTTTCTTTGCGGCATTGCGCTCTTCGACCAGCGTGGTGATGCGCGCATCGTCGCCTGCATCGGTGCCGCGCGAGAACCATGCGGCGGGGTCTTGCTGTAGCAGTCCCAACGCTAGTCCGGCACCGAGCAGCTCGGACTTTCTTTGCGTTCCGCCGCCTCCGAGGATCGTCGTCTTGCGAGCTTCTGTGGCGATGCGAGCAAGCTCACTTAAGGCGAGTGGAGTATTGAGATCATCATTCAACGCATCTTCGACACTTTGCGGGATGCTCGGTTTGATATCTGGCTCGACATTGATGGAATCCAAGTAGCGCAACGTGCCATACAGTCGGTCCAGCGTGTTCTTGGCCTGTTCGATCAGGCCATCGGACCAGTCCAGCGGCTGCCGGTAATGCGCGCTCAGCAGGGCGTAGCGCAGCGCTTCGGGCGGGTGCCTGGCGATCAGGTCGTGCACGGTTTCGATGTTGCCCAGCGACTTGCTCATCTTGGCGCCGCTGAAATTGAGCATGCCGTTGTGCAGCCAGAACCGCGCAAAGGTCGCACCGCCATGCGCGCACTCGCTCTGCGCGATCTCGTTCTCGTGATGCGGGAACTGCAGGTCCACGCCGCCGGCATGGATGTCGATGGTCGGGCCCAGATGCGCGGCGGCCATCGCCGAGCATTCGATATGCCAGCCGGGGCGGCCACGGCCCCAGGGCGATTCCCAACCGGGCAGCTCGTCGCTGGAGGGTTTCCACAGCACGAAGTCGCCGGGGTCGCGCTTGTAGGGAGCCACATCCACGCGCGCACCGGCCAGCATCTCGTCCGGGTCGCGGCGAGAGAGCTTGCCGTAGTGTTCGAAGCTGGCCACCGCGAACAGCACATGGCCTTCGGCGGCATACGCATGCCCGTTGGCGATCAGCTGCTCGATCATCGCCACGATCTGTGGGATATGCGCGGTGGCTGCCGGTTCGATGTCCGGGGGGACCACGCCGAGCGCAGCCATGTCCTGGCGGTAGATCGCGGCGAAGCGATCGGTGATGGTCGAGATCGGCACGCCCTGCGCCTGGGCGGCGGCGTTGATCTTGTCGTCCACGTCGGTGATGTTGCGCGCGTAGCGCAGCGCGCCATAGCGCCGCCGCAGCAGTGCGGCCAGCACATCGAACACCACCGGGCCGCGGGCGTTGCCGATATGCGCGTAGTTGTAGACGGTGGGGCCGCACACATACAGGGTGGGGCTGGTGGGATCGAGCGGCGCGAACGGCTCGACCCGCCGCGTCAGGTTGTTGTACAGGCGCAGGCTCATCGGCATCTGGAAAAGGGTAACTGCACGATTCTAGCCGGTCGCGGCGGCTAGGCGAACCAGACCCCCAGGCGATGGCATGTCATGGCCGGCACTCGCAATCGGATGGGTTGCGTTCAGCCCCGGAGATCGCAAGCTCCATACACTTACGTACTGCCTGGCGACGCCTTCTCTGGTACTGATGCGACCTTCCCTGTTCTTCATGCTGCTGTGTGTGTTTGCCTGGCAGGCACTGGCGGCGCATGCGGCAGAGCCCGACCCCGAGAACCGGGTCGTGGTGATCGAGAACGTGAAGCTGGATTACGCGCAGGTGCTCAACGTGGAGCCGGTCTACCAGACCTTGCGCGCCACCCGCATCGAAGAACAGTGCGAGGCCGAGCAGATTGCGCCGGTCGCCGCCGCGCCTGCGGTAGATGACGAGGGCCGGATCAACCGGATGGTCGATTCGGTCAAGGAGATGTTTTCGCGCCGGCCCGAGCTGCCGTCTGCACCGGTGGCGGTGCCGCCGACCAGCACGCGGCGCAATTGCCGGGTGGTGGAAGTGCCGCGCGAGTTCCGGCGGCCGATCGCCTTCGATGTGGATTACGTCTACAAGGGCACCAAGTACCGTTCGCGGCTGCCGGAAGATCCGGGCAACCGGCTGCGTATCCGGGTCTCGGTGACCCCGTACATTCCCGACGCCATCGTCGCGCCGCCGCGATGACGCGCGCAGCGGTTGCGCAGTGCGCGCATGCATGCGAGGATTCGCGCCCTATGCACGCAAACGCCTTTCAGCACGACACCAGCGCCGCCCGGATGGCCTCCGGCATGACCTCGCGTGCCCGCCGACCGGAATCCCACATTTTCGCTGGGTGACCCGGGCGTGTTGCTGTCCGTTGTTGAAAACCCAGCCTCAAGGCTGGGTTTTTTCGTTTCAGGCGTCATAAAAGTTTCAACCGCAAGAAACGCGCATGTCGCGCACCCCGTCGCTCCTGGCGGACCACGCAGCAGAAGCACGCAGCACAAGGATCGATCGATGTCACTGAAGCACTTCTTGAACACCCAGGACTGGAGCCGCGCCGAACTGGATGCGCTGTTGACCCAGGCCGCGTTGTTCAAACGCAACAAGCTGGGAAGCGAGCTGAAGGGCAAATCGATCGCGCTGGTGTTCTTCAACCCGTCCATGCGCACCCGTACCAGCTTTGAGCTGGGCGCGTTCCAGCTGGGCGGGCATGCGGTGGTGCTGCAGCCGGGCAAGGATGCCTGGCCGATCGAGTTCAACCTGGGCACAGTCATGGACGGCGACACCGAAGAGCACATCGCCGAAGTGGCGCGGGTGCTGGGCCGATATGTCGACCTGATCGGCGTGCGTGCGTTTCCCAAGTTCGTCGACTGGTCCAAGGACCGCGAGGATCAGGTGCTCAAGAGCTTCGCCAAGTATTCGCCGGTGCCGGTGATCAACATGGAGACGATCACCCACCCGTGCCAGGAGCTGGCGCATGCGATGGCGTTGCAGGAACACTTCGGCACGCAGGATCTGCGCGGCAAGAAGTACGTGCTGACCTGGACCTATCACCCCAAGCCGTTGAACACCGCAGTGGCCAACTCGGCGCTGACCATCGCCACCCGCATGGGCATGGACGTGACCTTGTTGTGCCCGACGCCGGACTACATCCTGGATCCGCGCTACATGGATTGGGCGGCGCAGAACGTGGCCGAAAGCGGCGGCTCGTTGCAGGTCAGCCACGACATCGACAGCGCCTATGCCGGCGCCGATGTCGTCTACGCCAAGAGTTGGGGTGCGCTGCCGTTCTTCGGCAACTGGGAACCGGAAAAGCCGATCCGCGACCAGTACCAGCACTTCATCGTCGACGAACGCAAGATGGCGCTGACCAACAACGGCGTGTTCTCGCACTGCCTGCCGCTGCGTCGCAACGTCAAGGCCACCGACGCGGTGATGGATTCGCCCAACTGCATCGCCATCGATGAAGCCGAAAATCGCCTGCATGTGCAGAAGGCGATCATGGCCGCGCTCGCAGGGCAGGGCCGGGCATGAGCGGGCATGTCCATCGCTACGCGGCGCAGGTGATCTGGACCGGCGACCGCGGCGAAGGTACCCGCGACTACCGCAGCTACGGTCGCGAGCACGAGGTCGCCATCGCCGGCAAGCCGACCCTGGCCGGTTCGGCGGACCCTGCGTTCCGTGGCGACGCAGCGCGGCACAACCCCGAAGATCTGCTGGTGGCCTCGCTGTCGGCCTGCCACATGCTGTGGTATCTGCACCTGGCCGCCGAGGCCGGCGTCGTGGTGCGCGGCTACGTCGACGATGCAGCCGGCACGATGCTGACCGATGCTGGCGGCGGTCAATTCAGCGAGGTGGTGCTGCATCCTCTCGTCACGATTTCCGCCGGTGATCCGGCCACCGCCGAGGCGCTGCATCACGCCGCGCACGCAGCCTGTTTCATCGCCCGTTCGGTCAACTTTCCGGTGCGCTGCGAACCGCGCATCGTGGTCGCCGAGTGAGTTTTCTTTTCCCTTCCCCAGGATCTTCGTCATGAGCAGCAAAGATATCGTTCTCGCTTTCTCCGGTGGCCTCGACACCAGCTTCTGCATTCCGTATCTGCAGGAGCGTGGTTATGCGGTGCATACCGTGTTTGCCGACACCGGCGGTGTGGATGCCGAGGAGCGTGACTTCATCGAGAAGCGCGCCGCCGAGTTGGGCGCGGCCAGCCATGTCACCGTCGATGGTGGCCCGGCGATCTGGGAAGGCTTCGTCAAGCCGTTCGTGTGGGCGGGCGAGGGCTACCAGGGCCAGTACCCGTTGCTGGTGTCGGACCGTTACCTGATCGTCGATGCCGCGCTCAAGCGCGCCGAAGAGCTGGGCACGCGCATCATTGCGCACGGCTGCACCGGCATGGGCAACGACCAGGTGCGTTTCGACCTGGCGGTGAAGGCGCTGGGCGATTACCAGATCGTCGCGCCGATCCGCGAGATCCAGAAGGAACACACCCAGACCCGCGCTTACGAGCAGAAGTATCTGGAAGCGCGCGGCTTCGGCGTGCGCGCCAAGCAGCAGGCCTACACCATCAACGAGAACCTGCTGGGCCTGACCATGTCCGGCGGCGAAATCGACCGGTGGGAAGCGCCGGGCGAAGGTGCGCGTGGCTGGTGCGCACCGCGCAGTGCGTGGCCGACCGAAGCGTTGACGGTGACCTTGAAGTTCGTCGAAGGCGAGGCGGTGGAGCTGGACGGCAAGCCGCTGCCGGGCGCCAAGATCCTGGCCAAGCTCAATACCTTGTTTGCCCAGTACGGGGTGGGCCGCGGCGTGTACACCGGCGACACCGTGATCGGCCTGAAGGGCCGCATCGTGTTCGAGGCGCCGGGCCTGATCTCCCTGCTCACCGCGCACCGTGCGCTGGAAGATGCGGTGCTGACCAAGCAGCAGAACCGCTTCAAGCCGGACGTGGCGCGCAAGTGGGTGGAGCTGGTGTACGAGGGCTTCTATCACGACCCGCTCAAGACCGACATCGAGGCGTTCTTGCAGTCCTCGCAGTCCAAGGTCAATGGTGAAGTCACGCTGGAAACCCGCGGTGGTCGCGTCGATGCGGTGGCGGTGCGTTCGCCGCACCTGCTCAACACCAAGGGCGCGACCTATGCGCAGTCGGCCGACTGGGGCGTGGAAGAAGCCGAGGGGTTCATCAAGCTGTTCGGGATGAGTTCGACGTTGTATGCGCAGGTGAATCGCTGAGGTTTCGGGGCAGTTGCAAGGCCCCTCTCCCGTCGGGAGAGGGGTTGGGGTGAGGGTACGGAGCGAAGCCTGGTGCAATTGAACAGTGCGAGAGCTTCGCCCGCACCCTCATCCGCCCCTTTGGGGCACCTTCTCCCGGTGGGAGAAGGGTGGCTTCGATGAGATTCATGAGCTGTTTGCGTACCTTCCTTACTTCCGCTTAGCCGCTGCTTCGGACCTTTGATCGAACCAACATGACCGATCTACTCGCATCCACCCTCAAACACCTGGAAACGCTGGTGTCCTTCGACACCCGCAATCCGCCGCGTGCGATCGCTGCCGAGGGCGGCATCTTCGATTACTTGCGTGCGCAGCTGCCCGGTTTCCAGGTCGAGGTGATCGACCACGGTGCCGGCGCGGTGAGCCTGTATGCGGTGCGTGGAAAGCCCAACTACCTGTTCAACGTGCATCTGGACACGGTGCCGGATTCGCCGCACTGGAGTGCCGATCCGCACGTGATGCGGCGTACCGACGACCGTGTGATCGGGCTGGGTGTCTGCGATATCAAAGGTGCGGCGGCGGCGCTGGTGGCGGCGGCCAATGCCGGGCAGGGTGATGCGGCGTTTCTGTTTTCCTCCGACGAAGAAGCCAACGACCCGCGCTGCATCGCCGCGTTTCTGGCGCGTGGATTGCCGTATGAAGCGGTGCTGGTGGCCGAGCCGACCATGAGCGAGGCGGTGCTGGCGCATCGCGGGATCAGCTCGGTACTGATGCGTTTTGCCGGGCGTGCCGGGCATGCGTCGGGCAAGCAGGATCCGTCGGCAAGTGCCTTGCATCAGGCGATGCGCTGGGGCGGCAGGGCGCTGGATCATGTCGAGTCGCTGGCGCATGCGCGTTTCGGTGGCTTGACCGGCTTGCGCTTCAACATCGGTCGCGTCGATGGCGGCATCAAGGCCAACATGATCGCGCCGGCAGCCGAAGTGCGGTTCGGCTTTCGTCCGCTGCCGTCGATGGACGTGGATGGATTGCTGGCCACCTTCGCCGGATTTGCCGAGCCGGCTGCAGCGCAGGTCGAAGAAACCTTTCGCGGGCCGAGCCTGCCGTCCGGCGATATCGCGCGTGCAGAAGAACGCCGCCTGGCCGCGCGCGATGTAGCCGATGCGCTGGACTTGCCGATCGGCAACGCGGTGGACTTCTGGACCGAGGCCTCGCTGTTTTCGGCTGGTGGTTACACCGCTTTGGTGTATGGCCCCGGCGATATCGCACAGGCACACACCGCCGACGAATTCGTGACGCTTGCGCAGTTGCAGCGTTACGCCGAGTCGGTCCACCGCATCATCAACGGCGCGCACTGACCGCTTCCACTAACGGCTCGTACCAAAGCCGCATTCCGCGCCTGGCGCGGCCATTCCTCTTTTCGATCACGGCAATGTCCCTCTCCGCACAGCCCCACAAACAGACCCGCCAGACCATCGTGCGCCTGCTTTCGAGCATGGCCAGCGCCAAGGAAATCAGCCAGTACCTCAAGCGTTTTTCGCAGCTGGATGCCAAACGCTTTGCGGTGGTCAAGGTGGGCGGCGCGGTGCTGCGCGACGACCTGGACGCGCTGACCTCGTCGCTGTCGTTCCTGCAGGAGGTGGGGCTGACCCCGATCGTGCTGCATGGTGCCGGCCCGCAGCTGGATGCCGAACTCTCTGCAGCCGGCATCGAGAAGCGCACCGTCAACGGACTGCGGGTGACCTCGCCGGAAGCCCTGGCGATCGTGCGCAAGGTGTTCCAGGCCTCCAACCTCAAGCTGGTCGAAGCGCTGCAGCAGAACGGTGCGCGTGCGACCTCGATCACCGGCGGCGTGTTCGAAGCCGAGTATCTGGACCGCGACACCTATGGCCTGGTCGGTGAGGTCAAGGCGGTAAATCTGGCGCCGATCGAAGCGAGCCTGCAGGCCGGCTCGATCCCGGTGATCACAAGCCTGGGCGAGACGCCAAGCGGGCAGATCCTCAACGTCAACGCCGATTTTGCCGCCAACGAACTGGTGCAGGAACTGCAGCCGTACAAGATCATCTTCCTCACCGGCACCGGTGGCTTGCTGGATCCCGACGGCAAGGTGATCGATTCGATCAACCTGTCCACCGAGTTCGATCACCTGATGCAGCAGCCGTGGATCAATGGCGGCATGCGGGTCAAGATCGAGCAGATCAAGGATCTGCTCGATCGCCTGCCGCTGGAATCGTCGGTATCGATCACCCGGCCGGCGGATCTGGCCAAGGAGCTGTTCACGCACAAGGGCTCGGGTACGTTGGTGCGGCGTGGCGAGCGCGTGCTGCGTGCGACCTCGTGGGACGAACTGGATCTGCCGCGCCTGACCTCGCTGATCGAATCCAGTTTCGGCCGCACCCTGGTTCCCGATTACTTCAGCAACACCAAGTTGCTGCGCGCCTATGTCAGCGAGAACTACCGCGCCGCGGTGATCCTCACCGACGAGGGCATGCTGGGTGCAAGCGCGCTGATTTATCTGGACAAGTTTGCCGTGCTCGACGATGCGCAGGGCGAAGGCCTGGGCCGCGCGGTGTGGAATGTGATGCGCGAAGAAACCCCGCAGCTGTTCTGGCGCTCGCGTCATAACAACCAGGTCAACATTTTCTATTACGCCGAGTCCGACGGCTGCATCAAGCAGGAAAAGTGGAAGGTGTTCTGGTACGGGCTGGAGAACTTCGAGCAGATCCAGCACTGCGTGGCGCATTGCGCGACGCGTCAGCCGACGCTGCTGGGCTGAGCACGATGGCGCCCACCACCTTGCCACCACGCTGGCGCGATTTGCCGACGCTACGTGGGCAACACGCAACGCTGGAACCGCTGCAAGCTGCGCATGCCGACGGTCTGCGTAATGCGCTGGGCGACGGTGGCTTGTCGCGGCTGTGGTACACCGGCGTGCCGGCACCGACGCAGGTGGACGACTACGTGGGCGCGGCGTTGGCTGCGCAAGTCGACGGGCTGGTGCTGCCTTACGTGGTGCGCGATGCGGCCGGTGAGATCGTCGGCTGCACGCGCTATTACGGGCTGGATGCGACCGTGCCCAGGCTGTCGATCGGCTACACCTGGTACGCGCCGCGCGTGCAGCGCAGCGGCGTCAATACCGACACCAAGCTGCTGCTGTTGCAGCATGCCTTCGAAACGCTGGGCTGTTTGAGCGTGGTCTTCGAAACCAGTTGGTTCAATCACACCTCGCGCGCGGCAATCGCGCGGCTCGGGGCCAAGCAGGATGGCGTGCTGCGCAATCACACCCGCCACCCCGACGGCACACCGCGCGATACCGTGGTGTTCTCCATCATCGATACGGAATGGGCCGGGGTCAAACGCCACCTGCAGTTCCGCCTGGAAGCAAACGCATGACTGTTCAAACAACGATCGGCATCATCGGCGCCCGCGGGCATACCGGTTCGGAATTGATCAAGCTGGTGGTGGCGCATCCGCACCTGCGGCTGGTGTTCGTGTCCTCACGCGAGCTGGCCGGGCAGCCTGTGGCCGACTACAACGATGCGTATCAAGGTGAGTTGCGTTACGAGAGCCTGGATGCCGATGCGGTGGCCGCCAAGGCCGCCGATGTGGTGATCCTGGCGCTGCCCAACGGCAAGGCAGAGCCGTTTGTCGCTGCGATCGACGCCGCCCGGCCACAGACGCTGTTGATCGACCTGTCGGCCGATTACCGCTTCGATCCGGCCTGGTATTACGGGCTGCCGGAGTTGACGCGCGGAAAGTACGCCGGGCAGAAGCGCATCAGCAACCCGGGCTGCTATGCCACCGCGATGCAGCTGACGATCGCACCATTGCTCGATCAGCTGGCAGGCCCCCCACAATGCTTTGGCGTCTCTGGGTATTCCGGCGCGGGCACCACGCCCTCGGACAAGAACAACCCCGAGTTGCTGGCCGATAACCTGATGCCGTATGCGCTGACCAACCACATGCACGAGCGCGAAGTCTCTGCGCAGCTCGGCGTGCCGGTGGAGTTCATGCCGCATGTGGCGCCGCATTTCCGTGGCCTCACCATGACCGTCAACCTGTGGCTGCAGCAACCGCTCACACGCGAGCAGATCCAGGCGCGCTACGCGCAGCGTTATGCCGACGAGCCGCTGATCGAGATTGTCGATGAGGCGCCGTGGGTCAGCCGCATCGCCGGCAAGCATGGCGTGCAGGTCGGTGGCGTGACATTGGCGCCGGGCAACAAGCGCGTGGTGGTGGTGGCAACACTGGACAACCTGCTCAAGGGCGCGGCGACGCAGGCGATGCAGAATCTCAACCTGGCATTTGGCTGGGACGAATTGACTGCGATTCGTTGATGCGAGTCCCTCGCAAGAGCCCGCACATCCATGTGCGAGGATTCAAAGATGCGAGTCCCTCGCAGAAGCCCACACATCCATGTGCGGGGATTCAACTGGACGACTTATTTCGAGACGCTTTCCGATGACCAATCTGTTGTGGCAAAAACCCGGTGTGGCAGTGGACGCCAAGATCCAGCGCTTCCTGGCCGGCGACGACGTCATCCTGGACCGCGAGTTCTTCCTGCACGACATCGCTGCCAGCAAGGCGCATGCGCAGGGGCTGCAGCACATCGGGATCCTGTCGCTGCAGGAACTGGGCGGGCTGAGCGAGCAACTGGATCAGCTGGCCGATGATTTTCGCAGCGGCGCGTTCGTGCTCGATGCGCAATACGAAGATTGCCATTCGGCGATCGAGGCGCGCCTGACCGAGCGCCTGGGCGATGCCGGCCGCAAGATCCACACCGGACGCAGCCGCAACGACCAGATTCTGGTCGCCACGCGGCTATGGTTGAAGGACAAGCTGCAACGTGTGGCCGAGCTCAGCGCGGAGATCGCCAAAGTGGCGCTGGACCGCGCGCAGGCCGAGGCCGACCTGCCGGTGCCCGGCTACACGCATATCCAGCGTGCGGTGGTGTCGTCGGCCGGCATGTGGTGGGCGGGCTGGGCAGAAGCCTTTATCGACAATGCACTGCGCGCAACCGACACCTTGCGGTTGGTGGACAGCAATCCGCTCGGCACTGCGGCCGGTTACGGCGTCAATCTGCCGCTGGACCGTGCGCATACCACTGCCGAGCTCGGCTTTGCGCGCCTGCAGGTCTCGCCGATCTACGCACAGCTCTCGCGCGGCAAGTACGAACTGGCTGCGCTCGAAGCGTTGGGCAGCGCCACCCTGGATCTGCGTCGCATTGCCTGGGATCTGTCGTTGTTCACCAGCGGCGAATTCGCCTTCGTCGCGTTGCCGGCGCAATACACTACCGGCAGTTCGATCATGCCGAACAAGCGCAACCCCGACGTCATCGAACTGATGCGTGCCACCCATGCCAGCATTGCGGCAGCGCGGACCGAAATCGAACAGTTGTTGTCGCTGCCTTCGGGTTATCACCGCGATCTGCAGAGCAGCAAGGGCGCGATCGTGCACGGCTTCGGGCGCGGCCTGGCCGCGCTTGAACTGCTGCCGGCGTTGCTGGCCAATCTGGAATGGCGCCCGGACAAGCTGCGTGCGGCGATCGATTCGGGCATGTACGCCACCGATGTGGCGGTGGAAGCGGCCGTGGCCGGTGTGCCGTTCCGCGAGGCCTACAAGGCCGCAGCGGAATCGTCCGACACTGCAGGGCAGGGGCGCACGCCGGAAGGCAGCCTGGCCGCACGCGTCTCGCCAGGCGCCGCCGCGGATCTGCAGCTGGATCTCTTGCGTGCCCGTTGGGAGGCCCTGCGCTGATGGCCGTGATCAGCACCGAGACCGCAGAACACTATCCCTGGGGCGAAGCCTGCGAAGGCTGGCACCTGTTGCGCGACCCCAGCTTGAGCGTGCTCGAAGAACGCATGCCGCCAGGCGTTGCGGAGTCGCGTCATCGACATAGTCGCGCACGGCATTTTTTCTATGTGCTGGCCGGCGAAGTGATGCTGCAACTGGATGGCGCGCAGCACGTGCTCGGGGTTGGGCAGGGCCTGGACGTGCCGCCTGGCACCACGCACCAGATGCACAATCTGTCCGATGTCGAGGCGCGCTTTCTGGTGATCTCCGCACCGCATGGTCGCGACGATCGTGCACCCACGACAGCACGTGCGAAGGACGTCAGCTGATGACCACGCGCTATCTGGTGCTGGCGATGCGCAAGCAGGCTTTTCCCGCCGATGTAGTGCAGCCGCATCTGGATTTTCTCGCTGCATTGCGCGCGGCCGGGCAGCTCGAAATGACCGGTGGTTTCAGCGATCGCACTGGCGGTGCGTATGTGTTGGTCAACGTAAGCAGTCTGGAGGAGGCGCAGCAGATCGTTGCGCGCGATCCCTTGGTGCTGCGCGATGCCTCGACGTTGACCGTGTATGAGTGGAACACGCACTGAGCGTCTGGCTGCCATGACAACCCCTGCCGACATGCCTTCATTATTTACCGAGCAGCCGTTGCCGCCATGGCGGCGCGCGGTGCTCAAGGTCGGCAGCAGCCTGTTGGCCGCCGATGGTGGCGGCCTGTCGCCGCGGTTTGCGTTGGGCCTGGCGCAGTTCGTCTCGGCCAATCTGGCCGCAGGACGCGAGCTGGTGATCGTCTCTTCCGGTGCGGTGGCGGCAGGCCGCGCGATTCTGCCGAAAGCCGCCGAAGCCGGTGCACCGATCGCCGCGCGCCAGGCGCTGGCCGCATTGGGGCAAGCGCAATTGATCGCGCTGTGGCAGCGCTTTTTCGAACGTCCGGTGGCGCAGGTGCTGCTCACCCACGATGACCTGCGCAACCGCCGCCGGTATCTCAATGCGCGCGCCACCCTGGGCGAGTTGTTGCGGCTGGGTGCGTTGCCGGTGATCAACGAGAACGACACCGTCTCGGTGGACGAGCTCAAGCTGGGCGATAACGACAATCTCGCCGCGATCGTCGCCGCACTGGTCGATGCCGATGCGTTGTTCATCGCCACCGATATCGATGGCTTGTACAGCGCCGACCCGCGCAGCAATCCGTTGGCGCGTCCTCTCGATGAGGTGTCCGAACTCACCGCCGAGGTGCTGGCGATGGCCGGCGGCAGCGGCAGCAGTGTGGGCACCGGCGGCATGCGCACCAAGCTGGAAGCCGCCGCAAAAGCCGGTGCTGCCGGCATCGAAACCTATCTGTTCAACGGCCGCAGCAGCGAGGTGGTGCGCGGGCTTGCGCAAGATCGCCTGCGCGGCACGCGCATCCACCCTGCACGCACGCGCATCGCCGCCCGCAAATACTGGCTGCGCCACGCACCGGTGGAACCGGGCGCGATCCTGATCGATGCCGGTGCCGCGGCGGCGCTGGCTGGCAAGGGCGCATCGCTGCTACCGGGCGGTGTGGCCAACGCGCAAGGCGATTTCCGGCGCGGCGACATGGTGGAGATCCGCCTGCGCGACGCCGATGGCGAACGCTGCCTGGCACGCGGCGTCAGCCAGTATTCGGCAGTGGATATCCGCCGCATCGCGGGCCGTCATTCGCGCGAGATCGAAACCGTGCTCGGTTACAGCTATGGCGAGAATGTGGTGCATCGCGATGATCTGGTGCTGTTGTAGCGGGGATTGGGGAGTCGGGATTGGAGATTCGCAAAAACATCTGTACTGCGTTTCCCAAACGTTGCCTCTGTATCCCAACGACTGATTCCCTTGTGGTGATAAAACGGTGTCGCCTGCTTTTGCCAATCCCCAATCCCGACTCCCCAATCCCGGCCCCCAAATGACCATCAAAACCCTCGCCCTGCAATGCCGTGATGCCGCGCACGTGCTGTCGCAACTGTCGTCGTCTGCCAAACAGGCCTTGCTGGAGGCGATGGCCGCTGCGCTGGAACACGATGGGGCGGTG
This sequence comes from Xanthomonas hortorum, assembly GCF_040279205.1. Taxonomy (GTDB): domain Bacteria; phylum Pseudomonadota; class Gammaproteobacteria; order Xanthomonadales; family Xanthomonadaceae; genus Xanthomonas; species Xanthomonas hortorum_F. Next base: position 69,417 of record NZ_JBEOLS010000002.1, read on the forward strand.
ATCCTGGCGGCGAATGCGCGCGATCTGGAGGCGGCGCGCGAGAAGGGCGTGGGCACTGCGATGCTCGATCGTCTGGCGCTGGACACAAAGCGCCTGGACGGGATTGCCGCCGCATTGCGCGAGGTTGCGCAGTTGCCGGATCCGGTCGGGCAGATCACGCGCGAAGACGTGCGCCCCAATGGCATCGTCGTGCAGAAGGTGCGCGTGCCGCTGGGGGTGATCGCGATGATCTACGAGGCGCGCCCGAACGTGACCGCCGACGCCGCGGCGCTGTGCATCAAGGCTGGCAACGGGGTGATTCTGCGTGGCGGCTCGGAGGCGATTCACTCCAACACCGCGATTGCGCGGGCACTGCAGCGCGCCTTGCGTCAGGCCAATGTGCCGGAGGCCGCGTTGACGCTGGTCGAGGACCTGCGCCGCGAGACCATGCTGGAGCTGCTGCAGCTCAGCGATATCGTCGACCTGGCGATTCCGCGCGGCGGCGAGGGCCTGATCCGTTTTGTTGCCGAACACGCGCGCGTGCCGGTGATCAAGCATTACAAGGGCGTGTGCCATCTGTTCGTGGATGCCTCGGCCGACGTGGACCTGGCCGTACGTCTGTTGGTCGATGGCAAGGCCAGCCGACCGTCGGCCTGCAATTCGCTGGAGACCTTGCTGGTGCATGCAGACATCGCCGAGCGCTTTCTGCCGGCCGCCGCGCAAGCGTTGCGCGAACGCCATGTGGAGTTGCGTGGCGATGCAGCAACGCGTGCGCTGCTGCCCGATGTCGCGCCTGCCAGCGATGACGACTACGCCGCCGAATTTCTCGATCTGATCCTGGCGATCCGCGTGGTGCCGGATCTGGACACCGCGCTGGCGCATATTCGCCAGTACGGCTCGGACCACACCGAAGTGATCGCCACGCAGGACGCAGCCAATGCCGAACACTTCGTGCAATCGCTGCGCTCGGCCGTGGTGATGGTCAACGCGTCCTCGCGGTTTTCCGACGGCGGCGAGCTTGGGCTAGGCGCCGAAATCGGCATCTCCACTACGCGTCTGCATTCCTATGGCCCGATGGGCCTGGAAGCGCTCACGGTGGAGCGCTTTGTTGTGCGTGGAGAGGGGCAGGTGCGCCACTGATTGGCAACGGCGCAACGAAACGCAAGTCAGTTGCTGCCGAAAGCCGAACCGCGCACCGCGCGCCTGATCGCGCGCAATCTTGTCGCCATCTTTACCAGGTAACCCCGCAACCACGACCTTTGACACTCCCCCGGCAGGCCGCCGTCTGCCTACAGTCGACGACTGCCCCCGCACTTTCGGAGTCGTCGATGCGCCGTTTTGCCGCCTGCCTGCTCGCCACCGCCATTGCTGCCGCCACCGGTAGCGCACTGGCGCAAACCTCGCCGATGACGCCGGATATCACCGGCAAGCCGTTCGTGGCAGGCGACGCCGCCAACGACTACGTCAAACGCGAGGTGATGATCCCGATGCGCGACGGGGTCAAGCTGCATACGGTGATCGTGCTGCCCAAGGGCGCGCGCAACGCGCCGATCGTGCTCACGCGCACGCCGTACGACGCCAGCGGCCGCACCGAGCGTCTGGCCTCGCCGCATATGAAGGACCTGTTGTCTGCGGGCGATGACGTGTTCGTGGAAGGCGGCTATATCCGCGTGTTCCAGGATGTGCGCGGCAAGTACGGCTCGGAAGGCGAGTACGTGATGACCCGGCCGCTGCGTGGCGCGCTCAATCCCAGCGAGGTCGACCATGCCACCGATGCCTGGGACACCATCGATTGGCTGGTGAAAAACCTCAAGGAGTCCAACGGCAAGGTCGGCATGATCGGCTCGTCCTACGAAGGTTTCACCGTGGTGATGGCGCTGACCAATCCGCATCCGGCATTGAAGGTGGCCGCGCCGGAGAGCCCGATGATCGATGGCTGGATGGGCGACGACTGGTTCAATTACGGTGCGTTCCGCCAGGTCAATTTCGATTACTTCACCGGCCAGCTCAGCAAGCGCGGCAAGGGCACCGGCATCCCGCGTCAGGGGCACGACGATTACAGCAATTTCCTGCAGGCGGGCTCGGCCGGCGACTTCGCCAAGGCCGCCGGCCTGGAGCAGCTGCCGTGGTGGCACAAGCTCACCGAACACGCGGCTTACGACAACTTCTGGCAGGAGCAGGCGCTGGACAAGGTGATGGCACGCACGCCGTTGAAAGTGCCGACCATGTGGCTGCAGGGCCTGTGGGACCAGGAGGACATGTGGGGCGCCATCCATAGCTATGCGGCGATGGAGGCGCGCGACAAGCGCAATACGCTCAACTATCTGGTGATGGGGCCGTGGCGGCACAGCCAGGTCAATAGCGATGCCAGTTCACTGGGCGCACTGAATTTCGACGGCGATACCGCGCGCCAGTTCCGTCGCGATGTGCTGCGCCCGTTCTTCGATCAATACCTGGTCGATGGCGCGCCCAAGGCGAGCACACCGCCGGTGTTTATCTACAACACCGGCGAAAACCATTGGGACCGTCTGCAGGCCTGGCCGCGCAGTTGCGCCAAGGGCTGTGCCTCGACCAGCAAGCCGCTGTATCTGCAGGCCGGCGGCAAGCTATCGTTCCAGCAGCCGGCGGCGGGGCAGGTGGGCTTTGAGGAATACGTCTCCGACCCGGCCAAGCCGGTGCCGTTCGTGCCGCGGCCGGTGGATTTTGCCGATCGCAGCATGTGGACCACCTGGCTGGTGCAGGATCAGCGCTTCGTCGATGGCCGCCCGGACGTGCTGACCTTCGTCACCGAGCCGCTGACCGAGCCCTTGCAGATCGCCGGCGCACCGGAAGTGCATCTGCAGGCCTCCACCAGCGGCAGCGACAGCGATTGGGTGGTGAAGCTGATCGACGTGTATCCGGATGAGATGGCCTCCAACCCCAAGATGGGCGGTTACGAGCTGCCGGTGTCGCTGGCGATCTTCCGTGGCCGCTACCGCGAGAGTTTCAGCACGCCCAAGCCGCTGGCAGCCAACCAGCCGCTGGCGTTCCAGTTCGGCCTGCCGACGGCCAATCACACCTTCCAGCCCGGGCACCGGGTGATGGTGCAGGTGCAGTCCAGCCTGTTTCCGCTGTACGACCGCAACCCGCAGACCTATGTGCCGAATATCTTCTTCGCCAAGCCGGGCGATTACCGGAAAGCCACGCAGCGGGTTTACGTGACACCGGAGCAGCCCAGTTACATCAGTCTGCCGGTGCGATGAGTCGGCTAAGTCGTGTCTGGCTTCGACGTGTTTCGCGCTGCCAGAGAGCGACAGATCACTGCGCCGCCGCGCGATGTTGCAGTATCACGGTCCAATCTACCGCGTGGTCGGGTGTATGTGTGCGACCACGCGGGGTTCTGTATGCTTATCGTCGGCACTGCTGACTGCAGGGCACGCGGCTTTCCTGCATTTAGATGAGCTGCGCCCGCCAGCAGTGGCGCGTCTACCAGTGCCTGTGCCCAAGCGTGCTGCTGCTTCCATTCCTGGCCGCAATGCACGCAAGCGCGACGCCGTGAGCGCACGCGCTGCACCGTTAGCGCACTGGCAGGTCAATGTAGCTTGCGTTGCCAGGTGCCACGTAGATGCGCTGCGTCGCTTTGCGGTAATCCTCTGGCCTGGCGAAGAAGATATTCGGGACAAAGGTCTGCGGGTTGCGGTCATAGAGCGGAAACAGGCTGGACTGCACCTGCACCATCACCCGGTGTCCGGGCTGAAAGGTGTGATTAGCGGTGGGCAGGCCGAACTGATAGGTCAGCGGCTGGTTGGGCGCCAGCGGCTTGGGCGTGCTGAAACTCTCGCGGTAACGGCCACGGAAGATCGCCAGTGAGACTGGCAGTTCGTAGCCACCCATCTTCGGGTTCGCTGTCACCTGGTCCGGGTAGACATCGATCAGCTTGACGACCCAGTCGCTATCGCTGCCGCTGGTGGAGGCAGTGAGGTGGACCATGGGCGCACCTGCGATCCGCAAGGGTTGGCTGAGTGGCTCGGTGATGAAGGTCAGCACATCCGGGCGGCCCTTCATGAAACGTTGGTCCTGTACCAGCCAGGTGCCCCACTGGTCGCGATCGTCAAAGTGGAAAGGGCGCGGTGCAAACGGCACCGGCATGGCGGGGTCGGAGACATATTCTTCGAAGCCCGGCTGCCCGGCCGACGGTTTCTGGAGCGACAACTTGCCGCCCGCCTGCAGGTACAGCGGCTTGCTGGTCGATGCGCAGCCTTTTTCACAACTGCGCGGCCATTTCTGCAGCCGGTCCCAGTGATTTTCGCCGGTGTTGTAAATGAACACCGGTGGCGTCTCCGCCTTGGGCGCGCCGTCGACCAGGTATTGGTCGAAGAACGGGCGCAAGACATCGGCACGGAACTGCCTGGCAGTGTCGCCATTGAAACGAAGTTCACCGAGTGCGCTGCCGTCGTAATTGGCCTGGCTATGGCGCCATGGGCCCATCACCAGATAATTGAGCGTATTGCTTCTGTCGCGCGGCTCCATCGCTGCATAACTGTGGATCGCGCCCCACATGTCTTCCTGGTCCCACAGGCCTTGCACCCACATGGTCGGCACTTTCAACGGAGTACGCGCCATGACCTTGTCCAGCGCTTGCCCCTGCCAGAAGCTGTCGTAGGCCGGGTGTTCGGTGATCTTGCCCCACAGCGGGTACTTATCCAGCCCTGCGCTCTTGGCGTAGTCGTTGGCCGAGCCGGCGGCCAGGTAAGTGCTGTAGTCATCAGGAGCGCCGGCGGCGGGAGGCGGCGCGTTACCTGGCCCGGCGTTGCTGCCGGGTGGCGCAAAGATGAAGCCCATAAAGCCGAACATCACCTGGCGAAACGCGCCGTAGTTGAACCAGTCATCACCCATCCAGGTGTCGATCATCGGGCTTTCCGGCGCTGCGACCTTGAGCGCCGGGTGCGGATCGATCAGCGCCATCGTCACGGTAAAGCCTTCGTAGGATGAGCCGATCATGCCGACCTTGCCATTGGACTCTTTGACGTTCTTCACCAGCCAGTCGATGGTGTCCCAGGCATCGGTGGAGTGGTCGACCTCGCTGGGATTGAGCGGGCCGCGCAACGGCCGGTTCATCACGTAGTCGCCTTCCGAACCGCCTTTGCCGCGGATGTCCTGCATCACGCGGATGTAGCCGCCTTCCACGAACACGTCGTCGCCTTGGACGAGCATATCCTTCATGTGCGGTGAGATTGCGCGCTGGGTGCGTCGGTTGGCACCGAACGGCGTACGCGTGAGCAGCATCGGTGCGTGATGCGCGCCCTTGGGAAGCACGATGATGGTGTGCAGCTTGACCCCATCGCGCATCGGGATCATCACTTCGCGCTTGATGTAGTCGTTTTCCGCGCTGCTCGCGGTGCCCGCTGCTTCCGGCGGGTTGCTGTTGGCGGAAGGTCGGGTTGCCGCCATCTGTGCGGTTGCGATACCTGTGGCGGCAGTAATTGCCGTTGCGAGGAGACAAAAAGCGAGGCGGCGCATGGTTAATCCACAAGGAGCGGTAGATCTGGATCCTAGCCGCCACAACGACGCTTGATGCTTTCAACGCTTCGCCATCAGACCAGTCGCTTCCTCATCCAACCTGTAGTTGGCCAATCATGTGAAAAAGGGCGATATTGCCTTGATCTTTCCGCGATTCACGCCGGCATTGATGGTTGAGCGATTTCAGTTTGCCGATCTGACGGCGGCTCGCGCAGGCGGCGCCCATACGTCTTCCAGCAGCTGCGGGCGGCAGGCCACCCAGGCGGCGGCCAGCTGCACCAGCAGGCAGATGACCAGGAACACGAACGGCGACGTCCAGCCGCCGTGGTGCGCGTGCAACCAGCCGAACAGGAACGGCCCCAGGCAGCTCACCGCATAGCCCATGCCTTGCGAGAATCCGGACAACGCTGCTGACCCGGCAGCGGTGCGGCAGCGCTGATTGACCAGCACCAGCGCCAGTGGAAACGTGCTCGGGCCCAAACCCAGCAAGGTCACCCAGAGAATCGGCGCGGCCAGTGGTGCCCACCACAGCCCGGCAAACGCGACCAGATGGCAGGCAGCGCACAGCAGCACGATCGGGAAGGGATTGCGCATGCGCACCGCCAGCGCCGGCATGGTCAACGCGCCGACCATGCCCAGTGCCGCGAACAGCGCCACCATGGTGCCGCCGAATGCGGGCGAGGCGCCGGCTTCGCGCAGCAGTGTCGGTAACCAGGTGAACATCGAGTAGGTGATCAGCGAGGTCATGCCGAAGGTCAGCGCCATGCTCCAGCCCAACGCGGTGCGTGCGACGCGGCCTTCGGCCTCGGTTGTCGGCGTGATCGGTGCCGGCCCGGTGGCGCGCAGGCGGCGATGATTGGCGTACACCAACGCCCAGGCCGCAAACGCCAGCAATGCCGGCAATACCCACACCACCATCGAGCTACGCCAGCCCAGCGCATCGGCCACCGGCACCGCCAGCAGCGCGGGCAACAAGGTGCCGACCTGCAGCACGGTGATGTACAGCGTGCTGACACCGCCCACGCGATCGCCGAAATAGCGCTTCACCAGCGGCGGCAACACCACGTTGCCCATGCCCATGCCGGCCAGCGCAATCAGCGATCCGACCAGCAGGCCGGCGGTGTCCGGCAGCAGCGGTCGCAACACTAATCCGAGCGTGGCCAATGCCATCGACAACAGCGCAGTGCGCAGCAGGCCGAAGCGGCGCAGCAACGCGGGCGTTGCGACGCCGGTGAGTGCGAACGCAGCGGTCGGCAACATGCCGATCGCACCCATGGTGGGCGCGCCGAATGCGTACTCATCTGCGATGCGTTCCAGCAGCGGCGTCAACGAGGTGACCGCCGTACGCAAGTTGAATGCGGACAACAAAATGGCAGCCAGCACCAACCCGCGGCCACGCAACTGGGCAGACGAGCAAGCACCGGCAATGACAACAGACATGACAGACCATCCGCATTGCGCGCATCGCTGCGCCAACGCCTGAAAACACAAAACCGGCACGAGGCCGGTTTTGTGTTTTGAAACTGGTCGGGGAGACAGGATTCGAACCTGCGACCTCTACGTCCCGAACGTAGCGCTCTACCAGACTGAGCTACACCCCGAAGGAGCCGCGTATGTTACATACGGATTGCCGAATCGGCAAGCATCTGCGCGATTTATTTTACTGGCGCGACTGACCACGCTCGGATTCGCGTGCTTCGAACCACATGCCGTTGAGCACGGCAGCCAACGCAGCCAGGCCGGTGCCGAGGATCCATGCGAAATACCACATCGGTGTTCTCCTTAAAATTGTTGAAGTGTGTGAGATGTCGAGCGGGCGCGGCAACGTGCTTGTGCACCGCAGTCGCAGCGGGCGCGGTCAATACGCGTTGGGATTGGCCGACAGTTCATCGGCCGTGACCTTGCCCTTGAGCACGCGGTAGACCCAGCTTGTGTAGGCCAGCACGATCGGCATGAACACCGCGGTCGCCAGCAACATGATCCACAGCGTCAGACGGCTGCTGGAGGCATCCCACAGCGTCAAGCTCATGCGCGGTGCGGTGGAAGAGGGCAGCAGAAACGGAAACAGCGCAAAGCCGACAGTGAGAATGATGCCGACGATGGCGCAGCCCGAGGCGATGAATGCCAGGCCGCCACGCCGCACACGCAGCAGTAGCGCATTCATCGCAAGCCCGACCAGACCGATCAGTGGTGCCATCAAGGTCGCCGGCATGCTGCTGTAGTTGTGCAGCCAGCCACCGGCAGCGGTGAGCGCGGCGGTCTTGGCCAGCGGATTGGTCGGCGCATCGGTGGCCAGGACCGAAGTCACCGCGTAACCAGGCAGACCCAGCGCGACCCATGCACCGGCTGCCGCAAACAGCGCCACCGCACACAGCGCGGCGATGCTGCCGAAACGCGCCGCACGCTCTGCCACCGGCCCGTCGGTCTTGAGCACCAGCATCGCCGCCCCGTGCGCCATCAGCATCGCCACGCTGAGCAAGCCGGCGAGCAGTGCGAATGGCGTCAGCAAGCCGAACAGATTGCCGGTGTAGAAGATGCGCATGCTGTCGTCGAAATGGAACGGCACCCCGAGCAGCACGTTACCGACCGCCACGCCCATGATCAGTGCAGGAATGCAGCCGCCGATAAACAACGCCCAGTCCCAGTTATTGCGCCAGCGCTGATCGGCCAGCTTGCCACGGAACTTGAAACCGACCGGACGCAGGATCAGGGCGAACAGGATCAGGAACATCGCCAGATAGAATCCGGAAAAACTCACTGCATACAGCGGCGGGAATGCAGCGAAGATCGCGCCGCCGCCCAGGATCAGCCACACCTGGTTGCCCTCCCAGACCGGGCCGATGGTGTTGATCACCAGGCGGCGTTCGGCATCGTTACGGGCAACCAGCGGCAGCAGCGTGCTGACCCCCAGATCGAAGCCGCCCATCACCGCGTAACCGGACAGCAAGACGCCCAGCAGCAGCCACCAGATCACGCGCAGTGTGGTGTAGTCGAGCAAGATGAAATCCATGGTTTTTCTCCTGGCTTACGGTGCGCCGCCGGCCAACGCACCGGTGCTCAATGGGGCGCTGGGTGAGGAAGCGTGGGGCGATGCGGTGTTAGGCGAGGTGCCTTGATATGTAGGCGGAAACAGCGCATCCGGGCCCTTGCGAATGGTCTTCAGCGACAGCTTGATCGCGATGACCAGCAGCGTGGTGTACAGCGCGGTGAAGCCGACCAAGGTCAACACGATTTCGTACAGATCCAGGCCAGAGGCGGCGTAGAAGGTCGGCAGCACGCCTTCCACCGCCCACGGCTGGCGGCCGTATTCGGCCACGAACCAACCGCATTCGATCGCAATCCACGGCAGCGGCAAGGTCCACAGCGCCAGCGTCAGGAACCAGCGCTTGTCCTGGAAGTTGTGCTTGCAGGCGAACCAGAACGCGACGGCGAAGAACACGATCAGGTAGATGCCGATGGCGGCCATGATGCGGAAGGTCCAGAACAGCGGCAGCACGCGCGGTACGGTGTCCATGGCGGCCTGGGCGATCTGCTCCGGCGTGGCATTGCCGATATCGTCGCGATAACGCTTGAGCAGCAGGCCGTGGCCCAGATCCTGCCAATGCGCGTCGAACACCTTGCGCGCTTCGACATCGTCCTTGTTGGCGCGCACGCGCTCCAATGCACCGTAGGCGATCTGGCCGCCGCGGATGCGGTGCTCGGCACGCCCGACCAGCTCCAGAATGCCGGGAATCGGCTCATCCAGCGAACGGGTGGCGATCAAGCCCATCAGATACGGGATCTTGATCGCGTAGTCGTTGCGATGGGTCTGCTGATTGGGAATGCCGAACGCGGTGAAGTCGGCCGGCGCGGCTTCTGTTTCCCACATCGCCTCGATCGCGGCCAATTTCATTTTCTGATGTTCGTTGGCGGCATAGCCGCTCTCATCGCCCAGTACCACCACCGACAGCGACGACAACAGGCCGAACGCGGCAGCCACGGCGAACGAGCGTCGCGCCATCTCTACGTGCTTGCCGCGCAGCAGATAGAACGCGCTGATCGACATCACGAACACCGCACCCAGCACGTAGCCCGCGCTGACGGTATGCACGAACTTGGCCTGCGCCACCGGGTTGAACAGCACCGCCATGAAATCGACCACTTCCATGCGCATGGTGTCCGGGTTGAACACCGCGCCGGCCGGGTTCTGCATCCAGCCGTTGGCGATCAAAATCCACAGTGCCGAGAAGTTGCTGCCCAGCGCCACCAGCCAGGTGGTGGCCAGATGCTGCACCTTGCTCAGGCGGTTCCAGCCGAGGAAGAACAGGCCCAGAAAAGTCGCCTCCAGGAAGAACGCCATCAGGCCTTCGATCGCCAGCGGTGCGCCGAAGATGTCGCCCACGTAATGGCTGTAGTACGACCAGTTCATGCCGAACTCGAACTCCATCACGATGCCGGTGCCCACGCCCATGGCGAAGTTGATGCCGAACAGCACGCCCCAGAACATGGTCATGCGCCGCCAGATCTGCTTGCCGGTCATCACATAGACGCTCTCCATGATGCCGAGCAGGAACGACAGGCCCATGGTCAGCGGCGGAAAGATGAAGTGGTACATCGCGGTGACTGCGAACTGCAGCCGCGACAGTTCAACAACTGTCGAGTCGATCATGGCGGGGTGGCCTGGTTGGGTGTCGATGAAGGAATGCAACCGATCATCTGCGCTTGCCGCGACACGCGCGTTGATCCAAATCAATGCCGTGGCGAGCGGGTGCGGCACAATGCGCAGCCCGTAGCGGGGAGTGGCGACTTACAATCGCTTGCAACACGATGTCTTCTTAAGAGAGCGATGTGAGCCAGCCCAGCGTGCGAGCCAGCGAAACGCCAGCCCAGCGCCGTCAACGCGGCCAATGGCTGGATGCGCTCGCCGCACCGGCTGCGCGTGCGAAGCGGCTGGCTGGTGTGGCGGTCGCGGTGTCGGGCGTGCTGCTGCTGGCGCAGGCGGCGGCGATCGCCTGGTTGTTGCAGGCGGTGCTGGTGCAACATCTGCCACTGCTGCACTTACGCGACGTGGGCGTGGGATTGTTGGCTGTGCTGGTCGGACGCGCCTTGCTCAATGCCTGGGCGCAGTCGCTGACCGGCGAGGTGGCCGATGTGGCCAAGCGCGAGCTGCGTGCCCGCATCGCACGCCGGCTGGTGCAGCACGGCCCGGTGTGGTTGCGCCGCCAACGCAGCGGCGAGCTGGGCGAATTGAGCCTGGCCCACACCGATGCGCTGGAAGGCTATTTCGTCGGCTACCAACTCGCGCGTACCGAGATGATGCTGGTGCCGCCGCTGATTTTGATCGCGGTGTTTTCGGTCGACTGGGTGGTGGGCCTGGTGTTGCTGCTGACTGCGCCACTGATCCCGTTCTTCATGATGCTGGTGGGCTGGGGCGCCGAAGCTGCGGGGCGCGAGCAACTCGGCGAGCTGGCGCGGATGGGCGGGCATTTTGCCGATCGCCTCAAAGGCCTGGGCCTGCTGCGTGCGTACGGGCGCGGCGAGGCCGAGTTGAGCGGCATTGCCGCCGCAGCCGAGGGCGTGCGCGAGCGCTCGCTCAAGGTGCTGCGCATCGCGTTTCTGTCGTCCACCGTGTTGGAATTCTTCGCTTCGGTGAGCGTGGCGATCGTGGCGCTGTACTTCGGCCTGAGTTATCTGGGCATGCTCGATCTGCACGGCTTGCCGACGCTGGGCGCGGGCATGTTCTGCCTGCTGCTGGCACCGGAATTCTTTGCGCCGCTGCGGCGGCTGGCCGCGCATTACCACGACCGTGCCAATGCGCTGGCGGCGGTGGCCGAAGCCGAGCGCTTGCTGGAAGGGTTCGCGCCGCCCGCAATCGCGCAAGCAGCCACGGTGCCGCCGCGTGCATTGGAACCGGCGCAGGCAAATACACCCCTGTTGCAGGCGCGTGGACTGGCGCTGCGTCCACCGGGCGCGCCACACGTGGTGGTGGAGAATTTTTCGCTGATCTTGCAGCCCGGGCAGCGCGTGGCGGTGATCGGTGCAAGCGGCAGCGGCAAGAGCACTTTGCTGGAAGGTCTGGCCAGCTGGCTTGCGCCCGAGGCGGGTAGCGTTGCGCTGCGTCCGGGTGCACGTATCGGCTATGCCACGCAGCGGCCGTATCTGTTTCACGGCAGCATCGCCGACAACCTGCGCCTGGCCGATCCACAGGCCAGCGACGCGCGGCTGCACGCGGTTGCCGACGCGGCGCAGGTACTGCGCTTTGCCGCGCAGTTGCCGGCCGGCCTGGACACGGTGATCGGCGAACGCGGCTTCGGGCTCTCCGGTGGCGAGGCGCGGCGCGTGGCCCTGGCGCGGCTGTTGCTGCGTGAGCCGGACCTGTTGCTGCTGGACGAGCCCACTGCGTTTCTCGACCCCGACACCGAAGCGGAATTGCTGCGCACGCTGGGCGTGTTCGCACGCAGCCGTGCGGTGATCCTGGCCACGCACAGCGCGGCGGTGATGCGCTGGGCCGATACCGTGATCGATCTGCGCGGCGTCGCCGTCGCAACGGAGCTGCCATGAACATCACACAGCCCGATCGTCTGCGCGATGTATTCCGCCAGCATGTCTGGCGCCTGCTGCTGTCGGCCTTGTTGGTGCTGGTCACCATGCTGGCAGGCGTCGGTTTGCTCGGTCTGTCCGGCAGTTTCCTGACCGCCGCTGCATTGGCGGGTGTTGCCGGCATGGGCACGGGTTTCAATTTCTTCTCGCCCTCGGCCGGCATTCGCGCGCTGACCTTTGCGCGCATCGTTTCGCGCTATGGCGAAAAATTGATCGGCCACGATGCTACCCTGCGCATCGCCCGCGATCTGCGCGTGTGGTTCTTCCGCCGTGCGTTGCCGCTTGCGCCAGGCCGGTTGTCGGCCACGCGTACCGGCGATCTGCTGGCGCGGCTGATGTCCGATATCGGCGAAGTCGATGGCCTGAGCGTGCGCGCGCTGGCGCCGTTGACCGCATTGCTCGGGATCTGGCTTGCTGGTGCGGGTGCAGCGGCGCTGATCTATCCGCCCGCCGCGCTGTTGCTGATGGTGCTCGGTGTGGTCATTGGTGGCGTGGTGCCGTGGCAGGTGGCACGCGGCGGTGCGCAGCGCGAACAGCTGCGCGCGCAGCAACGCACCGCATTGCGGACGCAGGCCTTCGAAGGGCTGGAAGGCGCAGCCGATCTCGCCGCTGTCGATGCGCAAGGTGCCTGGCTGCATCAGGTCGATGCAGCAGCGGCGGCCGTCGTCGATGGCGACCGCATTCAGCGCCGTCGCTTGATCGGCGGCAATCTGCTGCACGCCGTCTGTGGCGGCATCGGCCTGGCCGGCATGGTGTGGCTTGGGTTGAGTGCGGCAGAGCGCGGATTGATTGCGGCGGAAATGGCGGCCGGCTTAGTGTTTTTGACCATGGCGTTGCTGGAAGTCTGGGCCGGGGCCGGGCTCGCCTTGCAGGCACTGCAGAGCGCACGCGTTGCGGCCAAACGCCTGCAGTCCATCGTCGATCAGGCGCCGTCGGTCGTCGATCCGCCGCACGCAACGGATGCGCCACGCAGCGGCACGCTGCAACTGCATCAGATCGGCTTTGCGTGGCCGGGCAGTGCGCGTCCGGTGCTGCAGGCGCTCGATCTGACGCTGGCGCCTGGCGAGCGTATCGCCATCAGCGGCGACAGCGGCAGCGGCAAGAGCACCTTGTCCGCACTGCTGTTGCGGCTATGGGACCCGCAGGCCGGGCAGGTGACCTACGCCGATATCGACCTGCGCCACGTCGCGCAGGCGCAATGGCATCAACGCATCGCCTGGCTGCCGCAGAATGCCCCGGTCTTTGCCGGCACGGTGCGCGAAAATCTGCTGATTGGCGATGCCAGCGCCAGCGATGCCGCGATGTGGCATGTGCTGGAGCAGGTGCGGCTGCGCGAGTGGGCCACTGCGCAGAACGGCCTGGACACCTGGGTTGGCGAAAATGGTGCCACGCTCTCGGCCGGCCAGGCGCGGCGGCTGGCACTCGCACGCACGCTGCTGCGCGACGCACCGATCCTATTGCTGGACGAACCCACCGACGGCCTGGACGTGGACACCGCACACGCGTTGCTGCTGGATCTCTCCGCTGCACTCGGCGAGCGCAGCCTGGTGATGATCACGCACGACAGCGTGCCGGCCGGTGTGGTGCATCGGCGGTATCGCATGCGTGCGGGTGTGTTGGAAACGTTGGCCTGAAACCTTTCTTCAATGCGCCGGCAGCGAATAGGTGGTGACCCGTGCCCATGTCGTGCGGACGGGTGTTGCAGGTCTTCGCGTTGATTTCTTGCACGCACGCATTGCACGTGTGCGGCTCATTTCAGCAACGCGTGTAATGCAGCCATCAGTGCAGGCTGGCGTAATGTCAGAACCAACACGGCGACGTTCACCATAACGATGATCCAGAACCACGCCTGGAAGGCCGCCTTGCTGGATTTATGTCGGAACAGCCCTTGCGCCAACAATGCCCCCGGCCATCCGCCGAGCAGCGCGATGATGTGCAATCTCGTTTCCGGCGTGCGTTGCTGGCCGCGCTGTGCTGCGCTTTTGTCGCGCCGGTAGGCGATCATCGCCACTACGCTGGCGGCCGCGTACCACAGTGCCAGTAGCGCCGGCAGTCGACCTGCAACCACCATCGCTGCCATGCCGGTCAGAAACAGCACGGCCAGCGTCTTGCGCGGTAGACCACCACGCTGCGGCAGGTCACGCCGCTGTTGCTTGGTTCTGGAAATCAGCAAGCGTCCAGAAAGTTACGCACGGCCGGACCGAAGCGCGCGAAATCGACCAGGAAGGCGTCGTGGCCCTGTGGCGAATCCAGCCCGAGAAACTGGGCATCTGCACCACCGGCGCGCAAGCCTTCGGCGATCTGTTCCTGTTGCTGCACGGGAAACAGGATGTCGGTGTTGGCACCGATCGCCAGCGCACGCGCGATGCGGATCTGCGCCAGGCCGGCCAGCACCGTGGCGTCGGTGGAGACGCCTGTATCGGGCTTGGCGGCGAGGTGTGGGTTGTCGAGCTGCGTGCCATCGACACGCGCGTCAATGACCGGCTTGTCGTCGACATATTCGGCCAGATCGAACCAGTCCATCGAGCGGCTTAGATACAGATAGCAATTAGGATCGAAGAAGCGCACGAAGCGGCGCGCGTGACCTTCCAGATAACTTTCGACCTGGAATTCCAGGCCGAACGGGTCGTCGGCGGCCTGCTCGGAATCCAATCGTACGCGACCAAACCTACCGTCCCATTCCAGCGCGGAGCGGTAGGTGATCACGCCGAGTTTGCGCGCCATACGCATGCCCGATTCGGGATAACGGGTGTCGTCGTAATGGCCGCCGTTCCAGTGCGGATCCAGGCGGATGGCTTCACGCTGCAGCGAGCGGATGGCGATCGAGAACGGCAACGCCTGCGCGCTGCCGGAGATGTTGATGTGGCTGCGCGCAATGCCTTGGTGCCGCAGCAGCAACGCCAACGCGGTCATGCCGCCCATCGAGTTGCCGATCAGGCAGGCAAGTTGTTCGATGCCCAACGCACGCACGACATCGGCTGCGGCATCGGCCACATCTTCGATCGATAACTCCGGGAATGTCAGGCGATACAGCGCACCTGTAGCAGGGTCGATCGAGGCCGGGCCGGTCGAGCCCTTGCAACTGCCCAAGGAATTGACGCACACCACGAACCAGCGCTCGGTATCAATCGGCTTGCCTGGCCCGAGCATCGCTTCCCACCAACCGGGCTCTGGATTGGCTTGATTTGCCGCAGCATGCGCGTTGGGCGACAAGCCGGTGACGATCAACACCGCATTGCTGCAATCGGCGGCCAGCGTGCCCCAGGTTTCGTAGGCGACGTGTGCTTGATGCAGCACGCCGCCGCGCTTCATCGGAAACGGCGAGGGCAGGGCGTGGAAGCGCGTGCCGGGGGGAATGAATTCAGTCATGTCGCAATTCTATCTGCCATGGCGTGCGCCGGGTGCAGGATGGGAATGGGTTTGAGCCCTTGCGCTGCTTGATGTCAGCCTTCAGAGCGCTGATCTGCTTCTTGGCTGCAGGGCCCTTGCCCGCCCACTGTCGCGGGACACGCCGCAAGTACGTCCGTGTAGGCTCTTACGCGGCATCCATGCCGCGTAAGGTCCCGCGACGGTGGGCGGGCAAGCACCAGTCGATATGGTCGGTGTGCATGGTGCAAGCAATGCATGACGTGCTTCTGATGCGCTGGATCTCTGTAGTTGCGGCCCGTACTCGCAAGCCAATACAACCCGCGAGATGACCCGCTTTTTACTTGGCTACCGACCAACTTCCTGGCGCGGTGTCCTTGCCGATTGCGGGACCGTGTGGCGGCATGGATGCCGCCACCGAGCCCCCATGGACGGGTTTACGGCGTGTCCCGCGAGCGGCGAGGGCATCGCGCCCTCGACCAACGCGGCTTGGGACCATCCAGATGACGTTGGTAGCAGCTAACACAACGATGGCGCAGCCGTTACTCGGTGCGGCATGTGATGCGTGACACTCCGATTCCTCGGCGCCGTCCACATCGGCCTTACGACTGCGCGCTACGTTTTGTGGCCGCTCTTCGTCCATTGGCCCAAGCGTCGCAACGAAACGTGGCGAGCAATCAGCGCCCGATCACCAACTCCACTGGCGCGTCGGCAGGCAGTGTCACCATCACTGGCGCGCTTTCCACATCGTCGGCCTGGCGCATTGCGTTGCCGCTGCGCGACAGCCGTGCCAGCACCTGCACTTTGTCCAGCGACGACAGCGTGCGCGTCGGCATCGGGCTGTCGCTATCGTCCAGGGTGATGGTCAACGGCAAGTCGCTGAGCGCGTGTTTTTCCACCGCTACCGGCATCGGGGTATCTGCGGCGCGTGCGATCACGAAGACGCTGGTATCGCCGGGCAATCCGGCGCGTTTGGCGAATTCGGCGTCCAGCGTCACGCGCACCTGGATGCGTTTGCCGCTGGCTGCAGCAGCAGGCGCATCCGGTGCCTGAATCGGCTCAAGCTTTGCTTCCTGGCGCGCGGCATTGATCTGTTTGAGCAAGCCGGGGCGCGTGTTGGCATCGACCACAGCGAGTAACGGCGTCCAGGTCTCGCTGGCCTTGGCCGGCTGACCGGCCTGGCGCTGCACGACACCCAGAAACCAGCGCGCGCGTTGATGGTCCGGTTGCACCACCAGTGCGTGTTCGAGCAAGCGCATGGCCTCCGGGTCAGGGCGCCCGCTGTCGTCGGCGAGCATGCGCGATTGCGCGGCAGCCACCAGCACGTCTGGCTCATCCGGGCGCAAGGCAACCGCGCGTGCAAACGCATCACGCGCTTCGGCGAATTTCTGCTGGCTGGACAGTGAGCGGCCCAGCAATACCCAGCCTTCGGCCTGATCGGGATTGCTTGCCAATGCCGCGCGCAGTTGCACGATGGCTTCGTCCAACGAGCGCGGTGTGGCCGGTCGATTGGCCGGCTGTTGAATCGCGCTCGGCGTGCCGACCAGCCAATACAAGGCCGCGCTCGCCGCCAGCAACAACACCGCGACGCTGGCCGCCAGCCCGCGCGTCTGGCGCCACAGCGGCCGCAGCGCCACACCGAAGGCCAGCAATGCCAGTAACACCACTGCAACGACGAAGCCGACCATCACCACTCCTGCTCATCGGCGGGCAGGGCGGGCGCAGCAACGCTGCGTCTGCGCACCACGAACACAACCGCTCCACCGCCCAGCAACAACACCAGCAGCGGGCCGAACCACAGCAGCCAGGTGCGCGATTCGACACGCGGGCGATACAGCACGAACTCGCCATAGCGCGCGACCAGAAATTGGCGGATCTGCGTATCGCTGCGGCCTTCGCGCATCAACGCCAACACTTCGCGGCGCAGGTCCTGCGCAATTTGCGCGTTGGAGTCGGCCAGCGACTGGTTCTGGCATTGCACGCAACGTAATTCGGCAGTCAATGCGTGGAAGCGTGCTTCTTCTTCGGCAGAGGCATAACGCAGCGGCGCCGGGTCGCCGACCGGCTGGGCCAAGGCCAGCCAGGGCAACAACAGCAGCATGAGCAGCCAGGCGCGCATCATCGGCTGGTGTGCAGGTCCGGTGCGGCGCTAGGCGAGCGCTCGATCTTGCTCAGCGCCGGAATCAGCTGGGTGTCGATGATGGATTGGGTGAGCATGCCGCTGTATTTCCAGCGCACCACGCCGCGCCCGTCGACCAGAAAGGTTTCCGGCGCCGCGGCAATACCGAAGTCGATCGCGGTACGGCCGTCTTTGTCGGCGACCACCAGCAGATACGGGTTGCCCAGTTGTTCGAGCCAGCGCAGCGCATCGGTGCGCTCGTCCTTCCAGTTGTAGCCGATCACGCGCACGCGCTTGGTCAGTGCGAAGCGGCTCAGCACCGGGTGTTCTTCGCGGCATGCCGGGCACCAGCTGCCCCACACGTTGATGATGTACGGCGCGCCGCGCAGCTCGCGTGCGTGCACCACGATGCTGGGATCGTGCAGCAATGGCAGCGCGAACTCCGGCGCAGGCTTGCCGATCAGCGCAGAGGGCAGGGCATTGCGATCGTCCTGACCGGAGCGCACCACCGCGTAGACCAGCAGCGCTGCAAGTGCGAGCAGCAGCACGATGGCACCCACGAGTACGGCAGTGGGTAGGCGGGGCGAACGTGACTCAACCATCTTGGATCTCCGGAGAACGACGAAAACGCCGGTCGGCCGCGGTGACCAGGCCGCCGAGCGCCATCAGCAGCGCTCCCAGCCAGATCCAGCGGACGAACGGTTTGAGGTGGACGCGGACCGCCCAGGCCTGATTGCCCAGGGGTTCGCCAAGGGCGACATACAAATCGCCGAATGGACCGGGACGGATCGCCGCCTCGGTCAAGGTCTGCCCGCCGCTGGCGTAGCGGCGTTTTTCCGCATGCAACAGGCCCACCGGCGCATCGTCCTTGAACACCTGCAGGTTGGCACGATCGGAGACGTAATTGGGCCCGCGCAATTCTTCGACGTGATCGAAGTGCAGCGCGTAGCGGCCGATCTGCATCTGCTCACCGGGTGCCAAGGCGACCTCGCGTTGCAGGCTCAGCGATTCCACCAGCAGCGCACCGGCCAGGAACACCGCCACGCCCAGATGCGCCAGCACCATGCCAAGCATTTCCGCAGTGAATTTCCGGCCCTTGGCCGCGCGTCGCGTCCACAGGAAGCGCAACGTGCCGAGCAGCACCCACACTGCGCCGGCCACACCGATCGCCGCTTTCAGCTGACCCTGCGGGGCAACGAACCATGCCAGCACGCCTGCGGCAACCGCCAGGCCCGCCCAGGGCGCCAACATCGCCAACGGGCGCGAGGCCTGCTCGCGCTGCCAGCGGGTCAGCGGGCCGAACGGCAGCAGCGCCACCAGCGGCGCCATCAATACCAAAAACAGCGTGCCGAAGTAGGGCGGGCCCACCGACAACTTGCCCAGCCCAAGCGCGTCGGCCAGCAGCGGATACAGCGTGCCTAGCAGCACCATCGCGCAGGCGCAGGTGAGCAGCAGGTTGTTCAACAGCAACAAGGTTTCGCGCGAGCTGCCGGCGAACGCGCGGCGCGGATCGTCCACCAACGACAAGCGCGGCGCGCGAATCGCATACAGCACCAGCGAACCACCGACCACCGCCAGCAGGAACACCAGAATAAACAGCCCGCGCGAGGGATCGGCCGCAAACGAATGCACGCTGGTCAGCACGCCCGAGCGCACCAAAAACGTACCCAACAGCGATAGCGAAAATGCAGCGATCGCCAGCAACAAGGTCCAGCTGGCGAAGCTGCCGCGCTTTTCGGTGACCGCCTGCGAATGCAGCAACGCAGTGCCCACCAGCCACGGCATGAAACTGGCGTTTTCCACCGGGTCCCAGAACCACCAACCGCCCCAGCCCAATTCGTAATACGCCCACCAGCTGCCCAGCGCGATGCCGACGGTGAGCATCGCCCAGGCCACGTTGGTCCATGGCCGCGTCCAGCGCAGCCAGCGCGCATCCATGCGGCCTTCCAGCAGCGCGGCGATGGCGAAGGCGAACGGCACCGCAAAGCCGACGTAGCCGCAGTACAACATCGGCGGATGGATGATCAGGCCCGGATCCTGCAACAGCGGATTGAGATCGGCGCCCTCCAGCGGCACCGGAAACAGGCGCGCGAACGGATTGGAGGTAAACAGCAAAAACGCCAGGAATCCGATACTCACCAGCGCCATCACGCCGAGTACGCGCGCGATAACGTGCGCGGGCAACTGCCGCGACCAGATCGCCACCGCGCCGGTCCACAGCGCCAGCACCAGCGTCCACAGCAGCAACGAGCCTTCGTGCGCGCCCCACACCGCCGAGTAGCGATACATCACCGGCAACAAACTGTTGGAATTCTCGGCGACGTAGCGCACCGAAAAGTCCTGCACCAGGAAGGCATGCGTCAACAGCGCGAATGCAGCGGCGATCAGGCCCAGCTGCACCAGGGCTGCCGGCCGCGCGACCGCCATCCAGCTACTGCGTCCGCGCTGCGCGCCGGCCAGCGGCAGCGCGGCCTGCACCAATGCCACCAGCAACGCCAGAATCAGCAGGAAGGTGCCGAGCTCAGGCAGCATCGGGCAGGCGCGTTTTTGAAGATGAAGCAGTGCAGCGATTGCGCGCGCAATGACGAGGCCTCATCGATGCAGCGTCGGCGTAGCGTTGCGCAGCTACAGCGACGTTGTCAGCCAGGCTGCTTTCGCGCCAGCCACCATCTTGCAGCAACGCCACGGTCATACCGACATCTGCCATCAACGCAGCCCTCCAGCCTGGTCCGCCGCCGCCGGCACATCGTGCTTGCGATGCGCACTGCCCATCTTGTCGGCGACTTCCTTCGGCATATAGGTCTCGTCGTGCTTGGCCAGGATATCTTCGGCCACGAACACGCCTTGCTGCATGCGACCGGTGGCCACCACCGCCTGCCCCTCGCGGAACAGGTCCGGCAGGATGCGGTCGTAGCGCACCGGCAACTGGGCATCGCCATCGGTGACACGGAACTGCGCTTCCAGCGAGCCGGACGCGCGTTTGAACGAGCCTTTTTCCACCATGCCGCCGAGCCGGAAACGCGCGTGGTCGCCGGCGTCGCCACGCAGCACTTCCGACGGCGTGTACAGATAGGCCACGTTGCGCTGCAGCGCCATCGCCACCAGCGTGGTCGCCAGCCCGCCGGCCAGCACCAGCGCGATCACCAACCACATCCGGCGGCGCCGTTGCGGATTCACCGGATCAGCTCCGCATCGGTGGGCACCGCCGCGCGCTTGCGCTCGCGCAGGCGCCGCGCCTGCGCAATCTTCAAGGCGCGGCGCACCTGCCAGCGGCCGGCGATCAGGTCCCACAGCAGTACCAGCACGAACACCGCGTAGGCGGCGATGACGTAGGGCAGGTAGCTCATGCCGCGCCCTCCGGGGCATCGCGCACGATCCAGGCCTTGCCGGCCTCGCGACGCAGGTTGTCGGCGCGTGCACGCGTCAGCAGCGAACCGGCGAACCAGAACTTGGTGCCGATCACCATCAGCCACAGCGGCAGCAACATGCTCGCATCGATGGTCGAGGGGCCGAGCAGGCGAATGCTCTGGCCTTGATGCAGCGAGTTCCACCACACCACCGAATAGCGGATCACCGGCAGCAGCGCCACGCCGACGATCGCCAGCAACGCCGCCGCGCGCGCAGCCTGACGTCGATCGTCGATGGCGTGATACAGGCCGATCACGCCCAGATACAGGAACAACAGGATCAATTCGGTGGTCAGGCGCGGGTCCCAATCCCACCATGCGCCCCACATCGGCTTGCCCCAGATGCTGCCGGTCAGCAGGGTGATCACGGTGAACGCAGCGCCGATCGGCGCGCAGGCCATCGCCAGGATTTCGCAGATCTTGATGCGCCAGATCAGCGCAATCGCCGCATACAAAGCCATCAGCCCGAACACGAACAGGCTCATCCACGCGCTGGGCACATGGATGTAGAGAATGCGGAAGCTGTCGCCCTGCTGGTAATCGGCCGGCACTGCGAACAAGGCCTGCCAGATGCCCACGCCCAGCAGCACTGCGGCCAGCGCGTAGCACCACGGCGCCCAGCGCGCAGTAAAACGGTCGAAGATCGGGGGGGAGGCGAGTTGGTGGAACCAGTGGACGACGACGTTCATACGATGGCAGTAGCCCTTGGAATGGCATTAGCTCTCGAAACAGCAGGAGCGCTTGCAACTGAAATAGCGCTTGCAACTGCAATGGCGCTCGGCGCTGTGCGCCTCATCACCATCGCATCGATCACACACTCAGCTCAGCGAAATGCGGATCGCGGCAGCCGCAGCCAGCGGCGCCAGCACCACACCGATCACCAAGCCGGCGCCCAACAACAACAACGCACCCACCGCATCCTGTCCTTGTCCACTTGCCGCAACACTGCCGGCACCGAACACCAGCACCGGCACATACAACGGCAACGCCAGCAACGCCACGAGAATACCAGAGCGTTTCATCGTCACCGTCAGCGCTGCAACCACGGCGCCGAGCAGACTTAAAAGCGGTGTTCCCAGCGCCAACGATGCCAGCAACACAGGGAGTTGGTCATGTGGCAGGTGCAGCAATTCGCCCAGCAGCGGCGTCACCGCAATCAGCGGCAACGCACTGGTCGCCCAGTGCAGCAGCACGCGCACCGCGATCAGCCAAGCCAGCGGCACCGGCGCCAGCAGCCATTGCTCCATCGAGCCGTCTTCCACATCGCTGCGGAACAACGCATCCAGCGACAGCAAGCCGGCCAGCAGTACCGACAACCACAGCACCGCTGGCGCGGCCTGCGCCAGCAGGTCCGGGCGTCCGCCCAGGCCCAGCGCGAACAACACCACGATCAGCAGCGCGAACAGGGCCGGCTGCAGCGCGTCGCTGCGGCGCCGCCACAGCAATTGCAGATCGCGGCTGAGCAAGGCGCGCGCGGCCTGCCACAGCGAGGGTTGTGGCGAATGCAGGCTCATGCCGCCGCCTCCAGCGTGAGCATGCGCGTGCGCACCGGCGGCGCCGCATAGGCGCCGTGGGTGGTGACCAGCGCCGCGCCACCGCCGCGCAGATGCGCGGAGATCATCCGGTTGACCAGGGTGATGCCGTCCAGATCCAGGTTGGCGTAGGGCTCGTCCAGCAGCCACAGCGGGGCCGGCGACAGCCACAACCGCGCCAATGCCAGGCGCTTGCGTTGGCCGGCCGACAATTGACGCACCAGCGCATCTTCGTATCCGGCCAGGCCAACGATGGCCAGCGCACTGCCGGGCATCTGCTTGGCGCGGCGGCCATGCAAACCGCACAGAAAGTGCAGGTTCTCCAGCGTGCTGAGGTCAGCCTTCAGGCCCGGCAGGTGACCGAGATAGGCCATGAAGCGGCTGCGGTCGCCGCGCCGCGCGGTCTTGCCGTCGATCAGGATCTGCCCGCGCTCCACATGCAGCAAGCCGGCCAGCACCCGCAACAGCGTGGTCTTGCCGGCGCCATTGTCGCCCTGCACCAGCAAGGCCTCACCGGCATCGACATGGAAATCCAGCGGGCCGAACACCGGCTCCTCGTTGCGGCTGAAGGCCAGGGCGCGCGCGGCCAGCAGCGGTGGCGCAGTGTGCAGCGGTTCGATCATCGGCGCAGCGGGCTCCCGTCGCGGGACGGCATGGGGAAGGGCCTGGGCATGGCACGCTCCAGACTGGGCGCGCATTGTAGCGACGATGGCCCGGTGTCGGGGGTGCACCGGGCGGCCTGATGTGTCCGGGAACGCTGTTTGCACCGGCTGGGAGCAACCGCCTGGCGGCTTTGCGTACACTCGCGGTCCCCCGTTTCTTGTCTGGACCGGCACGATGCCCCTCACGACCAAGCTGCCCAAGGTAGGCACCACCATCTTCACCGTCATGTCGCAGCTGGCGGCCGAGCACGGCGCGGTGAATCTGGGCCAGGGTTTTCCCGATTTCGCGGTGCCGTCGCGGCTGGTCGATGAACTGACCAAGGCCATGGCGGCCGGCCACAACCAGTACCCGCCGATGACCGGTGTGGCGGCGTTGCGCCAGGCCATCGCCGGCAAGGCGCAGCGTTGCTACGGCGCGCAGGTCGATGCCGACAGCGAGATCACCGTCACCAGCGGCGCCACCGAGGCGATCTTCAACGCCATCCACGCGGTGGTGCGCGCAGGCGAGGAGGTCATCGTGCTGGACCCGGCCTACGACTGCTACGAGCCGGCGATCGATCTGGCCGGCGCGCGCGCGGTGCACGTGGCGCTGCACCCGCAGACCTTCGCGGTCGATTGGGATGCCTTGCGCGCGGCGATCACGCCGAAGACGCGCTTGCTGATGATCAACTCGCCGCACAACCCATCCGGCGCGATGCTGTCTGCCGCCGACATGCAGACGCTGACCGAACTGCTGCGCGGCACCGAGATCTTCCTGCTCTCGGACGAGGTCTACGAACACATCGTGTTCGACGGCCGCCGTCACGAGTCGGTGTTGCGCTGGCCGGAGTTGCGCGAGCGCGCATTCGTGATTTCCAGCTTCGGCAAGACCTATCACTGCACCGGCTGGAAGATCGGCTACGCCATCGCACCGCCCACACTGAGCGCCGAATTCCGCAAGGTGCACCAGTACAACACCTTCACCAGCTTCGGCCCGGCCCAGCACGCGTTTGCCGCAATGATCCGCGACGAACCCGAACACGACGAGCAACTGGGCGCGTTCTACCAAGCCAAGCGCGACCGTTTCCGCGAGCAGCTGCTGACCACACGTCTGAAACCATTGCCGGTGCCCGGCGGCTATTTCCAGCTGGTGGATTATTCGGCGATCAGCGATTTGCCCGACACCGAGTTCGTGAAGTGGCTGACGGTGGAGAAGGGCGTGGCAGCGATTCCGCTCTCGCCGTTCTATGAAACCGCGCCCGCTGGCCAGCGTCTGGCACGGCTGTGCTTTGCCAAGAACGATGCGACATTGGATGCGGCGATCGAGCGTTTGCAGAAGCTCTGAGGGGCTGGGATTCGGGATTCGGGATTTGGGATTCGCAACGGCGGTTGCTCGTTTGTTGATGTGAATCCGCAGAAAGCCCGAAGACATAAAACCGCCCGAGCCCCCGCTGTTCGAATCCCCAATCCCGAATCCCTATTCCCGAATCCCTATTCCCGAGCCTCTTATGCACGACCTCCGCATCTCGCTTGTCCAGGGCGACACCCGCTGGCATGACCCGGCCGGTAATCGCGATTACTACGGCGCGTTGCTGGAGCCGTTGGTCGGGCAGACTGATCTGGTGATCCTGCCGGAGACCTTTACCAGTGGGTTCTCCAACGATGCCATCTTCAAGGCGGAAGGCATGGACGGCCCCACGGTGGCGTGGATCCGTGCACAGGCAGCAACGCTGGGGGCGGCCATCACCGGCAGCGTGCAGGTACGCACCGAGCAGGGCGTGTTCAACCGCCTGCTATGGGCTACCCCGAATGGCACGCTGCAGTACTACGACAAACGCCATCTGTTCCGCTTCGGCAACGAGCATCTGCGCTATGCCGCCGGGCGCGATCGCCTGACGGTGGAATGGAAGGGCTGGCGGATCAATCCACAGGTCTGCTACGACCTGCGTTTTCCGGTGTTCTGTCGCAATCGCTACGATGTCGAGCGGCCGGGCCAGATGGATTTCGATCTGCAATTGTTCGTGGCCAACTGGCCGTCTGCGCGCGCCTATGCGTGGAAGACGCTGCTGCGCGCGCGTGCGATCGAGAACCTGTGCTTTGTGGCGGCGGTCAACCGCGTCGGCGTCGACGGCAACCAGCTGCACTACGCCGGCGATAGCGCGGTGATCGATTTCCTGGGCCAGCCGCAAGTGGAAATCCGCGAGCGGCCGCAAGTGGTCACCACCACCATCAGTGCGTCGGCGCTGGCCGAGCATCGCGCGCGCTTCCCTGCGATGCTGGATGCCGATACGTTTTCGTTGACGGAGTAGGCGGTTGGGATTAGGAATTAGGGATTAGGGATTAGGGATTCGCAACTGCGGGCATGCTGCTGCCTGCGCCAATCCCGAATCCCGAATCCCGAATATCCAATCCCCAATCCCCAATCCCGGCTACTCAGCCAGCCGAATTTCGTAAAGCTTCGGCCAATGCTTGCCGGTCACGAACAGGCGATCGTGCTTGGCGTCATAGGCGATGCCGTTGAGCACATCGTTGCCCGGATCCGTCAGTGTCTGGTCATCCGGCACCAGTGCCTTCAGATCGATCCAGCCGACCACCTTGCCGCTGGCCGGGTCGATGCGTGCGATGCGCGTGGTCAGCCAGACGTTTGCCAACAACTCGCCTTTCACCCATTCCAGCTCGTTGAGGTTGTCCAGTGGCCTGCCGCTGGCGGTGACCTTGATACTGCCGACCTGTTGCAGCGTCTCCGGATCGAGGCGGCGGATGGTGGCGCTGCCATCGCTCATGTACAGGCTGCTGGCATCGCTGGTCAGCGCCCAGCCCTCGCCGGAATACGCAAAACGCGTGCGCGGCGTCAGGGTGGCCAGGTCGTAGACAAAGCCCTGCTGATTGCGCCAGGTCAGTTGAATCAGCGTGTCGCGCCAGGCCACGATGCCTTCGCCGAAGTAGGGCGGCGGTGTCGTGGCTTGCTGCAGCACACGGCCGGTGTCCAGCTCGACCTTGCGTACGCTGGAACGGCCAAGTTCCCCGGTGCTTTCGTACAGATACCCGTCCAGATAGAACAGGCCCTCGGTGAACGCGGCGGTGTCGTGCGGATAGGTCTTCACCACGGTGTAGCGCTGGGTCGGAATGGCCTCACGGGCAATGGCCACAGATGGCAACAGCAGGGCGGTCAACAGGGTGACGTGAGCGGTGCGTAACATGCCGCGATCATCCCATGCGCAAGGCGCTTCCTGCATCACCAGGCACGCCTGGCGGCAGCGGCAATCATTCGCTGAACGGTCGCCTGTGCGATGCCCGGAAGTTGTCGCGACTGCCACGCCGGCGCTGCTAGGCTCGGCGCCACGTTCATCAACCGGAATGCCCACATGATCAAGTCGCTTTCTCTTTTCGCGCTGCTGGGCGCTGCCGCACTCGCACCGCAGGCCCAGGCTGCAGGCAACATCGACTGCAAACTGTCGTTCAATCTGGAAGGCTGGTCGGTGTTCTACAAGACCGCCAGCGGCACCGGCACCATCACCTGCGACAACGGTGCAGTGATTCCGGTCAAGATCTCCAGCAAGGGCGGTGGTCTGACGGTCGGCAAGTCCAAGATCACCGGCGGCCGCGGCACCTTCAGCGGCGCCTACAGCCTCAATGATCTGCTCGGCACCTACGCGGCGGCCGAAGCGCACGCCGGCATCGTCAAATCCAGCACCGCACAGGTCGTCACCAAGGGCGACATTTCGCTGGCCCTGGCCGGAACGGGCGAGGGCGTGGATCTGGGCGTCAATGTAGGCAACTTCGTGATCGAGCGTCTCAAGTAAGACGCAGCAGATCGCGCTGAAGACGGCACTGCACTCCACAAGCGCAGTCTGTACGCGAGAGGCTTTGTTACCAAGAGTGGTTAACAAAGCCTCTGGAACGTGTAGCGATGGCGACAACGTATTGGCCACACTCGCCTTGATTGACGAGTGGAATGATGTCGGGCTGGAAGCGACATTGCTCGGATCGAATGGACTTGATCAAACCGGCAACTAGTTCGGATGCCCGCGCGGCATGCACTGCTCGCACATGCACACCGACATTCTCGACTGGTCCTTGCCCGCCCACCGGCGCGGGACCTTATGCGGCATGGATGCCGCATAAGAGCTTACATGGAAGTACTTGCAGCGTGTCCCGCGACGGTGGGCGGGCAAGGACCCTGCAGCCAAGCCGCAGATAAGCCGCTCTGCAAGTGATCTATCCGCACTTTCCACTCCAAGACAAGAGAAGACAATCGAAATGTCGAGTATTAGCCGCATTTAGATGGAGTCAAAAAGCTTGGTTAGTCGAGGGCGCGATGCCCTCACCGCTTGCAGGACACGCCGCAAGTACGTCCATGTAGGCTCGGTGGCGGCATCCATGCCGCCACACGGTCCCGCAAGCGGTGAGGACATCGCACCTGGCAATATGATCGTGTGCTGATGGAAAACCCAAATTGGGCGCGCCCGCCTTAGCGGTAGGCGCAGTCATTTTGTTGGCCGCTCTAAAGCTGGTGTGCCGGTTCGCTGGTGCGAGCCACAGTTAATGTCTTCGCGCTTACTTCGATGTATCGCGTGATTCAAGCGGACATGATCCAAGCGAAAACGAAAAACGGCCCTTCGCAGGGCCGTTTTTTTATTGCGCGTCTTGTAGCTTAGCGACCGCGATTGCCGCCACCTGGTGGCCGACGGTTACCGCCACCCGGGGGACGACCACCCGGACCACCTGGGCCACGTGGAGCGCCGCCCGGGCCACCGGGACCACGATTACCGCCCGGTCCACGGTTGCCGCCGGGGCCGCCTGCACGTGCGCCGGTCGGGCGACCAGCTGCCGGACGTGCCGCGCCATACGGGCTGAAGCCCGGGTTGGCGTGGTCGGACGGGAAGCTCGGTGCGTTGCCCGGGTGACCGTACGGATGCTTGCGCTGACCCTGGCCTTGACCCTGCGACTGGCCTTGTCCACCGCCGCCAGCACCGCCACGGCCTTGACCCTGGCCCTGACCGCCTGCACCTGGACGCGCGCCGCCCGGACCCTTCTTCGCATACGGACGTGCCTGGCCGGTGCCGGGACCGCTGGGGCCGGCGTTGCGGTGGCCGCTCGGGCCGGTGCTCACGCCATCGGGCACATACCAGCTGCGGAACGCGGCCGGATTGCCGTCCGGCAACGCGCGATCGCCCTTGCCCGGCGCGCGCGGCTTGAACGGGCGCTGCTGCGACTGCCGCGCGGCCGCTTCGCCGCTGACCGTCAGGCCACCCTTGAAACCGCCGGGCTTGCCGCGACCACGGCCGCCACGATCGTCGCGCGGGTTATCGAAGCGACGCAGCTCGCGGCCTTCGTCTGCGCCGGAAGTCTGGCCGTTGACGTAGGCGTTGCTGCGACCATCGCGCGAGACGTGCACGGTGGACTTGGCCGCACGGCGCTGGCCGATCACCGGCTGCAGCGTCAGTGCCGACGGTGCGCCTTCTTCCAGCTTGAGTTCGGCGCGCAGGGCGTCGACCTTTTCCTGCGCCACTTCGACCGACTGCCCACGCAGCAACTCGCGCGGCAGCGAGATCTTGCCGTAGCGGCTGCGCTTGAGGCGGCTGACCTGGCAGCCTTGCGACTCCCACAGGCGGCGCACTTCACGATTGCGGCCTTCCTTGACCACCACGCGGAACCAGTCGTGCGAGTCGGTGCCGCCGATGCGTTCGATTTCGTCGAACTTGGCGCCGCCGTCTTCCAGCAGCACACCGCGCGACAGGCGCTCGATGATGGCGTCGGAGACCTTGTCCTCGCCTTCCGGCGCGCGCACGCGCACCACGT
Source organism: Xanthomonas hortorum (assembly GCF_040279205.1). Lineage (GTDB taxonomy): Bacteria > Pseudomonadota > Gammaproteobacteria > Xanthomonadales > Xanthomonadaceae > Xanthomonas > Xanthomonas hortorum_F. The sequence goes on from NZ_JBEOLS010000002.1 coordinate 98,341, forward strand.
ATTCGCGTTCGACCTCGTAAGAGGGATGCATCATCGCGTTGGCCAACTCACCGTCGGTGGTCAGCAGCAGCAGGCCGGTGGTGTTGATATCCAGGCGGCCGATCGCGATCCAGCGCGAGCCCTTCAATGCCGGCAGCGACTCGAACACGGTCGGGCGGCCTTCGGGATCTTCGCGCGTGGTCACTTCGCCTTCGGGCTTGTTGTAGATCAGCACGCGCGAAGGTTCGGTCAGCGCGCTGGCGACGAAACTGCGGCCGTCCAGCTCGATCTTGTCGCCGCTGCGCACCGACATGCCGGTCTGCGCGACGGCGCCATTGACCTTGATCAGGCCATCGGCAATGCGCTGTTCCAGCGCGCGGCGCGACCCCAGGCCGGCCTGGGCCAGCACCTTGTGCAGGCGCTCTTCCAGCTTGGGCGCTTCGGGCGCGCTGTCGCGCTTGAGGGAGAGTTTGTTCAACGACAGCTTGCGGGGGGTGTCACTCATGTGTCTGGCTCCGGCCGACGCGTTGCGGGTCGGCCTCTGGGTCGGAATCGGCTTCGTCAACAGCCACGGTCGTCGTCGCGACGGCGTTGTCTTCGTCTTCGTTCACTGCATCCGCGCGCGTGCCCGGCGCGGTGTCGGGGGCGCCCTCACGGGCGTCGTCTGGGTCCAACGTGTTCTGTTCCTGCGCCGAGGCATGCTCGGAGTGTTGCGGTGTTGCGTCGATCGGGTCGGCGGCGTTGTCTGCATCGCCGGAGTCGTGTGTTTCTTCATCCAATTGGGCATCGGTGCTATCGCCCTCTGAGTCCGCGTCCGCCGCATCGGCATCCGTCTCACCCAGCGCTGCATCCATCGCCACCGATGCCGGCACTGCGCCATCCAGCTGACCATCGCGGTCCAGCGGCAACTGCGGTTCCAGCTCGGCGATGTCCTTCAACTCAGACAATGGCGGCAGCTCGTCCAATCGCTTTAGCCCGAAGTAGTCCAGAAACCCCTTGGTGGTGCCGAACAGGGCCGGCTTGCCGGGCACGTCGCGGTGGCCTACCACGCGGATCCATTCGCGTTCTTCCAGGGCCTGGATGATGTTGCTGCTGACCGCCACGCCGCGCACCTGCTCGATCTCGCCGCGGGTGATCGGTTGCCGGTAGGCGATCAGCGCCAGGGTTTCCAGCGTGGCGCGGGTGTACTTGGTGCGGCGCTCGGTCCACAGCCGGGCAACCCAGCCATGCACGTCGGCCTTGACCTGGAAGCGGAAGCCCGAGGCCACCTCGACCAGTTCCACGCCGCGGTCGGCGCAGCCCTCGCGCAACCGTTCCAGCGCGCGCTCGACGCTGCCAGGCGGCGCCGGTTCTTCTTCCGGAAACAGCCCCTGCAGCTGCGCCAGCGTCAGCGGCTGGCTGCTCGCCAACAGGGCGGCTTCGATAATGCGGGTGATCAACGCTTGATCCATTCGGTGATCGGCTTCAGATAGGTTCGTTGGCGGCATCGCTGTCGTCGAATTCGCTGGAGAATTGCAACGGCGCATTGGTATTGCCCAACGCCAGCGACTTCACGTAGATCGGCGCCAGCGGCGCTTCCTGCACGATGTCCAGCAACTGCTCCTTGGCCAATTCGAGCAGCGCCAAAAAGGTGACCAGCACGCCGAGCTTGCCTTCTTCGGCAGTGAACAGCGATTCGAAACGGTAAAACTTGCCATTGTCCAGACGGCTCAGCACATCGCCCATGCGCTGGCGCACACTCAGCGCCTCGCGCTTGATCGCATGGCCGGTGAACAGTTCGGCGCGCTTGAGCACGTCGTACAGCGCCATCAGCATTTCTTTCAGTTCCACCGGCGGCGGCAGCTTGACCGCGGCGCGCTCGGGCAGATGCGCCTGCACCGGCGCACTGTCGCGGCCCATGCGGGGCAGGGTGTCCAGATCCTCGGCCGCCTGTTTGAAGCGTTCGTATTCCTGCAACCGGCGTACCAACTCGGCACGCGGATCGTTTTCTTCGCCTTCCTGGCTGGGCGGGCGCGGTAACAGCATGCGCGATTTGATCTCGGCCAGGATCGCGGCCATCACCAGATATTCGGCCGCCAGTTCGAAGCGCAGCTCCTGCATCACATTGATGTAGTCCACGTACTGCCGGGTGATCTCGGCAACGGGAATATCCAGAATGTCCAGATTCTGGCGGCGGATCAGATACAGCAGCAGATCCAGCGGGCCTTCGAAGGCATCCAGGATGACTTCCAGCGCGTCCGGCGGAATATACAGATCCTGCGGGATCTGCAGCACCGGTTGCCCATGCACCACCGCCAGCGGCATTTCCTGCTGCTGTGGCGGCGCGCTTGTGGCTGGCGGATTCGCGTCGTGCGCGAGTTCGGAATTCATCAGGTCGACATCGGGTGTTACGGTCGCCGGCCGCGGTCTGAGCCGCGCCTGCAGGGCTTTGCCTTGAGTAATTACAATCTAATGTCGCGCCTGTGCCGGCACGATCCCACAAATCCACATACGCCAATCCACATGAAAGCAGGCGCCACGTGGCATGCGGCGACGGAACAGCGAGGAGGTCGTCTACACGGGCCGGTGGTAGACAGCGAATCGGTCGTCGAGTGAGGCGTGGGGCCTGGGCCGACGGGCCGCTGCGTCCGGTTGCGTGTGCAGTGGTGCCAAGGGTAATGCGTGCGCGGGGGCGGTGTCCAGCGCTGACACGGCTAGAATCTCCGGCAGTGATCTTCAAGTCTTTGGCGAGGTGGCGTGTGTGGTACGTAATCGAAGGGTATGACCAGGCCGACGCACTGGCCGCGCGGCAGCAGGCGCGACCGGCGCATCTGGCACGTTTGCAGGCGCTTGCGGCGTCCGGCCGCTTGCTGGTGGCGGGCCCATGCCCGGCCATCGATGCCGAGGATCCGGGTCCGGCCGGTTTCAGCGGCAGCGTGGTCATCGCCGAATTCGAATCGCTGGAACAGGCCCGCGCCTGGGCCGATGCCGATCCGTATGTGGCGGCGGGCGTGTATGTGCGCACCGAGGTCCGCCCGTTCCGGCGGGTGCTGCCATGAGCCGGGTCGAGCGGATCCGCACCGCATTGCAGATGGCCCTGGCGCCGAGCGAGCTGGAGGTGGTGGACGACAGCCATCGCCACGCCGGGCATGCCGGTGCGCGCGATGGGCGCGGGCATTTCAATGTGCGCGTGGTCAGTGCCGCGTTCGTTGGAAAGGCGCCTCTGGCGCGCCACCGCGCCGTGTATGCCGCAGTCGGCGAGATGATGCAGACCGATATCCATGCCTTGTCGATCGAGGCGTTTGCGCCTAGTGAGGCCGGGTAGGCGAAGCAGGAGGTGAGCGCTCTGCGCACTCGCTTGATCGCCGTCGTAGGAGCGCACCTGGGCGCAACAGGGGTTATCGGTAAGGCCCGTCGTGCCCAGGTGCGCTCCTACGGGGTCGACTGTCCTCCGACATGGCGGACAAACTGCCCCAACCGTGATCCACGTTGTGGTTCGCTTGTGGACACGACAGTGCGGGATTGTTGCGACGCAGCACAATCTTTCACCTATTCATCACCTGCAGCTATTTGATCTGTAAGCGTTTTCATTGATGTGAAGATGGGGGTTTACGCCCTCATATGAAAACGCTTACAGTCCGCGCCAGTTTTGGGAACTCGGTCGCGGAGGGCGACACGAATGGCCAATGGTGCGGTCACCATCAAAGATGTCGCTCGGGAAGCACAGGTCTCCGTCGCAACGGTGTCGCGTGCGCTCAATGGGCACGAAAACGTCGCCGGGCCGGTGCGCCAGTTGGTGCAGGAAGTGGCCGCACGGTTGCGCTACAGCCCGCATGCGGCGGCGCGCAGCCTCAGCAGCCGACGCACCCAGACCCTGGGCGTGGTGCTGCCGGATCTGTACGGCGAATTCTTTTCCGAACTGATCCGCGGCATCGATGGTGCGGCGCGCGCCGCTGGCCAGCACCTGCTGGTGTCCAGCTATCACGGCGACCCGGAAGCGCAGGGCAGGGCGTTGCAGTCCATGCGCGGACGCGTGGACGGCTTGCTGGTGCTGTCTCCCTACGCCGAGCAGCCGGGTTTTCTCACCGACAACCTGCCGCAGGCGCTGCCGACGGTGTTGATCAACGCGCATCTTCCCGGCGCCGATTACCCGGTGCTGAGCATCGACGACCATGCCGGCGCCATGGCGATGACCGAGCATCTACTGCGCGCCGGCCATCGGCGCATCGCCTTCATCGGCGGGCCGGCGCTCAATTTCGATGCGCGCGAACGCCTGCGCGGGTTCCGCGATGCGATCGCCGCGCATGGCGATCAAGCACAGGGTCTGGAATATCCGGGCGATTTCGACGAGGCCTCCGGTCACCGCGCCGGGCTGGCGATGCTGGCCGACGGCACGTTGCCGGATGCGGTGTTCGCCGCCAACGACATGACCGCGCTGGGCTGCCTGTACGCGTTTGCGCAGGCCGATGTCTCGGTGCCTGGCGATGTGGCTCTGGCGGGCTTCGACGATATTCCGCTGGCCCGTTTCGTCCATCCGGCACTGACCACGATGCGGGTCAGCATCGCGCACCTGGGCGGGCAGGCGATGACCCGGCTGATGCGGCTGGTCGACCAGACCGGCGACGACGACGGCATCCGCCAGTTGCTGACGCCAGAGCTGGTGATCCGCGCCTCCTGCGGTGCCGGCGAGCCTGGCCTCTGACTCCATTCGCTGCTGATCCATTCGGCCCTGATCTTTGTCTGGCCACTGACCTCTTCGCGGACGTTCTGTCCGCTCCCGCTGCCCCCGCAGCGGTCGTTCCTGCAAGACCGCAACGCCACAACAACACTCTGTACCGATCCCTGGAGGGACCAATGCGCCACCACAACCCCTATTCCGCCAGTCCGGCGCGCAAGCTGCTCAGCTGCGCCCTGGCCAGTTGCCTGCTGCTGGGCGCCGCACCGGCCTTCGCGCAGAGTGCTGCCGCGACCATCCGCGGCCAGGTCACAGTCGACTCCGCACCTGCTACCCAGGCACAGGTCACCGCCACCAACCTGGCCACCGGTCTGACCCGCAGCGTGCAGGTCAGCAACGGCGGCTATTCGCTCGGCGGCCTGCCGCCGGGTTCGTACCGCCTGGACGTCACCGCCAACGGCCAGACCACCTCGCAGAACGTCACCGTGCAGGTCGGCCAGACCGCCACGCTGAACCTGGGCGTCGGCGGCGAACCCGCCACGGCCGACGGTGGTAACGCCACCACGCTGGATGCGGTGCAGGTGAAGGCCCCGCCAGTCTTGGTGGAAACCCGCACCTCCGAGAACGCCACGTATATCTCCAACGTGCAGATCCAGAACCTGCCGCGTGCCACGCGCAACTTCCTGGAACTGGCCGACACCGTGCCGAACGTGCAGTTCACCCGCGATGCCAACGGCACCACCAAGGTCCGTTCGGGCGCCACCTCGGCCGAAGGCACCAACGTCTACATCGACGGCGTGAGCCAGAAGAACTACGTGCTGACCGGCGGCGTCAGCGGCCAGGATTCCAGCCGCGGCAACCCGTTCCCGCAGTCGGCGATCGGCGAGTACAAGGTCATCACTTCGAACTACAAGGCCGAGTTCGACCAGGTCAGCGGCGCGGCCATCGTGGCCTCGTCCAAGTCCGGTACCAACGATTTCCATGGCAGCTTCTTCTGGGACACCAGCAACGACGGCTGGCGCGAAGAGAGCCCGCTGGAAAAGCGTGCCGGCGTGCGCGACGACTTCGAAGAGACCCAGTACGGCGCGACCTTCAGCGGCCCGATCCTCAAGGACAAGGCGCATTTCTTCATCGCCTATGAGGCCAAGGAATACACCACCCCGAATGTGGTGATCCCCGGCTCGATCTATTCCGACCGCATCGACCAGCTGCCCGCGCAGCTGCAGCCGCTGGTGGCCACCTACAGCACCCCGTTCAAGGAAGACCTGTACTTCGCCAAGATCGACTGGACCATCGGCGACAACAACCTGTTCGAGCTGAGCGGCAAGTACCGCAAGGAAGACGAGCTCAACGACGTCGGCGGCACCTCGACCCTCGAGCACGGCAGCATCAACGGCCAGGAAGAAAAGCGCGCCAACCTGCGTTGGCAATACAGCGGTGCCAACTTCCTCAACGAAGCCAACCTCAGCTACGAAAGCGCGTTCTGGAACCAGGCGCCGATCAACAACGGCACCGGCTATGTGCTGAGTTATGCGCCAGTGCGCGGCATCGAGGACGAAGTGCTGTCCGCCGGCGCCGGCAGCAGCTTCCAGCGCAAGGGCCAGAAGGGCTGGACCTTCCAGGACGACCTGACCCTCAACAGCCTGGAATGGCACGGCGCGCACACCGTCAAGATGGGCGTGAAGTTCAAGAGCATCGATCTGGATTCCACCCAGTTCAATCCGGCCAACCCGCAGTACTACTACAACATCCTCGGCGATCTCGAAACGCCGTACCGGGTGCGCTTCGGTGCGCCGCTGGTCGAAGGTGGCGGTTCGGTGGTGTCCAAGAACAAGCAGTACGGCATCTACCTGCAGGACGACTGGGAGGTCAACGAGCACTGGACCCTGAACCTGGGCGTGCGCTATGACTACGAAGAAACCCCGGCGTTCCTGGACTTCGTGACCCCGTCCGACGTCGCCGGTGCGCTGCAGAACTGGCCCAACCTGCAGAACGCCAACTACGACATCAACAACTTCATCAGCACCGGCAACAACCGCAAGGCGTTCAAGAACGCCTGGCAGCCGCGCCTGGGTGCTTCCTATGACCTGTTCGGCGATCAGGCCCACGTGATCTACGGTGGTGCCGGCCGTGCCTACGACCGCAACATCTTCGACTATCTGGCGCTCGAGCAGCTCAACAACTCGTTCAAGTCCTACAGCTATTACTTCACCAACCCCAACAACCAGAATAGCCAAGCCTGCCTGGGCGACCCGTGCGTGGCCTGGAATCCGGCCTACAACACCCAGGAAGGTCTCGATGCACTGGCGGCGACCAGCAGTGGCGGCGGCGGTCGCGAGGTCTACCTGATCGACAACAACATCAAGACCCCGTACTCGGATCAATTCAGCATCGGCATGCGCAACATGGTGCCGCTGTGGGGCCAGGACTGGTTCACCGACGTGACCCTGAGCCGCATCGAAAGCCATGACGGCTTCGCGTTCGTGCGCGGCAACCGTCTGCCGGACGGGTCGTTCTTCCAGCCGGGTACCACCTCCGGCTCGCCGACCGACGGCCCGGATGGCTACAGCGCCATCGTGCTGGGGACCAACGGCGTTGAAACCCGCAACAACCAGCTCGCCCTGCAGGTCGAGAAGCCGTTCGACGAGGAGTCCGGCTGGGGCCTGACGGTGGCCTACACCTATTCCGATGCCAAGGAGAACCGCCAGTTTGGCGAGCATTACGCCCTGGATCGCGAACGCATCGAGGACTACGGCTGGCGCGAGGCCGGCGGCATTCCGAAGAATCGCCTGGTGGTCACCGGCATCTACGAGCTGCCGTACGAGATCAAGCTGTCCGGCAAGCTGTCGCTGGCCAGCCAGACCGCGCGTTATGGGCAGAACTGCCTGGCCGGCAACGACCAGTGCTACATCGTGCAGTTCAAGCCGGACGGCACGTTGGGCTACAAGGAGTTCAGCATCGCCGCCAATAAAGAGTGGGATACCGGCGCAGGTGTCAAATTCAACGTGCGTGCGGATATCCTCAACGTGTTCAATTGGGTGAACTACGCCAACTTTAACGGCGAGACCGGGACACTCGGAGACTTGAACACGGCTTACGGCACCCCGACCGGTGTGCTGGCGTCGCCGATGCGTACCTTCCGTCTGGCCTTCGGCCTGAACTGGTGAGGTACTCGACCGCCCCGGCAGTTGCCGGGGCGGTCGAACTCGGCGCTTGGATAGGGTAGGTTGGCGTGCGAGATGTAATCGATTACACACGTGGGGGGCGGATGAACAGGGGCAGGACTTCGTATTGGTTGACGATTCCACTATTGCTGGGTGCGCTGGTGCTGGCGTCCTGCAAGCAGGCCGAGGAACCCAAAGTGGCCGAAAAGAAGGCGCCGGTGAAAGTCATCCTGGTGGAAGCGCAGCTGCCACCCAAGCCGGTCAAACCCGCGCTGCCGCCGCTGTTCTCGGACATCGAGCGCCGCACTTTCCAGTTTTTCTGGGACACCACCAACGAACTCAATGGGCTGTCGCCGGACCGGTTTCCGTCACGTCCGTTCGCCAGCATCGCCTCGGTGGGGTTCGCGCTGACCGCGTACCCGATCGGCATCGAGAACGGCTGGGTCAGTCGCAATCAGGCGATCGACCGCACCCTGACCACACTCAAATTCTTCCGCGATGCGCCAATGGGGCCGCAGCGGACCGGTAGGGCCGGTTACAAGGGCTTCTACTACCATTTCCTGGACATGCAGCAGGGCAACCGTTACGACAGCTGGGTCGAGCTGTCGAGCGTGGACACCGCGCTGCTGATGATGGGCGTGTTGTTCACCCAGTCGTATTACGACGGCGAGGACCCGCGCGAGAAAGAGATCCGCCAGATCGCCGACACGCTGTACAAGCGCGTCGATTGGCGCTGGCTGCAGCAGCGTGCACCGCTGATCTCGATGGGCTGGTTCCCCGAGAGCGGCTTCATCGACCACGACTGGATGGGCTACAACGAAGCGATGATGCTGTACATCCTCGCGCTCGGCTCGCCCACCCACGGTGTCGATGCCGAGGCATGGACCAGCTGGACCCGCACCTACAACAACGACTGGGGCGTCTACCAGGGTCAGGAATATCTGTCCTTCGGCCCGCTGTTCGGTCACCAATACAGCCATGTCTGGATCGACTTCCGCGATATCCAGGACCAGTACATGCGCGAGCGCGGCATCGACTACTTCCTCAACAGCCGCCGCGCCACGCTGGCCCAGCGCGACTACGCCATCGACAATCCGATGAAGTGGAAGGACTACGGCGAGAACGTCTGGGGCCTGACCGCCGGCGACGGCCCGCAGAACACCAGCCAGGAATACCGTGGCGAGCAGCGTCAGTTCCGCCATTACTCCTCGCGCGGCGCCGGCCTGCGCGAGAACTTCGACGACGGCACCATCGTGCCATCGGCGGCGATCTCCTCGATCGTGTTCGCGCCCGAGGTGGTGATTCCGGCGGCCGAAGAAATGCACAAGCGCTACGGCGACTTCCTGTATTCCAGCTACGGCTTTCTGGATTCGTTCAACCCCAGCTTCAACTACGACATCCCGCTCAAGACCGGGCGCATGGTGCCGGACCGCGGCTGGGTGGCCAGCGACTACATCGCCATCGACCAGGGCCCGATCCTGGCAATGATCGCCAACTACCAGAACGAATTCGTCTGGACGGTGATGAAGAAGAACCCCTACATCCGCGCCGGTCTGGAACGTGCCGGCTTCACCGGCGGTTGGCTCACCCCCGAAGGCGAGCCGCAGCCGTTGCCCAAGAAGGACGAGCAGGCAGCCGCTGCCCGCTCGCTGGGTATGGCCGAGTCGCGCGCCGCCGCCGCCCAGGCCCAGCAGGACCCATCGCAGCGGCAAAACTCCACGCAACGCCCCAAACCCGAGTAATCCGTGCGCCTTTTGAAATTGTTGATACTGGCCGCCGCCCTGTGTGCAGGTGCGGCGGGATGCGACCGCGCCGACCCGGCCAAGACCACCGTGCGCTTCTGGGCCATGGGCAAGGAGGCCGAGGTGGTCGCCGAGTTGGTGACCGAGTTCGAGAAGCAGAACCCGGACATCCGGGTGGATGTGCAGAACATTCCGATGACGGCGGCGCACGAAAAACTGCTCACCGCCTTCGCTGCGGATGGCTTGCCGGACGTGTGCCAGCTCGGCAACACCTGGCTGCCGGAGTTCGCCTTGCTCGACACGCTGGAACCGATGCAGCCGTACGTGGCGCGCTCCAAGATCGTCGACCCGCAGGATTACTTCCCGGGCGTGTGGGACACCAATCTGGTCGACGGCACCTTGTATGGGGTGCCGTGGTATGTGGACACGCGGCTGCTGTTCTATCGCAAGGATCTGCTGCGCGAAGCCGGCTATGACGAGATGCCCAAGACCTGGGCCGGGATGGAACAGGTGATGGCGGCGATCAAGCGCAAGGTCGGCCCCGACCGCTACGCCATCCTGATGCCGCTCAACGAATTCGAGCAGCAGCTCTCGTTCGCGCTGCAACAGGACGACCGCCTGCTGCGCGACCACGACAACTACGGCAACTTCCGTGGCGAAGGCTTCCGCAAGGCGCTGGGCTTCTACGACAACATGTATCAAAAAGGCTGGGCGCCGAAGGTCTCCGAGACCCAGGTCTCCAATGTCTGGTACGAATTCTTCAACGGCTATTACGCGTTTTATCTGTCCGGCCCGTGGAACGTGCGCGAGTTCAAGTTGCGCCAGCCGCCGGGCATGGAAGGCAAGTGGGGCACCGCGCCGTTGCCGGGTCCGAACGGTTTGGGTGCCGGCATTGCCGGCGGTTCCAGCCTGGTGATCTTCAAGTCGTCCCAGCACAAGGACGCCAGCTGGAAGCTGATCGAATACTTGTCGCAGCCGCAGGTGCAGGCGCGCTTCCACGCCATCATCGGCGACCTGCCGCCGCGTCGCAGCACCTGGAAGTTGCCCTCGCTGGCCAACGACGAACTGGCGCATGCCTTCGGCGACCAGCTGGAGCGGGTCAAGGCCACGCCCAAGGTGCTGGAGTGGGAGCGCATCGTGCAGGAAATGCGCCTGGTGACCGAGCGCGTGGTGCGTGGCGGCCAATCGCACGAGGCCGCCGTGCAGGAACTGGATAAACGCGTGGACGAGATTCTGGCCAAGCGCCGCTGGATCTTCGAACAGGAGGGCGGGCATGTCGGTCCGGCAGGTGAATCGGCCCAACCTGCCGCTGCCCCGGTCGCAGCGCCCGTCGTGACGCCGGCCGCCGCGCCAGCTGCAGCAGCGGACAAGGAGGCAGCACGATGATGAAGCGCAATTCCGTCGCCGGCTGGGTGTTTGCCGCGCCCTCGATCCTGGTGCTGGGCATGTTCTTCGGCGTGCCGGTGTTCGCCGCGCTGGTGCTCAGCGTCACCGACTTCGACCTGTACGCGCTGGCCGACAGCAGCCATCTGCGCTTCGTCGGCCTGGGCAATTACATCGAACTGCTGCAGACGCCGCTGTTCTGGAAATCGTTGTGGAACACCACGTATTTCGTGCTGCTGGGCGTGCCGATGTCGATCGGCGTGTCGCTGGGCGCGGCCTTGTTGCTCAACGCCAAGGCCTCGCGCTTCAAGGCGGTGTTCCGCACCGCGTTGTTCGCCCCGGTGGTGACCACGCTGGTGGCGGTGGCGGTGATCTGGCGCTACCTGTTCCACATCAAGTACGGCCTGGTGAACTTCGGTCTGAGCCATCTGGGTATCGCCCCGATCGACTGGCTGGGCGACCCGCGCTGGGCGATGCCGACCATCATGCTGTTCGCGGTGTGGAAGAACTTCGGCTACAACATGGTGATCTTCCTGGCCGGGCTGCAGGCGATTCCGCAGGACCTGTATGAAGCCGCGCGCATCGATGGCGCCTCGCGCTGGAAGCAGTTCCTGCACATCACCTTGCCGATGCTCGGCCCGGTGCTGATGGTGGTCGGGGTGATCACCATCTCCGGCTACTTCCAGCTGTTTGCCGAGCCCTATGTGATGACCCGCGGCGACCCACTGCAAAGCACCGTGAGCGTGCTGTATTTCATGTTCGAGGAAGGCTTCAAGTGGTGGAACCTCGGCCGCGCGTCGGCGGTGGCGTTCCTGTTGTTCCTGATCATCCTGGCGGTGACCACCGTGATGCTGCGCTTTGGCCGCAAGAGGGATTTGATATGAGTCGTGATGTCGGCCAATCGCGCTGGAATGGCTTGCTGATCAACGGTGGCCTGCTGCTGCTGGCGCTGGTCAGCCTGGCGCCGCTGCTGTGGATGCTGTCGGTGTCGTTCATGCCCACCGGCGAGGCCAGCCGCTTTCCGCCGCCGATGCTGCCCTCGGCGTTCACCACCGCCAACTACCACGAGCTGTTCGCGCGCACCGGCATGGCGCGCAACTTCGCCAACAGCCTGATGGTGTCCGGGCTGATCACGCTCGGCTCGTTGCTGATCAACACCATGGCCGGTTATGCGTTCGCCAAGCTGCAGTTCGTCGGCCGCGAGCGCATCTTCAAGATCCTGATGGCCGCGCTGGTGATCCCGGCGCAGGTGGCGATGCTGCCATTGTTCCTGCTGATGAAGCAGTTGCATCTGGTCAACAACATCGGCGGGGTGGTGGTGCCGGCGTTGGCGACGGTGTTCGGCATCTTTCTGGTGCGCCAGTACGCGCGCAGCATTCCCGATGAGCTGATCGAAGCGGCGCGCATCGATGGCGCCAGCGAGATGCGCATCTTCTTCCAGATCGTGCTGCCGATGCTCAAGCCGGTGCTGGTCACCTTGACCATCTTCACCTTCATGGGCTCGTGGAACGATTTCATGTGGCCGCTGATCGTGCTGACCGACCAAGAGCAATACACCTTGCCGGTGGCGCTGGCGGCGCTGTCGCGCGAGCACATCATGGACGTGGAATTGATGATGGCCGGCGCGGTGGTGACGGTGATTCCGGTGCTGCTATTGTTCGTCGCGCTGCAGCGTTACTACATCCAAGGTCTTCTGCTGGGGAGTGTGAAGGGGTGAAGCGAGTGTTCCTGCGACTGTTTGCCATGGCCGCTGTCGTCACGTCTGCGGGCGCGGCGCAGGCGCAGGAGCGCGTGCTCGACGGTTTCAACGACATCGGCGCCTGGCGCCTGGTGGTGTCCAATCAGGTCAGCGGCTCGCTGCGCCCGGTGGCCACCACATCTGGCGGGCATGCGCTGTGCCTGGACTACAACTTCAACGGCGTGTCCGGCTATGTCGGCATCCGTCGCAACCTGCCGATCGAGTATCCGGACAACTACCGCCTTGGCTTTGCGCTGCGCGGCGAATCGCCCTCCAACGATCTGCAGGTCAAGCTGATCGATGCCAGCGGCGACAACGTGTGGTGGGTCAACCGGCCGGGTTTCAATTTTCCGAAGAGCTGGACCACCTTCGCCTACCGCAAGCGGAATATCGAAAAAGCCTGGGGCCCTGGCCAGGACAAGCAGCTGCGCAGCAGTGCGGATGTGGAATTCACCATCTACAACAAGGTCGGCGGCAAGGGCTCGGTGTGCTTCGACCGCCTGACGCTGACCCCGCTGCCGCCAGAAGACACCTCGCCGTTGAAGGCCGAGGCCATCACCGACACCGCTCCCGCACTGGAGCAACGCCTGGCCGACGGCAAGCCCGAGACCTTCTGGCTGAGCGGTGCGGTCAAGCAACAGACCGTGACGCTGGATCTGGGCAAGGTGCGCGAATTCGGCGGCGCAGTGGTGCAGTGGGTGCCGGGCCTGCAGGCCTCGCAATACGTGGTGCGCGCCTCCAGCGACGGGCGTGGCTGGCGCGATCTGCGCACCGTCACCGCCGGTGCCGGCGGCACCGATTGGCTGGCACTGCCGGACACCGAGGCGCGCTATTTGCGTTTCGATCTCAAGGATGGCCCCAACTGGCGTTACGGCATCAAGGAAGTGCAGTTGCAGCCGTTGGCCTTCGCCGCAACACCCAATGACTTCATCAAGTCGCTGGCCGCACAGATGCCGCGTGGCAGCTATCCGCGTGGCTTTTCCGGCGAGCAGCCGTACTGGACCATCCTGGGGTTGGATGGCGGCACCGAGCAGGGCCTGATCGGCGAAGACGGCGCGGTGGAAGTGGGCAAGGGCGGTTTCAGCATCGAACCGTTCGTGGTCACCGGCGGCAAGCTGCTGCATTGGTCCGACGTCAGCAGCGAGCAGAGCCTGCAGGACGATTACCTGCCGATTCCCAGCGTCGACTGGCACCATGACCTGATGAATCTGCGAGTGACTGCCTTCGTGCAGGGCACACCGGATCAGGCGCAGCTGGTCGCACGCTACCAACTGCACAACACCGGCAAGGAAGCGCGCGACTTCACCCTGGCATTGGCGGTGCGTCCGTTCCAGGTCAACCCGCCGGCGCAGTTCCTCAACACCCTGGGCGGCGTCAGCCGGATCGAGCAACTGGCCGTGGACGGCGCGCAGGTCAGCGTCAACGGCAAGCCGCGCGTATTCGCCGCGCAGCGTCCGGATGCCGGCTTTGCCAGCGCTTTCGACAGCGGCATGGACGTCAGCCATCTCACCGCTGCCACACCGCCGACGATCACCCAGGTCAAGGACGAGACCGGTCTGGCCTCGGGTGTGTTGTTGTATCGCTGGAAGCTGGAGCCTGGCCAACGGCGCGAAGTGGCGTTGGTGATTCCGCAAACCGGCACCGCGCAGTTGCCGGCCGACTTCGATGCCGACAAGGCGCAACAGCAGGTTGCCCAGCAGTGGCGCAGCAAGCTCGATCGCGTACGCATCAGCGTCCCGGCCGAAGGCAAGCCGGTGGTCGATACCTTGCGCACCGCGCTGGCGCATATGTTGATCTCGCGTATCGGCCCGCGTCTGCAGCCGGGGACGCGTTCGTACTCGCGTAGCTGGATCCGCGATGGCGCAATGATTTCCGAAGGCCTGTTGCGGCTCGGCCGCGAAGACGTGGTGCGCGAGTACGTCGACTGGTTCGCGCCGTATCAGTTCGACAACGGCATGGTGCCGTGCTGCGTGGACGACCGCGGCAGCGACCCGGTGCCGGAGAACGACAGCCATGGCGAGCTGATCTTCAACATCGCCGAGTACTACCGCTATACCGGCGACAAGGCGTTCCTGGAAAAGATGTGGCCGCACGTCACCGGCGCCTACGACTACATGGAAACGCTGCGCGCCAGCGAGCGCACCGAAGACAACTTCATGCGCAATCCGGCCTTCTACGGAATGATGCCGGTGTCGATCAGTCACGAGGGCTATTCGGCCAAGCCGGTGCATTCGTACTGGGACAACTTCTGGGCGCTGCGCGGCTACAAGGATGCGGTGATGCTGGCCGGCGCGCTCGACAAGCCGGATGACGTCGCCCGCTTCAGCACCGCACGCGACGAATTCAGTGGCGACCTGATCGCCTCGCTGGGTGCGGCGGTGCGCCAGCACAATCTCGATTTCCTGCCTGGCTCGGCCGAGCTCGGCGACTTCGATGCGACCTCGACCACCATCGCGCTGGCACCGGGTGGCGAGCAGCAACGCCTGCCGCAGGATCTGCTGACCAATACCTTCGGGCGCTATTGGAAGGAGTTCTCCGACCGCCGCGACAGCAAGCGCGAATGGAAAGACTACACGCCGTACGAATGGCGCAACGTGGCCGCGTTCGTGCGCCTGGGCTGGCGCGACCGCGCCTGGGACGCCACCGCGTTCTTCTTCAAGGACCGCGCGCCGCAACCGTGGAATCAATGGGCCGAAGTGGTCTCGCGCACGCCACGCACGCCGTTTTTCGTCGGCGACCTGCCGCATGCCTGGGTCGCCTCGGACTTCGTGCGCTCGGTGCTGGACATGTTCGCCTACGGGCGCGAATCCGATGCCAGCCTGGTGATTGCGGCCGGCACGCCCACGCGCTGGTTCGAAGGCAAGGGAATCGGGATTGCCGAACTGCGCACGCCGTACGGGCGCCTCAACTACACCCTGCAGCGCACCGACAAGCAGCTGGTGCTGCAACTGCAGCCCGGCTTGATCCTGCCGCCGGGCGGGGTGGTGTTGCCGTGGCCGTACCAGGGCACGCCGGGCAAGGCCAGCATCAACGGCGAATCGGCCGAATGGCAGAACGGTGAACTGCGCATCCAGCAACTGCCGGCCAATGTGCAGATCGATGTGCCCAGCGCGGTGCGGCGCGCCGAGCGCGCTACGCAATGAATGACGCACGTCGGCCTACCCGGGCAGCGCCGGCGCGGCGACGTGCCGGATGGCCGGTCGCGTTGGCTGCGCTGCTGTGCTCTGTTGCTGTCTATGCCACGCAGGCCACCCATGCCGTGCAGGCCATGCAACCCGCACAGTTGGACAAGACCGATCACGTAGCACGCGCATCCCGGGCGGTGCAGTCTCCGGGCGCGGTGCAGCGCGAAATGACCCTGGTCACGCTCAACCTGCATCACGACCGCGAAGACTGGCCGGCACGTCGCGCCTACATCGCCAAACAGCTCAAGCAACTGGCGCCGGATGTGATTGCGCTGCAGGAAGTGATCGAACGCCGCGGCAGCGTGGAAAATCAGGCTGCCTGGCTGGCACGCAAGCTCGGGTACGAGTACGCCTTCGCCTCGGTCGATCCGGTCGGCGCGCCCAAGCGCTACGGCAATGCGTTATTGAGCCGGCGCAACGTGCTGGCCATGCATCAGCGCCTGCTGCAGCCCTTGGACGATTACCGCGTCGCCGCGCATTTGCAGGTCGATGTCGACGGCCAACCGATCAACGTCTACGTCACCCATCTCAACGAACGCGCCGATGCACGCGGCACCGCCACGCGCACGCGGCAGGTGGCCGACCTGCTGGACTTCATTGCCTCCAACAGCGACCAAGCACCTGTCGTGATCGCCGGCGATTTCAATACCGCTGCCGATGCCCTCGATCTGGAAGCGCTACGCAAAGGCTACGGCGACAGCTACGGCAGCGTGCATCGCAACAGCGACGCCACGGTCAGCACCTTGAACCTGCACGTGTTCGACAAGCCGGCGCGGATCGACCACGTGTTCTTCCAGCAGAACCGCCTGCTGGCCCGCGAAGCACGCATTCTGTTCGACGCGCCGTACGCCGAAGGTCGCTGGGCCTCGGATCACTACGGCGTGTGGGTGCGCTTGCAGCTAGCGCCAGGCGCGCCTGCCGCCCCGTAACCTGGCGCTTGCTCCAGCTCTCGTAGGAGCGCCCTTGGGCGCGATGAGGCTTTACCGGTAAAACCCCATCGCGCCCAGGGGCGCTCCTACGAAAGGCAACGGATGTTTCGCGGATCGCGGCGCAACGCATCGCCGCCGCCGCCGCCGCCGCAATCAACCATGCAGACGATTGAAGATCTGCACACCCGCCAGCCACACCCCGGCCATGCTGCCAAAGTTGGTCAGCAAAAACGTCAGCACCACGCGCGAGACGCGATTGCGGTACCACCCGCGCAAGGTCTGCGCATCGTCACGCAGCGTCAGGAAATCGCCGTAGGCCGGCTTGCGCATATGCACCTCGACCAACGCAGCGAACGCACCGGTCGGTACGCTCAGTCGGAACGGCTTGAACGGTGCGACCACCGCAGCGGTCAAAATGCTCAACGGATGACTGCCGGCCAGCAGACAACCCAACGCCGCCATACCGCCGGTGTACATCGCCCATTGCAACAACAAATCGGCGCCCATGCTCAGGCCGCCGCGCCAGAAACCGATCCCGATGCCAACGATGATGACCGCCAGCACGCCCAGCGTGATCCATGGAACGCGCTTGCGCTGTTGCACGTACTCAAGCGACTCGCGCAGCGGGCCGGGCGCATCGGTGTCCTGTTCCAGATGTCGCGCAAGCCCGGCCAGATGTCCCGCGCCGACCACCGCCAGCACCTCGTGCTGACCGGCGTTGGCTTCCTCGCGCAGACGCGCAGCCATGTATTGATCGCGCTCGGCAATCACGGTCTCGTACAACTCCGGGCTTTCGCTGGCAAAATCGCCGAAGCTCGCTTCCAGCATGTCGCCTTGCTTGAGCTTTTCGATTTCCTCTTCGCCCACCTCATCGGCGGCGAACAGGCCGCTCAGCAAGCCGCCGGCCAGCTTCATCTTGCCGAAGAATCCCAGCCGCCCGGAGGCGCGCTTGAAGGTCAGGCCGACCTCGCGATCGATCAGATGCACCGGCAAGCCTTGTGTGCGCGCCAGGTTCACCGCTTCCTTCAATTCCGCACCTGGCTCGATGCCGAGCTGCTTGGCCAGGCGGCGCTGGTAAGCCGCCAGTGCCAGGTTCGCTGCGAACAAGGCCACGCGGCCTTTGCGGATCACCTGCACCAGGTCCAGGCGGGCGAGGGCGTCCGGGTCGCTGAGCGCCTGCAGGCGCTGTGCATCCAGTTCCACCGCCACCGCGTCGTAGCGCCCGCTGCCGATCGCCCGCTGCACCGCAGCCACGCTGGCCAGCGAGACATGCGCAGTGCCGAGCAAGGTGTAGCGCACGCCGTCGCGCTCGACGATGCGATGCGGCTGGCCGGACAGCGCATCGTCCAGAACGTGGGTGGTTTGCTCAGTCATGGGGTCATTCATCAGAAGGAGGGGCGGTGTCACCGGGGCCGAGCGGGCGTTGCATCTGCAAACCGTCCAGCCAGCGGCCATGCTTGCGGCCGATTCCGGTGAACACTCCGACCGTGCGAAAACCAAAACGTTCATGCAGCCGTCGCGATGCCTGATTCTCGGCATCGCCGATCACTGCAATCATCTGTCGATAGCCGCGTTGTTCACAGCGTGCGATCAGCTCGCCCAACAAGGCCTTGCCGATGCCACGTCCTTGCATGTCGCCGGCAAGGTAGATCGAATTCTCCACGGTCCAGCGATACCCCGCACGTGCGCGGTACGCGCCAGCATAGGCATAACCGACCACTGCAGCATCGCGTTCGGCGACCAGATACGGATACCCCGCATCCACGGTGGCGCGCACCCGCGTGCGCATCTCGTCGCTCGACGGCGCGCTGTATTCGTAGCTGTTGACCCCGGCGACCTGCTCCGCATAGATCGCGGTGATCGCCGGGATGTCCGCCTCGCGGACCTCGCGTACCTCCACAGGCATGCGGTCAGTCGATGTAGCGCTTGAGCAGATCGCCATACGCATCGATGCGGCGATCGCGCAGGAACGGCCAGATGCGCCGCACATGCTCGCTGCGCTGCAGATCGACATCGCACACCAGCACCGTCGGATCCTGTCCCGCCTCGGCGATGAACTCGCCCTGCGGCCCCAGCACATGGCTGTTGCCCCAGAACTGGATGCCCGAGGCGCCCATCGGCGAAGGCTCATGCCCCACGCGGTTGCACGACAGCACCGGTACCCCGTTGGCTACCGCATGGCCACGATGGCTCAGGATCCACGCATCGCGCTGACGCTCTTGTTCGGGTTGCTCATCGTCCGGATCCCAGCCGATCGCGGTGGGGTAGAGCAGCAGTTCCGCACCGGCCAGCGCCATCAGGCGCGCAGCCTCGGGGTACCACTGATCCCAGCACACCAGCACGCCGAGACGACCCACCGAAGTATCGATCGGAGCGAAACCCAGATCGCCCGGCGTGAAGTAGAACTTCTCGTAAAAACCCGGGTCGTCGGGGATATGCATCTTGCGGTACTTGCCGAGCAGGCGGCCGTCCTTTTCGAACACCACTGCCGTGTTGTGATACAGCCCGGCAGCGCGGCGCTCGAACAACGAGGCCACCAGCACCACGCCATGTTGCTTGGCCAATGCACCCAGGCGCTCGGTGCTGGGGCCGGGAATCGGCTCGGCCAGATCGAATTCGTCCACCGACTCGTGCTGGCAGAAGTACGCGCCGTTATGCAGTTCCTGCAGCAGCACCAGCTTGGCGCCCTGCGCAGCGGCTTCGGCCACGCGCGACTCAATGATGGCCAGATTGGCCTCGGCGTCGCCGTGGTTGCGCTCCTGGATCAGCGCGACGGGAAGGAGATGACGGGTCATGGCAGCATCCAACTAGGTGGCGCACAGGGTAGCGCGCCATGGCGTAACACCGGCCTGCCGGCCGGAACAGGAATGACTCAGGCGGCCAACAGACCGGCGGGCAGTTGCATGGTCAAACAGTGCAGGCTGCCGTTCTGCCAGATCAGCGCCCGACACGGCACTGGCACGATTTCATGCTGCGGGAATGCTTCGGCCAGCACTGCCTGCGCAGTTGCATCGGCCTTGTCGCCATAGGCGGGCATCAGCACCGCACCGTTGACGATGAGGAAATTGGCATACGAGGCCGCAAGACGACGGCCGTGGTCGAGAATCGGCTCGGCCCACGGCAACACGAACAGGCGATACGGCTGCCCATCGGCCTTGCGCAGTGCAGCCAGTTCGGCGCCCATCGCCTGCAGTTCGGTGTAATGTGAATCGGTGGCTACATCGCAGCCCTGGTAGACGATCGCATCCGGGCCGGCGAAGCGCGCCAGCGTATCGATATGCGCGTCGGTATCGTCGCCTTCCAGATAGCCGTGATCCAGCCACAGCACGCGGTCCTGCGACAGCCATGCGGCAAGATCGCTGCTCAACGATTCGCGCGTGCGCTGCGGGTGCCGCTCATGCAGGCACTTCCAGGTGGTCAGCAAGGTGCCCGCACCGTCGGTCTCGATCGCACCGCCTTCCAGTGCAAAGTCCACGGTTTGCACCTGCGATGCCACGAACACCTGCGCGGCATCCAGCGAGGTCACCAACTGATCGTCCAGGCTGGCCTCGAACTTGCCGCCCCAGCCGGTGAAGCGGAAATCCATCAGCCGGAAACCGCCATCCTGGCGCAACGTGATCGGGCCCGAATCACGCAGCCAGGTGTCGTTGTAGGCCGCAATCACAAAGCGCACCCGTGCCATGTCCACCCGCGCCGAGCGCAGCCGCGCTTCGGCATAAATCTGCAGATCGTCATCGGCCACGCAGACGATCACCGGCTCGAAACGGGAAATCGCCGTCACCAGCGCGATATAGGTCTCTTCCACCTCGGCCAGACGCTCGGCCCAATCGGTGCCCGCATGCGGCCACGCGATCAACACGGCGGATTGAGGTTCCCACTCGGCAGGAAAGCGAACGCTGTCGGTCATACCTGAAAATTACCTATCGATACCCAAGCGAGCCCAGGCTGTTAATTCAATCCCCGCACATGGATGTGCGGGCTCTTGCGAGGGACTCGCATCAAAGCGGCTTGGGCCCGATCTCGTTCGCATCGGCCTGATTGGCCACCACGTCGATCACCCGGCTCTTTTCGAAATACACGGTAAAAGCCGGATACACCCAGCGATGGATGGTCGGCCACTGACGCTTCTGACCACCGCGCGGATCCAGCTTTTCCTGCGGCGCGCCGTAACGGCCTTCGACCTGGCTCATGCTGTCGCCACGCAAGGGCAGGGCGGCGGCGGGCTTTTGCTTTGCACGATCGACCAACAGTGTGTCGGCCGAGGCAACGGCACTGATCCCCATCAGCGCGATTGCCAGCATGATCGGCGGCATCACAAACAAACGGTTGCGCATGTCATCTACTCCCCAGTGGACAAGACTTCGAATGGTGATTACAGCAAAAAACCAGGTCAGGCGTTGGTGCCATTGCTGGCCCCGATGACGACGCGCAAGTTCCGGCACGCTGCGCCGGGGCGTCCTCGACCGCCGCACCCAGGCGCATCACGGTGTCCGTCAAGACGATGCCCGTGCAGTCTCCATCGGCCAGGAAACATCGGCCAAGAAAAAACCGCCCGAAGGCGGCTTTCTCGGGTCTTGCACGCGCAGCAAAGGCTTAGCGCTGACGCGCCTTGAAACGCGGGTTCGACTTGCAGATCACGAACACCTTGCCACGGCGGCGGACCACCTTGCAGTCGCGGTGACGGGTCTTCGCAGACTTCAGGGAGGACAGGACTTTCATGGCACACCTCGGCGTAAACGGTTGGATTCGATGGAAGAGTGCCCGCTATCGAGGGTGCACCCGGAATTAAGCCGGCAATTCTAACCGGCTTTTCGTCGTGCTTTCAAGTGGTTGCATCCGAATCGCTGCGAGCGGCGCTACACTGGCGCCTTATCACCTTCCGGAAACCTGAATGACCGACCTTTCGCCCGTCCTCACCATCGACGGACCCTCCGGTGCCGGCAAAGGAACCGTGAGCCGGATCGTGGCCTCCCGGCTGGGCTGGCACTACCTCGATTCGGGCGCACTGTACCGCGCCGTCGGTGTTGCAGCGAGCTGGGCCGATCTGGACGTGTCCGACCCGGCGGCGCTGGTGCGTTGCACCTTCGACACCAAGGTCGAATTCGATGACGCAGGCGAGGCGGGGCTGCGGGTGCTGGTCAACGGCGTGGACGCCACCAGCGAGTTGCGCCTGGAAACGACCGGTGCGCTGGCCTCTGCAATTGCGGCCATTCCCGAGGTGCGCAGTGCCCTGAAAGAGCGTCAGCGCGCATTCAGGCGAGCGCCCGGCCTGGTTGCCGATGGGCGCGACATGGGCACGGTGATCTTCCCGGATGCCGCATTCAAGGTCTTTCTGACCGCCAGTGCCGAGGAACGTGCAGGCCGTCGCCATAAACAGTTGATGGAAAAGGGTGTTTCGGTTATCTTTGACGACCTGCTGCGCGAGATCATGGCTCGCGATGCGCGTGATGCGCAGCGGGTGGTGGCGCCATTACGGCCGGCCGAAGACGCCGTGCTGATCGATACCAGCGGGATGGGAATCGAAGATGTCGTCCAGCGTGTGATCGGGTTGTTAGCCGCTCGCACGTCGTCGTAAGCGTTCCGCAAGCGGGCACGTCCCGCCGACCGTAAGGCGTTCCAAGGCTCTGCCGCACATCCCGTGTGGCGGTTCTATGACTACTTAACCGACTCGCTGTCCGGAGTCGACCAACAGGCTGGGCGGCTCGTATCTGTCGCAATCCGACGATCAACGCCCGTGTGTTCAACTGAGTAAAATTCAAATGACAGAATCTTTTGCTGAACTGTTCGAAGCCAGTCAAGCCAATCTGGCGAAGCTGAAGCCGGGCTCGATCGTCACCGGTACCGTCGTGGAAGTGCGCGGCGACGTGGTGGTGATCAACGCTGGCTTGAAGTCCGAAGGCATCGTGCCGATCGAGCAGTTCCGTAATGACGCTGGCGAGATCGATGTCGGCGTAGGCGACCAGGTCAAGGTTGCCCTCGATTCCATCGAGAACGGCTTCGGTGAGACCGTGCTGTCGCGCGAGAAGGCCAAGCGCGCAATGGTGTGGGACGAGCTGGAAGAGGCGTTGGAAAAGAACGAAACCATCACCGGTCGCATCAGCGGCAAGGTCAAGGGTGGTTTCACCGTGGACATCAAGGATGTCCGCGCGTTCCTGCCTGGTTCGCTGGTGGATGTGCGCCCGGTGCGCGACCCGGCCTACCTGGAAGGCAAGGAACTCGAGTTCAAGCTGATCAAGCTGGACCGCAAGCGCAACAACGTGGTGGTGTCGCGTCGTGCAGTGGTCGAGAGCGAGCACTCGGAAGAGCGCGAGCAGCTGATGGACAAGCTGCAGGAAGGCGCGATCCTGAAGGGTGTCGTCAAGAACCTGACCGATTACGGCGCATTCGTGGACCTGGGCGGTATCGACGGCCTGCTGCACATCACCGACATGGCCTGGAAGCGCGTGCGCCATCCGTCCGAAGTCGTCAATGTCGGCGACGAGCTCGACGTGCGCGTGCTGAAGTTCGATCGCGAGCGTAACCGCGTCAGCCTCGGCCTGAAGCAGCTGGGCGAAGATCCGTGGGACAACATCGCACGTCGTTACCCGGCCAACAGCCGCGTGTTCGGCAAGGTCTCCAACGTCACCGATTACGGCGCATTCGTCGAGATCGAGCCGGGCGTCGAAGGTCTGGTGCACGTCTCCGAGATGGATTGGACCAACAAGAACGTCAACCCGTCCAAGGTTGTGCAGGTTGGTGACGAAGTCGAAGTGATGGTGCTGGATGTCGACGAGGAGCGTCGCCGCATCTCGCTGGGCATGAAGCAGGTTGCCGCCAATCCGTGGGAAACCTTCGCTGCCACCCACAAGAAGAACGACAAGGTGTCCGGTCAGATCAAGTCGATCACCGACTTCGGCATCTTCATCGGTCTGGACGGCGGCATCGACGGCCTGGTCCACCTGTCCGACATCAGCTGGAACACCACCGGCGAAGATGTCGTGCGCAACTACAAGAAGGGCGACACGCTGGAAGCCGTTGTGCTGGCAGTCGATCCGGAACGTGAGCGCATCAGCCTGGGCGTCAAGCAGCTGGAGCAGGATCCGTTCGGCCAGTACATGGCGTCCAACCCGAAGGGTTCGAAGGTCGAAGGCGTGGTACGTGAAGTGGATGCCAAGGGCGCCACGATCGACCTGGCCGACGGCATCGAAGGCTATGTCGCTGCACGCGACATCGCCAACGAGCGCGTCGACGACGCGACCCAGCACCTGAAGGTCGGCGACAAGATCGAAGCCAAGTTCGTGGGCATGGACCGTAAGGGCCGCACCCTGCAGTTGTCGATCAAGGCCAAGGACGATGCCGAAATGCGCGAAACGATGGAGGAATATCAGTCCTCCTCCGCAGCGTCGGGCGGCATGACTCAGCTGGGCGCGCTGCTGCGTGCACAGTTGAACAGCAACAAGTCCGAGTAAGCGCGTAGCGCTCGCAAGAGCGTGATGGATCGGCCCGGGCTTGCCCCGGGCCGATTCCGATGTGTCAGTCGAAAAAAGCAAGTCTTCCCATGACCAAGTCCGAATTGATTGAAATCCTGGCGCAACGCCAAGCGCATCTGAAGTCGGACGACGTGGATCTGGCAGTCAAATCGCTGCTGGAAATGATGGGGCAAGCGCTCTCCGATGGTGATCGGATCGAAATCCGCGGGTTCGGCAGTTTTTCGCTGCATTACCGTCCGCCACGTCTGGGGCGTAATCCCAAGACCGGCGAATCGGTTGCGCTGCCGGGCAAGCATGTTCCGCACTTCAAGCCGGGCAAGGAATTACGTGAGCGTGTCAGCTCCGTGGTGCCTGTCGATCTGGCCGATACGGCAGATTGAAGATCGTTCTACCGCTGTGTTTATGTCGGCTCGGTTAAGCTAGGCCCCTTCCCGACGGAGTCTGTCCATGAAGGTGTTTCGCTTGCTGGTGATGTTGGCCTTCCTGCTGGCCGGTCTGATCATCGGTGCGGTCAATTCCCAGGATGTCACTCTCGATTTCCTGTTCTCAAGTGTGCGCACGACCTCCGGGGTCGCGATCATCGTCGCGCTGCTGGTCGGTGTATTGATCGGTGCCGGCATGGTGCTGGTCAGTGTGGTCATTCCCCTCTATTCCAGATTGCGCCAGGCCAACAAGGCTGTTGCGGTCAGTCGCGTCGACGCCGGGCCCGTTGCGCCTGCCGCAGTCCAGACGCGCCCCATCGATGGACTGTAAGTACGTATGGAATTTCTGACCGAGTGGATCTGGTTCTTCCTGTTTGTGCCGCTGGCAGCACTGGGCGGGTGGATCGTCGGCCGTCGTGGCGGGCAGCGCCACGGTGATACGCAGGTCAGTCGTCTTTCCAGTACCTATTTTCGCGGTCTGAACTATCTGCTCAACGAGCAGCCGGACAAGGCGATCGAGCTGTTTCTGCACATCGCCGAACTGGACAAGGAAACCTTCGAAACGCAGGTCGCGCTGGGGCATCTGTTCCGCCGTCGTGGTGAAGTCGATCGTGCGATTCGTTTGCATCAGGGGCTGGTGCAGCGCGCCGACCTGACTGATCAGCAGCGTGTGCAGGCCTTGCTGGCGCTGGGCGAGGACTACATGAAGTCCGGTCTGCTGGATCGCGCCGAAACAGTCTTTACCGAGTTGGCGCAGCTGGATCAACGCGCGCCACAGGCGTTGCGGCACCTGATTGGCATCTATCAGGCCGAGCGCGATTGGGAAAAAGCGATCGACAACGCCACTCGCTACGAAGAAGTCACCGGCGAGCCGATGGGCAAGCTGATTTCCCAATTCGAGTGCGAACTGGCCGATCGCTATCGCGGTTCGAGCAAGACCGACGAGGCGCTGCAGGCCGTCGCCCGCGCCTATCAGGCCGACGGCACGTCCGTGCGTGCGGGCATTCTGGAAGGCCGCATCGAAGCCGAGCGCGGTCATGACGAAGCGGCGGTACGCGCATTCGAACGAGCGGCGCGGCATGACCCGGAATACCTGCCGGAAATCATTCCTGCATTGATGGCGGCCTATCGCCGGGTCGGCGACATTGCTGGCGCGCGCAACTTCCTGTCGGAGATGACCGAGCACTATCGCGGCATCGCACCGGTATTGGCGCTGACCCAGTTGATGGAAGCGCAGGATGGCGTGGCGCCTGCGTTGGCGTACCTGGGCCGTCAGCTCAAGGATCGGCCGTCGGTACGTGGCGAATCGGCGTTGATCGATCTCACCCTGGCCGAAGGCAGCGACCCGGTTGGCACGCTGCAGGATCTCAAGCACATCACCGACCAGCTGCTGGTACGTAATCCAAGTTACCGCTGCACGCGTTGCGGCTTCGGCGCCAAGACGCATCACTGGCAATGCCCGAGCTGCAAGGAATGGGGCACGGTCAAACCGCTGTTGAATTACGCGGTCGTCTAATGCCGCAGGTCTGGCTGTGGTGCCTGTCGCACCTGGTGGTCGCAGCGCTGGGAACCTGGCTGTTGCGCCGCTATGCCTTGCATCGCCGCCTGCTCGATCAGCCGGGCGAGCGCCGCAGCCATGTGGTCGCGACCCCGCGCGGCGGTGGCATGGCGATCGTGGCGGCAATCCTGCTGGGTTGCATCGCTGCCACGGTGCTCTGGCCAACTGCTCGTCTGGTCATTGGCTGGTTCGCCGTCGGGCTGGTACTGGTGGCGGGTGTGGGTTGGTGGGACGACCATCGTCCGTTGTCGGCCAGGCTGCGTTTTGCGATCCATCTGATGGCATCGGCGTCGCTGGGAGTCTTGGTCAGTCACTCCGCTGGCAATGTCTGGGATGGCGTGCTCAGCGCAGTGGCGTCTGTCGTGTTGATCAACGTCTGGAATTTCATGGACGGCATCAACGGTCTGGCTTCCAGCCAGGCGGCCTTGGCGGCGTTGGCATTTGCGTTTGTCCTACCCGGCGCATGGGCGTGGGCGGGTCTTGCAGTTGCGGCGTCCTGCCTGGGGTTCTTGCCGTTCAATTTTCCGCGCGCACGCATTTTTCTGGGCGATGGCGGCAGTGGCGCGCTGGGATATGTGTTGGCTGCGTTGCTGGCACTCACTGTAGCGAACGGGCAGGTGAGCTGGTGGATCGGTTGGTTGCCAGTGACAGCGTTTCTTGTAGACGCCGGCTTCACGCTGCTGTCTCGCATGCTCGCCGGGCAACGCTGGTGGGAACCGCATGCCCAGCACGTCTATCAACGCCTTGCACGTAGGCTTGAGACGCACGTTCCGGTAACGGGTGTTTATTTCGCTTTCAGCATCGCTGCGTTCTGCTTGTATGTGTTAATTCGTCATGATCCGGTTTGGATGCAGGTTGCCGATGCACTGAGCTGGGGTGTGGGTGCTACCGCGATCTGGCACTTTCTGCGCGATGGACTGCGCAATTCCTGAGTAATGGACTTTTATGATTTCCTGGCGTGACCGTTTGACCAAAGTGTTGCCGCAAGCGGCAGTCGTACTGCATGACCTGTTGATGGTGTGGGTGTGCTGGCAACTGCTGCACGCCGGCCGTTACTCCATGCTGCGTGAGGCGCCTGATCTTCCACTGTGGGATTGGCGCACTGCGGTGGTGCTGGTCGCGCAGGGGCTGGTGTTCTGGAAGATGGGTTTGTATCGCGGGCTGTGGCGATTCGCCTCGGTGCCGGACCTGTGGAATATCTTCAAATCGAGTTTCCTTGGGTTGGTCGCGATCGTGCTGGCGCTGTCTTACGACCGCCTGGACGGGGTGCCGCTGTCGGTGCTGGTGGTCTATCCGTTCGCGCTGTCGGCATTGCTGGGGACGCCGCGGCTGCTGTACCGCGCCTGGAAGGACTATCAGATTGCGCATTCCGGCGATGCCGCGCAGCGTGTGTTGATCCTGGGCGCCGGTCGCGCCGCCGAAGGGCTGGTGCGCGATCTTCGTCGTAGCGGTACGTTCGTACCGGTCGGGTATCTGGACGACGCCAGCAATCTGCATGGCGCCAAGATCCAGGGTCTCAACGTGCTGGGTAACCTGGATCAGGCCGCATCGATCGCCAAGGAGACGGCGGCCAAGCTGCTGGTGATCGCGATTCCGTCGCTGGATGCCTCGGGGATGCAGCGTGTGGTGGCGATCTGCGAAAGCACCGGTTTGCCGTTCCGCATGGTGCCCAAGCTGATCAATGTGCTGGAAGGGCGCTCCTTGCCTGGCGAATTGAAGGAGGTTGCGATCGAGGACCTGCTCAATCGCAAGCCGGTCACGCCCGATTGGCGCCTGATCCGCGATTGGCTGACCAACAAGACGGTGATGGTCACCGGCGCCGGCGGTTCGATCGGTTCGGAAGTCTGCCGCCAGTGCGCACGGCATGGTGCGCGTCGGATTGTGCTGCTGGAAATCGATGAGCTGGCATTGCTGACCATCGATTCGGATCTGCGCCGGCTGTTCCCCGATATCGAAGTGGTGCGCGTGCTCGGCGATTGCGGCGACCCGGCCGTGGTTGCGTATGCATTGAACACCGCGACCCCGGATGCGGTGTTCCATGCCGCCGCCTACAAGCAGGTGCCGTTGCTGGAGGAGCAGTTGCGCGAAGCCGTGCGCAACAACGTGCTGGCAACCGAGAACGTGGCGCGCGCCTGTCAGCGTGCGCGTATCGAAACGTTCGTCTTCATCTCTACCGACAAGGCCGTCGAGCCGGTCAATGTGTTGGGCGCGAGCAAGCGCTATGCGGAGATGATCTGCCAGAGTCTTGACGCACGCGATGCGCCGACGCGCTTCATCACCGTGCGCTTCGGCAACGTGCTGGATTCGGCCGGCAGCGTGGTGCCATTGTTCCGTGAGCAGATCCGTCAGGGCGGGCCGGTCACGGTGACGCACCCGGATGTGACGCGGTACTTCATGACCATTCCCGAAGCCTGCCAGTTGGTTGTGCAGGCCGCTGCCTCCGCTTCGCATGGTGCGATCTACACATTGGACATGGGCGAGCCGGTGCCGATCCGCTTGCTGGCCGAGCAGATGATTCGGCTTGCCGGCAAGCAGCCGGGCAAGGATGTGGCGATTCTCTATACCGGCTTGCGTCCGGGCGAGAAGCTGCATGAAACGCTGTTCTATTCGGACGAAGACTATCGCCCCACCGCGCATCCCAAGATCCTGGAAGCCGGTGTGCGCGAGTTCTCGCACGAGCAGGTGTTGCAGCTGGTGACGCGCTTGCGTGAGGCGGTTAACCGCTATGACATCAAGGCAATGGAGACTGTGTTGGGCAGTCTGATGCCGGATTTTGCGGCTGCTCGACGGAAAGTCGACACGCGATCTGATACGGTCGTTCCATTCCCCGCACGTGAGGTCAGAAGACTTTAATGAGCAAGCGTATTCGCAAGGCCGTATTCCCCGTCGCAGGTCTTGGGACCCGCTTTCTTCCGGCAACCAAGACAGTGCCGAAAGAAATGCTGCCAATCATCGACAAACCGTTGATCCAGTATGCCGTCGACGAGGCCATCCAGGCCGGTTGCGATACGCTGATCTTCGTGACCAATCGCTACAAGCACTCGATCGCCGACTACTTCGACAAGGCCTACGAGCTTGAGCAGAAGCTCGAGCGCGCCGGCAAGCTCGAACAGCTGGAGCTGGTGCGCCATGCATTGCCGGAAGGCGTGCGCGCCATTTTCGTGACGCAGGCCGAGGCACTGGGTCTGGGTCATGCTGTGCTGTGCGCCAAGGCCGTGGTCGGCGACGAGCCGTTCGCGGTGTTGTTGCCTGACGATCTCATCTGGAACCGCGGCGCTGGTGCGCTCACCCAGATGGCCGATGTGGCTGAAGCGTCCGGCGGCAGCGTCATTGCCGTCGAGGACGTGCCGCACGACAAGACCGCCAGTTACGGCATCGTGGCCACCGATGCATTCGATGGTCGCAAGGGGCGTATCAACGCCATCGTCGAAAAGCCCAAGCCGGAAGTGGCACCAAGCAATCTGGCGGTGGTCGGTCGTTACGTGCTCAGCCCGAAGATCTTCGAATTGCTCGAAGAAACCGGCGCTGGCGCAGGCGGCGAGATCCAGCTGACCGATGCGATTGCCGGGCTGCTGCAGCAGGAAACCGTCGATGCGTATCGCTTCGAAGGCCGTCGTTTCGATTGCGGCGCGCACATCGGCCTGATCGAGGCCACGGTGCATTTCGCGCTCGAGCACGAGAAGCATGGTGGGCCGGCCAAGGAAATCCTGCGTGCCGCGCTGGCCGAGGCCGACGCGCGCGGCTGATTGCCTGGTCATTGCCTGCATCCACGAACGACGCCATCTGGCGTCGTTCGTCGTTCGAGGCGTTGCAGATCAGGAGCGACGTGCTGGTCGAGATCGATGTGGAAGAGCCGGCTGATGGATCGATGCGCACGCAGGTGCAGGGCAGCGCCAAGCCTGTGCCGCTAGAATCCTTGGCATGAGCCAAGCAGCCGAATCCAGTGAACTGATCAATGTCGTCGTCCTGCTGGGCGCTGCCGTCGTTGCGATCCCCTTGTTCCGTCGTCTGGGCTTGGGCTCGGTATTGGGGTACCTGGCCGCGGGATTGGCGATTGGTCCGTTCGGCCTGGGGCTGTTCGATGAGCCGCAGGCGATCCTGCATGTGGCCGAGTTGGGCGTGGTGATGTTCCTGTTCGTGATCGGGCTGGAAATGCGGCCGTCTCACCTGTGGAGTCTGCGCAAGGAGATCTTCGGTCTTGGAACCGCGCAGATTGCGGTCTGCACGCTGGTACTGACCGGCATCGGCATGTTGCTCGGTTTTGCGCCGCCGGTGGCGTTTGTCGCCGCGTCCGGCTTCGTGCTGACCTCCACGGCGGTGGTGATGCAATTGCTGGCCGAGCGTGGCGATGTCGCCTTGCCGCCGGGTCAAAAGATCGTGGCAATCCTGCTGTTCGAAGATCTGTTGATCGTGCCGCTGCTGGCGATCGTGGCCTGGATGGGGTCCAACGGCGATCCGCAGGCGGCGTCGCAGCGCTGGCAGGACATCGGCATCGGTCTGGCCTGCATCGTCGGGTTATTGGTGGCAGGGCGCTGGCTGCTCAATCCCCTGTTCCGGATCCTGGCTGCATCCAAGGCACGCGAGGTGATGACGGCGGCTGCCTTGCTGGTGGTACTAGGCGCGGCGCTGTTGATGCAGGTGGGTGGGTTGTCGATGGCGATGGGGGCGTTCCTGGCCGGCGTGCTGCTGTCCGAATCCACCTTCCGGCATCAGATCGAAGCGGACATCGAGCCGTTTCGCGGGATTCTGCTGGGGCTGTTCTTCCTCGGCGTCGGCATGAGCCTGGACCTGCACGTGGTTGCGGCGGATTGGCGGCTGATCGTTGCCGGCGTGCTGGCCTTGATGGTCGGCAAGGGCGTGTGCATCTATGCAGTGGCGCGGCTGATGCGCAGCGACCATCGCCAGGCGCTTGACCGTGGCGTGCTGATGGCGCAGGGCGGCGAGTTCGCGTTCGTGCTGTTCGCTGCGGCATCGGCTTCCGGCGTCATCGATGCACAGGTCAATGCCAGCCTGACTGCGATCGTGGTGGTGTCGATGGCGCTGACACCATTGTTCGTGCTGTTGCAGCGGCGGCTGACGCCAGCCGCCAAGCCGTCGCTGGAGGGCGTGGAAGCAGTCAGTGACCAGACCGGCAGCGTGCTGATCATCGGGTTTGGGCGCTTTGGCCAGGTCGCCAGCCAGTCGCTGCTGGCGCGCGATGTGGACGTGACCATCATCGATAACGACATCGAGATGATCCAGAGCGCGGAGGAGTTTGGTTTCAAGATCTACTACGGCGATGGCACCCGGCTGGATGTGTTGCATGCGTCCGGTGCGCACAGCGCACGCGCGATTGCGGTGTGCGTCGACAGCCGCGAGGCGGCCAATCGTATCGTGGGGCTGGCAACGCGCGAGTTCCCGCACGCCCGATTGTTGGTGCGCTCGTACGATCGTGAGCATTCGTTGCAGTTGGTCGCTGCCGGCGTGGATTACCAGATCCGCGAGACCTTCGAGTCGGCGGTGGCGTTCGGTCAAGCGGCCCTGGTCGAGCTGGGCGTTGACGAGGACGAGGCCGTCACCATCGCGCGCGAGATCCGGCGTCGCGATGCCGAGCGGTTCGAACTGGAAATTGCGGCCGGCAACACGCGTGCCGGTGCTGTGTCCGGGCTGATGTACGGCAATATCACGCCGACCGTGCCCAAGCCCACGCCATTTACCCCGCCGCGGCGCGAGAGCCGCACGCTCAATCCGGATGCGGTGCCGCAGGCCGATCAGGTAGAAGAAGCGACCGGCGACTAAGTCGGGTGTGGCTGGTGAGCGCCGAAGCAG
The DNA here is from genome assembly GCF_040279205.1 of Xanthomonas hortorum. Lineage (GTDB taxonomy): Bacteria > Pseudomonadota > Gammaproteobacteria > Xanthomonadales > Xanthomonadaceae > Xanthomonas > Xanthomonas hortorum_F. The sequence goes on from NZ_JBEOLS010000002.1 coordinate 130,372, forward strand.
GTTCGGTACTGCGGTGCGGTTTCCTTGGCTGGTCGAGAAAACACGTCGGGTAACGAACGGCCGGCGCCAAGACGCCAGCCGCAGGTCGCAAGCCGATCGACTCAGCTGTGCGTGCGTTGAGCGGCCGCGAAGGCTTCCAACTGCTCGGGCGTGGCGTCTTTCTGGTGCTGCTGTTTCCAGTCGGCAAACGGCATGCCATAGACCGCTTCGCGCGCCTGCTCCTTGCTCATCGGTTGGCCGTGCGCTTCGGCGGCTTCGCGGTACCAGTCGCCCAGGCAATTGCGGCAGAAGCCGGCCAGGATCATCAGATCGATGTTCTGCACATCGAGCCGGTCCTGGTTGAGATGCTGCAACAGACGGCGAAATGCGGCCGCTTCGATGGATGTGGTGATGGAATCGGGCGTTGAGGTGGTGTCGGTCATGACGGAATCGGGGACAATAGACGGCCTTCGACTCTACACCTGACGCCCCATGACCGTTTCCGCGCCAGCTGCCTCTGCTCCGGCCCGCCTCCTCGATGGCCGCCGCATTGCCGAGGACCTGCTCGACGGATTGAAGCTGCGGGTGGATGCGCGCGTGGCGGCCGGCAAGGCGCGCCCCGGGTTGGCCGTGGTGCTGGTCGGCGGCGACCCGGCCTCGTCGGTGTATGTGCGCAACAAGCGGCGCGCGGCGGAGAAGGTCGGTATCGAGGCCTTCGATTACGACTTGCCGCAAGGCACCAGCGAGGCCGAGCTGGCGACATTGATCGACCGGCTCAACGCCGATCCCAAGATCCACGGCATCCTGATCCAGCTGCCGCTGCCGGGCATTCCCGATGCCAATCGCCTGATCCAGCGCATCGACCCGCGCAAGGACGTGGATGGCTTTCATCCGCAGAATGTGGGGCACCTGGCACTGCGCGAATTCGGGCTGCGCCCGTGCACACCTCGCGGCATCGTGACCTTGCTGGGGCATACCGACCAACCGGTGCGCGGGCGCAATGCGACCATCGTGGGCGTAAGTAATCACGTGGGCCGGCCGATGGGTCTGGAACTGCTGATCGCCGGTTGCACGGTCACCAGCTGCCACAAGTTCACCCCGCCCGAGGTGCTGGAAGCCAGCGTGCGCAACGCCGACATCCTGGTGGTCGCGGTGGGTCGCCCGGGTTTGATTCCGGGCGAGTGGGTCAAGCCGGGCGCGGTGGTGATCGATGTGGGCATCAATCGCCTGGAAGACGGGCGTCTGGTCGGCGATGTCGGTTTCGACGCCGCCGTGCAGCGCGCGGCCTGGATCACGCCGGTGCCGGGTGGGGTAGGGCCGATGACGGTCGCCACGTTGATGCAGAACACGCTGGAAGCGGCCGACGCAGCCGGCTGAGGCACGCGCGTAACGCAGCATTGCGGCTGCGTTGTGTCTTCGTGAAGGCTTTCAGGGTAAAATGCCGCGCTTCCCCAAACTCGGGTCCGCCGATGCTCCGCATCCAGGCTGAAGCTCTCACCTACGACGACGTTTCGCTCGTCCCCGCTCATTCGATCGTCCTGCCCAAGGATGTCAGCCTGGAAACCCGGCTGACCCGCGATCTGCGCCTGAAACTGCCGATTCTTTCGGCCGCGATGGACACAGTGACCGAACACCGCCTTGCGGTGGCCATGGCCCAGCTGGGCGGCATCGGCATCATCCACAAGAACCTGACACCTGCGCAGCAGGCCGGCGAAGTGGCCCGGGTCAAGAAGTTCGAATCCGGCGTGATCACCGAGCCGTTCACGGTCAGCCCCGACACCACGATCGGTGAAGTGATTGCGCTGACCCGCGCGCGCAACATCTCCGGCGTGCCGGTGGTGGATGGCAGCGAGCTGGTCGGCATCGTCACCAGCCGCGACATGCGCTTCGAGAAGAAGCTCGACGATCCGGTCCGCCACATCATGACCAAGAAGGATCGCCTGATCACCGTGCGCGAAGGCGCCAGCGATGAGGAAGTGCTGGAGCTGCTGCATCGCAACCGCATCGAAAAGATCCTGGTGGTCAACGACAGCTTCGAGCTGCGCGGCCTGATCACGGTCAAGGACATCCAGAAAAAGACCGACAACCCTAATGCTGCCAAAGACGCTGCCAAGCGCTTGCTGGTGGGTGCGGCGGTGGGCGTGGGCGGCGATACCGAACAGCGCATCGAACTGCTTGCCGCAGCGGGCGTGGACGTGGTGATCGTGGATACCGCGCACGGCCATTCGCAGGGCGTGATCGATCGCGTGGCCTGGGTCAAGAAAACCTATCCGCAGCTGCAGGTGATCGGCGGCAACATCGTCACCGGCGATGCCGCGCTGGCGTTGATGGATGCCGGCGCCGATGCGGTCAAGGTCGGCGTGGGTCCGGGCTCGATCTGCACCACGCGCGTGGTCGCCGGTGTCGGCGTGCCGCAGATCACCGCGGTCGACATGGTGGCCGAAGCGCTGCAGGACCGCATTCCGTTGATCGCCGATGGCGGCATCCGCTACTCCGGTGACATCGGCAAGGCGTTGGTCGCCGGTGCGTCCACGGTGATGGTCGGCGGCTTGCTGGCCGGTACCGAAGAGGCACCGGGCGAGGTCGAGTTGTTCCAGGGCCGCAGTTACAAGAGCTACCGTGGCATGGGCAGCCTGGGCGCGATGGAGAAGGGGTCCAAGGACCGCTATTTCCAGGACGCCAGCGACGCCGACAAGCTGGTGCCGGAAGGCATCGAAGGCCGCGTGCCGTATCGCGGACCGGTCGGCGGCATCATCCATCAACTGATCGGCGGTCTGCGCGCGACCATGGGCTATGTCGGCTGCGCCACTGTCGAAGAGATGCGCATCAAGCCGAAGTTCGTCAAGATCACCGGCGCCGGCCAACGCGAAAGCCATGTCCACGACGTGCAGATCACGAAAGAGCCGCCGAACTATCGCGCTGGGTAAGCCAGCGCGCGGGAGTGGGGATTCGGCATTCGGGATTCGCAAGAGCCTACCGCTTCCTCATCTGGCAGCGGTCGTCGCTTCCGCTTTTGCGAATCCCCAATCCCAACTCCCCAATCCCGGCCCTCAATGACCAACATCCATACCGACAAGATCCTCATCCTCGATTTCGGCGCGCAGTACACCCAGCTGATTGCGCGGCGTATCCGTGAGATCGGGGTGTATTGCGAAATCTGGGCCTGGGATCATGATCCATCCGAGATTGCCGGCTTCGGTGCCAAGGGCATCATTCTGTCTGGTGGGCCGGAATCGACCACCTTGCCGGGTGCGCCGGTCGCGCCGCAGGAAGTGTTCGACAGCGGCTTGCCGGTGTTCGGTATCTGCTACGGCATGCAGACCCTGGCTGCGCAGCTAGGCGGAGCGACAGAAGCTGCAGATCAACGCGAATTCGGCCACGCCGAAGTCGATGTTGTGGCGGCCGATGCGCTGTTCGCCGGCTTGACCGATCACGCCGGCGCCTCGCGTTTGAATGTGTGGATGAGCCACGGAGACCACGTGTCGCAGGTGCCGCCGGGCTTCACGATTACTGCCGTGACCGACCGCATTCCGGTGGCGGCGATGTCCAACGAAGACAAACGCTGGTACGGCGTGCAGTTCCATCCGGAAGTCACCCACACGCTGCAGGGCCAGACCTTGTTGCGCCGCTTTGTGGTTGATGTCTGCGGGTGTCAGACGCTGTGGACGGCGGCCAACATCATCGACGACCAGATCGCACGCGTGCGCGCGCAGGTGGGCGATGACGAAGTGATTCTGGGGTTGTCCGGCGGTGTGGATTCGTCGGTGGTCGCGGCGTTGTTGCACAAGGCGATCGGCGACAAGCTGACCTGCGTGTTCGTCGACACCGGCCTGCTGCGTTGGCAGGAAGGCGACCAGGTGATGGCGATGTTCGCCGAGCACATGGGCGTCAAGGTGATCCGCGTCAACGCGGCCGACCGCTATTTCGCCAAGCTCGAAGGCGTCAGCGACCCGGAAGCCAAGCGCAAGATCATCGGCAACCTGTTCGTGGATATCTTCGACGAAGAATCCAACAAGCTGGCCAATGCCAAGTGGCTGGCGCAGGGCACGATCTATCCGGACGTGATCGAGTCGGCCGGCAGCAAGACCGGCAAGGCGCACGTGATCAAGAGTCACCACAACGTCGGTGGCCTGCCCGAGCACATGAAGCTGGGTCTGGTCGAGCCGTTGCGCGAATTGTTCAAGGACGAAGTGCGTCGTCTCGGCGTCGAACTCGGCCTGCCGCGCACGATGGTGTATCGCCATCCGTTCCCGGGCCCGGGCCTGGGCGTGCGCATCCTGGGCGAAGTGAAGCGCGAGTACGCCGAGCTGCTGGCCAAGGCCGATGCGATCTTCATCGACGAACTGCGCAAGGCCGATTTGTACGACAAGACCAGCCAGGCGTTCGCGGTGTTCCTACCGGTCAAGTCGGTGGGCGTGGTTGGCGATGCACGCGCCTACGAATGGGTGATCGCGCTGCGCGCGGTGGAAACCATCGACTTCATGACCGCACACTGGGCGCACCTGCCGTACGACTTCCTCGGCACGGTCAGCAATCGCATCATCAACGAACTGCGCGGCGTCTCGCGCGTGGTCTACGACATCTCCGGCAAGCCGCCTGCGACGATCGAGTGGGAGTGAGTTGAACGACAACGGCGCCGAAAGGCGCCGTTGTCGTTGTGTTCCCGTGGTTTGGGGATGGGACGTTCTGCTCGTTGCGATGTGTCACTGCATGAGCCAATTGCATGCCAGTTGTCGTGCAGGTCGCAGACGTTGTTATCCAAGGCAGGCGCTAATCCAGACACGCGTCCAGCGTTGCTGCCAAGTCGTACGGGAATGGATCGCGGTGTCATAGAAAAAAACTGCGCAATGCGCGGCTTGATTCTGGATCTACTAAAAGTATCCGTCAGCGCAGCTTGGCCAGCGCCACGCGCGCGTCGGCCATGAACTTCTGCGTTTCCTGCGGGGTGGAGAGGTTGGCGCCAAGCTGATTGAGCACTTGCTCGATGTCGCTCGATGCCTCCCAGGCTTCGTCGCAAAGCATGCCGGCGATCGGGCCGAGGTAGTTCAACGCGACTTTTTCCAATACATCGCGTACTCGCTCGTCAGGTGCGGAGCCACCGCCGACGGATGCAGGCGCTGCGCTCGGTGCCGCGATAGGCGTTGCTGCGGCCGTCACCACTGCCGGTGCAACTGGCGCACGCGGTGCAGCCGGCGCACCCAGATCCTGCTCGAAACCACCCATCAACCACTGGCGTGAGTCATCGCTGAGCAGCGAGGGCTTGCCCATACCGGCGCCGGGGTCGGTCTGAAAACGGGCCTTTGCCGCGTTGACCATGGTGAGGCGTTGCACCGCCTCGTCGTTGCGCAGCATGCGGAACACCACCTCTTCGATCTGCCCGGCATTGAGGCGGACGATGCAGGAGTGGTTTTCCTCGGTGACGATGAACAGAAAGCCGGACGCCTTCTTCAATGCCAGCGCCTTGAGCTCGCGCAGGATCTCGATCAGCGGACGGAATTCAGTGGACATGGCGTCTTCCTTGCATCATCTGGTACGGAGTGGGTGCGAGCGGCTCAGCGTTTGCTGAGGCGCTCCATGGCCAGCCGAACACTGTTGGACAGGCGCGAGATGGCGCGCGCCAGGGTACCGATTTCATCTTTGAGATTGACCTCGTCGATGGTGTGGTTCCACTTGCCCAGGCTCAGTTCTTCGGCCACGGTGGTCAAATGCTGGATGGGGCGCAACACGCGGCTCCAGATCAACGCCCATTGCAGGCCGAGCAGCAACGCGCAGACCAGCAGGCCGATGCCGGCGATCCATAACGACTGGCGCACGATCACGCCATTGACGTCGCTCTTGGGGTACGCCGAGACCAGGGTGAAGCCCCAATCGGGCACTTCCTGCTTGGTCACGACCCAGTCGCCGGGGCTGTCCTTGACGATGCGTTCGATGGTGGCAGTGTCGGTGGTGGCACCGGTGGTGGACTGGAAGCGCAGCTTGTTCTTGCTGTCGAAGATGGCGATGAAGCCGGAATCGAGCACGCGGCGGCTGCTGACCACGTTTTCCAGCGCCTGCGTATCGGCCTTGTAGCCGACGTACCAGGCACCGATCACGCGCTTGTCGTTGCCGGCAAAGATCGGCTCGTAGCCGGTGACGTACGGGTTGCCGAGGATGTCTACCACGCCGTAGAAACTTTCGCCGTTACGCAGCTTGGCGGCGGCCTGGCCGTTGGGATCGAGCACGGTGCCGATGGCGCGGCTGCCGTCGTCCTTCTTGACGTTGGTGGAGATGCGCACGAAGTCATCGCCGGTCCGTGAGAACAGCGTGGCGGTGCCTTCGTGGATGGCGGTGACATCGTCGAGCATGTCGAAGACGTTGGCCTGCGCCTTCTGGCCCAGCAGCAGGTCGTTGGCGTTGCGGTCGCCCACACGCACTTCGTTGCCGATGCTTGCGGCGCCGTGTGCGTTGGCTTCCTTGCGCAGCTGGCGCATGGAGGAATTGACGCGGTCGAGCATCATCGCGCGAGTGACCGAGAACAGGGTCTGCAAGGACACCGACTGGCGCTCGATCGCGTCGCCGGTCTCGAACTTGACCCGGTTCGCTTCGGTAATGGCCAGAATGACCGTCAGTGCCGCCACCACGACCAGCACCAAGGCCAGCACCGGCAACAGCAGGCGCACCCGCAAAGAGTGACGAAGCATCGCAATTCCCCTGAACGCATTTAGTGATTGGATCGAGTGCCGCCGCTGCGCTTTGCTGCGTCCGGACGTAGCCGTTATCGGCTGTCGCACACGATGCTGAAGCGGCCCCCTTGCCGCTCGGCGGTGCATACCATAGCGCAAGCCGGTCGATTTGACAGGGCGGCGGTCACGCTGCCTGGCCCTGCGTTCAAGAATGCTGGACCGCTCAGGTCTCCAGCGACAGGATCCCGCGACGCAAAGCGACGGTCACTGCATGGGTGCGATCGTGCACGCCGAGCTTGCACAGGATGTTTTTCATATGCGCTTTGACGGTCTCCTCGGAAATCGTCAGGGCGCTGCCGATCTGCTTGTTGGAGCAGCCGGTGGCGACCAGGCTCAGCACTTCGGTCTCGCGCGCAGACAGGGCATCGTCGAGTACGTGTGCGGCGATGTTTTCGGCCACCAGCGCCGGCACATGCCGACGTTGGCCGCGGCGCACGTCGCGGATGGTATCCACCAGTTCGCGGCGCAACGAACTTTTCAGCAGGTAGCCGCAGGCACCGGCCTGCAACGCGCGTACCGCACGCACATCGCCAGTGTAGGTGGTCAGCACGATGACCTTGGCAGCCGGGTCGAGGCGGCGGATGCGCTGGATCGCTTCCACACCATCCACGCGCGGCATCTGCAGATCCATCAACACCACATCCGGGCGCAGGCTGCTGTAGCAGGCCACCGCCTGTTCGCCGTCTTCGGCCTCGCCGATCACGCGCATGTCGTGCTCGGCCGCGAGCATGGCGCTGAGACCATCGCGCAGCAGCGGATGGTCGTCTACCACCAGCACATCGGTTGCTTTGACCATCTCAGCCATTGCGGCTCTCCGTGGATGTTGCCCGTTGAAATGGCCACCACCAGCGCGGTGGACTTGCGTAGGCCGCACGCGCGGGTACCAGGATCTGGACTTCGGTACCGCTGCCGGGGCGCGACCACAACTGCATCTTGGCGCCGATACGTTGCGCGCGTTCCTGCATGCCGGTAAGTCCCCAGTGGCCGGTGCGGGCCTGGCCGTGCAGCACGTCCGGTTCGAGACCACAGCCATCGTCGTGGATGCGCAGCACGAAGTCACGTGCACCGTAACGCAGTTCCAGCGCAATACGGGTGGCATTGGCGTGCCGGTCGGCATTGGTCAGCGCTTCGCGGCCGAGCTGGAACAGCTCATCGGCCACCAGCGCACGCAAGCGCAGGGGCCGGCCTTGGACCAGGACATGCAGTTCCGCCGTGGGTGGCGGCATGGTCGCATTGCGTGCCCGTTGCAGGGCACCGGCCAGGTCTTCGTGCAGGGATTGGCTGTCGCGCAGCCCGTTGACGCGGTCGCGGCCTTCGATCAGCGCGTCTTCGGCCAGGTCCACCGCCTGCTCCAGTTCCAGCCGGCGCGGGTCGTTCGAGGGCAACGAGCGGCTGGCTGCGTGCAGACGCAGAATCAGCCCCTGCGTGCCCTGCAACAAGGTGTCGTGCAATTCGCGGGCGATGCGCTCGCGTTCGCGATAACGCTCTTCCAGGCGCGCACGCAAGCGGCCGGCGACGTGGCGGGTACGCATGCGCCAGGCGATGCCCAACGCCAGCAGCACCGCGAGCGCGCAGCAGAGCTTGAACTGCCAGGTCTGCACGAACGCCGCGGCAATGACGAAGTCCAGCGTGTCGCCGCGTTGGTTCCATACGCCGTCGTTGTTGGCTGCGGCAATGTGGAAGCGATAACGCCCCGGAGCGAGATTGGTATAGAACGCCTCGTTGCGATTGCCGGCGTCCTGCCATTGCGCGTCCACGCCCTCAAGCCGGTAGCGGAAGCGCACGCGTTCTGGGCGAGTGAGGCTGATGGCGTCGTAGCCAATGCGCAGGCGATCGGTCCATTTTGGCAGTTGCAGGCCGTCCTGCCGCGGATAGGGCCGGTCGTTGGCGACTACCTCGGTGATGAACACCGCCGGTGCGATCGGGTTGCGGTAGGTCTGTTCGGGATCGAGCCAGGCCAGGCCCTGATTGGTGGCGAACCAGAGCAACCCGTCATCGGCGGCAAGTGCGCTGGGCACCGGCGTGGCCTGCTGGGCGACGCCCGGCAGGCCATCCATGATGTCGTACAGGTGCAGCGCCGGGCTGGCCACGCCGGTGCGCAGGCTGGTCAGCAGCGCTTGCGGACTGAGTTGCACCACGCCGCGATTGCCGTTCAACCAGAACGTGCCGCGGCGGTCCTGGGCGATGCCGGTGATGCCTTGCAGTAGCGCAGTGGCCTGGTCGGGTACCTGCCGAAAGCGGCCATCCTCGCCCAGCACCGCAAGCCCGGTTTCGCCAGCCACCAGCGTGAGTGAGCCGCGTTGCAGCACGGCGGTGATCGGGCCGACTGACAAGCCGTCGGCCGCGCTGTATCGGTGGACCTGCGTGCCGCGCAACATGCGCAGTTCGCCCGTGACGGTACCCACCCACATGCCGCCATCGCTGCTGTTGGCCAACACCGAACATGGCGTGTCCTGCAGGCTGGCGATGGGTTGCCAGAGGCCGTTGTCGAACTGGAAGGTTCCATCGGCTTCGGTGCAGATCCATGGGTGGTTGTGCGCATCGACAACCAGGGCGCGCACCGAGCCGGCCGACAATGCATGTGGCAGCGGCACTGCTTGCCCGCGGCCTGCTTGCAGCCGTAACAGGTCGTGCCTGCCCAGCACCCAGCCGCTGGCGGTCGCCGGGACGTCCAGTACGGCGACAGACGCACCGTGCTGCAAACGTTCGACGCGATCGCGCGTCAACGCCAGCAGGCGACCGTCGCGAAAGGTCGCCAGTAGCGGTGCTGCGGTCTGGCTGGGCGTGGTGGTGAAGAGCGCCACCGCCATCGCCTGACCCGGCAACAGCGGCGCAAGCGGCAGCAACGCGCGATGACGGAAGCGGTTGAGGCCCAGATTGGTGCCGGCCCACAGATTGCCTTCGCGATCTTCCAGCAGCGGGCCGGCGGTGGTCGAGGTCAGGCCCTGCATGGTGTCGAAGCGTTCCAGCACCGGCGCCGGTGACGCCGGCGATGCGATGCGGAACAGCCCGCGCGCCGCGTAGTCGCTGCCCCACAACGCACCGTCGCGGGTGAAGCGGATGCGGTGCGCAAACAGGCCGGGAAACTGCGGCTGCGCGCGTGCCGCTGCGGGCAGCACCTGGCCGTGTGCGTCGGTCAGCGCGAACACGCCGCGATACGGATCGGCCACCCAGATCGCGCCATCGGGACTCTCGGCCATGGTGACGAAATGGCCGATTCGCTGGCCGCTGGGCTCGAAACGTTTGGCGCCGGGCCGCAGCAGCAGAATCTGCGCGCCATCGCTGACCCACAGCACGCCGCGGCGATCGCGCAACAGCCATTGCGCGCGGGTGGCTGCATAGCCCCAATCCATACCGGCGCGTTGCCAACGTTGCCCGTCGAACCAGCACAACCCGCCATCGATGGCCGCCCACAGACGCCCGCTGCCATCGCGCTCGATCCGGAACACCATGCCGGCCGGCAGGTCCTTGCCGGGTGCGAAGTGGGTGAGGTGGCCGTCCGCCATCCGGTCGATGCCGGCGTTGAAATAGCCGATCCAGGCGCTGTTGTCCGGCGTCAGCGCCAGCGTCGTCATGTTGTGCGAGGCATAGGCCTCACCGTCGGGCGGCGTCTGCCGCGCGAAGCGTTGGCCGTCGAACTGGAACAGCCCGAAGCCGGTGGCCAACCACAACGGGCCGGTGTCGGCCTGCTGGATGTCCCAGATATCGGCCGGCGCACCGCGCTCGGTGCTCCACGCGGTGTGGTGGAACTGCAGCAATCCGTCGCGCGTGGAGGCGATCGCGCTTGCCCAGGCCGGTGCGCACAGCAGGTTGCTGCCACAGCACGCCAACGCCGCCAGCGCGATGCACAGGCGCAGCAGCGAAGACGATCGAATAGCGGGCGCATGCGGCATCGCGGCATTGTCGGGCGAGATCAGGGCAAGCACCAACACCTCTTTCGGGGGAGCGACGTGTGGATCAAATTCGAGTAGGTGCTACTAGAGAGCGAGATTCGGCACGGCTGGATTTCAGCGCCGGGTGCGCTGCGCTGTACGCAACTATAGGGCTCGGCGATTGTGGTGATGGGCGGCGTAACGTGCAGGTTGGCAATGCGGTTGTGATCGGTTGCCTGCGTTCTCTACTGCCGAGCACGTCGACCGATACCCCCGAAAGAGTGAGCGATTTGACTCACCATCAGGGGTAGGGCGCGACGGCACCTGACCTCACCATGAGCTCATTCCCCGCCGGAGACGCCGCATGGCAGGTCTGATCGCCGCCGCTCGCCCCGATGCGCACAGTGCATGCGTCAACCAACCGACTGCCCCACGTGTGCGTGCGGTGGCCAGAGCCATGCACTACATCGACACGCATCTGTGCGAACCCATCAGCGTGGCGCAATTGGCGGGTGCGGCGTGTATGAGCCGCTTCCATTTCGCACGCGTGTTTCGCGAGGTGGTGGGTGCCAGCCCGATGGAATACCTGCGTGGTCGCCGCATCGAACGCGCACAGGTGTTGCTGCGCGAAAGGCGCCACAGCATCAGCCAGATCGCCACCGATCTGTGCTTCTTCGATCAGAGCCATTTCGTGCGCAGCTTTCGGCATGCCACCGGCTGCACACCGGCGCGCTTTGCCGCGCAAGACGCGATGGATGCCTGCGCTGCGTTGACCACATCGCGTGCGCAAGTACGCGGCGGCCACGCCTTTTCAACTTCCCTGGAGCATCACCCATGAGCACCGCTACTGCAGTTCCCGGCACACGCCTGCTGTCGCCCGGCGATCACGCCCTGATCCTGATCGACCATCAATCGCAGATGGCCTTCGCCACCCACACCATCGACATCTCCACGCTGCGCAACAACGTGGCGCTGATTGCCAAGGGTGCCAAAGGCTTCAAGGTGCCGGTGATCCTGACCACCGTGGCGGAAAAGTCTTTCTCCGGTCCGTTGTTTCCCGAGCTGCCGGAGATCTTTCCCGGCGAGCCGGTGTACGACCGCACCAGCATGAATGCCTGGGAAGACCCCGCCGTGATCGACCGCGTCAACGCCATCGGCAAGCAGCGGCTGGTGATCGCCGGGCTGTGGACCAGCGTGTGCATCGTCGGCCCGACGCTGTCGGCGATCGAACAGGGGTTTGAGGTCTACGTCATCACCGATGCCTGCGGCGATGTCAGCGATGAAGCGCACGAACGCGCGGTCGCGCGCATGCTGCAGGCCGGCGCCGCGCCCATCACCAGCGTGCAATACCTGCTGGAATTGCAGCGCGATTGGGCGCGCGGTGAGACCTATGAGCTGACCACCGGGATCGCACGCGCACATGCCGGCGGCTACGGCATCGGCATCCAGTACGCCAAGACGATGTTCGGCGGACAGGAAGGCGGGCATTGAACCGCTCTCTGCTGCGCGGCACTGCCGGCCAGGCAGCTGCGGTGTTGCTGCTGCGCATCGCCGGTGGCGGCTTTCTGTTGCCGCATGGATTAGGCAAGTTGCTGGGGTGGTTCGGTGGTCCGGGCCTGGTCGGCTTCGCTGCTGAATTGCAGCACTTTGGCTTTCCTGCAGCGGCACCGTTGCCGCTGGTGTTGGCACTGGTACAGACCTTGTCCGGTGGTGCGGTCTTGCTCGGCGCATGGACGCGCGCCAGTGCGACGCTTGCCGCGTTGTTCATTGCCATCACCGTGGTGTTGGCAGTGCCCAACGGCTGGTTCTGGATGCACGGCGGCATGGAGTATCCGCTGATGTGGCTGCTGGTCTTGCTGGCACTGATCGGCACCGGTGGCGGCGACTGGTCGCTGGATGGATGGCGCAGGCGCGTCGCCAGATGAGCAACAACCCCTCACACGATGCCGGACGACGTCAACTGCTGCAGGGCGCTGCGGCCAGCCTCGCGGTTGCTGCACTCCCGGGCGTGGTGTCTGCCGCTACCTCGCCGACTTCCAAGGCATCTGACATGGTCGATCTTGTCGTTCGCAATGCGCGCATCACCACACTGGATCCGCGCCAGCCCAGTGCCAGCGCAATTGCGGTGGCCGATGGACGCATCGTCGCGGTCGGCGACGATGCACACATCATGGCGCTAGCCAAGGGCGCACGCGTCATCGATGCGCAGGGTCGACGCCTGCTGCCCGGCCTCAACGATAGCCATACCCATCTGATTCGCGGCGGGCTGAATTACAACCTCGAGTTGCGCTGGGACGGCGTGCGTTCGCTGGCCGATGCGATGGCAATGCTCAAGGCGCAGGTCGATCGCACGCCTGCGCCGCAATGGGTGCGCGTAGTCGGCGGTTTCACCGCGCATCAATTCGTCGAGAAACGTCTGCCCACATTGGATGAGATCAATACGATCGCACCGGACACGCCGGTATTTCTGCTGCATCTGTACGACCGCGCCTTGCTCAATCGCGCCGCGCTGCGCGCCTGCGGCTACGACAAGCAGACACCGGATCCGCCGGGCGGGCGTATCGAACGCGACAAACTCGGCAATCCCACCGGCCTGCTATTGGCCAAGCCCAACGCGCTGATCCTGTACGCAAGTCTGGCCAAAGGCCCGCGCTTGCCGCTGGAATACCAAGCCAACTCCACGCGCCACTTCATGCGCGAACTCAACCGGCTGGGCATCACCTCGGTGATCGATGCCGGCGGCGGTTTCCAGAACTATCCCGAGGACTATCAGGTCATCGAGCAGTTGCATGCAGCCGATCAACTGAGCGTGCGCATCGCCTACAACCTGTTCACCCAGAACAAGGGCAAGGAGGTCGATGACTTCCGTGGCTGGACCGAGATGATGCCGGTACGCAAGGGCGACGATCTGCTACGTCACAACGGTGCTGGTGAAATGCTGGTCTTCTCTGCGGCCGACTTCGAGCAGTTCAGCGAGCCGCGTCCGGAGTTGCCGCCGGAACTGGAGCCGGAGCTTGAACAGGTGGTGCGGCTGTTGGTGGAAAAGCGTTGGCCGTTCCGCATCCATGCCACCTACGACGAAAGCATCGGGCGCATTCTCGATGTCTACGAAAAGGTCAATGCGGAGATTCCGTTCGATGGCCTGCACTGGTTCATCGATCACGCCGAGACCATCACCCCGCGCAATATCGATCGCATCCGCGCCTTGAATGGCGGCATCGCCGTGCAGCACCGCATGGCCTATCAAGGCGAAGCCTTCGTCGAACGCTATGGCGTACAAGCCGCACGGCACACACCGCCGGTGCGTCGCATGCTGGCCGCCGGGGTACCGGTCGGTGCCGGCACCGATGCCACGCGTGTTGCCAGTTACAACCCGTGGGTGGCGCTGTCGTGGCTGGTCACCGGCCGCACCGTAGGCGGGCTGGCCTTGTATGGCGAGGAGAATCTGCTCGATCGCGAACAGGCCTTGCGATTGTGGACGCAGGGCAGTGCGTGGTTCTCCGGCGACGAGGCCAACAAGGGCACGTTGGCGGTGGGGCAGCTGGCCGACTTCATCGTGTTGTCGAACGATTACCTGCACGTCGACGATGCCGCCATCGCCGACATCACCAGCGTGCTGACCGTGTTGGGCGGGCGCGTGGTGCATGGCGATGGCGACTTTGCCGCGCTTGCGCCGACCCTGCCACCTGCCATGCCGGACTGGTCGCCGGTCAACCGTTTCGGCGGCTATCACGTTGGTGGTGTGGTCACCGGGCTTGCCGGTGCCACGCATGTGCACGGCCACGGCTGTCACACCCATGGCACACATCGCCACGCGGCGCAGCACGCTGCACCGTCCGACGATCTGCGCAGTTTCTGGGGTGCATTGGGATGCGCGTGTTTCGCGTTCTGACGCCGCTGCCATCGTGCGCTAGCGTGCGTTGCGCACGCTGCCGCATCGCCTGTTTCATCCCACTGCCTGGAGCTTGGCCGCAATGACTTCTTCCGCTGCACCTGCCGGTGGCGGTGCCTGGGCGCCGCTGCGCGAGCCGGTCTTCCGTGCGTTGTGGCTGGCGATCCTGGGTAGCAACATCGGCACCTGGATCAACGATGTCGCCGCTTCGTGGGTGATGGCCGAACAGACCGGCTCGCCGTTGATGGTGGCGGCGGTGCAATCGGCCACCACCTTGCCGGTGGTGTTGTTTGCGCTGGCGGCCGGCACCCTGGCCGACATCGTCGACCGGCGCCGCTATCTGATGTTCACGCAAGCGTGGATGTTGCTGGTGGCCGGCATGTTGGCACTGCTGTCGCATCTGCAGTTGCTCACCCCCTGGGTGCTGGTGGGCCTGACCTTTGCGATGGGCACCGGCGCGGCGATGGCGATGCCGGCGCAGGCAGCGATCGTGTCGGAGCTGGTGCCGCGCCCGATGCTGGCCTCGGCAGTGGCGCTCAACTCGATTGGAATGAACATCGCACGCTCGATCGGCCCGGCGATCGGCGGCCTGATCGTGGCGCAGTTCGGCCCGCCGTGGGCCTTCCTGCTCAATGGGCTCACCTTCGGATTGATGCTGTGGGTGGTGTGGCGTTGGCGCCGCGAGACGCATACCTCGGCGTTGCCACCGGAGAGTTTTGGCGCCGGCCTGCGCGCCGGCTTGCGTTACGCCGCGCGTGCCGGTGTGCTGCAGGCGGTGTTGATCAAGGCCGGCGGATTCTTTCTGTTTGCCAGCGCGCTGACGGCATTGTTGCCCTTGGTAGTGCGCCGCGAGATGCAACTGGGCGCGGGCAGTTACGGCATCTTGCTGGGCTGCATCGGGATCGGTGCGATCAGTGGCGCATTGCTGTTGCCGCGGCTGCGCGCGCGTTACGACCGCGATCTGCTGGTATTCGTCGCCACCTTGGTGTGCGCGGCATCGCTGCTGGGGCTCGCGTTGTCGCGCCAGATCGGCGTGTTGTGCGTGGTGATGGTGGTGAATGGGCTAGCCTGGATCACTGTGCTGTCGTCGCTGCAGATCGCCGCGCAAACGTCGGTGCCGGCATGGGTGCGTGCGCGTGCGCTGTCGTTGTACATCGTGGTGTTTTCTGCAGGCATGGCCGGTGGCTCGTTGCTGTGGGGGGCGTTGGCGCAACGCACCTCGATTGCCACTGCGCTGCAGATCGCTGCCGTCGGTGCGGTGATCGCGGCGGTACTTGTCAAGCGCGCGCGCATTGCCGGCACCGAACAGCTGGACCTTGCACCCGGGGGACACTGGCCCACGCCCGCGCAATCGGACACGGTCGAACACGATCGCGGCCCGGTGCTGGTGACAGTGGAATACCGCATTGCCGCAGATGCACGTGCCGCGTTCATCCAATTGATGACGCAACTCGGCAACGCACGCCGCCGCGATGGCGCAGTGGTCTGGGGCGTGGCCGAAGACGCCGCAACGCCTGGCACGCAGCTGGAATATTTCATCGTCGCCTCGTGGCTGGAGCACTTGCGCCAGCACGAACGCGTTACCGGCGACGACCGCCAGTTGCAGGAGCGGATCCGCGCTTTGCATCAAGGCGAGCGTGCGCCGGTGGTGCGGCATTTTGTCGGTGGCGGCGGCGTGGCAGTGCCACCGCATGCGCATTCGGATATCTGATGACCGTGAACTGGAAATTCATCAGCGGTGTTGTGTTGGGTGTGGCAATCGGCTTCGGCTGCCGCGCGGCGGGCATTCCATCGCCTGCACCGACAGCCTTTGTAGGCGCGCTGCTGGTGCTGGCGATGACTTGCGGCTATGCGCTGGCCGACCGCTTTCTGGCCCGCCGTGACGCGCGCAACCTGGTGCATTGCGGCGGGCCCAGCGGCCGCATTGCGGGGCATGGCGAAGGATGAGCCTGGCATTGCTTGGCGTACTGCTCGCATTGGCAATTGGTGTCGGTTGCCGGCTGCTGGATCTGCCGTTGCCGGCACCGCCACGCCTGACCGGCGCGTTGTTGGTGGTCGCGATGAGTGGCGGGTTTTTGCTGGCAGATTGGGTGCTGCGTTAACTCAGCACGGTGTTTGATAGGCGCTGGTGACGCAGATGCACTGACGAATCAATGATGTCGAATTGATGTGTTGGAGCGGCTGAAAAAATTACTTCATGCCGGTCTGTTGCGGAGCGGCTGATCTGGGTCTTCGGTGCAGGGCGGCTGATCTGTTGATTGGCTGCAGGGCCCTTGCCCGCCCACCGTCGCGGGACACGCCGCAAGTACGTCCGTGTAGGCTCTTACGCGGCATCCATGCCGCGTAAGGTCCCGCGACGGTGGGCGGGCAAGGACCAGTCGAGTTGGTCGGTGCATGGCTTTCAACAAAGCAGCCAGGAAACTCTCTGGTGCGGTGTCCTCGCCGCTTGCGGGACCGTGTGGCGGCATGGATGCCGCCACCGAGCCTACAGGGACGTACTTGCGGCGTGTCCCGCGAGCGGTGAGGGCATCGCGCGCTCGACCAACTAGGCTTGTGACAGCATCCAATAAACTGCAGCTAACAAAACTACTGCGTTCACTGCCACGCGAGTGCGAACAATGCTCGAAATCGGCAGGTACCACTCGTACACGGTAGTTCCCACGCGTCGTCCGCGCCTATCTCACGACCGCTCGCTAGGTTGTGTAGCTGCTTTTAAGCACACCCTCAGTATCGCCAAGAAAAAGGCCGGCTCTCACAAGCCGGCCTTCTCAGCGATTCAAAACAGATCAGGCTTTTGCGAACGCCAGCAGATCCTTGTTGAACTGGTCGGCATGGGTGACCGGCAGACCATGCGGCGCACCGGCATAGATCTTCAGTTCGGCGTGCTTGATGATCTTGGCCGACAACTTGCCCGACGCATCGATCGGCACGATCTGGTCGTCGTCGCCATGCACCACCAGCGCCGGCACATCGATCTTCTTCAGGTCGGCGGTGTAGTCAACCTCGGAAAATTCCTTGATGCAGTCGTACTGGCCCTTATGGCCGCCCAGCATGCCCTGCAGCCAGAACGAGTCGCGCATGCCCTGGGTGACCTTGTTGCCGTCACGGTTGGCGCCGAAGAACGGCGTGGTCAGATCCTGATAAAACTGCGAACGATCCTTGGCCACGCCTTCGCGAATGCCGTCGAACACGCTCAGCGGCAGGCCGCCCGGATTGGTCGGGCTTTTGACCATCTGCGGCGGCACCGCGCCGACTAGCACGACCTTGGCCACACGCTTGCTGCCATGGCGGCCCACGTAATGCGCCACTTCGCCACCGCCGGTGGAATGCCCGACCAGGATCGCGTCTTTCAGATCCAGTTCTTCGATCACCGCAGCCAGATCGTCGGCGTAGGTGTCCATGTCGTTGCCGTCCCAGGTCTGGGTCGAACGACCGTGGCTGCGACGATCGTGCGCAATCACACGGAAGCCGTGTTGGCCCATGAACAGCATCTGCGCATCCCAGGCATCGGCGCTGAGCGGCCAGCCGTGCGAGAACACGACCGGTTGGCCCTTGCCCCAATCCTTGTAGAAAATGTTGGTGCCGTCGGGGCGGGTGACGAAAGTGGACATCGGGTTGACTCCGTTGTTGGTCGGGTGGGGCAGTGTGGAGGGAGGGGCGCGCACGGCTGCGGCGGCACTGGCGAGAGCGGGCAGGGACAACGCTGCCACGGCGGCCGTGCTGGAGATGAGAAAGCTGCGGCGTCCGGCGTCGGCCGGAGTGGGCTCGAACGGATGCATAAACACTCCTGTGGGCGAGGGCATGCATCCCGGGCGTCGCGTGACAGCGTGAAGCGTCATGGCTGTCTGCGAAGCGCAGCGCGAATGCAGCGCAGGCCGTGGACACACCGGTGCATCCACTCAGTAGACCCGCGCAAGCAGCAAGCAGATTGCACACGCGTGCGCACTGTCGCCGTGGTGCTTGCTGACTGTGATCTGGTCGATCAAAGCAAGTGGCGGCTGCGAGACAGGTTGGTCAAGCAGACTCGGTCGTGCGGCAAGAGCGTGCATCGTGCAGACAATCGTGCACGCGCTTCGAATGGATTGGGAGAGTCGATGATGCTCGCTCAGCCCCAACCGATATCGCCGGTCACTGCAGCGCGGTATCCCACAACAGCTTGATGTTCAAACAGACGATCACCGCCGCGATCACCCAGGCGACGCGCACCAGCCACGCCGGCGCCACCAGCGCTCCCATCAATTGACGATCCGACACGAAGCGCACCAGCGGAATCACCGCAAACGGCAGCTGCATCGATAACACCACCTGGCTGAGCACCAGCAGCCGCGCAGTGCCGGCTTCGCCGTACAGCCAGGTCACGATCACCACCGGCACGATCGCGATGCCGCGGGTCAGCAGGCGGCGTATCCACGGCGCTAGCCGCAGTTGCAAAAATCCTTCCATCACGATCTGCCCGGCCAGCGTTGCAGTCACCGTGGAGTTCACGCCTGAAGCAAGCAACGCAACCGCAAACAAGGTCGAAGCCAGGCCCACGCCCAGCATCGGCGCCAGCAGCGCATGTGCCTGTTCGATCTCCTGCACATCGGTGCGGCCCTGTGCATGAAACACCGCCGCTGCCAGAATCAGGATCGAGGCATTGATGAACAACGCGAACATCAAGGCCACGGTGCTGTCGGTCACCGCCCAGCGCAACGCCGACTTGCGCCCCACATCGGTGCGCGGATACGCACGCGTCTGCACGATCGAAGAATGCAAATACAGGTTATGCGGCATCACCGTCGCACCGATGATGCCGATTGCCAGATACAAGGCCTGCGGATCGGTGATCACTTGCGCACGCGGAATGAAGCCGCCCAACACGGCCGCGATCGGCGGTGCAGCCAGCGCGATCTGGATGCCGAAGCAGACGAAGATGATCAGCAGCAACGCCATCACGAACGCCTCCAGCGCGCGGAAACCACGGTTCATCAGCAGCAACACCAACACCACATCGACCGCGGTGATGATCGCGCCCATGGTCAGCGGGATGCCGAACAACAGCTTCAACGCGATGGCGGTGCCGATCACTTCGGCCAGGTCGCAGGCGATGATCGCCAGCTCGCACAATCCCCACAGCGCCAGGTTCACCCCGCGCGGGTAACGTGCCCGGCAGGCCTGGGCCAGATCCAGCCCTGTCGCGATGCCCAGCCGTGCCGACAAACTCTGCAACACGATCGCCATCACGTTGGACAGCAGGATCACCGACAGCAGCAGGTAGCCGAACTGCGAGCCGCCGGCCAGATCGGTGGCCCAGTTGCCCGGGTCCATGTAGCCCACCGACACCATGTAGCCCGGCCCCAGGAACGCCAGCAAGCGGAACCACCAATGGCCGCCCTTGGGCACGGCAACACTGGCGTGGTGCTCGCCCAGGCCGCCGTTGGCGGAATGCGCTGCGGGGATGGGCGGATGAGTGGGCGAGAGGGTGTCGGCGGACATGCGAGACGGCATCAGCGAGGGATCGGAACGATGATATAGCAACTGCTATGCTATTGAGCATTGGCAATCTCAATCGTAATGATCGGCGGCGTGCTTCACACTACGCAGACCGGCACTGGCGCCGGACGCGATGATGAGGAAGAGGGTGGGCAAGAGCGAAGAACAGGAAGCCGCCGCGCCGGTGCTGATCGATGCGCAGGTGCATATGGAAAGCTTCCGTCAGGTGCGCGAAGCGCGCCGCGCCGAGTTGGTCGAGGACTATGTGGAGCTGATCTCCGATCTGCTGGTCGACGGTGGCGAAGCGCGCCAGGTGGATATCGCCGCGCGCCTGGGCGTGGCCCAGCCGACCGTGGCCAAGATGCTCAAGCGGCTGGTGCGCGATGGCTGGGTGGTGCAGCGCCCGTACCGCGGCGTGTTCCTGACCCCGGCCGGCGAGGCGCTGGCCGCGTCCAGCCGGCAGCGCCACCAGATCGTCGAGCGCTTCCTGCTGGCCCTGGGCATCGACGAGGCCACCGCGCGCCGCGATGCCGAGGGCATCGAGCACCATGTCAGCGAAGCCACCGTTGCTGCGTTCGCCGCCTTCCTGGATCGCCAGGGCGGCAGCGCTGCGTGAGCACATCGGTGGAGATGCCCTTCGACGCGGCGCAGTCGCCGATCGACCAGCAATGGATGCAGCGCGCCCTGCAACTGGCCGAGCGTGCCGAGCGCGACTATGACGAGATCCCCGTGGGTGCGTTGCTGGTCGATGCCGATGGCAACGTGCTGGGCGAAGGCTGGAACTTCAATATCGCCAGCCACGACCCTACCGCGCATGCCGAAATCATGGCCATGCGCGAGGCCGGCCGCCGGCTGGCCAATCACCGGCTGATCGGCTGCACCTTGTACGTCACCCTGGAGCCGTGCGCGATGTGTGCGATGGCGATGATCCATGCGCGTATCGCGCGGGTGGTGTTCGCCGCCAGCGACCCCAAGACCGGCGCCTGCGGCAGCGTGTTCGACCTGTTGGCCGACCCGCGTCACAATCATCGCGTGCAGGTCAGCGGCGGCGTGCTTGCAGCAGAAGCGAGCCTGCGGCTGACCAATTACTTCAGGGCCAAGCGTGGCAAGCCGCCCCTCGCGCCCTGAGCGGCGCGGCCGCGGTATGATGCGCGCCCTTCAGCATCTGGCCGGCGACGGCCCTCCACAGGACGGCGATATGGCAGACAACCTTGCGGGCAACGACCGACTGATCTGGATCGATCTGGAAATGACCGGGCTGGATACCGATCGCGACTCCATCATCGAGATCGCCACCATCGTCACCGATGCGCAGTTGAACGTGCTTGCCGAGGGGCCGGAACTGGCCATCGCCCATCCGCTGGAAAAACTCGAAGCGATGGACGAATGGAACCGCAATCAGCATCGCCGTTCGGGCCTGTGGCAACGCGTGCTAGACAGTCAGATCACCCATGCGCAGGCCGAAGCGCAGACCGTTGCGTTTCTGAGCGAATGGATCCGCGCCGGCGCCTCGCCGATGTGCGGCAACTCGATCTGCCAGGATCGCCGCTTCCTGCACCGGCAGATGTCGCGCCTGGAGCGCTACTTCCATTACCGCAACCTCGATGTATCCACCATCAAGGAGCTGGCACGCCGCTGGGCGCCCACGGTGGCCAATGGGTTTGCCAAGAGCTCGGCACACACTGCACTTAGCGACGTGCGCGATTCGATCGATGAGTTACGCCACTATCGCCAGTTCATGGGCGCGTTGGGCGGTGCCAACCAGGGTGACGCGCAGGGATAAGGGCGGCACTAGTTCGCGGCACGCCGACGGCGTGCTGCGACTGATACTGGTGTGCAGCGAACGTTGCGAGTTGGAAGTTGCGTATCTTCAGGCTCATCCGTTCGATGCAGCAGGCGCCAGAGACGCCACACAACAAAAGGCCGCATCACTGGATGCGGCCTTTTGCATGACAGATTGCTTTACACGCGAAAACGCACTCAACGCGCCAGCGACGGCCCCTTGCTCACATCGCCATCATCGGCAATGCCCTTCAGCAACAGATCCGAGATCGGCTTGCCGTCGGCATCGTGGTGATACACATGCAGGTCGCGCTGCGGGTACGGGATATTGAGCCCGTTTTCCAGCAGCTGGTTGCGGATCTGTTCCAGCGTGGTGCTCTTGGCCGCGCCGAAGTTGCCGTTGGTGGCATACGCAAACAACATCAGATCCACCGTGCTTTCGCCCAGGTTGGTGACCTGCACGAACGGTGCCGGCGACTCCAGGATGTTCGGGTTGTCCTTGGCGATCTGCAGCAACAGCTGCTGGGCTTTCTTAAGATCATCGCCATAGCCCACGCCCACGGTCACTTCCAGGCGACGGTTGGGTAGGGTGCTGTAGTTGACGATCGGCGAGGTGGTGATGGTGCTGTTGGGTAGCGTGATCATGCGTTCGTCGAACGAGCGCAGCCGGGTCTGGAAGATCCGGATCTCGTCCACGATGCCTTCCTGGCCTGCGATCACCACGTGGTCGCCATCGCGCATCGGTCGCAGCACGATCAGCATCACGCCTGCGGCGATGTTGGACAGCGAGTCCTTCAACGCCAGACCGACCGCCAGACCAGCCGCACCCAGCACCGCAATCAACGAGGTCGGCGGCACGCCGATCTTGCTCAACGCGCTGACGAAGACCAGCACCAGCAACAACGCATACAGCACGTTGCGCAGGAAGTTGGTCAGTGTGATCTCGATGCGCGCGCGGGTCAGTGCGCGATGCAGCCACTGGCTGAGCTGTTTGGCCAGCCACATGCCGACCACCACGATCAGCAGCGCCAGCCCCCAGTTGAGCGCGTACTGCGCCCACGGGATGTTGGCCCAGTTGAAAGCCGGCTCCGCCGCCTTGGTGGCTGCCGCTGCCGGCTTTGCGGCGACTGCTCCTGCAGCCGCCGCCCACACCACACCCAACATTCCCATCAGCTCTCGCTCTTCAACTTGGCCAGACGCAACCAGGTGTCGACCACGGTGTCAGGATTCAGCGACACCGACTCGATGCCTTCCTGCATCAGCCACTCGGCCAGTTCCGGGTGATCCGACGGCCCCTGGCCGCAGATGCCCACGTACTTGCCCTTGGCGCGCGCGGACTTGATCGCCATCGACAGCAGCTTCTTGACCGCCGGATTCCGCTCGTCGAACAGATGCGCCACGATCGAGGAATCGCGATCCAGGCCCAGGGTCAGCTGGGTCAGGTCGTTGGAGCCGATCGAGAAACCGTCGAAGATCTCCAGGAACTCGTCGGCCAGCAGCGCGTTGGATGGCAGTTCGCACATCATGATGATCTTCAGGCCGTTCTCGCCCTTCTTCAGACCGTTCTGCTCCAGCACCTCGATCACCTTGCGACCTTCTTCCAGCGTGCGCACGAACGGGATCATCACCCAGAGGTTGTCCAGGCCCATCTCGTTGCGCACCTTCAGCACCGCCTTGCACTCCAGCGCGAAGGCCTTGGTGAAGGACGGATCGACGTAGCGGCTGGCGCCACGGAAGCCGATCATCGGGTTTTCTTCATGCGGCTCGTAACGCGAACCGCCGATCAGGTTGGCGTACTCGTTGGACTTGAAGTCCGACAACCGCACGATCACCGTGTTCGGTGCCACCGAGGCGGTCAGCGTGGCGATGCCTTCGGCCAGACGGTTGATGTAGAAGCTCACCGGGTCGCCATAGCCGGCGGTCTTGGCGTCGATCTTCTTGCGGACGTCGGCGTCCTGCTTGTCGTATTCCAGCAGCGCATTGGGATGGATGCCGATATGCGCGGCGATGATCATTTCAAGACGCGCCAAACCAATACCGGCATTGGGCAGCTGACCGAAGTCGAACGCACGCTCCGGGTTGGCCACGTTCATCATGATCTTGAGCGGGGCAGGCGGCATGTTGCCCAGATCGGTGGTGGTGCGCTCGAACGGCAGCAGGCCGTCGTAGATGAAGCCGGTATCGCCTTCGGCGCAGCTCACCGTCACTTCCTGACCATCGCTGATCATGTCGGTGGCGTTGCCCGAGCCGACCACGGCCGGTACGCCGAGTTCGCGCGCGATGATCGCCGCGTGGCAGGTGCGGCCGCCGCGGTTGGTGACGATCGCCGAGGCACGCTTCATCACCGGCTCCCAATCGGGATCGGTCATGTCGGCGATCAACACGTCGCCGGCCTGCACGCGATTCATATCGTCCAGCGAGCGCACCACGCGTGCCACACCGCTGCCGATCTTGGCGCCGACCGCACGGCCTTCGACCAGGATCTTGGCGTCCTTGGCTTCCAGCGAAAAACGCTCGATCTGGGTGGCGTGACTGCGCGACTTCACCGTCTCAGGGCGCGCCTGCACGATGAACAACTTGCCGCTCACGCCGTCCTTGGCCCACTCGATATCCATCGGGCGGCCGTAATGCTTTTCGATCACCAGCGCCTGCTTGGAAAGCTCCTGCACGTCTTCATCGCTGATCGAGAAGGTGTTGCGCAGTTCCACCGGCGTGTCCTCGGTGCGCACACGCTCGCCGGGCACATCCGAATACACCATGCGGATTGCCTTGCTGCCGAGCGAGCGACGCAGGATCGCCGGCTTGCCTGCATTGAGCGTGGGCTTGTAGACATAGAACTCGTCCGGGTTGACCGCGCCTTGCACGACCATCTCGCCGAGGCCGAAGCTGGAGGTGACGAACACCACATCGCGAAAGCCCGATTCGGTGTCCAGCGTGAACAGCACGCCGGCTGCACCGACGCCCGAGCGCACCATCAACTGCACGCCGGCCGAGAGGAACACGTCTTCGTGCTTGAAGCCGTGATGCACGCGATAGGCAATCGCGCGGTCGTTGTAAAGGCTGGCGAACACTTCCTTGACCTTGTGCACCACATCGTCGGCGCCGGTCACATTGAGGAAGGTTTCCTGCTGGCCGGCGAACGAGGCATCGGGCAGATCTTCGGCCGTTGCCGACGAACGCACTGCCACGGCCACTTCGCCGCCGCCGTTTTCGGCGCACAATTGTTCGTAGGCGGTGCGGATGTCGCGGTCCAGTTCCGGCTGCAGCGGCGCATCGATCACCCAGCCGCGGATTTCCTTGCCGGCGATGGTGAGCGCAGTGACATCTTCCACGTCCAGCGTGGCCAGCTTGTCGAAGATGCGCTTGGACAGATCGTTGTGGGCGATGAAGTCCTTGAAAGCTTCCGCAGTGGTCGCATATCCACCGGGAACCGAAACGCCAAGCCCGGCCAGGTTGCCAATCATCTCGCCAAGCGAGGAATTTTTACCGCCTACGCGGGCCAGATCGACCAGGCGTAGCTCATGCAACCACAGGATATTCTCGTTCAAGCGCGATGCTCCGTAAGGCCATCGCCCGAGCGGGCTGGATGGCCGCGACCGTAGGAAGAAGCCGCTATGATGCAGTGCACAGCGGAATCTGCACAAGCATGAACCCGTAAGTTTTGAACGCCAGTTCAAAGAGGTGGCCTTGATGTCAACAATTCGACCGGTGTTCTACGTCTCCGATGGAACCGGTATCACCGCTGAAACGATTGGGCATAGCCTGCTCACCCAGTTCAGTGGATTCAACTTCGTCACCGACCGCATGTCGTTCATTGACGATGCAGAAAAAGCGCGCGATGCCGCGCTGCGCATTCGTGCGGCAGGCGAGCGGTACCAGGTGCGCCCGGTGGTGGTCAATTCGTGCGTCGACCCACAATTGAGCATGATCCTGGCCGAAAGCGGCGCGTTGATGCTGGATGTGTTCGCACCCTTCATCGAGCCGCTGGAGCGCGAACTCAACGCGCCGCGGCACTCGCTGGTGGGCCGCGCGCACGGCATGGTGGACTTCGAGACCTATCACCGCCGCATCAATGCGATGAACTTCGCGCTGAGCCACGATGACGGCATCGCGCTCAATTACGACGAGGCCGATGTGATCCTGGTCGCAGTGTCGCGCGCGGGCAAGACGCCCACTTGCATCTATCTGGCATTGCATTACGGCATCCGCGCCGCCAACTATCCGTTGACCGAAGAAGATCTGGAAAACGAACGTTTGCCGCCGCGCTTGCGCAACTACCGCAGCAAGCTGTTCGGTCTGACCATCGACCCGGAGCGGCTGCAGCAGATCCGTCAGGAGCGGCGCGCCAATTCGCGCTACAGCGCGGCGGAGACCTGCCGGCGTGAAGTCGCCACCGCCGAGCGCATGTTCCAGATGGAGCGGATTCCCACCTTGAGCACCACTAATACTTCGATCGAG
Source organism: Xanthomonas hortorum (assembly GCF_040279205.1). Classification (GTDB taxonomy): domain Bacteria; phylum Pseudomonadota; class Gammaproteobacteria; order Xanthomonadales; family Xanthomonadaceae; genus Xanthomonas; species Xanthomonas hortorum_F. The sequence continues at coordinate 156,549 of NZ_JBEOLS010000002.1, forward strand.
GAAATCTCCAGCAAGGTGTTGTCCACGCTGGGGCTGCAGCGCGAGATGTTTTGAGGCCGGGATTGGTGGGGCGGGATTCGGGATTGGGCAAGCAGGCGGCGCGTTCACACACAATCCGGGTGCTGCCGCGACGCGGCTGACGGCTTGCTGACAAGCCAAGCGAAATCAAGCGGGCGGGACAGTACTCGAATAAAGTAGGCCTGCCGATGGGCAGTCGTCAATGCTGCCCGTGCGGCAGCGCAGCGTGTAGGATCGGTTTATGGCGCAAGCACTGAGCAAACTCGAACGCATCCCCAAGTTGAGCCGATTTGGCTGGCTGATGGGTTTGTACGCAGAAAACTTCCAGCACCTGACCCGGCTGTTCGCACCGGCCGACCTCGCTCCCGGCTCCTATGTGTCTTCAATCGGCGATGGGCTGAACCTGCGTCTGGACGTGATCGAGTGCCACCGCTACACGGTGGAGCTGCGGCTGACCTACGACCTGTGCGACCCGGTGACCGGGGAACCCGATCCCTCTGCTTATGTGCGGCTGTACCGCGACGCGCGTCAGGCCGAGACCACGCATTGCTATGTCGGCCGCCGCTGGCAGGACGTGATGGGTATGTTCCCGCCGCCGGCCGAGCTGATCAGCCATCGCATGCGCATGAATACGTTCCTGGGCAAATGGTTGGACTATCTGGCCGAGCGCGGTCACGGTGTCGCCACGCTGCGCCGGGATCACGATTACGTTGCACCGCCGCGCGCCAATTCGCAGATCGGCTGAGCGGGCGCGTCGCTGCCGTGCCCACTCGTCGTTGACGACGCGTCCGCTGTTGATGGCGCATCGGTCATACTGATGTGCTTCGTGTCAGATCGCGTGCCATGCCCTATACCCCTATCGTCGCCACACTTGGCTACCTGTTGTCGCCGGACGGCAGCCAGGTCCTGATGATCCACCGCAATGCCCGCCCCGGCGATCAGCACCTGGGCAAGTACAACGGGCTCGGCGGCAAGGTGGAGCCGCACGAAGACGTGCTGGCCGGCATGCGCCGCGAGATCCGTGAAGAAGCCGGCGTGGAATGCGGCGACATGCAACTGCGCGGCACCATCAGCTGGCCGGGTTTCGGCAAGCACGGCGAGGACTGGCTGGGCTTCGTCTTTTTGATTCACAGCTTCCAGGGCACGCCGCAGGCCTCCAACCCGGAAGGCACGCTGGAATGGGTGGCGCTCGAGCGCATGGATCAGTTGCCGATGTGGGAAGGCGACCGCAATTTCCTGCCGCTGGTGTTCGACGGCGACCCGCGTCCGTTCCATGGCGTGATGCCGTATCGCGACGGGCGCATGCAATCGTGGACGTATTCGCGCATCTGAGCGCTTGGTGGCGTTAGCGAGCGCAAGCGTGGATCTTCATCGCGTGTCGAAGCTGCGTTGAATTCGCCTGCCGCGCTGCGCACTTTTCCACATCCGCTGTGGATGAAACCTGCGCAAGTCTGTGGACAACTCTGCACGCGCCTTGCGGCGCAAGGCGGTCAAGTCGGCTGGTGAAATTTTCACCAGCCACGATTACTGCGCAGTCCAGCCGCCATCGATGGCGATCGACTGCCCGGTGATGTTGCGTGCGGCATGCGACATCAGGAACGCGACCGTGCCGGCGAGTTCGTCGTACGCGATGAAGGCGCCTTTTGGCATCGGCTTGAGCATCACATCGCGGATCACCGCGTCTTCGGCAATGCCGCGCGTGCGTGCCTGGTCGGCGATCTGGCGCTCCACCAACGGCGTGCGCACATAGCTCGGGCACAGCGTGTTGACGGTGATGTCGCAGTCGGCGGTTTCCAGCGCGATGACCTTGGCCAGGCCGACCAGGCCGTGCTTGGCCGCGACATAGGCACTCTTGTACGGGCTGGCCACCAGCGAATGGATACTGCCGATGTTGACGATGCGCCCGTAGCCGGCTTCACGCATGCCGGGCAGGACAGCGCGGCTGAGCCGTGCGGCGCCGGTCAGCATCACCTCCACCAGCAAGGACCAACGCTGCATCGGGAAGTCTTCCAGCGCAGACACCTGCTGCAGCCCGGCATTGTTGATCAGCACCTGCGGCGCGCGCGACGCGCTGGCCAGCGCACGCACGACGCTGTCGTCATCGGTCACATCCAGCGCCAGCGCTTCGGCCGAACCGCCGGCGTCGCGCAAGGCCTGCGCAGTGCGCTCGGCGGCCGCCAGGTCCATATCGCTGACGATCAGATGGTGACCAGCGGCGGCCAGCTCGGTGGCGATGCCGGCGCCAATGCCGCTGCCTGCGCCGGTGATCAGGATGCTGCGCATCGGGTGTCCTTCTCGGGAATCGTGCGCGGCCAGGGCGGCAACGCTGGCCGTCAGACTAGCCGAGTCCCGCGAAACGGTCGCCTGCGTAGCGCGCGCGCGTTACCCTTTGCGCCTCGATCACCTCAGGCTGCGCATGAAACGCCATTTCTCGATGCTGCGCGATTTCCAACTCGCGGACTGGTTCACCCTGGCCAACGCCTTCTGCGGCACCGGTGCGGTGTTTGCCTCGATGCGCTTTCTGCAGGAAGGCCATCGCGGCGACCTGCTGCTGGGCATGGCGCTGATCCCGCTGGCGTTCGTCTTCGATGCGCTGGACGGGCACGTGGCGCGCTGGCGCAAGGCCTCTTCAACGCTGGGGCGCGAGCTGGATTCGCTGGCCGATGTGATCTCGTTCGGCGTGGCGCCGGCGGCGCTGGGCTATGCCTGCGGCATGCGCGGCGGCTGGGACTGGCTGGTGCTGAGCTATTTCGTGTGCTGCGGCGTGAGCCGGTTGGCGCGTTACAACGTGACCGCCGAAGAGATCGCAGGCGAGGCCGACAAGGTGCCGTATTTCGAAGGCACGCCGATTCCCAGCAGTCTGCTGCTGGTGATCCTGCTCGCCATCGCTGCCAGTAGCGGTCATATCGGTCAAAGCCTGTGGTGGGGCCAGTGGCAGCTCGGGCCGTGGCAGCTGCATCCGTTGGTGCTGCTGTTTGCGGTCTCCGGCTCGCTCATGATCAGCAAGACGCTGCGTATTCCCAAACCCTGACCGGCACGCCGGGACACACGCGGTAGGATGGCTCGGTGAACAGGCACAGGAAGGGATGATGGCAAGCAGCGGTTCGGACAATGGCAACGAAGACAAGGCGCGCCAGTACTGGAACGCCTGGGGAGATGCCATGCGCCACGGCCAGTCCGGCTCCGCTGCGCCGCCGGGTGCGGTTCCAGGCATGGGGTCGGGCACGGACGCACCGCAGGACTGGCGCAAGGCGATGGACTGGTGGTCACAGTTGTTGCCCACCCAGGCCGCGCCGCAGGCGCAGGAGGCGATCGACCGTTTCCGCAATCAGGCCGGCGACTGGTTCGGCACCATGCAACAGGTGGCCGCGCAGTTTGCCGGGCGCGATACCTCGGCCAACGAAGTCTCCGATGCCTGGCGACAGGCCGTGCAAGGGCAGGGCGAGCAACTGATGCAGTGGACGCTGGGCTCGTTGCGCGGCGGCAGCCCGGGCGGGTTCGATCCGTGGCTGCAGCAGGCAGCGCAAAGTCTGGAAAAGTGGCAGCAGGAAAACGCGCCCTGGCTGCAGATGCCGGCATTCGGCTTGAACCGCAATCATCAAGCACGCCTGCAGACGCTGGCACGCGCGCAGCAGGACTATCAGGCGCAATCGCAGGCCTATGGCGAACAACTCAAGTCGGCCATCGAGCAGGCGTTCGGGCGGTTTACCTCCAAGCTGGGCGAGCATGAAAGCAGTGGCAGCCAGCTGACCAGTGCGCGCGCCTTGTTCGATCTGTGGATCGAAGCGGCTGAAGAGTCTTACGCCGACATTGCGTTGTCCGACCGGTTCCGCGAGGTGTACGGCGGCTTTGCCAACGCGCATATGCGCCTGCGCGCCGCGTTGCAAGAAGAAGTGGAGCAACTGAGCGAGCGCTTCGGCATGCCGACCCGGTCGGAGATGGATGCTGCGCATCGCCGCATTGCCGAGCTGGAGCGAGCGGTGCGGCGGATGCTGCGCACTGCAGCGAGCCCGGCGAGCAAACCTGCGGCAGCGCCGGCAGCAGATCCGGTGGCATCGGCCACGGCCAAGCGTGCGTCGTCGTCCAGGGCGAGCGCAGTGTCCGAAGCAGCGCATGCAGCGAGCGCCGTCAAAAAGACCGCAGCGAAAAAGACTGCAGCTAAAAAGTCTCCGGCCAAACAAGCGACCGCTTCGAAACCGGTCTCCAGGCCAGTTACTGGCAAGCCCGCCAGCAAGGCGGCCGCACGCAAGCCACGTGGAGCGCAGGCATGAAAGGCCCGTTGGGATTCAGCGCCGAAGACCTGATGCAGGAAACCCTGTCGATGCAGCGCAAGCTGCGCGAGGGGCTCAAGCTGCTGCCCGGGGTGGAAGACGTGGATTACGGCGTCACCGAGCGCGAAGAAATCTGGCGCGACGGCAAGGTGGTGCTGTACCGCTTTGTCGGCGAACAGGCGCCGGTGGCCAAGACGCCGCTGCTGATCGTCTACGCGCTGGTCAATCGCCCATATATGGTCGACCTGCAGGCCGACCGCTCGCTGGTCAAGGGCCTGTTGAGTCATGGCCAGGACGTCTATGTGCTGGACTGGGGCTACCCGGACCGCTCCGAGCGTTACCTCACGCTCGAGGATTATCTGCTGCGCTATATCGATGGCGCGGTGGATCATCTGCGTGCGCAATCAGGTCTGGACGCGGTCGATGTGCTCGGCATCTGCCAGGGCGGCACCTTTTCGCTGTGCTACGCGGCATTGCAACGGCACAAGGTGCGCAACCTGGTCACCATGGTGACGCCGGTGGATTTCCACACCCCCGACAACATGCTCTCCAACTGGGCGCGCATGGTCGATGTGGATCTGTTCGTCGATACGATGGGCAACGTGCCGGCGGATTTGATGAATGCCAGTTACCTGATGCTCAAGCCGTTCCGGCTGAATCTGCAGAAGTACGTCGGCTTGCTCGACATCCTTGACGACAAGCAGGCGCTGGAAGATTTCCTGCGCATGGAAAAGTGGATCTTCGATTCGCCCGACCTGGCCGGCGAAGCCTTCCGCGAGTTCGTCAAGCTGTTCTATCAGCGCAATGGGCTGGTGACGGGGCAGGTGACCATTGGCGGGCAGGCGGTCGATCTGCAGGCCGTCGACATGCCGGTGCTGAACATCTACGCCGAACACGATCACCTGGTGCCACCCGATGCCTCGCGCGCGCTGCGTGGCCTGGTCGGCAGCGACGATTACAGCGAGCTGAGTTTTCGCGGCGGGCATATCGGTATCTACGTCTCCGGACGTGCGCAGCGCGAAGTGCCGGTGGCGATCCATCGCTGGCTGCAGGAGCGTGGCGGCAACGCCTGATGCGGCGCGACGGCGTGATCCAGGCGTCTGCCATCAAGCACGCCACCGTCGCCATCACCACACGCTGTCGCCGGTCTTTTTAGACTACACGCAACGTTTGCAGGAGTCTTGCCATGTCCACCAGCACCACGCTGTCCCGTTCTCTCAACGATCGCATGATCGCTGGCGTTGTCGGCGGCATCGCGCGCCGGCTCGGCTGGAGTTCCACGTTGCTGCGCGTGTTGTTCGTGATCGTGTCGATCGCTTCTGCCGCATTCCCGGGCATCCTGGTCTATCTGATCCTGTGGCTGCTGATCCCCAATCAGGCCGATTGACGCCCGCCCCGCGAGGGTGGCCCGCAGCGCAGGTGTTGGGCGCGTTGTGGACGCTGCCCAACACCGTGCTTGGCATCGTGATCGGTGCGGTGGGCAGCTGTTTCGGCGCACGCCCGCGCTGGTCCAGCCAGGAGCTGGCACTGGTCTTCCACGCCTGGCCGTGGGGGCCGGGCGGGGCGATGACGCTGGGCAACGTGATCCTGTTGAAAGGTGCCTCGCTCGATCTGCAGTGCAGCACCTATGCGCATGCCGCTGGCCGCTGCCAGCATCCGCCGGTGCGTCTGGGCGATCACGAACGTGCACACGTCTATCAATACATGCTGCTCGGGCCGCTGTTCTTGCCGGTCTATGTCCTGTGCGGCGGCATCCATGTGCGCAACCCGCTGGAGCGGGCTGCCGATCACTATGCGATGCACGGCCATGGGTGGTGGCCGTGGTGGGTTCAGCCCAGTCGCGAGAACCCGAACAACTCGGACAAGGGATGAGGTCTGCCTTCCAGTTGCGCGCGCAGTAACCCGGCGCCGATCGCGCTATAGGTGATGCCGTTGCCGCCGTAAGCCATAGCGAACGACACGCGCGGCCCGTATTGAGGGTGAGTGCCGAAGAACGGCAATCCGTCTGCGGTTTCGGCGAAGGTGCCGCCCCAGGCAAACACCGGGCGCAAGCTCACATCCGGCATCGTCTGCTGGATCTTCTTCAGCAGGGTCTTCAGCTTGCGCATGACGCGCGCATCGCGACGTGCCGGGAGATCAACGTTGTCGTCTTCGCCACCGGCCACCACGCGCCCATCCGGCGTGCTGCGCAAGTACAGATACGGACGCGCGGTTTCCCACATCATGGTGTGCTTGAGCGCACCCATCTCGCTGTCGTGCAAGGGGTCGGTCACGAATGCGTAGCTGCTGCGATTGCGCGCCACGCGTTGCGATAGCCACTGCTGATTGCCATAACCGGCAGCCATGATCACGTGGCGCGCGCGCAGGTTGACACCGTCCTGGGTGCGCAATACCACGTGCTGGTCGTGAGGTTCCAGAGTGGCGATCGTGCTGCGGTCGTAGATGCGCGCACCGTACTGCTCGCACTCGGCGAAAAGGCGATAGCACAGCCGGTACGGGTCGACGCTGGCGGCCAGGCGGCTGAGGATCGCGCCCTGGGAGCGTACACCGTAGTTTTGCCATAGCGGTGCGCGCTCGATCCACTCCACCGGCAAGGCATGCGCCTGGCGTGCCTCCAGCTCGCTGCGTAAATCTTTCAGATCGCGTGCCCGGCTCGCGTAATACAGGCTGTCCTGGCGGGTGAAATCGCAGCCGCCGAGCGTATTGCACAGGCCCTGCAGGTCGAGGATGGCCTGCGCACACGCGCCGTAAGCGAGCGCGGCCGTCGGCATACCGTGTTGCCTGGCCAACTCGATCATCGGTGTATCGATTTCGTATTGCAGCAAGGCGGTGCTGGCCGAGGTACTGCCCCAGCCGATCTCGCGTTGTTCGACCACCACCACGTCGTGCCCGTGCTTGAGCAGTTCGTGCGCGATCAGGGCTGCGGTGACGCCGCCACCGACGATGGCGACCTCGCAGTGGGCGTCTTGTTCCAGGCGCGGATAGGCGCGCATCAATCCGTTGCGGATCGACCAGAACGGGTAGCCACTTTTGAGGTCCATGCGGTGTCGTCAGAGAGCGGGCGGTCTGCAATTTGACGGCCAAGCGGGGTGAAGCGGTCGTGCAGATCGAGCAGACGCGGGGCCGTCACCAAACCGCAAACAGCCGGCGTTAACGTGCGTGGAAAGCTCCTCACGGCACGGTCGTTATGCTCGCGCCACTAACGTAGTCACAGTTGTTAACGAGGGTGTGGGTATGTCGATCGTTTTGTACGTCGGTGGCAGCAAAGATGGCGACAAAGGCGTTGTGCCTTATGGGTTCAGCAAGTCACGTGCGATGACCGATGCCGGCCCGGAGGTCTATGTGGAGCGCATGGTACCGCTGAAAGACGTCGGCAAGATCCGTGTGATGGCGCTCGAATCGCTGCACGAAAGCATTCTGGTCGAGCGCGCAGCCACCCATTACGCGCGCCGCGTCAGCTGAGCGCGTCGGCATAGGTTTACGGGTGCCCTGTCAACGGGTTCCCGCGGCGGGCCAGCACTGCGAAAATGCTTTTTTCAGTGAAGCGGTTCTTACCGCGCCGTCATGATCGACAGTCAGCTTGCCCAGCAGATCGCTCGCACCATCGCCGATGAGATCGGTGCCCAACCCGCCCAGGCGCGCGCCGCCATCGCCCTTCTCGACGAGGGCGCCAGTGTTCCGTTCATCGCCCGCTACCGCAAGGAAGTCACCGGCGGTCTGGACGACACCCAACTACGTAATCTGGAAACGCGCCTGACCTATCTGCGCGAGCTGGAAGAGCGCCGCGCAGCGATCCTGTCCAGCATCGGCGAGCAGGGCAAGCTCAGCGACGAATTGCGTAACGAGATCGGCGCGGCCGACACCAAGTCGCGGCTGGAAGATCTGTATCTGCCCTATAAGCCCAAGCGCCGTACCCGCGCACAGATTGCGCGCGAAGCCGGCCTGGAGCCGCTGGCCGATGGGTTGCTGGCCGATCCGAGCCAGGCGCCGGAAGTGGCCGCCGCGCCGTTCATCGATGCAGAGAAGGGCGTTGCCGACATCAAGGCGGCGCTGGAAGGCGCGCGCGCGATCCTGATGGAACGTTGGGGCGAAGATGCCGCCTTGGTCGGCGAGCTGCGCAGCTGGTTGAATGACAACGGCGTGATTCGCGCGCGCGTGGCCGAGGGCAAGGAAGAGGCCGGCGCCAAATACCGCGATTACTTCGACCATGTCGAATCATTGGCAAAGATTCCCTCGCACCGCTTGCTGGCGTTGTTCCGCGCGCGTCGCGAGGAATTTCTGTATCTGGACCTGGACCCGGGCAGCGACGCCGAGGCCGGCCACCAGTACGCCGAAGGCCGGGTGGCACTCAGCGCCGGCGTGTCCAACCAGGGCCGCCCGGCCGACCGCTGGCTGCTGGACGCCTGCCGGCTGACCTGGCGCGCCAAGCTGCACATGCATCTGCTGCTGGACCTGTTCAACCAGGCGCGCGAGAAGGCCGAGGCCGAGGCGATCGCGGTGTTCGGCGACAACCTCAAGGACCTGATGCTGGCCGCGCCGGCCGGCGCACGCGTGGTGCTTGGGCTGGACCCGGGCATCCGCACTGGTTGCAAGATCGCAGTGGTCGATGCCACCGGCAAGCTGGTGGCCACCGAGACGATTTATCCGCATGAGCCCAAGCGGCAGTGGGATCAGTCGCTGCAAATCATCAAGAAGCTGTGCCTGCAGCACAACGTGGAACTGATCGCGATCGGCAACGGCACCGCCAGCCGCGAGACCGACAAGCTGGCCGGTGAAGCAATCGCGCTGTGCGGCGCGGCCAAGCTGCAGAAGGTGGTGGTCAGCGAAGCCGGTGCGTCGGTGTATTCGGCGTCCGAATTTGCGGCCAAGGAATTTCCGAATCTGGATGTATCGTTGCGCGGCGCGGTGTCGATCGCGCGGCGTCTGCAGGATCCGTTGGCCGAGTTGGTCAAGATCGAACCCAAGGCGATCGGCGTGGGCCAGTATCAGCACGACGTGGATCAATATCGTCTGGCCAAGGCGTTGGAAGCGCGCGTGGAAGACTGCGTCAACGCGGTTGGCGTATACGTCAACACCGCCTCGGCGGCGTTGCTGTCGCGGGTGTCGGGGCTGTCGAGCACGGTGGCGGAAAACATCGTGCGCCATCGCGACGACAATGGCCCGTTCAAGCGCCGCAAGGATTTGCTCAAAGTGCCGCGCCTGGGCGACAAGACCTTCGAGCAGTGCGCCGGTTTCCTGCGCATCGCCGATGGCGACGAGCCGCTGGACGTGTCGGCGGTGCATCCGGAAGCCTATCCGGTGGTGGAGCGCATCGTCGGCAGCACCGGCAAGCCGATCAAGGCCTTGCTGGGCGACGGCAGCTTTCTGCGCGGGCTCAAGCCGGAGCTGTTCACCGACGAGCAGTTCGGTGTACCGACCGTGCGCGACATCCTCAAAGAGCTGGAAAAACCCGGCCGCGATCCGCGCCCCGAGTTCAAGGCGGCGCAGTTTGCTGAAGGCATCGAGGACATCAAGCATCTCAAGCCTGGCATGGTGCTCGAAGGGGTGGTCAGCAACGTGGCCGCGTTCGGCGCCTTCGTCGATATCGGCGTGCACCAGGATGGTCTGGTGCATATCTCGGCGTTGTCGGACACCTTCGTCAAGGATCCACGCGATGTGGTCAAGGCCGGCGACATCGTCAAGGTCAAGGTGTTGGAAGTGGACGTGGCGCGCAAGCGCATCGCGCTGACCTGCCGCCTGTCCGACACGCCACCGCCGGCCGATGCGGCAGCCCAATCACGCGATCAACGCGGCAATGGCGGCCCGGGGCAGGGCCGCCGCGACGGTGGTGGTGGGCGAGGCCCTGGGCAGGGCAACAACAAACCGCGCACCACTGCACCGCCGGCCGACAACGCGCTAGCAGCCGCGTTTGCACGCGCCAAGCGCACTTGAGGGATGTTGTCAGGCTGCTGTCTTGGGGACGTTGGGTAGTGCTGCGGATAGATCAGTTGTAAGGCGGGGATCTGAAGCTTGGCTGCAGGGCCCTTGCCCTCTCACCATCGCGGGACACGCCGCAAGTACGTCCATGTAGGCTCTTCTGCGGCATCCATGCCGCATAAGGTCCCGCAACGGTGGGCGGGCAAGGACCAGTTGGGATGGTCGGTTTTTCCGGTTGCGAGCAAGTGCATGACGTTTCAACTCGCTAGCTTTCAGCTAGTGCTGCGAACTGCACAAGCAAGCCAACGCAACCCGCGACATGGCGCGATTTTTAAACCAGCTACCGACTAACTTTCTGGTGCGGTGTCCTTACCGCTTGCGGGACTATGTGGCGGCATGGATGCCGCTACTGAGCCTACATGGACGTACTTGCGGCGTGTCCCGCGAGCGGTGAGGGCACCGCGCACTCGACTCACTAGGCTTCTGATTTACTAGCTTTTGACCTATCTCCGCAACGCAATAGCCGAGCAGCGCACGAAGCGGTTGAGCATCGTCAATGTCGGTCTAAAGTGCGCGCCCGATGGCAAACAAGGTCGTTTTTAGTCACCAGCTCTCGGCGATATCAAACCTCGTCCAGTAGCGCGCGCTTCGGCAACATCAAACGTTCGATCAGATCGACCAGGCCGGGCGGCTCCACCGGCTTGCCCATATGTGCATCGAACCCGGCGATGACGGCGCGGTCGCGGTCTTCTTCGCGCACATAGGCGGTCAGCGCGATCGCCGGAATATGCTGCGGCAGGTCGGCGCAGCCGGAGCGCACCGTGCGAATGAGATCGTAGCCATCGCGTACCGGCATCGCGATGTCGCTGACCAGTACGTCGAATTGCCCTTGTGCCAGGCACTGTTCGGCGGCGTCCACCGAGCCGGCCGCATGCACCTGCGCGCCCGCGTGCATCAGGAATTGCATCACCGCCTCGCGCGAATCCTGGTCGTCGTCGACCAGTAGCAAGCGCACGCCCTCCAACCGGCCATGGCAATCGGCCGGCAACGGGCCGACCTGCTTGGTTTCTGTCGAGGCCGGACGTAGATCGCTGACGCCGTGCTGGAATGGCAGCACGATGGTGAAGGTCGATCCCTTGCCTTCGCCTTCGCTGGACGCGCCCAGACTGCCGCCATGCAGGTCCACCAGCTGGCGCGAAATCGACAAGCCCAAGCCCAACCCACCGACACGACGCGTGGTGCCTGCATCGGCCTGCCGAAAACGGTCGAACACGTGCGGCAGGAAGTCGGCCGCAATGCCCATGCCGCTGTCCTGCACGCATAGCCGCAGTCGCTCGTCTTCGATGTCCAACGCCACCCGTACCGTGCCGCCGGGGGCGGTGAACTTGAGCGCGTTGCTGAGCAGGTTGGTGAGCACCTGCTGCAGGCGCCCGGCATCGCCGAAGAACCACAATTCGCCCTGCGTGGGCGCATCCAGCTCCAAGCTGATCTCGCGTGCGAATGCGGCCGGCTGCATCAATTCCACCGTGCTGCGCGCCAGCCCGGCGATGTCGAAATGCTCCGGCTGCAGGCGGAGCTTGCCGGACAGGATCGCGCTCATGTCCAGCAGGTCGTCGATGATCTGCGTTTGCGCGCGCGCGCTGCGCTCGATGATGACCATGCCCTTGCCCAGATTGGCCGGCTCGAAGATGTCCGACTGCATCAGCCGCGACCAGCCCAGGATGGCGTTGAGCGGCGTGCGCAATTCGTGGCTGAGCGTGGCCAGAAACTCGTCCTTGACCCGGCTGGCATGTTCGGCCTGGCCGCGCGCGCTGGTTTCCGCTTGCAGCGACAGCTTGAGCTTGGCATCCACGCGCGTGCGTTCGATGACGATGCCGGCCAGATGCGATGCAGAGCGCGCCATCGCCTGTTCGCGCAGCGAGGGCAGGTGAGTGCGGTCGTAATAGATGTTGAGCGTACCCAGCACCTGGCCATTGCTGTCCAGGATCGGCGTCACGCAACAAGCCACGATGCCCAATGCCGACGAGACGGCGTGATGGTCGCTGAAGCTGGGGTCTGCCTGGATGTCCTCGCAGACCACTTGCCGGCCAAGATAGGCCGAGCGCGCGCAGGGCGGCCCGTTCGGTCCGATCGGCGAGGCTTCAAAATGCCCGCGGTACTCGATCGGAAAATGCGGCGCCGAGCCGAAGCTCAGTGTTTTTCGTACTTCATCCAGCACCATCACCGCGCAATACAAGGGGATTTCGCCACGCGCTTCCACGCTCAAGGCGATGGCGTCCAGCACCACCTGCAGTGGCGCGCCGGTGGTGATCAGACTCAGGATGGCGCGGTCCGAGGCAGTGGCATCTTCGATGTGCTTGCGTTCGGAGATGTCGGTGAGCGAACCGATGTGGCCCAGAAAACGTCCATCGCTGGCGAAGTGCGGCGAGGCGTTATCGATGCACCAGCGGTATTGCCCGTCATGGCGACGCACGCGGTATTCGGCCAGAAATTCACCGCGCTGCTGCAGCGATTGTTCGAACGCGTCGCGCACGCGCGCGGCATCGTCGGGATGCATCACATCCCACCAGCCCTGATCCATGGCCTGGTCTTCGGCCTGCCCGGTGAAGTCGTACCAGCGCGGATTCCAGTACACGCAGTCGCCTTGCGCATCGGACATCCAGATCATTGCCGGCACGGTCTCGCACAAGGCGCGGAAGCGCGTCTCACTTTCGCGCAATTGCTGCTCGAACGCGCGCCGGTCGTGGATGTCGGTATAGGTACCGATCCATTCGCTGATGCTGCCATCGTCACCGCGCACCGGCAGCGCACGCGCTAGATGCCAGCGCGTCTGGCCGTCGTGCCGCCGCAGTTCGCATTCGACCTCGTAAGCGCGCTCGCCACGCAATGCCTGCGTCCACGCCTGCGCGGACAGTTGCAGGCCATCGGCGGTATGCGCTTGCTGCCATGCAGCCGCTTCGCTGTCTGCGGGATTCAGCCCGGTGTACTCGTACCAACGTTGGTTGAAGTAGTGCGGATGCCCATCCGCTGCAGCAATGAAAATGATCTGCGGCAGCGTGTCTGCCAGGCGACGCAGACGTGCTTCGCTGGCAGCCAGTTGCTGCTGGGTCTTGGCCCGTTGCATGGATTCCCAGCAGCGTGCCGCGACCAGGCGGACCAGTTCGATCTCGGTCGACAACCAGCGTCGTGGTGCACGCTGATGCACGCCGATCGCCGCGACCAGACGGCCGTGTTTGTGCAACGGAATGGCCAGCGATGCACGCAGGCCGGAGCGGCGATACTGCTCTGCCACATAGTCAGGTGCACCGGGCGCGGTGGCATCGGTGGTGAACCACGGGCGATTTTCCAGCAAGGCATCGCGCAGTCCTTGCGCCACTTCCAATGGGAAATCGCCTTGCAGGCTCGGCATGTCCTGCACGTGGTCGCTGATCACGTGCATGGTCTTGCCGTCCGCACCCGCCAGACCAAACGCACAGCGATTGGCCTGCAGATGTTCGCCGAGCAAACGCACGCTGGTGTCGATGATCTGGCGCGGATCGGACACATGCTGCAGCGCGTCCTCGAGCATCAACAGGAAACTGTCGCGACTCTCGCCGCGGCGTTGTTGGGTGACGTCGAATCCGTGCACCAGAATCGCATCGATGCAGCCTTCGCTATCGCGCATCGGCTGATAGAGAAAATCCACGAAGGTTTCATCCAGCGCACTGCCGGGCGTGCGCTGCAGGTAGGCGGTCATCGATTCCCCAATGAAGGGCTGGCCACTGCGACGCACTTCATCGAGCAGACCCAGATAGCCCTGATCGACGATTTCCGGCATCGCTTCGACCAACGGACGACCAATCAGCAGCCGCTCGCCAACCAGTTCGTGGAAGCGTTGATTGACGCTTTCGATGATGTAGTCGGGTCCGCGCAGCACTGCCATGAAGGCGGGCGATTGATCGAGTGCCGTGGACACGGCAAGCGGCTCGGGGTCGCTGCCGGCAACGCGTACATTGGCGGCTGGTGTGCCGGCAACATACAACGAGCCCACGCGTTCGCCGGCATCCAACACCGGGCTGCACGACCATGCCGCCAGATTCAGTGCAGGCGTCGCTTCGACACGCACGCCGTTGGAGGTGCGCGCGTTGGTCGGTATTGCAAGCGTCAGTGTTGCAAGCGGTTGTCCGAATGCCGCCGGATGCCGCTCACCCAGTAACGCAATGCAGGCATCGTTATAGACGCAGTGCGACGCCTCGCCCCAGACCAGCAGCATCGGAAGCTGCGCGTGCAGACACACCGACAAGGTGGTGCGCAACGCCGCACTGTTGCGCAACAACGTGTCGGCAGCGCACGTAGAGGCGTGCAACAACACGGCAGTTTCGCTCGTCTCCGGCAGCAGGCCGGCAAACGGCAACACGGCGCTATCCATCCGGCGGCCCGCCTGTAAACCTTCAATCCACGATTCTAGTGGCAACCAGGGTGGTAGCGACTGCTTTGGACCAGCAGACAAGCGCAGCAGGTGCCCGCCATTTAGAGAAGGGCACGCACAAACTGCGACATAGGTGGAAACCTGCGGATTTTGAACGGCGGCCGCGCTCGCTTTGCGCCGTGTGGTGGTGCTGTTCGTTGCGTTAGCTGTTTGCGTCGCTCAGCTGCCGCGCCCTGGACAGGGCACCGACCAGTTCTTCGGACAAATAGGGCTTGGTCAGGATCACGCCGCGTTCGAAGCCGCTCGGGATGCTGCCGCTGGCAACACCGGTGGCCAGCACGAACGGAATTCCGAGCTCCGACAACAGCCGAGCGATCGGCTCGCTGGTCTGACCATTGCCGAGACGGTAATCCAGCACTGCAATATCGGGCGCGTCGGCATTGATCAGCTGCAACGCTTCGGCGACTTCTCCAACAGGGCCCAGCACGGCGGCGCCAGCCTGGACGAGCTGCAACTCGAGCAGCATGGCATTCATGTCATCGTTTTCGACCACGAGTACCCGAATTCCACGCAACACCGACATTGCCCACTCCTCCACGTAAGTCAGCCAGTATATCGACACCGGTTCGCCCACGGGTTGCAGACCCCGCTTGCAGCTGAATTCGTCAGGCACGTCCTGACACTGTTCGTTTCGCTCGCGAGTCGCTATACTGCGCGGCCACGCCGAAGTGGCGGAATCGGTAGACGCAGCGGATTCAAAATCCGCCGCCCTTAAAAGCGTGTGGGTTCGAGTCCCACCTTCGGCACCAAGTTACTGCAGTACAAGCGAAAGCCCTTCCGGCGAAATCTGGAGGGGCTTTTTGCTTTGCATGGTTCGGTGGTGATGGAGAGGGCGCGACTGGGTTGCTGATTTGCTTCATGACGCACGCTGAGGTTGTCGCATGCGAGCGCTTTTTTTCGCACACGCGGTCGAACCGTGCGATGTGGCGTATGTCGGTGTTGTGGCGCAGTGCGTTCTGTTCGCACGGGCGGGCACATGATCGGCATGGCATGGCATGGGATGGCGTTGCGCAGTGCGAGCGCATGCACGCGAGATGATCTCGATGCGCGTCGAACGACATGCAGGCACGCAACCATCACGCCCGGTCCGTACCGTGGAAGGCTCTTTACAAGCAGGTGGCCTCCATGGATTTTGACTCTTCGCAGCAACTGCGCATTCTTCGCGACATTCACGACACCACGCCGGTCGCCGACGAAGAAGCCAATTGGGCAGTGCGCGCCGGCTACGCGACGCAGGCCGAAGACGGCGATATCGATCTCACTCACGAAGGTCGCAAGGCATTGGATGACGGGCAGACCTGACGCAGCTTTTTGCGTAGACGTTCGCACACGTAAACGTCAGGCAAAAAAAGCCCCGGCAGTGCCGGGGCTTCTGGATGATTGGCGTCCCCACGGGGATTCGAACCCCGGTGTCCACCGTGAAAGGGTGGTGTCCTAGGCCTCTAGACGATGGGGACGCGTATCAAAACCTGGTTGTAGATTCCAGACGGCCTATGTCTAGAATTTGGTGGAGCCAGGCGGGATCGAACCGCCGACCTCCTGCATGCCATGCAGGCGCTCTCCCAGCTGAGCTATGGCCCCGCAGTGTTGCTAGCCGGCAATCATAGCGACATCGAGAGCGCTTGGGAAGTAATTCGTAGAAAAAAATTTGCTGGATGCATCTGCCGCCGGGTGCATCGGCTAATGCATCTACTCGCCCGCAGTGGTCGCAACAAAAAGCACGCAAAAAAAAGCCCCGGCAGTGCCGAGGCTTTCAGATGATTGGCGTCCCCACGGGGATTCGAACCCCGGTGTCCACCGTGAAAGGGTGGTGTCCTAGGCCTCTAGACGATGGGGACGCGTATCAAAACCTGAGTTGTCATCCTGACGGCCTAATGCCAGGAGTGGTGGAGCCAGGCGGGATCGAACCGCCGACCTCCTGCATGCCATGCAGGCGCTCTCCCAGCTGAGCTATGGCCCCACGAAACTGAGAACAAAATGATAGCGGCCGGTTAAGGTTCGCGCAAGTGGTTTTTCATTCGGAATGAGACGGAGCGTGCGCCCGATACGACACGCACGCTACGACTCAGTTGACGCCGTGCAGATCGCGCAACTGCGTCTGCCGAGCACCGAAATACGCGGCCAGATCGGCGATGTCCTGATCGCTCAACGCGGTGGCCTGCGCGGTCATCAACACGTGTTGGCGGTCACCGCTGCGGTAGGCCTGCAAGGCATGCGCAAGATAGTCGCCGTACTGGCCGCCGAGCTTGGGGTAGCTGGGGTCGATCGGCGCATTGCCATCGGCGCCGTGACAATCCACGCAGCTCTGGCCGGTGGCTTTGCCTTTCGCGTGAGCCAGCTTGTAGCCAGCGGCAGCGCGGCCGGTCGGCAGGCCGGCCGACGAGCCGGAGCCGTGTTCGCCGCTGGCGTGGCCGGCATCGCCGGCAGAATGATCGGTGGATTCCACCTGGGATTGGGAGCAGGCCGCCAGCATCAGGGCAGCGACCAGGGCGATGGCTAGACGCGGAGCGTACAGGGCGTTCGTCATGTGGGCGCTTATTTGAGGGTGGACAGGTAGGCGGAGATATCGGCGATATCCTGCTCGGAAAAGCTCTGCGCCTGTGCCTGCATGGTCGGGTGTTTACGCTTGCCCTGGCGATATTCGGTCAGCGCCTGCGTGAGGTACTGGCTGGACTGGCCGCCGATCTTGGGCACGCGATAACTGGGGTAGGCGTTCTTGTAGCCGGTCACGCCATGGCAGCCCTGGCAGGTGTAAGCCAGTAGCCGGCCATTCGACGGATTGCCGGTGGGCGCGGCAGGTGTTGCCACTGCCGCGGCGGGCGCAGGCGTGGACGGAACTGCAGGCGGGATTGACGGTGTCGCTGATGCGCCCCCAAACGGCAGGAAGACGACCAGAGCGAGACAAGCGGCGAGCGGCTGCGGGCGCATGGTTTCGTATCCGGAAGACTGATTGAGCGTCCGCACGTGGGGGCGTGACGAACCGGTCCGAGTATGCCTGCGATTTGGCGCGGCGCAAACCGGGGGTGAATAGGCAAACTTGAACAGACCATGACCTTTGGCGCATTGGCGACATGATCGTTCGGGTGGTCTACTTGCCTACAACACCTGTTCACGCATCCACTAGGACACGACGATGTCGCCACTCTCTTTCTTGCCCGGCCGCAGCGGAACCTGCGCCGCCGCGTTGTTGATCACCACTAGCCTGCTGCTGGCCGGTTGCAAGACCGGAGACGGCGAGGCCAAGGCCGCCGAGGAAAAGAAAACCGTCGATGCGGTGCCGGTGGAAATCGCCAAGGCCGCGCGCCGTGCGGTGGCGGCCAGCTATACCGGCACCGCCGCCCTGGAGCCGCGTGCCGAAGCACAGGTGGTGGCCAAGACGTCCGGCGTGGCGTTGGCGGTGATGGTGGAAGAGGGGCAAAAAGTGTCGGCTGGCCAAGCATTGGTACGGCTGGACCCGGACCGCGCGCATCTGGCGGTGGCGCAAAGCGAGGCGCAATTGCGCAAGCTGGAAAACAGCTATCGCCGTGCCACGCAACTGGTCGGCCAGCAATTGGTCAGTGCCGCCGATGTCGATCAGCTCAAGTTCGATGTCGAAAACAGCCGCGCACAGTACCGGCTCGCATCGCTCGAGTTGTCCTACACCACGGTGCAGGCGCCGATTTCCGGGGTGATCGCCTCGCGTTCGATCAAGACCGGCAACTTCGTGCAGATTAATACGCCGATCTTCCGCATCGTCGACGACTCGCAGCTGGAAGCCACGCTCAATGTTCCCGAGCGCGAACTGGCCACGCTCAAATCCGGCCAGCCGGTGACCTTGCTCGCCGACGCGCTGCCGGGCCAGCAATTCATCGGCAAGGTCGATCGCATCGCGCCGGTGGTGGATTCGGGCAGCGGCACGTTTCGTGTGGTGTGTGCGTTCGGCCAGGGCGCCGAAGCGCTGCAGCCGGGCATGTTCGGGCGCATCCGCATCGATTACGACCAGCGCAAGGATGCCTTGGTGATCCCGCGCCTGGCGCTGCTGGACGATGGTGAACCGGCGGTGTTCGTGGTGCGTAACGGCAAGGCCAGCCGGGTGCCGGTAAAACTCGGTTATGCAGAGGGTCCGTGGCTGGAAGTGCGGCAAGGCTTGAAGGAAGGCGACCAGGTGGTCACCGCCGGCAAGGTGGCGCTGCGCGATGGCACGGCGGTGCAGATCATCGGCCAGCCCGAGCGCAAGCCGGTGGCGGCGGCACCGGCAGCCGGCGGCGACACCGGCAGCGATGAGAAACGCTCATGAGCGATCACGGCAACGCGCACGGACCCGTGCACGACCCGCACGCGCCTCTGCACCGAGGCGGCGGTGGTTTGGTGGCCTTCGCCACGCGGCGGCGGGTGACCATCGCGATGATCACCGTGACCATGCTGCTGTTCGGGCTGATCGCGCTGCGCAGCCTCAAGGTCAATCTGCTGCCGGATCTGAGCTATCCCACGCTGACCGTGCGCACCGAGTACACCGGTGCGGCGCCGGCGGAAATCGAGACGCTGGTGACCGAGCCGGTGGAAGAAGCGGTCGGCGTGGTCAAGAACCTGCGCAAGCTCAAGTCGATCTCGCGCACCGGGCAAAGCGATGTGGTGCTGGAATTCGCCTGGGGCACCAACATGGACCAGGCCGGCCTGGAAGTGCGCGACAAGATGGAAGCCCTGTCGCTGCCGCTGGAAACCAAGCCGCCGGTGTTGCTGCGCTTCAATCCCTCGACCGAGCCGATCGTGCGGCTTGCGCTGTCGCCCAAGCAGGCGCCGGCCTCCGACAGCGATGCGATCCGCCAGCTCACCGGCTTGCGTCGTTACGCCGACGAGGATCTGAAGAAGAAGCTCGAACCTGTGGCCGGCGTGGCTGCAGTCAAGGTCGGCGGCGGTCTGGAAGACGAGATCCAGGTCGATATCGACCAGCAGAAACTCGCCCAGCTCAATCTGCCGATCGACAACGTGATCACCCGGCTCAAGGAAGAGAACGTCAACATCTCCGGCGGCCGCCTGGAAGAAGGCTCGCAGCGGTATCTGGTGCGCACGGTCAACCAGTTCGTGGATCTGGACGAGATCCGCAACATGCTGGTGACCACGCAAAGCAGCAGCGGCAGCGCGGCGGAAGCAGCGATGCAGCAGATGTATGCGATTGCCGCGTCCACCGGCTCGCAGGCGGCATTGGCTGCAGCGGCCGAAGTGCAGAGCACCTCGTCGTCGGCCAGCAGCAGCATTGCCGGCGGCATGCCGGTGCGATTGAAAGATGTGGCCGAGGTGCGCCAGGGTTACAAGGAACGCGAGGCGATCATCCGCCTTGGCGGCAAGGAGACGGTGGAACTGGCGATCTACAAGGAAGGCGATGCCAATACCGTGTCCACGGCAGCTGCGTTGCGCAAGCGCTTGGAGCAGTTGAAGGCGACCGTGCCCGGCGATGTGGAGATCACCACCATCGAGGACCAGTCGCACTTCATCGAACATGCGATCAGCGACGTCAAGAAAGATGCTGTGATTGGCGGCGTGCTGGCGATCCTGATCATCTTCTTGTTCCTGCGCGATGGCTGGAGCACGTTTGTGATCAGCCTGTCGTTGCCGGTGTCGATCATCACCACGTTCTTCTTCATGGGTCAGTTAGGACTGAGCCTCAACGTGATGTCGCTGGGCGGCTTGGCGTTGGCGACCGGCCTGGTGGTGGACGATTCGATCGTGGTGTTGGAGAGCATTGCCAAGGCGCGCGAACGTGGCTTGAGCGTGCTGGATGCGGCGATTGCCGGCACCCGGGAAGTGAGCATGGCGGTGATGGCGTCCACGCTGACCACGATTGCGGTGTTCCTGCCACTGGTGTTTGTCGAGGGCATTGCCGGGCAGCTATTCCGCGACCAGGCGATGACAGTGGCGATTGCGATCGCGATTTCGCTGGTGGTGTCGATGACGCTGATTCCGATGCTGAGTTCGCTCAAGGGCGCGCCGCCGATGGCGTTCCCGGACGAGCCGGGCCATCCGCAGTGGCAGCCGGAGCAGCGCTGGCTCAAGCCGGTGGCAACTGGCCGGCGTGGCGCGGGTGCGAGCGTGCGTTACGCGTTCTTCGGTAGTGCATGGGCGGTGATCAAGCTCTGGCGTGGCATCGCGCGGGTGGTGTCGCCGGTGATGCGCAAGGCCAGCGACCTGGCGATGGCGCCGTATGGGCGTGCCGAGCGTGGTTATCTGGCGATGCTGCCGGCGGCATTGCGTCGGCCCGGCCTGGTGCTGGGATTGGCGGCGGCCGCGTTTATCGGCACGGTGTTTCTGGTGCCGATGCTGGGTGCGGACCTGATCCCGCAGCTGGCGCAGGACCGTTTTGAAATGACCGTGAAGTTGCCTTCCGGCACGCCGCTGGCGCAGACCGATGCGTTGGTGCGCGAGTTGCAGCTGGCGCACGACAAGGACCCGGGCATTGCCTCGTTGTATGGCGTCAGCGGCAGCGGCACGCGGCTGGATGCCAACCCCACCGAGAGCGGCGAGAACATCGGCAAGCTCACCGTGGTGATGGCCGGCGGCGGTAGTCCTGAAGTGGAAGCTGCGGCCACCGAGCGGCTGCGCAGCAGCATGGTCGGGCATCCTGGGGCACAGGTGGATTTTGCGCGGCCGGCGTTGTTCAGCTTTTCCACGCCGCTGGAAGTGGAACTGCGCGGGCAGGATCTGGGCGAGCTCGAACGTGCCGGGCAGAAGCTGGCGGCGATGCTGCGGGCCAATGGCCACTACGCCGACGTCAAATCGACGGTGGAAGAGGGCTTTCCGGAAATCCAGATCCGTTTCGATCAGGAACGTGCCGGTGCATTGGGGCTGACCACGCGCCAGATCGCCGATGTCATCGTCAAGAAGGTGCGCGGCGATGTGGCCACGCGCTACAGCTTCCGCGATCGCAAGATCGATGTGCTGGTGCGTGCGCAGCACAGCGACCGCGCCAGTGTGGAGGCGATCCGGCAGCTGATCGTCAACCCGGGCAGCAGTCGACCGGTACGTCTGGCGGCGGTGGCCGAGGTGTTGGCGACGACCGGGCCGAGCGAGATCCATCGCGCCGATCAGACCCGTGTGGCGATCGTGTCGGCCAGCCTGCATGACATGGATCTGGGTGGTGCGGTGCGCGAGGTCGAGTCGATGGTGCGCAACAATCCGCTGGCCGCCGGCGTAGGCATGCATATCGGCGGGCAGGGCGAGGAGTTGGCGCAGTCGGTGAAGTCGCTGTTGTTCGCGTTTGGTCTAGCGATTTTTCTGGTCTATCTGGTGATGGCCTCGCAGTTCGAATCGCTGCTGCATCCGTTCGTCATCCTGTTCACCATTCCGCTGGCGATGGTCGGCGCGGTGCTGGCCTTGCTGATGACCGGCAAGCCGGTGTCGGTGGTGGTCTTCATCGGCTTGATCCTGCTGGTGGGGCTGGTGACCAAGAACGCCATCATCCTGATCGACAAGGTCAACCAGTTGCGCGAGGAAGGCGTGCCCAAGCGCGAGGCCTTGATCGAAGGCGCGCGTTCGCGGTTGCGGCCGATCGTGATGACCACGCTGTGCACGCTGTTCGGCTTCCTGCCGCTGGCGGTGGCGATGGGCGAGGGCGCGGAAGTGCGCGCGCCGATGGCGATCACCGTGATCGGCGGCCTGCTGGTGTCCACGTTGCTGACCTTGCTGGTGATCCCGGTGGTGTACGACTTGCTGGATCGCCGCGCGGACGCGTACTACCTGGAGCGCGGCCGGCGCATGGCGCGGCAGCAGGCGCAGGCGCGCGATAACACCGACGGACTGGAGGCGCTATGAGCGTTGCCGCCTTCAGCATCCGTCGCCCGGTCACCACCATCATGTGCTTCGTGTCGCTGGTGGTGGTGGGCTTGATCGCCGCCTTCCGGCTGCCGCTGGAAGCATTGCCGGACATTTCCGCACCGTTCCTGTTCGTGCAACTGCCGTACACCGGTTCCACCCCGGACGAGGTGGAACGCAACCTGGTGCGGCCGGCCGAGGAAGCGCTGGCGACGATGACCGGCATCAAGCGCATGCGCTCGACCGCCACCGCCGATGGCGCGAATATCTTCATCGAGTTCTCCGACTGGGACCGCGACATCGCCATCGCTGCATCGGATGCGCGCGAGCGGCTGGATGCCATTCGCGATGATTTTCCGGAGGATCTGCAGCGCTTCCATATCTTCAAGTGGTCCAGCAGCGACGAGCCGGTGCTCAAGGTGCGTCTGGCCAGCCAGACCGATCTGACCGGTGCGTACGACATGCTCGACCGCGAGTTCAAGCGGCGCATCGAACGGATTCCCGGCGTGGCCAAGGTGGAGATCTCCGGCGCACCGCCGAACGAGGTCGAGATCGCCATCGCGCCGGACCGGCTGACCGCGCACGACCTCAGCCTCAACGATTTGAGCGAGCGACTGAGCAAGCTCAATTTCTCGGTATCTGCTGGCCAGATCAATGACAACGGCCAGCGCATCCGCGTGCAGCCGATCGGCGAACTGCGCGATCTGCAGGAGTTGCGCGATTTGGTGCTCAACGCAAAAGGACTGCGTTTGGGCGATATCGCCGAGGTGCGGCTCAAGCCGACGCGGATGAATTACGGGCGTCGTCTAGATGGACGCCCGGCGATCGGGTTGGATGTCTACAAGGAGCGCAGCGCCAACCTGGTGGACGTGTCCAAGGCCGCGTTGAAGGAAGTCGAAGATATCCGCGCCGAACCTGCGATGCGCGATGTGCAGATCAAGGTGATCGACAACCAGGGCAAGGCGGTGACCTCGTCGCTGGCGGAACTGGCAGAAGCCGGCGCGGTCGGCCTGTTGTTGTCGATCACGGTGCTGTTCTTCTTCCTGCGCCACTGGCCATCGACGCTGATGGTGACGCTGGCGATTCCGATCTGCTTTGCGATCACGCTGGGCTTCATGTACTTCGTCGGTGTCACGCTCAACATCCTGACCATGATGGGCTTGCTGCTGGCGGTCGGCATGCTGGTCGACAACGCGGTGGTGGTGGTGGAAAGCATCTACCAGGAACGCGAGCGCATGCCCGGTCAACCGCAGCTGGCGGCCCTGCTCGGCACGCGCAGCGTGGCGATCGCGCTCAGCGCCGGCACCTTGTGTCACTGCATCGTGTTCGTGCCCAATCTGTTCGGCGAAACCAACAACATCAGCATCTTCATGGCGCAGATCGCGATCACCATTTCGGTGTCGCTGCTGGCCTCGTGGCTGGTGGCGATCAGCCTGATCCCGATGTTGTCGGCGCGCATGAAGACACCGCCGATGGTGACCTCCGAACATGGCGTGATCGCGCGGCTGCAGCGTCGCTATGCCAAGGTGCTGGCATGGACGCTTGCCCATCGCGGCTGGAGCGTGGCCGGCATCGTGTTGGTGAGCGCGATCAGCCTGGTGCCGATGAAGTTGACCAAGGTCGACATGTTCGGCGGCGATGGCGGCAACGAGGCCTTCATCCAGTACCAATGGAAAGGCTCGTACACGCATGAGCAGCTCGGCGAGGAAATCGGACGGGTCGAAAATTTCCTGGAAGCCAATCGCGACAAGTACCACATCACCCAGGTGTATTCGTGGTTCAGCGAGGTGGAAGGCAGCAGCACCACGGTGACCTTTGACGCGAGCAAGGTCAAAGGCCTGCCGCCGTTGCTGGAACAGATTCGCAAGGCGTTGCCGCGCTCGGCGCGTGCGGACTACAGCATCGGCAACCAGGGCGATGGCGGCAGCGGCAATCAAGGCGTGCAGGTGCAGCTGGTCGGCGATTCGACCCAGGCATTGCAGGCGCTGGCTGACGACGTGATTCCATTGCTGGCACAGCGCAAGGAATTGCGCGATGTGCACGTGGACACCGGCGACCGCACCAGCGAGTTGGCGATCCGCGTCGATCGCGAGCGCGCGGCGGCCTTCGGTTTCAGTGCCGAGCAGGTGGCAAGCTTCGTAGGCCTGGCATTGCGTGGTACGCCGCTACGCGAGTTCCGCCGCGGCGACAACGAGGTGCCGGTATGGGTGCGGTTTGCCGGCGCCGAACAGAGCAAGCCTGAGGATCTGGCCAGCTTCACGGTGCGCACCAAAGATGGACGCAGCGTGCCGTTGCTCAGTCTGGTGGACGTGCAGATTCGCCCGGCTGCGACGCAGATCGGCCGCACCAATCGCCAGACCACGCTGACCATCAAGGCCAATCTGGCCGAAAAAGTCACCGTGCCGGAGGCACGTGCAGCGATGGAAAAACCGCTCAAGGCGATGAGCTTCCCGGCCGGTTACAGCTATACCTTCGACGGCGGCGATTATCAGAACGACGGCGAAGCGATGGGCCAGATGGTGTTCAATCTGGTGATCGCGCTGGTGATGATTTACGTGGTGATGGCGGCAGTGTTCGAGTCGCTGCTGTTTCCGGCGGCGATCATGAGCGGTGTGCTGTTTTCGATCTTCGGGGTGTTCTGGCTGTTCTGGATCACCGGCACCTCGTTCGGAATCATGTCCTTCATCGGCATTCTGGTGCTGATGGGGGTGGTGGTGAACAACGGCATCGTGATGATCGAGCACATCAACAATCTGCGCCGCCGCGGCATGGGCCGCACGCAGGCGTTGATCGAAGGCTCACGCGAGCGCTTGCGGCCGATCATGATGACGATGGGCACGGCGATCCTGGCGATGGTGCCGATCTCGCTGACCAGCACCACGATGTTCAGCGACGGCCCACCGTACTTCCCGATGGCCCGCGCAATTGCAGGCGGCCTGGCATTTTCGACGGTGGTGAGCCTGCTGTTCCTGCCGACGATCTACGCGATTCTCGATGACATGAGCAACGGCGCAGCAGCGCTGGTACGACGTGCGCGCGGCCTGCCGAAGACGCCGCAGGCAAGCGCTGCTTTGGAGTCATGAGCAGTCAATCGTGCTGAGGTCTTTCATGACGTAAGTCATCGACCAGTGTGCTCGGATCTTGAAACAACGTCAGGTACATAAAGCCCCTCTCCCGTCGGGAGAGGGGTTGGGGTGAGGGTACGGTTTCTCCGGGTACAACCCGTCTGTCAGTTACTGGCTTCGGTAAGCGGCGCCAGCGCGGCCGGGGACTGGCTCCTCGGCTCGGTCAGACATCCTGTCTGACTCGCCGCCGCCGCACATCCCTGTGCCGCTCTCCGCCAATCCCCGACCACGCTGCCGCCTCGGCAAGTCGCTGTCATGCACTAGTCAAGGCAAGCGAATTCTCCATCCTGTTTCAAGACCTGCGCGATTTTCGATGACAGCAGCAGATCAGGGATCTGCTGGCGTGTCGTGGTACGCCGAAAACGCCACCGCCACGTAGCGCTCGAATCTTGAACGTCATGAGCCGCCTGAAGCCCCTCTCCCGCCGGGAGAGGGGTTGGGGTGAGGGTACGGTTCCCGCGTACTGCCAAGTCCGCGGCAGTTGATTACTGGCTTCGGTAAGCGGCAGCAGCGCGGCCGGGGACTGGCTCCTCGGCTCGATCAGACATCCTGTCTGACTCGCCGCCGCGGCACATCCCTGTGCCGCTCTCCGCCAATCCCCAGCCACGCTGCCGCCTTGGCGAGTCGCCATCATGATCTTGATCAGGTAAGGCAATTTTTCAAAACTTGGCGGGGATGTGCCCGACAGGAATCGCCGCTCCCCGTTCCGCCAACACAGGAACATTCGAAGAGCGGTCCGCGGGTGCCGGGGCAGGACCTTACACGACATGGATGTCGTGTAAGAGCCCCCATGGATGGGTTCACGGCGTGTCCTGCCCCGGCGCCCGCGGGCCGCTCCCACGCACAAGATCAAGGCGCCAGCCAATCAGGCTTTCATCGAGCAACCAGCTTTCTTCACGCAGAAGCCCGGCCTTACAAGCCGCTGGATGCGGCGCCCAGAAATCAGCCCGCACGCACCTGTCGAACGATCGCCGCCGCCTTGGCCGAGCTTTCCTTGACCTTGTCCCACTGACCCTGGGCCAACCAGTCTTTGGGCACCATCCACGAGCCGCCGATGCACACCACGTTCGGCTGCGACAGGAACTCGGCCGCGTTGGCCTCGCTGATGCCGCCGGTAGGGCACAACTTGAGCTCGGACAGCGGACCTGCCAGGCCCTTGAGCATCTGCAGGCCTCCCACGGCAGTGGCCGGGAACAGCTTGCACACGCGGAAACCCAGGCCCATCAGGGTCAGTAGTTCAGTCGGCGTGGCCGCGCCAGGCACGGCCGGGATCGGCGCGTCGGCGAGCAGGCGTGCCAGCGGCGCGGGGGTGCCTGGGGTGACCAGGAAGTCCGCACCGGCATCCACCGACTGACGCAGTTGCAGCTCGCTCAGCACGGTGCCGGCGCCGATCACGATGTTGGGCAGTTCGCGCTTGAGCATGGCCAGCGCTTCGATCGCGATCGGGGTGCGCAAGGTCAGCTCGATTGCGGGCAGGCCGCCTTCGAGCAGCGCATCGGCGACGCGGCGCGCCTGGTCCAGCGTGTCCACGGTAACCACCGGCAGGATGCCGGCGTCGCGCAGCAGCTGTTCGGCGGTGTTTTGGGTCTGGGCAATCGTCATTGCAACTCCGTTAGACGGCGACCGCCAGGCGGTCGCTGAGAGGGAAGGGGATCAGGCGTCCTTGGACTCGTGCGGTGCCGCCGCAGCGGCGGCATCGGCACCGAGTTCGTACTCGGCGTCGTAGCTCCACAGCGCGCCGTCCGGACGGGTCGGGCCGCAGGAAATCGAGATGGCGCCCTGGTCGGCCGGGCCAACCACCTGACGGTTGATGGCGAACAGGTTGCGCCCCAGATCGTTGCCCGCCACCGAGGTGTTGGGTGCGACCTCGCGCGATGCCCACTCTTCGGCCGAGACCAGCACTTCCAGCGTGCCGGCTTCGCCGTCCAGGCGCACGATGTCGCCTTCGCGCACACGCCCGATCGGACCGCCGCGTGCGGCCTCTGGCGTCATGTGGATCGCCGCCGGGAACTTGCCCGAGGCACCGGACAGACGGCCGTCGGTGACCAAGGCCACGCGTCGGCCCTGGTTCTGCAACAGGCCCAGCAACGGCGCCATCGAATGCAGTTCCGGCATGCCGTTGGCACGCGGGCCCTGGTAACGCAGCACCACCACGAAATCGTGCGGCAGCACGCCGGCGGCATGCAGTTTGTTGAGCACCTGCGGGGTATCGATCACTACCGCCGGCGCCTCGATGGTGCGGTGCTGCGGCTTGACCGCCGACAGCTTGATCAGTGAGCGGCCGAGATTGCCGCGTAACAGACGCAGCCCGCCTTGCGATTCGAATGCGGCGCTGACCGGACGCGCCACGCTGTCGTCAGCGGTGGTCGCAGTGCCGGGCACGTACACGACCTTGCCGTCCTGCAGTCGCGGCTCGTTGGCGTAGGCACGCATGCCGCCTTCGACCACGGTGGGGATGTCGTCGTGCATCATGCCGGCGTCCATCAGCTCGCGGAACACAAACGCGGTGCCGCCCGCGGCCTGGAAGCGGTTTACGTCGGCTTCGCCGTTCGGGTAGATGCGGGTCAGCAACGGCACGGTCTGCGAGATCAGATCCATGTCGTCCCAGGTCAGCACGATGCCGGCCGCACGCGCCACCGCAATCCAGTGGATGGTGTGATTGGTCGAACCGCCGGTAGCCATCAAGGCGACCACGGCGTTGACGATGGCGCGCTCGTCGATCAAACGACCGAACGGGCGGAAGTCCTGGCCCAATCCGGAAATCGCCAGCGCACGTGCGGTCCCCTCACGCGTCAGCGCATCGCGCAACGGCAGTTCCGGGTTGACGAACGAGGCGCCGGGCAACTGCACGCCCATCGCTTCGAGCAACACCTGGTTGGAGTTGGCGGTGCCGTAGAAGGTGCAGGTGCCGGGCGAGTGGTAAGACGAGGACTCGGCCTCCAGCAGTTCGGCGCGAGTGGCTTCGCCGGCCGCATAGCGCTCGCGCACTTCGGCCTTCTGCTTGTTCGGAATGCCCGGCGTCATCGGGCCGGCCGGCATGAACAGCGCCGGCAGATGCCCGAACGCCAGCGCGCCGATCAGTAGGCCCGGCACGATCTTGTCGCACACGCCCAGATACACCACGCTGTCGAACATGTCGTGGCTGAGGCCGATCGCCGCGGCCTGGGCGATGTTGTCGCGCGAGAACAGCGACAACTCCATGCCGGCGCGGCCCTGGGTCACGCCGTCGCACATCGCCGGCACACCGCCGGCGACCTGCGCGGTGGCACCGAGCGCCCGCGCGGTCTCGCGGATCAGCTGCGGGTAATGCTCGAACGGCTGATGCGCCGACAGCATGTCGTTGTAGGCGGTGATGATGCCGAGGTTGGGCGTGGCCGCACCGCGCAGGCGCGACTTGTCTGTCGGCTCGGACGCGGCAAACCCGTGCGCAAGATTGCCGCAGCTCAAACGGCTACGGAACGGACCCTCACGCAGGGCGGCATCGAGACCGGCCAGATACGCCGCGCGCGAGGGCGCGCTGCGCTTGCGGATACGGTCGGTGACAGCTTGGATATTCGGATGCAGGCTCATTGGCTACCGGCTATGAGAAACGGGGGAAGAAAATGCTGTTTTAATTCCCCGCACACGGATGTGCGGGCTGTTGCGAGGGACTCGCATTAACGACTCGCACTCAAGCACACCAATGCACCCGCAAACGCGGACCAGGCTGCTGCAGCGCCACCCGGATCGGATATTCGCTGACGTCGTCACCCGCCAATGCAGCCTGCAGCACGTCAAGCTTCTGCTTGCCGCGCAGCAACAGCAGGCGGGTCGGGATGGCAGCGAGCCCGGCCGGCGTCAGCGTGATGCGCAGTGGCCACTGATTGGAGCCTGGGCAGCCGGTTGCATCTAGTGAGGCGTACGGCTGCGGGCTGGCCAGCGCCTTGGGCAGATCGGTGGCGCCGGGAAACAGCGAGGCGGTATGCCCGTCGCCGCCCATGCCCAGCACCGCCAGGCAGGCGGGTTCGGCGTGCGTGGCCTGCAGGTTCGCGGTGTGCACGCACTCGGGCAACTGCTTGCCCGGGCGCACCAGCGGGATGAAGGTCGCTGCCGGCGCATGGCTCAGGAAGCTGTGATTCACCAGCCAGGCGTTGCTGTCCTGATCCTGTGGGGAGAGCCAGCGCTCATCGACCAGGCCCACCTCCACCCGCGACCAGTCCAGCGGACGGTGCGCCAGCGATTCGTACACCGGCGCCGGCGTGGTGCCGCCGGACAGCAGCATGCGCGCCTGACCGCGGCGCGAAATCTCCTGTTCCAGCAGATCGGCCATCTCGCTGGCCACCGCCTCGGTCCATTCGGCCGGGTCTTCGTAGCGCACCAAGGTGATGCGGGGATTGTCCTGCAGGCTCATCGCTGCTCTCCTGGATGCTGACGCTGCGCATCCACCGCATAGGCGGCGGCACCGAGCAGGCCGGCATGCGGATGCATGACCGCCAGCGACGGCACCCGCGACATGATCGCGGAGAAGCGTCCCTTGTGTTCGAAGCGCTGGCGGAAGCCGGAATGCTGCAGCGAATCCAGCACCTTGGGCACCAGCCCGCCAGTGAGGAACACGCCGTCCCAGGCGCCCTGCATCAACACCATGTCGCCGGCGATCGCACCGAAGATGGCGCAGAACAGGTCGATGGTGCGCGACGAGCGCGGGTCGCCCGCCGCCGCACGCGCGGTGATGTCCTTGGGCTGCAGCGGGCCGGGGTCGACCCCGGCAATCTCGCTGAGCGCACGATGGATGTTGACCAGCCCCGGGCCACAGATCAGGCGCTCGTTGGAGACCCGGCCGAACTGCTCGGAGAGGATCTCCAGGATGCGGATCTCCTCTGGCGTACCCGGCGGAAAGCTGACATGGCCGCCTTCGGTTTCCAGCGGAAAACAGCGCCCGTTGCGTACGATCAGACCACCGACACCCAGGCCGGTGCCGGGGCCGATCACACCGTAATTGCGCGGTTGATCGATCGAAGCCGGCCGCCAGCTGGCGCCGCCGACCTGCACCACGTCCTGCGGGCGCAGCAGGCTGATCGCCATGGCCTGCGCGGCGAAGTCGTTGATCAGGTGCAGGGTGCTGAAGCCCAGCATCGCCGCGGTGCGCGAGCGCGAGATCACCCACGGGTGGTTGGTGATGCGCGCCTCGTCGCCGTCCACGCGGCCGGCCACGGCGAACACGCCCTGGGTGGCTTGGACGCCGATCTGGTCGAGGTAATAGCGCGCGGCTTCGCCGAGCGAGCCGAAATCGACCACCGCAAATTCGCGCGAGGTGTCATCCAGCAGCGGCACCGAGGCGTCGACATCGGCCAGCGCGAAGCGCGCATTGGTTCCGCCGATATCGGCAACCAGCACCGGCTTGGAAGGAGCGGTCATGCGGTGTGTCCCTGTGCGTCGGTGGCCGGGGGCAGGAAGGGCGCCGCGGCATCGGGGCCCCAGCTGCCGGCCGGGTAGGGCTGCAGCGGCAGCTGCGCGTCTTTCCACGCGTCGCTGACGCTGTCGATCCACGACCAGGCCGCCTTGACCTCGTCGTCGCGCACGAACAGCGCCGGGTTGCCGTTGAAGGCATCCACGAACAGGCGCTCGTAGGCGATGCGGCGGTGCAGGCCGGTCGGCACCGACAGTTCCAGTTCCAGCGGCTGCAGTTCGATCGCACCCCATTCCGGGCCGGCCAGGCTGCTCATCAGGCCGAGCTCGATGTTTTCCTGCGGCTGCAGCTGGAAGGTCAGGCGGTTGGGCACCGCGTTCTGCCGGTCCGGGCGCTCGAACAGCCAATGCGTCACCGGCTTGAGCGTGACCACGATGCGGGTGGAACGCTCGGCCAGGCGCTTGCCGGTGCACAGGTGGAACGGCACCCCGGCCCAGCGCCAGTTGTCGATATGCGCGGTCACCGCGACGAAGGTTTCCACGTCACTGCCTTCCGGCGGGTGATAGGCCTGCGCCGGCTGGCCGTTGATGCTGCCGGCGGTGTAGCGGCCACGCACGCTGTCGTGGGCGGCATGCTCGACGGTCATCGGGCGCAGGGCGCGCAGCACCTTGACCTTCTCGTCGCGGATGCGGTCGGCTTCCAGCGAGGCCGGCGGCTCCATCGCCACCAGGCACAACAACTGCAGGATGTGACTCTGCACCATGTCGCGCAGCGCGCCGGAGCGCGCGTAGTAGGCATCGCGCCCGTCCACGCCTTCGCTTTCGGCCACCAGGATCTGCACCGACTCGATGTAGGTGCGGTTCCACACCGCTTCCAGCAACGTATTGCCGAAGCGCAGCGCGATCAGGTTCTGCACCGCCGCCTTGCCCAGGTAATGATCGAGGCGGAACACGCGGTCCTCGTCGATCAGCGCGCCGATCGACTGCAGGATCTCTCGTGCGCTGTCGGAGTCGTGGCCGATCGGCTTTTCCAGCATCAGCCGGTGCGGCGCGGCCAGCGCACCGCCCAGGGCCAGGCCCTGGCAGGTGCTGATGTACAGGCCCGGCGGAATCGCCAGGTAGCTCACGCACTGGCGGCTGGCCAGCTCGCGTACGGCATTGGCCACCGACTCGGCATCGCGCAGATCCACCGAGCGATAGTCGACCCGCTGCAGCAGCGTTTCGATCTGCTCGGGCGTGGCGATCGGCAGCGCGGCGGCCAGGCGCGGGCTCAGGACTTCGCGGAATGCCTCGGTGTCGTGCGGCGACAGCGCCAGCGCACGGATACGGAAATCCTCCGGCAGCAGGCCATCGACGAACAATCGCAGCAGGGACGGGAAGAGATAGCGCTGGGCGAGATCGCCGGTGGCGCCGAACAGGATCAGGGTGTTGTGCATGGACCGAATTTCAGATTCTGGAGACATCGTGATCAGCAGCTGGTCGGAAAGGCGCCGGACAGCCGGCGGTCGGTATGTCTGTTCCTGAGCGACACTGGCGTGCGCGCAGCGGGGGATGGACGCGTACGCCCAATCCCCGATTGTTGCAGCAAGTGGCCGTCAGCGGTTAGCGCCGCGGCGGTAGACCTGCACATGCGCGGCCGAATGGCGGGCCTTGCAAGGTAGGCTGCACCGCTTGAGGCAGCGGCTTGGGTCGGTGGCGGCATGGTCCCTCCCGAGATCGATGTTGCCATGTGAAAACGATTACATGTCAGAATAAACCAATGCATTCGTTTGCAGGAAATTTCCTTGCAGGCGCATGCGGCGTCACCGCCGTCGGGAGGGCCGAGGGCAGGGCGCACAACTTACGTTGAGGCCGAAGATGGCGAAAGTGCAGTTGGAAGGTGTCCGCAAGGTCTACGAGAACGGCCAGGTCGCGGTGCAGGGTGCGAGCTTCGAAGTCGCCGATGGCGAGCTGATGGTGCTGGTGGGGCCATCCGGCTGCGGCAAGTCGACCTTGCTGCGCATGATCGCCGGGCTCGAGGACATCAGTGCCGGCACGCTGAAGATCGGCGAGCGCGTGGTCAACGATGTGGCACCGAAAGACCGCGACATCGCCATGGTGTTCCAGAGCTATGCACTGTATCCGCATATGACCGTGGCCGAGAATCTGTCTTTCGGACTCAAGCTGCGCGGCCATCCCAAGCAGGTCATCGCCGAACGCGTCAACAACGCCGCCGAACTGCTCGGCCTGACTCCGATGCTCGACAAGCTGCCCAAGGCGATGTCCGGCGGCCAGCGGCAGCGTGTGGCGCTGGGCAGGGCGATGGTGCGTGAATCGTCGGTGTTCCTGCTCGACGAGCCGCTCTCCAACCTGGATGCCAAGCTGCGCCACAGCGTGCGTACCGAGATTGCGCAGCTGCACCGCAAGCTCGGCACCACCATGATCTACGTCACCCACGACCAGGTCGAGGCGATGACGCTCGGCCAGCGCATCGTGGTACTCAAGGATGGCGTGATCCAGCAGATCGACAGCCCGATGGCGCTGTACGACCGCCCGGCCAATCTGTTTGTGGCCGGCTTTCTCGGTAGCCCGGCAATGAACATGCTGCAGGGACGGCTGGACGAGCAGCACGGGCTGCATCTGGTCATGGCCGACGGCTGGCGTGTGCCGCTGGGTGCGGCGCAGGTGGATCGCAGCTGGTTCGGTCGCGAGGTGATCGTCGGCGTGCGTCCGGAGCATCTGCAGCCGTCGAGCGATGCGCTGCTGGGCTTCGAGGCGAAGGTGGAAGTCATCGAGCCGGTCGGCAACGAGATCTTCCTCAACCTGGATCGTGGCGGGCAGCCACTGGTCATCCGCGTAGCGCCGCAGGCCTTGCCGGCGGTCGGTCAGCCACTGCGCCTGGCGCTGCGTAGCGAGGCGCTGCACTTCTTCGACCCGGCCACCGGCGAGCGGCTGGATCGGGCTTAACGCTCCAATCCGGGTGTCATGGCAAGTGGGCGTGCGCTGTGTGCGCCTGCTTGCAGTGCGGTGGTGGCGTCCAATGTCAGCTCTAACGGCAGCACCGCCAGCGCAAGAGTGCCGGCAACACTCACCAGCGTGCCGATGGCTGTGCCATCTAGCGTGACCGCATCGCCCGCCTCGATGGCGCCATCGACTTCCAATAGCTGCAAGGCGCGTTTGGCCTTACCCAGGAAGTGCGTGCGCGCAACGATTTCCTGGCCGGGATAGCAGCCTTTTTTCACGCTGAAGGCGTGCAGGCGATCCAGTGCCAGCTGTTGCGGTGTCCACTGCTCGCGTTGTGCATCGGGCAGGCGGACCAATCCCAGTTGCAGATCGGCGCGGCGCCACTGCGCATCCACGCCTGGCAATTCGATAGGCGCTGCCAATGCCTGGTCGGTGTGCAACAGCAAGGTGCGGGGCAGGGTGGTCGTGCCCATATCCAATTCGATACGCTGCGTTCCGATATCGGCCTGTGCGCCCTGCGCGCGTTGCGCTGCTTCGAATCCGCCGTAGGCAGATAGCGCTGCACCAACGATCTTGAGCTTGCGCCGGAACACGAAACGGCCCAGTTGCGAGGCGATCTCGGCCGCGTTGCCGTCGGGCAACAGCATCAATAGATGTGTGTCGTCCTCACGCAACAGTGCGAAGATGGCAATCACGCGCCCCTTCGCAGTCAACCACGCATTCCACTGCCACTGCCCAACCGCCAGCGCCTGTACGTCGTTGGCAAATTGCGCATGCGCGAACGCCACTGCATCCATCCCGATCAAGCGGACGTATTGCATGTCGTGCAGGGAGCCAAAACCCTGTGGAATAAGATTCAGGTTGTCAGCCATGGAAGGGGAGGACTAAAATCGCAACGTTGTGAGACCACTATGATAGGCCATCCAACCCCCACCCCAGCGCAGGATTCCGAGACGCAGCCTTCTCCTCAGGAGCATGTTCCCGAGAAGCAGCCACTGCCCAAGGAGATTGGTGGACGCGACGGCCCTGAGCCAACGCGCTACGGCGACTGGGAAAAAAATGGACGCTGCATCGATTTTTGAGCAGCTTTTAGCCACAGCGGCCTAGTGCCGCCCAGCCGAGAAAACGAGCCCAGCGAATGGCGATCCGCGAACGTCCTCTTTCCCCGCATCTCCAGGTGTACCGCTGGCAGATACAGATGGTGACCTCGATTCTCAATCGAGCCACCGGCATCGTACTGTCCATCGGCGCTCTGGCGATTGCCGCAGCCTTGCTGACATTGATGCTCGGCCCCGACCACTGGAATTGTTTCCGCGAGCACGCAGGCGCCTGGTACGGCCAGGTCTTCCTGTTCGGCTGGACCTGGTGCTTCGCGTTCCACCTGTTTGGCGGACTGCGCCACATCATGCAGGACTTCGGACAGGGCTATGCAGTGCGCTCGTTCGTCAGTCTTGGCTGGTGGTCGCTGATCCTGAGCTTCGTGCTCACCGCTGCCATCTGGGCCTATGTGCTGCTGGCCGGAGGTGCCGTATGAACCGCTACCGTACTCCGCTGAAGAATGTGCGTGGCCTGGGTGCCGCCAAGACCGGCACCGAGCACTTCGTGGTGCAGCGCCTGACCGCCACTGCCCTGGTGCCGCTGTCGATCTGGTTCCTGATCTTCGTACTGAGCCTGATCGGTGCCGATCACGCTGCAGCCAGCGCTGCGGTCGCCAAGCCCTGGAACGCGATCCTGTTGGTCGGCTTCCTGATCGCCTCGTTCTGGCATGCGCAGCTGGGCATGCAGGTGGTGCTGGAAGATTACGTGCACAACTCGCTGCTCGCGCTTGCTGCGCAGACCATCGTGCGCTTCGTCGCCGTGCTGGGCGCCATCGTCAGCGTGTTTGCCGTGGCGCGTATTGCGCTGGGCATCAGCTGAGTCGTCCGCGACCAAACAGGAATCCATAATTCGATGTCCGCTTACAAGATCACAGAACACAAGTACGACATGGTCGTGGTGGGCGCCGGCGGCGCCGGCCTGCGCGCCACGTTCGGCCTGGCCCAGAAGGGCCTGCAGACGGTCTGCCTGACCAAGGTCTTCCCGACCCGTTCGCATACCGTGGCGGCGCAGGGTGGCATTTCCGCCGCGCTCGGCAACATGGGCGAAGACGACTGGCGCTATCACTTCTACGACACCATCAAGGGCTCCGATTGGCTGGGCGACCAGGACGCGATCGAGTACATGTGCCGTGAGGCGATCCCGGCCATCATCGAACTCGAACACTACGGCGTGCCGTTCTCGCGTACCGAAGAAGGCAAGATCTATCAGCGCCCGTTCGGCGGCATGACCACCAAGTACGGCGAAGGCCCGTCCGCACAGCGCACCTGCGCGGCGGCCGACCGTACCGGTCACGCCATGTTGCACACGCTGTATCAGCAGTCGCTGGCGCATAACGCGCGTTTCATGATCGAGTACTTCGCGCTCGACCTGATCTTCGACGAAGAAGGCGTCTGCCGCGGCGTGCTTGCGCTGGACATGGCCGACGGCACCCTGCATCTGTTCCGCGCCCACGGCGTGGTGCTGGCGACCGGCGGTTATGGCCGTGCCTACTTCAGCGCCACCTCCGCCCACACCTGTACCGGTGACGGCGGCGGCTTGGTGATGCGTGCCGGCCTGCCGGTGCAGGACATGGAGTTCGTGCAGTTCCATCCCACCGGCATCTACGGTGCGGGCTGCCTGATCACCGAGGGCGTGCGCGGCGAAGGCGGCATTCTGCGCAACAGCAACGGCGAGCGCTTCATGGAGCGCTACGCACCGCATTACAAGGATCTGGCATCGCGCGATGTGGTCTCGCGCTCGATGACGGTGGAGATCCGAGAAGGCCGCGGCGTCGGCGAGCACAAGGATCACATCCTGCTCGACCTGACCCATCTCGGCCCGGAAGTCATCAACGAAAAGCTGCCCGGCATCGCCGAGAGCGCGCACATCTTTGCCGGTGTGGACGTGACCAAGCAGCCGATCCCGGTGCTGCCGACCGTGCACTACAACATGGGTGGCATTCCGACCAATTTCTACGGCGAAGTCGTGCGCAAGCAGGGCGACGACCCGGATGCGGTGGTGCCTGGCCTGTACGCGATCGGCGAAGCCGCCTGCGTTTCGGTGCACGGTGCCAACCGGTTGGGTTCCAACTCGCTGCTGGATCTGGTGGTGTTCGGCCGTGCGGTGGCAAACCGCTGCGCCGAGACGGTCAAGCCCAACCAGCCGCACAAGACCTTGCCATCGGATGCCTGCGACAAGGCGCTCGGCCTGCTGGACAAGTTGCGCTACGCCAACGGCTCCACGCCGACCTCGGTGATCCGCGACAACATGCAGCGCACCATGCAGTCCGATGCTGCGGTGTTCCGCACCAGCAAGACGCTGAAGGAAGGCGTGGACAAGATGGCCGAGATCTTCGCCACCTTCGAAGACGTCAAGGTGTCCGACCGCTCGCTGGTCTGGAACTCGGATCTGATCGAGACCTACGAGTTGAACAACCTGCTGCTCAATGCGGTGGCGACGATCAATTCGGCCGAGCAGCGCAAGGAAAGCCGTGGCGCGCATTCGCACGAGGACTTCCCGGACCGCGACGACGTCAACTGGCAGAAGCACACGCTGGTCACCGTCGACGACAAGGGCAAGTGCGAGTTCGAATATCGCCCGGTGCACATGTACACGCTGAGTCAGGACGTGGATGTCGTCCCGCCGAAGCCGCGCGTCTACTGATCGATGCGCATGCAACGCGCCCTCGCTGCATTGAAGCCAGTCGCCGGGTTGTCCTGGCGCAGCGGCAATCGCTTGCAGCGGTCGGGGCGTTTCATCACGCAGGGGCAGGGCCGGCAATATGCCGGTCGCTGCACCGCCGCTTCGGTGGCGGGATCCATCGTCTTTACCTTCATGCGCACGGTGCGGCTGTCGTTCGCACCGCGCATCGCCTGAGCCAACGAGAGCAGCTATGGCAGAGTTCACCCTCCCCAAGAATTCAAAGATCGGCAAGGGCAAGCATTACCCTGCACAGGGCGCCAAGAACACGCGCACCTTCAAGGTCTACCGCTGGGATCCGGATGGCGACGCCAACCCGCGGACCGACAGCTATGAGATCGATCTCGACAAGTGCGGCCCGATGGTGTTGGACGCGCTGATCAAGATCAAGAACGAGATCGACCCGACGCTGGCGTTCCGTCGTTCGTGCCGCGAAGGCATCTGCGGTTCGTGCGCGATGAACATCGACGGCACCAATACGCTGGCCTGCACCAAGGCGATTGCCGCCTGCGGCAAGGCCGAAGTGCCGATCTATCCGCTGCCGCACATGAGCGTGATCAAGGATCTGGTGCCGGATCTGACGCATTTCTACGCGCAGTACGCGTCGATCAAGCCGTGGATCCGTACCCAGACGCCGCCGCCGCCGGACCGCGAGCGCCTGCAGTCGCCGGAAGACCGCCGCAAGCTCGATGGCCTGTACGAGTGCATCCTGTGCGCCTGCTGCTCGACCAGCTGCCCAAGCTATTGGTGGAATGGCGAGCGTTATCTGGGCCCGGCGATCCTGCTGCAGGCGTATCGCTGGATCATCGATTCGCGCGATGAAGACACCGGCGCGCGTCTGGACGATCTGGAAGATCCGTTCAAGCTGTATCGCTGCCACACGATCATGAACTGCGCGCGGACCTGTCCGAAGGGGCTGAACCCGGCGCTGGCGATTGCCGAAATCAAGAAGTTGATGATGGCGCGCCGCGCCTGATCGCAAGGCGATGAGGCCCTGTCTTGGCGGGGAGGTGGTTCACAGCGGCACCGGCCCTTGGTCTGGTGCCGCTGTCGTTTTCGGCGCCGCGTCAGGCGAGGAGAGTGAGATGGACGAAGAAACCCTGCTGAAAAAACTGCGCTGGCGCTGCCGGCGCGGTATGCGCGAGCTCGATCAGTTGTTCGGGCGCTATCTGGATCAACGCTGGGCGCAGGCGTCCGAGTCCGAGCGCGCGGTTTTCCTACAGCTGCTGGATTGCGAAGACGATAAGTTGTGGCGCTGGTTCATGGGATACGAGGCCTGCCCCGATGCTGCCAACGCCGCACTCATTGCCGATATCCGCGCCTTGCCAGCTTGAATGGCGGCCCTCGCGCGGGTTGGTTTGCGCACTCAGTGTGTTGAGCGCGCTGGCGCTGTGGGCGGTCTGGCGTAGTGGGGTGCCGCTGTGGCTGGCAGCGGTGTTGTCTGCCTACGCGCTGTTGGCCGGTGGGCGATCGTTACGCATGCTGTTGCGTTCGCCAGTGCGGCAAGTGGTCGTGCCCTGGGGCGAAACGCCCGCCAGCGTTGACGGCGCGCAGGTGCAAGGCCTGCAGGTCGCATGGCGCGGGCCGATCGCCGTGGTGTCGTGGACGCGTCTGGATGCACGCCGCGAGCGCCTGCATTTCTGGCCGGATACGTTGCCGGCAGCGCAACGACGTGAACTGCGTCTGGCCGCTCAGGCACACGCCATTTCGTCCGGGCCGCTGCAAGTGGCACCATGGCGTCCCTTTCCTGGTTGAACCGCATGTTCAAACCTATCCCGGTTGCCATCGGCTTGCGCTATCTGCGTGCCAAACGGCGCAATGGCTTCATCTCGTTTATCTCGATGGCATCGATCCTGGGCATTGCCCTGGGGGTGACGGTGCTGATCACCACGCTGGCGGTGATGAGCGGTTTCCAGAAGGAAATCCGCGATCGCCTGTTGCAGATGGCCGCGCATGCCACGGTCAGTGCGGACGGCGCGCCGATGCGCGACTGGCAACACGCGGTCGAGGTCGCCACCGCCGATCCGCGTATCGCCGGTGCCGCGCCTTACATCGAAACCGAATCGTTGCTGCAAGGCCCGCGCAAGCAGCCGGCGATCGTGCGCGGCATCATTCCTGCCGAAGAAGGCAAGGTCTCGGTGCTGGCCAAGAAGATGCAACAGGGCTCGGTGGATAGTCTGACCCCCGGCTCCTACAACATCGTCATCGGCAAGGAGCTGGCAATCTGGCTGGGCGTGGATGTCGGCGACAGCATCGTCGTGTTGCTCAGCGACACCCAGGCCACGCCGCTGGGCGCGATGCCGCGGCTCAAGCGCTTCACCGTCAGCGGTATTTTCGAGGCGGGCTACAACGAGATCGACCGCGGTCTGGCGGTGGTCAACATGCAGGACCTGGCCCGCGTACTGCGCATGGATGGCGTCACCGGCGTGCGGCTGCGGCTGCATGATATGGATCAGGCCTGGACGGTGGCGCGCGATCTTGCGATCAAGTTGCATGGTCCGTACCGGGTCAGCGACTGGACCCAGGAAAACGCCAATCTCTATCACTCGTTGAAGATGGAAAAGACCGTGATGGGCATCCTGCTGTCGCTGATCGTGGCGATGGGCGCGTTCAACCTGGTGTCTTCGCAGGTGATGCTGGTGACCGACAAACAGGCCGATATCGCGATCCTGCGCACCTTGGGTCTGTCGCCTGCGGGCGTGATGCAGGTGTTCATGGTGCAGGGCTCGCTGATCGGCTTCATGGGCACGATCATGGGCGTGATCGGCGGCATCGTGCTGACGCTCAATCTCGAGCGCATCCTCGGTGTGATCGAGACGATTTTCAGCGTCAAGCTGTTGCCGGAGGACGTGTATTACATCACCGGCCTGCCGACCGATATGCAGACCCAGGACGTGGTGGTGATCACCGTGGTGGCGTTGGTGATGAGTTTTCTGGCGACCTTGTATCCGGCATGGCGCGCCTCGCGCACGCAGCCGGCGGAGGCGCTGCGTTATGAATGAGAACCGGGAATCGGCCGTGCAAACGTCAGGTCAAGCAGAGGCGGTGATCCGCGCCGAGGGTCTGGCCAAGACCTACGCCGAAGGCAAGATGCGCACGCCGGTGTTCGATGGATTGGACCTGTCGGTGGCGACCGGCGAAACGGTGGCGATCGTCGGGGCGTCCGGCGCGGGCAAGAGCACGTTGTTGCATCTGCTCGGCGGGCTGGATATTCCGACCTCGGGCGAGGTGTATGTGGCCGGACGTCGCATGTCGGCGTTGTCCGATGGCGAGCGCGGCAAGCTGCGCAATCAGGCGCTGGGCTTCGTGTATCAGTTCCACCATCTGCTGCCGGAATTCACCGCGTTGGAAAACGTGATGATGCCGGTGCTGTTGTCCGGCAAAGAGGTGTCCGTGGCCAGGGCGCAGGCATTGCAGTTGCTGGAATCGGTCGGGCTGGGGCATCGCATCGAGCACAAGCCCAGCGAGTTGTCCGGCGGCGAGCGCCAGCGTGCTGCCGTGGCACGTGCGCTGGTGAACAAGCCGGGCTGCGTGCTTGGCGACGAGCCCACCGGCAATCTGGACGACAAGACTGCGGAGACCGTGTTCGAGCTGATGCTGGAACTCAATCGTGCCCAGCGCACCAGTCTGGTCCTGGTGACGCACGATCGCAGCCTGGCGCGTCGTCTGGATCGCGTGCTGGAGCTGCATCAGGGCAAGCTGCGCGAGTTGGCGCCGTCTGCGGTGTAAGCCACGCCCAACCGTCGGAATCTCCGGCGGCTGGGTCGTATTGAACTCCGGATTTCAGTTTGAAAATCCTGATTCCGGTTGCCGATGTATCGGCGCGATGCATTAGCCGGCTAGCGCAGCAACACGCTTGCTCACGATGTGGTGCCCGCAAGCGCTATCGAGTCAACCGTCGCCTTGACAACACGCGGTCGCCGCCACGCATGTGACGGCGACCTTGCGCATCAGGGAATGATGCGCTGCGCACGCAGTCGTGTGAACAGCTCCAGGAACGAGGCGCGGCTGTCGTAGAAATCCAGAAAGCCCAGCTCGCGGCTCTTGGTCATATCGTTGACGCACTCGATCTCGCGGCCCAGGTCGGCATCGGTATGCCACCACGATGCCAGTCGGTTGACGTCGGCTTCCACCAAGCCATGCTGCTTGGCGATCTCTGCCCACACGGCGGGCGCGGTCTCGCTCAAGCGTGCTTCCAGCGGTGCCGGCGTTTCGGGGCAGGGAAGTGCGTCAAGCCCGAAGAATTCGGCAATCTGGCCCCACATCCAGCGCCAGCGGAACACATCGCCGTTGACGGTATTGAAGGCCTGATTGCGTGCGGCTGGACTCAAGCCGGCCCAGGCCAGCTGCCGGCCGAGCAGGCCGGCGTCGGTGAGGTCGGTGAGGCTGTTCCACTGCGCTTGCGAGCCGGGGAACACGAACGGCTGGCCGGTGTGCTTGCACAGCGACGCGTACACCGCCAGCGTCACGCCCATGTTCATCGCATTGCTGCCATTGGCCATGCCGATCATGGTGTGCGAGCGATGCACGCTCCAGCCGAAGCCATGCTGCTCGGCGTTCGCGAACAGCAGGTCTTCCAGCGTGTAGTAGAAATTCTCGCCAGGCTGGCGCGGCTCGCTTTCGCGAAACGGGGTTTCGGCCTTGCCGCTGCCGTAGTTCTCGAACGCACCCAGATAGTGCTTGGTGCCGGTGACCAGTGCCATGTGCTGCAGCGGTGCATCGCTCAACGCCTCGCACAGATGCCGCATCATCGCGCCGTTGGCTTCGACGTTCTCACGCTCGGTATCGCGACGTGTCCAGGTGCAGAAGAACACGTGGGTGATCGGCAGGCCGCGCAGCGCGTTGGCGGTGCTCTCGGCATCCAGCAGATCGGCTGCCACCGGAATCACGCCGTCCTGGGCAAGCGGACGTCGCGCCAAGCCGTAGACAGTCCAACCATCAGCGACCAACACGTTGGCGAGGTTGTAACCGGAAATGCCGGTCACGCCGACAATCAATGCAATGCCTTTACGCATGGGGGAGCTCCTCGAAGACAGCGTTGAACATAGCGCTGCGGCCATGAAATCGAGGCGAATGCATGCCGGAGTGATGCGTGTGTCACTTGCACAGCCGTCTTCCTACCCGCCAATGCGCCGATCGCCGCTGTGGTCCAGCTGTGCGATCAACTAGCTTGAGTCGGTGGATGAACCACAGACGGAGGCGACCGGCAGCATGGATGTGTCAGCACCAGTGTCGTCGGCGACGCGCGCAGGATCGGCGGTCGCCGCTGCAGCGGCGTTGCTGCTGGGCGTGGTGGCGTGCGCCTGGTCGCCTGCGGTGTTGCCGCGTGCGGTCTACGCGATCTTTGTGTGTGCAGGCGGGCTGGGTATCGGCTTGACCCTGTGGCTGCGGCCGCAGCGGATCTTGTTGTTGCTGGCAACGGCAACGGCACTGTGCGGCTTCGGTCTGATGGGCTGGCAAGTCACCAGCACCTTGCAGGCGCAGTTGCTCCCGCAACACGAAGCGCGCGAGCTGGATGTGCGCGGCCAGATCGTCGGGCTACCGGTGGCCGAGCAACGGCGCACGCGCTTTCAGCTGCGGGTGGATGACGACCATACACAACCAGCATCGCTGCGCGGCAAGCTCTTGCAGTTGGCCTGGTACGACGACTTTGGTGCCGAACACATCGGTCCACGCGCAGCACTGCGCGCGGGTGCAGGTTGGCAATTGCGCCTCAAGCTGCGGGCGCCGCGTGGCCTGCGCAATCCTGGTGGGTTCGATGCCGAACGTC
This sequence comes from Xanthomonas hortorum, assembly GCF_040279205.1. Taxonomy (GTDB): domain Bacteria; phylum Pseudomonadota; class Gammaproteobacteria; order Xanthomonadales; family Xanthomonadaceae; genus Xanthomonas; species Xanthomonas hortorum_F. The sequence goes on from NZ_JBEOLS010000002.1 coordinate 200,007, forward strand.
AGGCACTGGCGCAGCGCATTGCCGCGACCGGTTACGTGCGCGTCCCTGCCGCCGCACGGCAGCTCGCGCCACCGCGCGGCGTGGATGCCTGGCGCGACCGCATGTCGCAGCGGATTGCCGAGCACGTGCCCGGGCCTTCAGCGCCTTATCTGCGCGCACTCGCGCTAGGCGACACACGCGGGCTGGACGATGCGGCCTGGGCGACGCTGCGTGCGACTGGGCTCAGCCACCTGATCGCAATCTCCGGATTCCATGTCGGATTGGTCGCCGCGTCCTTCGCGATGCTGGTTGCCGGACTCTGGCGAGTGTGGCCCGGTCTGGGAACGCGCTTTCCACGCCTCCACGCCGCGGCCATCGCGGCATTACTCGCCGCTGCTGCGTACGCGGTGCTGGCAGGATTGGCGCTGCCCACCGTGCGCACGGTGTTGATGATTGCCGTGGTCGCGCTGGCGCGGGTGGTGCGCCGCCGTGCCACGACCGCGCAGATCCTTGCACTCGCCTTGTTGGCTGTCGTGCTGTGGGACCCGCTGAGCGTCCTGGTCGCCGGCTTCTGGCTCAGCTTCGCCGGTGTGGCCTGGTTGGTGTGGTGCCTGCCGTCCGACGATCGCGCCATCCTGCGTGGCTTTTTGTCGGCGCAGACCGTCGCCACTGTGGGCCTGCTGCCGCTGACGGTCAGCCTGTTCGGACAGGCGTCGTTGGTCGGGCCATTGGCGAATCTTGTAGCGATCCCATGGTGGACCTTCGTGGTGGTGCCGCTCGCCTTGCTGGGCACTGCGCTCGAAGCGCTCCATCCAGGCGCGGGCGTGTGGGCATGGCGCTTGGCCGGCTGGTGTTTCGAGCTGACCTGGCCTGGCTTCGTCTGGCTCGGGCAGACCTCGGTGGCGTTGTGGTGGGTGCCCGAATCCGATGCGATCGCGCTGGTGTTGGCCTTGCTCGGCGCGTTCTGGCTGTTGCTGCCGCACGGTACGCCCGGCAAGTCATTGGCCGTGCTGTTGTGGTTGCCACTGCTATGGCCGGACCGCGAACTGCCTGCAGCCGGCGAGGCGGATGTGCAAGTGCTGGACGTGGGGCAGGGCCTGGCGGTGCTGGTGCGCACACAACGGCATGCGCTGTTGTTCGATACCGGCCCTGCAGTGCGCGATGGCTTCGATGCCGGCGAGCGGGTGGTGCTGCCGGCATTGCGTGCGCTCGGCCTGCGCCGCCTGGATGCCATCGTGCTCAGTCATGCCGATGCCGATCATGCCGGCGGCTATGAAGCAGTGCGTGCGGGATTGCCTGTTGCCATGACGGCTGCGCCGCCGGATGCACCGCTGGACGTCAGCACGCGCTGCCATGCCGGCCAACAGTGGGAATGGGACGGCGTTCGCTTTCGCTTCCTGCATCCGAGTGCCGGTTTTCCGTATCTGCGCAATCAGTCCAGCTGCGTGCTGCGAGTCGAGACGCGGTATGCAAGCGCACTGCTGCCGGGCGACATCGGCGAGATCGTCGAACGTCGATTGATGCGTGGGCATCTGTCCGAGCTACGCGCCGATCTGGTGATCGTTCCGCACCATGGCAGCGCCGACGGCTCGCATGCCGGGTTCATCGCCGCGACCGGCGCGCGGCTGGCGCTGGTGTCCTCCGGGCACGGCAATCGTTTCGGCCACCCGCGTGCGGAGGTGGTGCAACGCTGGCAGGGCAGTGGCGCCGAGCTGCTCGACACTGCGCAGGTCGGCGCGATCCGGGTCTGGCTGGGCGCCGACGGCCTGCAGGTCCGCGAGCGACGGCGCTGGCAGCCGCGGCTGTGGGATGCTGCAGAACGGCGGCGGTCGGCTGCTATCCTATCGGCCAGCGAATAGGCGGCCGCGTTGCCGGAGGAATCGAATCGTGTTGGAGCTGGTCAAGGCGGGCGGTTGGCCGATGGTGCCGTTGCTGTTGCTGGGCGTGATCGCCCTGGCGATCGTGCTGGAGCGTCTGTGGAGCCTGCGCCGCAACGAGGTGACTCCGCCAGGTCTGGGCGAAGAGGTCCGCAACTGGGCCGCGCGTGGCAAGCTGGATCCCGGCCATATCGAGTCGCTGCGTCGCAATTCGCCGCTGGGCGCCTTGCTCGCCGCCGCGCTGGACGTGCGTGGCCGCCCGCGCGAGTTGATCCGCGAACGTATCGAAGACACCGGCCGACATGTGGTGCACCGCATGGAGCGCTATCTGAATGCCTTGGGCACGATTGCCTCGGCCGGGCCGTTGCTGGGTCTGCTGGGGACCGTGGTCGGCATGATCCAGATGTTCATGGGCATCCTCGATCACGGCGTTGGCGATGTGAACCAACTGGCTGGCGGCATCGGCAAGGCGTTGGTGTGCACGGCCACCGGCATGATCATTGCGGTGCCCGCATTGATGGCGCATCGCTTCTTCAAGGGCCGCATCGCCGGCTACATCATCGAGATGGAGCAGGAAGCCACGTTGTTGCTGGATATGATGGATGGACGTGCGATGCCGGTCGCTGCGGCACCGGTTGCGGCGGGTACCAAGCCCGTCATGGCAAAGGGCTGACGGATGCGCATCGGCAGTGACCGAAGCCAGGACGAGCCGCATATCGACCTGGTGCCATTGATTGACGTCATTCTTGTCCTCATCATCTTCTTCGTGGTGACCACGACTTTCGACGCACGCTCCACGCTGCAATTGCAGCTGCCGACTGCCAGCGACCAACACACCAGTGCGCCGCCACGCGCGTTGAGCGTGCTGGTCAACGCCGATGGGCGTTACTTCATCAATGACCAGGAAGTGCTGCGTTCGGATGTCGATTCGCTCAAGCAGACCATCGCGCAGATCGCCGGCGATGACCGTGAGCTGACGGTACTGATGCGCGCCGATGCGCGTACGCCATATCAGGCAGTCGTCACCGCGCAGGATGCCCTGGGGCAACTCGGCTTTCGGCGCATCGCGATTGCGACTGCGCCCGAAACCGGCACTTCCGGTACTACCGGCACGACAAGCAAGCACGGAACCCGCCAGTGAACATCTCCAACGACCGCCCGGCGCCAGTCTCGTCCTGGCGCACGTACCGTCGCCTGCTGGCCTTCGCCAAGCCGTACCGTCTGTTGCTGATCGCCGCGCTGATTGCCGCGCTGGTCGAAGCGGCGGGCACTACCGGCTTTCTGGCGTTGATGAAGCCGATCACCGACGAAACCTTTATCTACAAGAACGCCGAGGTCAGTCGCTGGCTGCCGGTGCAGATCATCCTGTTGTTTGTGGTGCGCGGCATTGCCGGTTACATCACCGATATGGCGATGGGCAAATCCGCGCGCAGCATCGCGCGCGATCTGCGGGTCAAGGTGATGTCCAAATATCTGCGCCTGCCGGGATCGCGGTTCGATTCCGAGCCGGTGCCGTCGATGCTGATCCGCCTGGGTTCGGACTCGGATCAAGTGGCGCAGGCGGCGGTGGATGCGGTCAAGGTGATGATCCAGCAGTCGTTGCAGGTGATCGGTGCGTTGGCACTGATGCTGTGGCATAGCTGGCAGGTCACGCTGACCATCCTGGTGCTGGCGCCGGTGCTGGCGTGGGTGATGGACAAGGTGGCGCGGCGATATCGCCGCATCAGCCACAGCATCCAGGAGAGCGGCGCGCATCTGTTGCAGGCAGCCGATCAGACCTTGTCCAGCCATCAGGAGGTCAAGATCTACGGCGCACAACAGACCGAAATGGAGCGCTACGGCGCGCTGGCCGACCGCAATCTGCGTCTGGCGATGAAGGTCGAATCCACGCGTGGCATTTCCACTGCCACGGTGCAGATGATCGGTGCGATCGGTTTGTCGGCGCTGTTGTTCGTGGCCGGTGCGCAGGCGCTGGCGGGGCGTCTGACCGCAGGCGATTTCGTGGTGCTGATGACCTCGATGCTGACAATCATTCCTGGCCTCAAGCAGCTCACCAATGTGCAGAACATGGTGCAGCGCGGCCTGGCGTCGGCCGAGCGCTTGTTCTCGGTGCTCGACAGCCCCGACGAGCCGGACCAAGGCGCCATCCCGCTCAAGCGTGCGAAGGGCTTGATCGAATTCCGCGATGTCACCGCGCGCTATCCGGGTCAGGTGAATCCGGCGCTGGCGGGGGTGAGTTTTGTTGCGCAACCGGGCACGGTGACGGCGATTGTCGGGCGCTCGGGCAGCGGCAAATCCAGCCTGATCAAGCTGATTCCGCGCTTCTACGAGGCCGAGGCCGGGCAGATCCTGCTCGACGGTCATCCGGTGCAGGCGTACTCGCTGGCCGATCTGCGTCGGCAGATCGCGCTGGTCGGCCAACAGGTGATGTTGTTCGACGGCAGCATCGCCGACAACGTGGCCTATGGCGAAATGCGCAGCGCAGATGCGAGCCAGTTGGAGCGCGCGATTCTGGGTGCCAATGCGATGGAGTTTGTCGCGCAGTTGCCGGACGGTTTGCAATCGCACGTGGGCACCAAGGGCGGGCGCTTGTCCGGTGGGCAGCGCCAGCGCCTGGCGATCGCGCGCGCGATGCTCAAGGATGCGCCGATCCTGATTCTGGACGAAGCCACCGCTGCGCTGGACAACGAGTCCGAGCGGCTGGTGCAGGATGCCTTGCACAAGCTGATGCCGGACCGCACCACGCTGGTGATCGCGCACCGCCTGTCCACCATCGAACATGCCGATCAGGTACTGGTGATGGATCAGGGCCGCATCGTCGAGCGTGGTACGCACAGTGAATTGCTGGCGCAGGGCGGGCTGTATTCGCACCTGCACGGCATGCAGTTCCGCGAACGGCAGGCATGAGCAAGCGCGGCGCCCGCACGCCGGGCTATTGGTACGACAATGCGCCGATTCCGCTATCGGCGCGCATGCTTGCGCCGGTCTACGGTGCCGCCATCGCGCTGCGACGCGCGCTGTATCGCCGCGGCTGGCGCAAGCGCCACGGCGTGCCGGTGCCGGTGATCGTGGTGGGTAACGTCACTGCCGGCGGCACCGGCAAGACGCCGCTGACGATCGCCTTGGTGACCAAGTTGCAGGAAGCCGGTTGGACGCCGGGCGTTGCCAGTCGTGGCTATGGCCGTGACGAATCGGGCACGGCGCGTTGGGTCGAAGCGGACACGCCTGTGGCACTCGGCGGTGACGAGCCGGTATTGATCGCCTGGAAAACCGGCGCGCGCGTGCGTGTGGATAGCGATCGTCTGGCCGCGGCACGCGCACTCGTCGAAGCCGGATGCGACATCGTCGTCTGCGACGATGGGCTGCAGCACTACCGGCTTGCGCGCGATGTGGAAATCGAAGTGGTCGATGGTCAACGCCGCTACGGCAATGGGCGCCTGCTGCCGGCCGGGCCGCTACGCGAGCCTGCAGCGCGTGCGCGCGATTGCGATTTCCGTGTGATCAATCTGGGGCAGGGCAGCGCTGCGGCGACACCGCAGACACCTGAAGACGCCGGTTTTGGCGAGTGGCAGATGCGCCTGAGCATCGACAGCGTGCAACCGATGGATGGCAAGCGTGTGCAGCCTTTGAGCATGCTTGCCGGGCAACGTGTGCACGCGGTGGCCGGGATCGCGCATCCGGAACGCTTCTTTGCGATGCTGCGCGCGCGCGGCATTGGCGTGGTGCCGCATGCCTTCCCCGATCATCACGTGTATCGCGCTACGGATTTCAGTTTCGGCAGCCGCTTGCCGGTGCTGATGACCGAAAAGGACGCAGTGAAGTGCAGGCCGTTTGCCGACGAGTGGTTGTACAGCGTGCCGCTCAAGGCGGAGTTGCCGGCCGCGTTCTGGGTGAGTCTGCTGGATCGTCTGGACAAGTTGGCGAGTCGGCAGGGTGTGTGAGTGCGGTTTTTCTGGCAATGGTGATCTTGGTTTGGCTGCAGGGTCCTTGCCCGCCCACCGTCGCGGGACACGCCGCAAGTACATCCATGTAGGCTCTTACGCGGCATCCATGCCGCGTAAGGTCCCGCGA
>NZ_JBEOLS010000003.1:0-187616 GCF_040279205.1 Xanthomonas hortorum
ACCTTGACGCTGGTGGAGTCCAGCGAGACTGCTTCGATTTTGATGCGCACGATCTGGGATTTCTGCAATTGGGCGAACATCCGGTCCAGCACACCCGCCTTGGCCCAACGGTTCATGCGCGTGTAGACCGTATGCCAGTTGCCAAAGCGCTTGGGTAGGCCGCGCCATTTGCAGCCATGCTCGGCAACGTAAAGGATGGCGTTGACCACTTGCAGGTTGGTCATGCTGACATTGCCGCGCTGCGCCGGCAGGCAGTGTTCGATCAGAGAAAATTGTGCTGGCGTGATCTCCATGCACGATAGTTTAATCGCTCGGGCCATTAGTGTTAACAGGCCCTAATTGCTTTTTGCTCTGGACTCGTCCATCCGTACGCGAACTAACGCGGCAGGCGTGATCTTCTCACCGGTTCCGACTTTGAAATATCCAAACTGCGTTCATCCTGCGCATTGTGCAAACAGATCGCGCTCGCGTGCGTAGACACTGGTTTTGACCTGCATCAGACCCAGGATCGAGGGGAACAAGGCATCGTGATCGGTGTACTGACCGGCGCGGTGACGCAGGCAGGTTTCATCCAGGCCGCGATCGCGCGCGAACTCCGGCGAGAACCACATCACCATCGGCACGTGGGTCTGCTCCTTGGGCGCGATCGCATATGGCACGCCATGCAGATACAGGCCTTTTTCGCCGAGTGATTCGCCGTGATCGGAGACGTAGATCATCGCGGTGTCGTAGTCCTGCAAACCGCGCAGCGCGTGGATGGCCTGATTGAGAAAATGGTCGGTATAGCCGATGGAATTGTCGTAGGCATTGACGATGTCCTGGCGGCTGCAGCTGCCCAGATCGGCGGTTTTACACACAGGTTTGAAGCGTTCGAAATGCGCCGGGTAGCGTTCGAAGTAACTCGGTCCATGGCTGCCCAGTTGATGCAGCACCACGACGCGATCGCCGGGCTTGGCGCGCACCTGCGCGGCAAGGTCGCTGAGTAGAATCTCGTCCATGCAGCGGCCGTCGGCACATAATCCCGGTGTGGTGGCATCGTCCAGCTTCTGAAGCTCCAGGCCATCGCATACGCCCTTGCAGCCAGACTGGTTGTCGCGCCACAGCGTGGAAATGCCGGCGTGATCGAGGACATGCAGCAGCGACTGATGGCCGCGGATCATGTCTTCGTTGTAATCGCGCCGGCCAAACGGCGAGAACATGCAGGGCACCGAGACTTCGGTGCTGGTGCCGCACGAATGCATGTCGGGGAAGTTGATCACCCCGGCCTGCGCCAGCTCCGGCGTGGTCTGGCGTGCGTAACCATTGAGGCCCCAGTTCTGCGCACGTGCGGTTTCGCCCAGGACCACCAGCAGCAAACGCGGGCGACTGCCGGCTGTGCGTGGCGTGGCCATTGCATCGTGCTCGATCGGCTGTTTGGGTGCGTGCTTGATCGGCGAATCGGATTTGAGGTTCTGTCGCAACGCAACGATATAGTTAATTGGCGTGGCCAGGTAACGCACCTCGCGGTGATTGCGCATCAACGCGGAAATATCCTGGAACGACAGCATGGTGCCCGCCGCGCCCATCACTGCCACCAGCAGCAGAAAGCCGGCGCGAATCGCCAGCGACCTGCCGGTGCTGCGTGCGCGTAAGCGGCTGCGCCACAACAGCGTTGTCGGGATCAGGAAGTAGCACACCAGCGGCAGGATCAAGCCAGGGGTGAGCAGTTCGCGCGATTCCTTGTGGTCGGTATGCAGCACGTTGCGCAGCATGTCCGCATCCAGATAGACGTTGTAGCTGTCCATGTAATGCGCAGCCAATGCGGTGGTGAACAGCAGCACCGTCAGTAGCGGTTTCGCATTCCAGCGCCAGACCAGCAAGCCCAACAGCAGGGCATGCACGGCCAGCAACAACGCCATCAACGAGATGGCAAATCCAATGCTGCCTGGATGCGTCGCCATCGCCGTGCGCCAGAACAGCTGGTTGCACACCAAGGCGAAAAACAGGCTCGACAGCAAGACCAGTGTCTCGGTCGATACGGTCGGCCGGGTACTCCAGGTCAGCGCACGCGGGCGCGCTTGCCCTTGCGGCTCCGGTAGCCAGGTACTCATGCTGCATCCCCCGATTGCAACATCAAACCGCGCGCGCGATGCGGCCGAGCCAGCATCACGCAGTAAAGTGCCAGTGCGCTCACCCAACACACCGCCAACGACCATAGGTCGTGCGAGAGAAAATGCGCGCCGCGCAGTTGTTGTGCAATACCGAAAATGAGACCTGCTGCTAGACCTGTAAACAAACCCGTAAAGCGCCATGCAGGACGTAGAGACAGCGCGCAAAAATACAGGGCCACCCACGCATAACCGGCGCTTGCATGGCCGGCGGGAAAACACCCGGACGCAGCAATGCCATGGCGTGATTCAAATAAACCGATCATTGCCTGCGTACCGCCATAACGGCTCAAATCCCAGGGGCAATCCATCGCTGTCCATGATTTAAGGAGCGACACCAGCGAGGTCGACAGTGCGATCGATGCAGCGAGATACGTCAGTGGCCAACGCAATGCACGCCTGCGTGGAGTAAACCAAGCGGCCACAGCCAGCAGTAACACGCAGACTCCTGCAGTTGTGCTCAACCATTTGCCGGCGCGATGCATAACGCCGCTGGTAAACCAATGCTCCTTGAGCAGCCATTGCCCGCCTTCCAGGCGATACAGCACATCGGCAATCCACTGGTCGCCACCGGCGCCCATCAGCAGTGCGCTGAGCAACAGCACACCCATCAGCGGCATCCATAGATGGCGAACAAAAAAACGCGCCCGCACATCAGGGGCGATGCGCACCAGAACTGGCGCATGGACGGGAAGCGTGCTCATCGGCATGTCGGTCTGTGTCATTGCCCGGCATCTTCGAAACCCGGATGTCGGAGAGCGGTCGGACCGGAGTTGCTCAGCCGTTAATCGACACCGAGCATTCAGTCTGTATCGCCATCGCTACCGGTTTGTTCGGTGTCGGACGCAGTGGCGATGCAACCGGCGTGCCACGCGGTGCCCGGCACCAGTTGCCATTGATTGCGATTGGATTCGCCGATATCGATGCGCTGCGCCGGAGCGATACACGCCGGTACAGCCTGCTTGAGCACGAATAACCAACGTTTCTCCGGCGCGCGTGCAAGCCACGGACCGGCCTTGTCCCATTGCTGTTGCCAAGATGCCTTGAAGCCGAAGTCGGTCACTGCCCGATCCGCCTGCAGCATGTTCTGCTCGCGCCAGGCCAGCATGCCGAGCTCGGCATCCGGGCCGATGCGTTGACCGACACGCTGCATCAATCGCGCGGCCGAGCTATAGGGATCCAATGCCGGCATCAAACCTAGGCCGTATACGATCCACAGTGCTGCGGTCACCACCACCACCGCAGTGCCGGCGCGTTTGCCGCGCGACCATGCGATCGCTGCCAGGCCGATCACGCCCAGGGCGATTAACCAGACACCCACCGATTGCATCGAGGCCAGATCCATTCCGCGCTTGAGCGCCGTGTTTTCCGCCCAATGCAGATGCAATGCGATCCCGACACCCAATGCCAGTGCGGCCACTGCAAGCAGCAGTACATAGCCGCTCAGCAGCACGCGGATACCGCGCTTGCGCAGCAGCCCGGCCAATAGCGGTGCGGCGGCAATACACAACGCCGGCAGCATCGGAAAGATATACACCTCACGCTTGCCCGGGCTGGCGCTGAAGAACACCAGCACCAACACGCTCCAGGCAAGCAACAGCACATAGCGCGGATCGCCGCGCCGTAGTCGTCGCCACCACGCCGGCAGCAGCCACGGCAACAACAGGCAGCCGGGCAACCACAGCGTGGCGATCACCTGCAGGTAGTACCAGACCGGCTTTACGTGATGCCACGCGTGTGCGTAACGGGTGCCGGTCTGCTTGAACAACAACTCATGCGCGTACGCATGCAGCACCGGGTCGTTGCTCTGCAGTAGCGCGATGCAAAGCGGCCCCAGCCACACCGCAGTGCCGGCCAGAAACGCCGGCAGTACCAACAACCCGCTGCGCCCTGCCTGCGCACGTGCCGGCAACACACTCCAGTGCTTGCGCGGCAGCGCCATCCACGGCAGCAACAGCAGCAGTGGCAAAAAGCCCACGCCCTTGGTCACCGTTCCCACGCCGGCCGCGAATACTCCCAGCGTCCACGCGCGCCAGTCCGGCCCGCGCAGCAGATGCCGCAGCATCCCCCACAACGACAGCGTGGTCAGCGCCACCAGCACCATGTCGATCTGCGCACGCTTGGCCATCAGGCCGAACTGCAGCACCGCAAACAAGGCCAGCACCGCATGGCGCGCCACGCGCCCATTCCATAACCGCCGCGTCAGGTCCCAGGTCAGCCACAGCGTGGCCAGTGCCGCCAGCAGCGAAGGCAGCAAGAAGGCGACCGGCCAGTGCGGCACCAACTGATAACTGGCGGCCTGCAACCACATGAACACCGGTGGTTTTTCGGCATACAGCTCGCTACCGCGATGCGGCAGCAGCCACTGCCCGGTCTCGACCATGCCGCGTGCGGCCAGCACAAAGCGCGGCTCGTCCGGCGGATTGGGCTGACGTAAGCCAAGGCCGGCCAGCAGACTGACAACGATCAGCGCCAGCGCAACCAGCAGCATGCGTTGACGGGACACAGCGGCAGAAATGACAGGCGGCACGCGCACGCTCTGATAAAAGTGGCGGAACACTATCCGGCAAGCAGGTCGGAATTCTGTCGGAAGCACCGGTAACGGTTGCGTTTGGCCAGGCTCGGTTAGGATGCGCAAATCGCCCCTGCCGGGCCGCCCTGGAAACCTGCTCATGCGGCTGCTGGTCATCGAAGACAACCGCAACATGGTTGCCAATCTGTTCGAGTATTTCGAAGCGCGCGGGCACACCCTGGACGCCGCGCCGGACGGCGTCACCGGGCTGCACCTGGCCACCACCCAGCATTACGACGTGCTGGTGCTGGACTGGATGATGCCGCGCATGGACGGCCCAGAAGTGCTGCGCCGCCTGCGCGAGCAGCATCAGTCCGAGTTACCGGTGATCATGCTCACCGCGCGCGACGAGCTGCCCGACAAGATCGCCGGGTTCCGCGCCGGAGCCGACGACTACCTGACCAAGCCCTTCGCGCTGCCCGAACTGGAAGTGCGCATCGAGGCCTTGCTGGCGCGCGCGCACGGCCGTCGTCGCGGCAAGCTGCTGCAGGTGGCCGACCTGCGGCTGGATCTGTCCACGTTGGAAGCCACCCGCGCCGGCCAGGTGCTGCATCTGTATCCGGCCTGCCGCAAATTGCTGGAAGTGCTGATGCAGGCCAGCCCCGCCGCCGTCACCCGGCAACGGTTGGAGCAATCGTTGTGGGCCGACGACCCACCCGATGGCGACATGCTGCGCTCGCATATCTACGAATTGCGCCGCAGCGTGGACGGCCCGTTTGCGCAGAAGTTGATCCACACCTTGCCGCGGCTCGGCTACCGGCTGGCGGTGCTGGATGGCGCCAGCGCGCTTGCCACAGGCGAATCCATCGATGGCTAAGCAGCGACCGTTGGGCCGCCGCGTGTTGGTGTGGTTGTTCGGTTACACGTTGTTGATGACGCTGGCGGTGTTCGGCACCGCGCAGTATCTGCACGAGCGCGCCGAACACGGCGTGTGGCGCTCGCTGCTCAACTCCGAACTGGACAGCATTCTGGACCGCAGCGCGCAGGATCCGGGTTACCGCTGGCAGGATTCGGACACCTTGCGGCTGTACCGCGTCGATGACAGTGCGGCGCTGCCGCCGGTGTTGCGCACTTTGCATCCTGGCCTGCACGACGAACTGGAAATCGCCGGCCGCCAGAGTGCGGTGATGGTGCGCGACACCGCGCAGGCCGGTCGCCTGGCGCTGGTGCTGGACATCACCGATTTCGAAGCGCTGGAAAAATTTCTCACCCGCTGGATGCTCGCCGCGGGCATCGCGCTGATCAGCGTCACGTTGGTGATGGGCACCTATGCGATGGCGCGGCTGGTGCGGCCGTTGGTCGAGCTGGCACGCGATATCGGCGCGCTGCGCCCGGAGCGGCGCGCGCAACGTATCGCCGTGGGCCCGCAGGGCAGTGCCGAGCTGTACGTCATCGCCGATGCGCTCAACGATTATCTCGAGCGCAACGGCCAGTTCGTGGAGCGCGAACGCGCCTTCATCGACAGCGCCAGCCATGAGTTGCGCACCCCGATTGCGGTGATCGGCAACGCCGCCGAACTGGCGCTGGAACAGCCCGGTACACCGCCTGCGGTGCGTCATCAGCTCGAGCGCATCGCGCATACCAGCGGTGCGGTGGAACAGCTGATCACCTTGTTGCTGGTGCTGGCCAAGGACCCCGGACGGCTGAGCTGCGGCAACGACACGCTGCGCCTGGATCAGCTATTGCCGGAGATCGTCGCCGACCACGCGCATCTATGTGCCGACAAGGATCTGCAGGTGCTCATCGACCCATTGCCGGCGTGCAGCCTGACCGCGCCGGTAGCCATCGTGCAGACCGCCATCGGCAACCTGCTGCGCAACGCGATCGAGAACAGCGACCGCGGCATCATCCGCGTCTCGCTCTCTCCACCAGGCGTGGTGCGCATCGCCGACCCGGGCCATGGCATGACGCCGGAAGAAATCAGTGCCATCTATGCGCGGCTGGCACGCGGCAATGCACGCCAGGGCAACGGCATCGGGCTGGAGTTGATCGGGCGCCTATGCGAGCACCTGGGCTGGCATCTGCATCTGGATTCCAGCGCAGGGCAGGGCACGGTGGCGACGCTGGATCTGTCCGGCTCGACGATTGCGACCGGGCTGCAGGGATAAATAGTCGCGATGCGTGTTGTGCGCGTAGCGCTCATCGCATCGGCGGCCGTGCGCGAGCTGCTGAGTGCCTCTCGATCAAGAAAAAAACTGCAAGACGAACCACGCTGCATCGCCGACTACGTCAGTAGCGTGAATCGCGAATCCGCAGTTTTATCAAGACCGCGCAGCACTTAAGCCGGCAACAACCCGCGCTCACTCAACCAGCGACGCGCATTCTCCGCATCCTGCTCGAACCATGCACGCGTGGATCCCAGCCGGTACGTATAGCCCCAGGTATCCATGTCGGTCATCAGGCGCGCGCTGCCCACGCCGGGTAACTGCTCGGCCAGCAGGATCTGCAGATAACAGGTCGCGTCTTCTTCATCCACCGAGTCGGTGGCATCGGTATGCACGGCGGCACGCTTGTCTGCCGGCAACACGATCAGATGCCCGGCCTCATGCAGCAGCGAATGCACTGGCGTGTCGTCGCGCACGTAGACATCGCAACCGATGATGCCGGCTTCCGGCTCGCCCCAGAAACTGCCCGGTATCGGCGCGCCCGCATCCACGCGATGCAGGCGCAGGCCATAACGTGCGAGCAGCGCGGCGGGTGCGTCCAGGCCGATATCGGCCACGCACAACACAGTGGCAGATTCGGATTCGGAGTCGAATGCGGAAGAAGAATCGATGGTCACGCGGGAGAGCTCGCGGTCGGGTCACACATTAAAACGGCACCGTGCAAACACGGTGCCGTCCAGAGGATGTGGAGTGGCCAACACAACGTCGCGAGCAGCCTGGCGGTGATCGCAGTCGTTTTGCCAGCCACTCTTACTTGTCGCCGTCTTCCGGCAACGCGACCGAGATATCCAGCACATCGTGTTCGCCGTCCTTGACCAGATCAACCCGTACCGCATCGGCATCGATGTTGACGTACTTCTTGATCACTTCCAGCAATTCGCGCTGCAGCAGCGGCAGGTAGTCCGGACCTCCGCGATGGTTGCGCTCCTGCGCAATGATGATCTGCAGGCGGTTTTTGGCCGTCTCGGCGGTGTTCTTCTTGCTCTTGAGAAAATCGAGCAGGCCCATGCTTACCCTCCGAACAGCTTGCTGAAGAAGCCTTTCTTCTCCACGGATGTGAATCGCATCGGGCGGTCTTCGCCCATGATGCGGGCGACCGCGTCGTCGTACGCCATGCCGGCCGGCGACTCGGCATCCAGGATCACCGGCTCGCCCTTGTTGGAAGCGTTGAGCACATCGCCGGATTCGGGAATGATGCCGATGGCCTTGAGGCCGAGCACTTCTTCCACGTCGGTGATGCTGAGCATTTCGCCGCCTTCCACGCGGCCCGGGCTGTAGCGGGTCAGCAGCAGGAACGCAGGAACGGTCTTGCCTTCCTCGGCCTTGCGGGTCTTGGAATCGAGCAGGCCGATGATGCGGTCGGAGTCGCGCACCGAAGACACTTCCGGGTTGACCACCACCACCGCGCGGTCGGCAAAATACATCGCCAGGAACGCGCCTTTTTCGATGCCGGCCGGCGAGTCGCAGACGATGTACTCGAAGCCGTCGGCAACCAGATCCTTGAGCACCTTCTCCACGCCTTCCTGGGTGAGTGCATCCTTGTCGCGGGTCTGCGAGGCAGCCAGCACGTACAGGTTGTCGAAGCGCTTGTCCTTGATCAGCGACTGCTTGAGCGTGGCTTCGCCATGCACGACGTTGACGAAGTCGTACACCACGCGCCGCTCGCAGCCCATGATCAGGTCCAGGTTGCGCAGACCGACGTCGAAGTCGATGACGGCGACCTTCTTGCCGCGCTTTGCCAGCCCGCAGGCCAGGCTCGCGCTGGTGGTGGTCTTGCCGACGCCGCCCTTGCCGGAGGTGACTACGATGATTTCAGCCAAAGGATTTCTCCGAAATATTTCAGTGGTTGGGCTGCGTCAGTCCAGCGCAGCGATCTTGATCTGATCCTGCTCCAGCCAGACCTGGACGGCCTTGCCACGCAGTTCCATGGGGACATCGTCCAGCACCTTGTAGTGGCCAGCGATGGCGACCAGTTCGGCGTGGAAATCGCGGCAGAAGATGCGCGCGTCGGTATTGCCTTGCGCACCGGCCAACGCGCGGCCGCGCAGGGTACCGTAGATATGGATGCTGCCGTCGGCGATCACCTCGGCGCCGGCACCCACCGTACTGAGTACGGTCAGGTCGCAGTTCTCCGCATACAGCTGCTGTCCCGAACGCACCGCGTTGCGTTGCATGCGGCCAGGTGCCGGGCGCACGACAGGCGCGGCGGGTTCGGCGCGTGCAGGTGGCGGCGGTGGCGGCGGTGGGCTCACTGCAGTGGGTTCGTACTGCGCACGGAACTTGGCCAGCAGCGGCACGCCGAGCTGTTGCGACAGCAGATCGATCTCGCTGGTGCCGTAGGCCAATGCAACCGGCAGCACGCCGGCCGCACGCAGACCATCCAGCAGCGCCTTGGCGGTGGTCACGTCGGGCAATTGCGACAGCCCACCAAAATCCAGGATCACCGCCGCACGCCCGAACAACTTGGGCGCGCGGGTCACCCGTTCCTGCATCTCGCGCAGCAGGCGCGGCACATCCAGCGTGCGCACGCGCAAATTGGCGATACCCACCTGGCCGATCTTCAGTTCGCCGGCTTGTTCAAAATCCACATTCACACTCGCCACGCCTCAGCTCCCCGTCGATGCGTTGTCGGTGGCAGCGGCGTGACGCGGCCGGCCGACCCACGGCAACTGCTCGGGCAACTTGCCGCCATAGGTCTCCTTGACCCAGGGATAGCTGCACATGTCTTTCATCAGCATGCTGGCGCGCACTTCCACATCGGCCATGGTGTTCTGGCCGACCTCGCGGAAGCCGAAGCTGCCATGGAACAACAACGCCGCATCGGCGCCATGGTCCAGGAACACCTCGCAGGCCAGTTGCGGGTAGCGCAACTCGGTGTAGCTCTGCACATCGGCATAGAACGCACGCCCGACGCCACCACCGCGACGGCGGCTGGCGACCACGATGCGGTCGATGTAGAAAAATTCCGGATGACGGTCCCGGAACCAGGCGAAATTGCTGCTGTCATGCGCACTGCCGCTACCGAACCCGACCAGAAACCCGGCCAGGTTGCCGTCGCGCTCGGCGACGCGAAAATATTCGGCCTGCTCGTAGAAGCGCTGCAGCTTGTTTGGATCCAGCGGCAGGATTGCCAGTCCGGCATTGTTGTTCAGGGCCAGGACGGAATCGAGCTCGTGCTCGCGCACGTCGCGGATAACGATCGACATTGGGACTCCGTGGGGTAACGCTCTCGACCCGAAATCGGATCTGCGTCGGATTATTACATGCGTGGCCTGAAGCGGCGACCCGGCATGCGCTCTGCGCTGGGCATGCGGACGAGGAGGCGGCAGCGGCGTGCCGATGTCGGAGTGCAACTTGTTGCCAACGCGCCGATGCATGACTTCCGGCAAGAGGGCAGGGCCGCGCGTTACGCCTAAGATGCGTACATGTTGGGATACCTCAGTCATACGCGCGTCCTGCGCTTCGCCGGCCTGTTCACCTGGGCGATGATCGCCATGCCCTTGGTGTACACCTACTGGCCGGTTGCCGAAGAGGGCGACCACCGCAGCGTGGCCGAAGCCCTGCTGATGTCGGGGTTCTTCGTCGGTTTCGGCGCCAGCTACTTCTGGTTGACCCGCGGTTTGAACAGCGGCGGCCACGCGCACTGGTACGACCGGCTGATTCTGCTGCTGCTCACCATCTTCGCGCTGGCGGTCAGCTATCTGAGCGGAACCGGGCTGGGCAGCATTCTGATGATGGTGGCGGCCGGGGTGATCCCGTGGCTGCTGCCGCTGCGCATCGGCGTGGCCTGGCTGGTGCTCAGCCAGCTGGCGGTGCTGCCGGTGTTCTATTACCTGCGCCCGGACTTCACCCTGTTCGCCGCGCTGATGCAGTCGCTGTTGTACGGCGGCTTTTCAATGTTCATCTTCGTGACCAGCCTGGTCGCGCGCCAGCAGACCGATGCGCGCGAAGAACAGCGCCGGCTCAATGCCGAATTGCGTGCCACCCGGGCCTTGCTGGCCGAAAGCGCCCGCATCAACGAGCGCACCCGCATCTCGCGCGAGCTGCACGACCTGCTCGGCCACCACCTCACCGCGCTGAGCCTGAATCTGGAGGTGGCCGGCCACATCACCGAGGGCCAGGCCCAGGAACACGTGCGCCAGGCGCATACGCTGGCCAAACTGCTGCTCACCGACGTGCGCGAAGCGGTCAGCCACCTGCGCGACAGCGGCGCCATCGATCTGGAAGCGGCCTTGCGCCCGCTGGTGACCCAGGTGCCCTCGCTGGACATCCATCTGGACATCGCCCAGCCGCTGACCCTGGACGACCCCGAGCGCGCCCACGTGCTGCTGCGCTGTACCCAGGAAATCATCACCAATGCGGTGCGCCATGCCGGTGCGCGCAACCTGTGGATCCAGGTGCGCCGCGATGCCGACACCGTGCTGATCGAC
This sequence comes from Xanthomonas hortorum, assembly GCF_040279205.1. Classification (GTDB taxonomy): domain Bacteria; phylum Pseudomonadota; class Gammaproteobacteria; order Xanthomonadales; family Xanthomonadaceae; genus Xanthomonas; species Xanthomonas hortorum_F. The sequence goes on from NZ_JBEOLS010000003.1 coordinate 11,315, forward strand.
GCCCGCGACGACGGCCACGGCGCCGACACCGTGGCGCCCGGCAACGGGTTGCGCGGCATGCGCGAACGCCTGAACCAGTATGGTGGCCAGCTCGAGATTCAAACCCGGCGGGGTGACGGCTTCGGCCTGCGCATCTCCGTTCCAGGCGCGCCGGCACTGATGCCTGCGGCCGTGACCCAAGGAGTGTTCTAGATGATCCGTGTGTGCCTGGTCGACGACCAAACCCTGGTACGCCAGGGCATCCGCTCGCTGCTGGCGCTGGACAACGGCATCGAAGTGGTCGCCGAGGCCTCCGATGGCAAGCAGGCGGTCGAGCAGATTCCGCAGATTCAGCCCGATGTGGTGCTGATGGACATGCGCATGCCGGTGATGTCCGGGCTGGAGGCGCTGCAGATGCTCTCGCGCAACGGCACGCTGCCGCCGACGATCATCCTGACCACCTTCGACGACGACCAACTGGTACTGGCCGGGCTCAAGGCCGGCGCCAAGGGCTATCTCCTCAAGGACGTCTCGCTGGAACAGCTGGTCGGCGCGATCCGCACCGTGGCCGGTGGCGGATCGCTGGTGCAGCCGGCGGTGACCCAGCGCCTGCTGTCGGGCCTGGAACACATGCGCAACGAGTTCGTCAGCCTGGACCGCCCCGATCCGCTCACCGACCGCGAGACCGAGATCCTGCGGCTGATGGCCAGCGGGTTTTCCAACAAGGAGATCGCCAATTCGCTGGGCGTGGCCGAGGGCACCATCAAGAATCACGTCTCCAACATTCTGTCCAAGCTCGGCGTGCGCGATCGCACCCGCGCGGTATTGAAGGCCTTCGAGCTGCAGTTGGTCTGACGGCATCGCCCGGCGGCGCCCAATCCCCGTCGGCGCTGAGGGGCACGGCGCCCGGCGCGTTTCACCCTGCGGGCGTGCCTGATTCACTGCGGTGCGATTCACCGTGGCGCGTTGCTGTGCATCTGCATGGCAACAGGCTGACGAGCAGGGCGAATGCGCCATGCCATCGCTGCATCACACACAGGCATCGCGCGATGTGCATGATAGCGGCGCGCAATCCGTCCAAACCCCTGCCTGGATTAGGATTGCGTCGCTGTGCAACGGCGTGTCTTGCGCTGGATGACACCGCAAGACCGCGCTACCCGTCGCACAACTGAACATCTTTCTCGAAGCCTGCTAGGATGGCGGCTTCGCTTCACTCAACCCGGCCGTGGGATCGGCCCCGGAGACCTCCTGAATGACCCGTATTATCGAGTTCCTGATCGCCTTGGGGATCGTGGCTGGCCTGTTTGTCGTAGTGGGCCTGGTGTTGCCCTCGGAGCGGCAGATGTCCGAGAGTGTTGAGACCAACCGCAGAATGACGATTGTTTACGACACCGTGAACAGCTTCCGTCGTTTCAAGGATTGGAACCCGCTCGTGCTGCGTGACCCCAAGCTCCAGCTGAAGCTGGCCGGCCCTGAAGAGGGCAAGGGTGCACGTATCGAGTACAGCTCCACCGAAGGTTACATCGGCAAGGGCAGCTGGGAGATCACCAACAGCGTCAAGAACGAGCGCGTTGAGATTTCGATCGACGATCCCACCAAGGGCTACGACAAGGTCACCAATTTCACTCTGGTGCCGACCGGCAAGAACAACAAGAACGTCAAGATCACGCAGGACTACAGCGTCAAGTACGGCTGGAACCTGTTCGGTCGTTATGCCGGCTTGTATGTCAGCCGCCACGTGGGTGACGACCTGAAACTGGGTCTGTCGCGCCTGGCGACCGCACTGGCCACCGTTCCCAATTTCGACTACCGCGCCGAGCTGGATGGCAAGCCGGTGTTGAGCGATCTCAAGATCGTCGATGTGCCGGCCGAGGACCTGTTGGTCGTCACCGCAGGCAACATCGATCGTGACAACGAGACGATCAAGAAGTCGATCAAGGACAACCAGGAGTGGATCAAGCGTGTGATGGATTCCAACGGCCTTGAGGCTGCGGGTCCGGTGCGCATCGTCACCACCGACTTCGCGTCCGACAAGTACGCCTTCGACGTCGTGCAGCCGGTGCGCAAGCGTGCCGGTGCGGCTCCCAAGCCGGATGCGGCCAAGGACAAGGACGCTGCCAAGAAGGACGACGCCGCTGCCGCTGCTCCGGTCGATGCAACCCCGGTCGCCGCCACTGGCGAAGAGCTGAAGGTCAATATCCCGACCGAAGCACCGGTGAAGTACGAGCGCACCAAGGCGCATCGCTCTGCCTATGCAACCTACGCAGGCCACATGGCCGGTCTGGATGCAGTGCGTAGCTCGCTGCGTGCCTGGTCTGCCACCAACGGCAACGACGTGACCGAGCGTCCGTACGAGTCGTGGAAGGCAGGCGTGGACAAGTCGTTTACGCCGGAAGGTGTCTACGATGTTTACTGGGCCATCAAGTAATCGTTTCACCACGATGAGTTGATCCAGACGAAAACGCGCCGCAGCCTTGCGGCGCGTTTTTTTTTGCGCCACGGCGCTGCAATGGAGCCTGCCCTCATGTCCCTGCTCGAACGTCGTAAGAAACATCCCTCGCTGCTGGCGTTCTGCGGCGCGTTGCTGGCCGCCATCGCGGTGGGGTTGTCGGCCTATGCCTCGCATGGCGTGGCCGATGCAGTGCTGCAATCGCGGCTGCAACTGGCGTCGCTGTACGCATTCGGGCATGGCGCGGTTCTGGCCGTGCTTGGCACCACCGAAGCGCGCGCGCTGGGTCGGATCGGTCTGTATCTGCTGTTGATCGGCACGCTGCTGTTTGCCGGTAGCCTGGTCGGCGGTGCGCTGCTGCAGTGGCCCACCAGCCTGGCGCCGGTTGGCGGGGTCAGCCTGATGCTGGGCTGGGTGGTGCTGGCGATCGGCGCGTTGAGGCGCTGAGCATGCCGCGCCATGCCCGCGGATTCGATGTGGAAGCTGCGTTCGCGCACTTGACCCGGCGCGACCGCGCGCTGGGTGCGTGGATGAAGCGCATTGGCCCGATCGCGCCACAGCCGGGCTGGCGCAAGCCGTTCGATCCGGTGGATGCATTGGCGCGCGCGATCCTGTTCCAGCAACTCAGCGGCAAGGCGGCCTCCACGATCGTGGCGCGGGTGGAAGTGGCGATCGGTGCGCAGCGGTTGCATGTAGATACGCTCGCTCGTATCGACGATGCGGCATTGCGCGCCTGCGGCGTGTCCGGCAACAAGGCGCTGGCATTGCGCGATCTGGCGCGGCGCGAACGGGAAGGCGAGATTCCGTCGTTACGCAAGCTCGCTTTCATGGACGACGAGGCGATTGTCCAGGCGCTGATACCGGTGCGCGGCATCGGCCGCTGGACGGTGGAAATGATGCTGATGTTTCGCCTGGGTCGCCCGGATCTGCTGCCGATCGACGACCTGGGCGTGCGCAAAGGCGCGCAGCGCGTGGACAAGCAGGAGCTGATGCCGACACCGAAGGAACTGGCCGCACGCGGCGAACGCTGGGGCCCGTATCGCAGCTACGCCGCGTTCTATCTGTGTAAGATCGCCGACTTCAGCGTGGCGACCAAGGTGCCGACGCCGCGCTCGCAGGAGTAGCTCGCGCGCAGGGGTGGCAGACAAGCTGGGCGGTCGTGTCGCGCTGCGTCGCGTGAGGCATGACGCGCGGCCGGCTTACGTCGCCGACCAACGCCAGTGCCACGGCTCGTAGACGATGCCATGCGGGTTGTCGCGCGGATAACTCAGGCGAAAGCCGAACTGCGCGGCATGCGTACGCAACCACGCAAATGCCGGCGTCGCTTCGAAGGCGTCTTCGGCCGGCGGCTCGCCTGGCGTGCCGATATCCAGTGCATCGCCGCTATGGTGTTCGCTGAAGCCTGGCGCTGCGTTGACGGCCAGAATCTGGGCAAGCGTGAGGCCGCGCGCGAACTTGCGTTCGAAAATGCCCAGTTGATAGTCGTGACTGCGATAGCCCGAGATCGCATCGAGCAGGACGCCCGTGCGTGCCGCATCGATGCGCATGCGGTGCCAGGCGCGGGCCGCGCCGTGGCTGAGCCAGAGCGGCCGACCGAAGCGGTCGCGGCCGGCATGCTGCAGCACGGCCGGTTCGGCGATCAGCGTCAGGCCGGTCTGGCTGACGTAATCGTCGTGAGCGATGCCCAGCTGCGCCAGACGGCGTTGCAGGCCGTCGATCGGGAGCGTGGTGGCGCGGGGCGGCAGGCGGGGCGTGCCGGCATCCAACTGATCCAGCGCCTCATCCAGGCCGGGCTCGCGTGCCAGCCGCGGCATCAGCGGCATCAGCCCTTGCGCCAGTTGCGCGGCCAGATAGCGCCCATCGCGCTTGCGCCTTAGCAGCCAGTCGGCCTGCGCCAGCACGCGCGCGTCGGCATTGCTGCGCGCGTGCAGAAGGGCGGCTGGCACCAGTTCGATAGAGCGGGTATTGAGCAGCAGGGTCGGCACGGGACGTATCGGCATCGGCACAGGGTAGGCCGAAGTGGCCAGCGCGGCCAGCGAAGGCAAATCCTGGTACAGCGGCGGGTAGCCGTGGCTGCGAGAGCTCGGCGACCACCGCGGCCACGTCCGTCATCAACGCAGCGCACGAGCGGCCACTGCGCGCCAGCTGCCGAGGCGCGCTGGTGCGCCGATGTCAGAGTTCCTTCTTGAACACCAGCAGCGCTGTGCCAAGCGGCATATGCATGAGGATGTTGACCAGCTCCCAGCCGAGGTTGCCCTGCTTGACCAGTTCGGCCTGGATGTCCTCGCTCTTGATCGTGCCGATAAACGACGGCTTCAACTCGATGGTCAGATAGTTCCAGCGTTTGCTCATGCTTGTGGTTCCTTGTCGTCGCGCGGCTTCGGCAGCCGGCCGGCCTTGCGCAGCGCATCGCGCAACACGTATTCGATCTGTGCATTGAGGCTGCGCAGTTCGTCGTCTGACCAGCGCTGCACGGCGGCCAGGACGTCGGCGTTGATGCGCAGCGGATAGGCCTTCTTTTCGTTCACTCGCGCTCCCCGCGGCCGCTGTGGCGGCGCAGGTGCATCACCATCGAGACGATCAACACGTTCACGCCGACGAGCATGCCGATCACCACCGCGTAGATGCCGGCGCGGTTGTCGCCAGCCCAGTACAGGCATGCGGCACCGATCAGGATCACCAGGCCGATCAGCGCCCAGCGCAGGCCCAGGCCACGCGCACGGTCGTCCTCGTCCGCTCCGATCGACGCGGCGATTGCCAGCGCGGGCAAGCCGGAGAGCGCGACCACCAACGGCACCATGACATTCATCGCATCACCTCAATACAGCGAGCCGGCGTTGACCACCGGTTGGGTGCCACGATCAGAACACAACACCGTGAGCAGGTTGCTGACCATGTGCGCCTTGCGCTCTTCGTCCAGCTGTACCACGCCATTTTTCTGCAGTTCGGACAGCGCCATTTCGACCATGCCCACCGCACCGGCGACGATGCGCGTGCGTGCGGCGATCACCGCATTGGCCTGCTGCCGCTGCAGCATGGCCTGGGCGATTTCCGGTGCGTAGGCGAGGTGGCTGATGCGCGCTTCGATCACATCCACGCCGGCCTGGGTCAGGCGCTCGTCCAGATGGCGCTTGAGTTGCTCGCTGATTTCAGCCGGGTGGCTGCGCAGCGAGATCTGATCGTCTTCGTGCTGGTCGTAGGGATAGCTGGTGGCCATTGCGCGCAGCGCCGCTTCGGACTGGATATGCACGAAGCTTTCGTAATCGTCCACGTTGTAGACCGCTTCGGATGCGTCCAGCACCTGCCACACGATCACGGCGGCAATCTCGATCGGGCTGCCGTCCAGTTCGTTGACCTTGAGCCGGCCGCTTTCGAAATTGCGCACGCGTTGGCTGACGCGGCGCTTGGCATAGAAGGGGTTGTTCCAGCGCAGCCCCGGGTCCTTGACCGTGCCGACGTACTTGCCGAACAGGCTCAGCACTGCGGCCTGATTCGGCTCCAGCGTGTACAGGCCGGCCAGCATGAAGATGCCCACCGCCACCACCAGCAGCGAAGTGAGAAACCCGCCCGGCGTTGTGGTGGTGGCAGCCATCGAGGTGAGGATGAACCACGCCGCGCCTGCGAACGCCGCGCCGGCGGCGAGGATGACGGGAATGCCCGGCAGTGAGCTGATCGGCTTCTCTTTCATGAGTCAGGTGTCCTTGGGGAGTGGAAAAAAGATATCAAATTGATATCAGTCGACGCAAGGGCTCTGACCGGCGGTCTGGGTGGCGGCCCGTTAGAATGGCGGCCCCCTTCCGATCTGGACCGCGTTCATGACTACTCTCGGCACGCCGTTGTCGCCTTCCGCCACCCGCGTGCTGTTGCTCGGCGCGGGCGAGCTGGGCAAGGAGGTGGCGATCGAATTGCAGCGCTTCGGGGTGGAAGTGATCGCTGCCGACCGTTACGCCAATGCGCCGGCGATGCAGGTGGCGCATCGTTCGCACGTGCTGGACATGCTCGACCCGCAGGCACTGCGCGCGCTGATCGCCAAAGAGCAGCCGCATCTGATCGTGCCGGAGATCGAGGCCATCCATACCGAAACGCTGGTCGCGCTGGAGCGCGAGCAAGGGCAGAAGGTCATTCCGACTGCGCGCGCCGCACGCCTGACCATGGACCGCGAAGGCATCCGTCGTCTGGCGGCCGAAACCCTGGGCCTGCCGACCTCGCCGTATCGTTTCGTCGACACGGCTGCCGAGTACCGCGACGCCATCGCCGCTGTCGGCCTGCCGTGCGTGGTCAAGCCGGTGATGTCGTCCTCGGGCAAGGGCCAGAGCACCCTGCGCAGCGAAGCGGACATCGATGCGGCGTGGGAGTACGCGCAAACCGGCGGGCGTGCCGGTGCCGGTCGCTGCATCGTCGAAGGCTTCATCGACTTCGATTACGAGATCACCTTGTTGACCGTGCGGCATGCCGGCGGTACTTCGTTCTGCGATCCGATCGGGCATTGGCAGAAAGATGGCGACTACCGCGAAAGCTGGCAGCCGCAGCCGATGTCGCCGGCCGCGCTGCAGCGCTCGCAGCAGATCGCGCAGGCGATCACCGATGACCTTGGCGGCTGGGGGTTGTTCGGTGTGGAGCTGTTCGTGAAGGGCGACGAAGTCTGGTTCAGCGAAGTCTCGCCGCGCCCGCACGACACCGGCCTGGTCACGCTGGTATCGCAGGAGTTAAGTGAATTCGCGCTGCACGCGCGCGCCATTCTCGGCCTGCCGGTCGGTGCCGACAACGGTGGCGTGATCCGTCAGAGCGGGCCATCGGCCTCGTGTGCACTGCTCGCACACGGCCACGGCGTGCCGGCCTTCGATAACGTTGCCGATGCACTGCGCGACCCGGATACCGCACTCCGTTTGTTCGGCAAGCCGCGCGTAGATGGTCATCGCCGCGTCGGTGTCACGCTGGCGCGTGCCGACAGCATCGATGCTGCGCGTGAGAAGGCACGTGTGGCGGCTGAGGCGCTGGCGATCCGGCTGGACGCCTGAGGCGCAATGCGTGTCGGGGCAGGGGTTGTAGCGGTAGCAAAGAACCGCTCCCTGCTCTGGCGACTCGGGTGGGCGCTCTCGTCACCGACCGCGCTAGCCCGGCATTGACGAGCGCCGACCGCATCCCGGCACGTCTTCAACATACCGCGGCACGAGCACCCCGTGCTCCTGCCGTAGCTGCCGCTGTTCAACGGATCGTCCGCAGGAGAAGCCTGAGTCAGCTCAGAGCCAGATGCTTCGAATCCCGAATCCCCAATCCCGAATCCCCCAATCACGGCTTCTCAGCCACATCCACCCACACCGCATGATGGTCGCTGCCATCGGCAATCGCCGCTTCCGGCGTGCTGCTCGCGGGCCAGAAGATGCCGCTGCCGATCAGGGTGAACTGGCGCGATGGCAGCACGTAGTCCAGACGCATCGTGCCGGCCTGCGGGCCGAAGTCGCCGGTGACCTGCTGCGGGTCGCCGCTATGCGCGATGCCTAGCGCGGCGTATTCGGCGGTTTTTTCCGGGCCGCCGTCGCTGTGCGGGGTGGGGTACTGCAGCACGCGCGGATGCGTGATCAGTGCGCGGATCGCATCGTGGCGGCCGGCGCCATCGACCGGGTCGTTATTGAGATCGCCGAGGATCACAAAGCGTGCGTCGGCCGGCAGACCACCGCAGCGGCCCTGGTCGTCGCACAGCCATGCGGCGTCTTTTGGGTTATCCAGATACTCGCGCCATAGCCGCAGTTCGTCGTGATTGCGGGCGGCGTTGCGCTTCTCGGCACCGTCGAACACCGGCGGTGTGGGATGCGACACCAGCGCGTGCACCACGCCCAGCGGCGTGCGCACCGGCACGTCCCAATGCGATTTGGACGACAGCCGCAGTTGCGCCCAGATCGCATCGCGATAAAACGATTTCTTGCTGGACGGATCGGTCGGGCGCAACGCACCCGGCAACGCGCTCCATTTCAGCAGCTGGAAACTGCGCACCGCCTGTGCATCGATCGGATAGCGCGACAGCACCAGCATGCCGTACTGGCCAGGGTGCAACCCATACCCCCAGGCATCGTTGCCGCGCGAACGGCCATCGCCACCGACAGTGCCGTTGTTGTCCAGATCCAGCCCACTCGGCACGCCGGTATTCACTGGTGCCAGGTAGCGATATGGATAGCGCAGCGCTTCGCCGCCGCCCGGCTGGGCGACCTGCAGATAGCGCTGCTGAAACAGATCGGCGGCGCGATGCTCGGGGTCGAAATCGAACTCGTTGAGCAGCACCAGATCCGGGCGCACCCGTTGCAGCACGGCGGCGATCTTGCGCGCATGCGCGCTGTCGCCCTGCAGTTCGCGCACCAGGCCGCCGGCCTCGTCGGAATACAGCGAGGTGTTGTAGGTCGCGATGCGCAAGCGGGCAGGTTCAGGCGCGGCAGCGGAAGCGCCGGGCGCGGTATCGGAGGAGGGCGCGCGATGCGCGCAAGCAGCGCAGAGCATGGTCAGCGCAAGCAGCAGGATGGGTTTGATCATCGCGACATTCTCGCATGCGGGAGACGACAGGCCGATGTCGTCGTCCGGTGGTTCAACCTGCCGGTGCAGGGGCGGGGAGCCCGCGCCACTGACGGCCGTCGTAAGCTTCCAGCGCGCTGAAGTGGCGCTTGTAATTCATCTTCGCGTGGCCGTCGATCCAGTAGCCCAGATACACATGCGCGCGCCGCTCGCGTTGCGCCCACTGGATCTGCTGCAGGATCGCGAAAGTGCCCAGACTGCGCGCGGCGGCATCCGGCGCGTAGAACGTATAGACCGCCGACAACGCGTGCTCGGTGACATCGGTGACCGCAACGGCGAGCAATCGCCCTGGCGCGTGCGCCACCGCCGGTTCGCGTATCTCAAGAAAGCGCCCATGCGACCAGCCGCCGATCAGGAACTGGTCGAATTCGGTGGCGCCATGTTCGTCCATGCCGCCGCCGGGGTGGCGGTGCTTGAGATACTGCCGGTACAACGCAAGTTGTTCGTCGGTGCGCTCGGCGGCGACCACGCGCACCACCAGGTCCTGGTTGCGCGCCAGGCAACGGCGCTGACTGCGATCGTGCCGGAACGCATCCACGGCAATGCGCACCGGCACGCAGGCGCGGCAACGTTCGCAATGCGGCCTGTAGACCAGATCGCCGGAACGCCGAAATCCCCACGCCAATGCCTGCGGATAAATTGCGCCCAGACGCGGATCGTGCGGGTCCAGTACCAGGTCGCGCGCACGCCGATCCGGCCAGTAGCCGCAGGCATGCTCGCCGGTCTGGAACAGGCGCAGGTCGTCGTGGGTGTCGGCGTGAATGGCCATGGACGCAGGATAGCGCCTGCGTGTCGCAACAGCGGCGACTGTCCGCCGGATGAATACGGCCGGTGGCCGGGTCAACGCGCGTGCCGATCGCTCGTTGATGTGGGTGTTGGTGGCAGCGCACGGTGGATCCGGATGCGCCACCCACGCGATGCGGCCCATGCAGGTGCCGCGTGTGGTTCTCACATCCCAGGAGTTTCTCATGACGTCTCGCAAACCGTTTCTCGCATTGGCCGTGCTGGCCGCCCTGTCCACCGGCGCGGTGTTCGCCGCTCCGCCTGCCGCTGGCGATGCGCCGCGTCCTGCCAAGCTCGACAAGAACGGCGATGGCGTGATCGACCGCAGCGAAGCGGCGGCCGATCCGAAGCTGGCTGCGCAGTTCGATACGCTGGACACCAACAAGGACGGCAAGCTGGCGCGCGATGAGCGTCCGCATCATCGGGGCCCGGGGCGTGGTGGACGCGGTGAATGGATGAGCAAGCTCGATACCAACAAGGATGGTCGCATCAGCCGCGAAGAAGCCAAGGCCGAGCCCAAGTTCGCTGCGCGTTTCGATGAGATGGACGTCAACAAGGACGGCTTTGTCGATCGCGCCGACCGTGCGTTGCGCATGCAGCAGCATCGCGATGCGTGGTTTGCCAAGGCCGACACCGACAAGGACGGCAAGTTGAGCAAGGCCGAGTTCGATGCGGCCTCCAAGCAGCGCGGCGAGCACGGTCCGCGTGGTCCGGGCGAGCATGGCGAGCGTGGTGATCACGGCAAGCGTCCGATGCCGGCCAAGCCCGCTGCGGCCAACTGAGCACGTGTTGACGCGGCACGTGGCTGAACACGTGCCGCGTCAACTTTAGCGGTAAGGACGTCAGTCACACGGATGATGCAACAAGGCGCCGATCGACCCATGGCCTCCCGCAAGGGAGGCTTTTTTCACGGGGCTGCCGGATGCGCTGCGGTCACCTCGGCGGTTGCTGGAAAAGGCGAGCTCATGCCGTAATGGCAACTCGCACGGGTACCGGCAGCGCGATGTGCCAGTGTGTTCCGGCCGGTGCAGCACTGCGGTCTGCCGTCAGGTCCCGGCAGCGTTGGAATACTCTCCTGCGAAAAGACCAGTGCCGATTCGGGCGCTCGGCATTACCGTGACGCCAGCGCAGGTTGTCATTTGCTGTGCCACTCCTTGTGGACAGGATTGGCGAGCGTGTTCTTTTCCTGCGTGTAGGTTCCGTTCTGCTGCGCAATGGCTTCACCCGTCTCGACGATGGCGTTTTGAATGAAGACGTTTTCCTTGCCGCTGCGGATGAAGGTCAGCTGGTGGAAGGCGGTTTTGTTGCCCCAGTCTGGAGAGGGGAGTGAGATGAACTTCACCGTGCAGGTCTCGTCGTCGAAACTGCCTTGCAGGACGTAGACGCCATAGTGGTTCTCGCCCTGCGAAATGATCTTGTACATGCCGTTGCCGTAGTAATAAATCTCCGCATCGGGAAACGGCTTTTTCTCGTACATCTTGCGATAGTGGAGCACCTGTTTGACGGTGGGTTCTCCAAAGCTCACGGTCAGCGTCTGGCCGTCGGGCGAGGTTGTCAGTCCTTCCGCGTGCGCGCCAGCGCTGCTCAGCAGCATCAGGCCTGCGGTCACGATCTTTTTCACTGCATTGCTCTCCTGGTCTTTTTCAAGCGCCGTGTGCCGAAACTGCACTGTTGCAGTCGCACAGCCGCTGGAATACTCGCAGAGAAGCAGTGGCAATGAAATTCATTGGGATACAGTCAAAAAATGCGGCTCAGCCACGCTGTGATGGGGCCGTGCCGTTCACAACGCGGATATTCGCCGGCGCTCAGCGCGCCTGCCGGATCCGCACGCGCACCTTCTCATTCTTTGCTGCAGGCGGTGGGTGTATCGGCAGGGCTATTAGTTGCGATGCCTTCCGGCAAGCGGGAGGCCTTACGTAGAGCGCAGCTGCGTGTTTCGTGAAAACATGGCGCATGCCGGTTGCAAGCGTGATGCGAGGATGCTGGATCGCTGCCTTTCTCGCTCGACCATCGCGCAGGCCGATCCTGGCTTTCGAGTGCGTCATGGCATCCCCGACTTGATGGAGTGATGCAGGATTGGCAGCAGGACCGCCAGCGTGCTCACGAGCATTGCGCTCGGACTGAACATGCAGCGGTAAAGCAATGGTGCCTGCGTGGTGCCGCGCCGTTGTGCATCGCGTTCCAGCATGGGGCGCATCACCCGGGGCAGCACGCGCAGCGTTTGATAGTTGATCACGACCATGCCTGCGCACAGCACCAGCAAGGCCGACCAGGGTTGGTTGCTGAGTCGATTCAGTAGCAACGTGCTGCCGCACACGGTCACCGACGTCAGGGTGCTTGTGAGCATGAAGCGGTGGATACCTGCGGTTTCGCGAGCTGTCTCGGCAAAGCGCAGCAGATACCAGCCCGACCAGTAAGTTCCCAGTGCTGCGACCAGCACGCTGCCTGCAGCAAACAGCGCCGGCATGCCGAACCAGACGCTCAACGCACCGGCTGCGCCGCCACCGCCAACGGCGGAGCCGGTCAAACCGCCCATGCCCAGCTTGCCCGCGCCCCCGATGCCGCCCAACACAATGGCCGCGCTCGCGGTTCCCGGAGTTGCCAGCATCGTTGCCGAGGTCACCGCAGTGGCAAAAGCCACACTGGGTGCGCTGCCACGCGCGAACGCGCCGAACCGGCGCAGCAGCTCCTCGCGCACGCTGGCACGTGCGCGCGACAAGCGCTTGCGCACGGCGGCATCGCTGAGGCCGAGCAGCGAGGCCACCTGCTGCGAACTCTGGCCTTCGCGGTAATACAGCAGCAGCGTCTCGCGGCTTTCTTCGGGCAGTGCGGAAATGATGTCGAGCGCGGCAATTTCTTCTTCCACCTGCAGCAGGTGCTCGGCGGGCGAGGGTGCGGGGTCGGCTGCCATCGCGATGGCGAGGTCGGCTGCTTCGCCACTGAGCGCGCGATGCCGGTTGGCGCGCAGCCAGTCGCGCGCCAGGTTGCGGGTGATCTGGCGCAGCCATGGCAGGAAGCTGGCCGGTTGGCTGAGTTGTGCCAACCGCTGCCAGGCGCGCAGAAAGGCCTCCTGGGCGATGTCTTCGCTGGCGGCGATATCGCGGGTGATCGCCAGCGCGATGGCGGTCACCGTGTTCTGGCAGGCACGCACGATGCGGCCATAGGCCTGCTGGCAGCCGGCCGCGGCATGCGGCAGTTCGCGTTGCAACATCAGGTCCAGCGTGTCGGTGTGCATCGGCGCAATCCATGTCCTGGTCCCAGCATGACGCATGGGAGCGGCAGATGTGACCGATGCGATGCCGGTTGATGCAGGTGCTGACGTCAGCGGCGCTCAGCGCGCCGGCTGGATCCGCACGCGCACTTCTTCATCCTCTGCCGCCGGTGGTGTCGCGTTGGCAGGCACCGCTTGCTGCGATGCCGGCTGAGCCACCGGCGCAGGCGCGCTGCGATGGCGCAGCACCACGAACATTGCAACCGCGCCGATCACCAACAGCAGCACCAGACGGATACGCCAGGCCCAGCTGCGCGCGCTGGAGCTTGAACCGTTCTCGCCTTCGCGAAAGGTGTATTCCACGTTCGGCAGGTCGCGGCGGGTGGTGTCGAGCAGGCGCGCGTCGCGCAGCAACTCGCGCGCGCGTGGCTGGTCGTCGGCATGCACGATCCATACGGTGGGATAGGTCTGTGCGTTGCTGTGTTCGAGATAGCTGAACTGGCCGGTGCGCTTGCTTTCGTAGGAGCGGCCATTGCTCATGCGCACATCGATGCCGGCATCGCGCAACAGGTTGGCGACGCCTTCGGCGGTTTCGATACGTTGACTGCTGAAGATCTTGCGCATGCTTAAGGTGTGCCAGCGATTGCCGAACGCATCGCGCTGCGGGTGCGCGTGTTCGAGACATGGAAGAAAAGTGGCGTGGACGTCGGTCCACAACCGAAAAAGGCTACAGCAGGCCTGTCTGCGCTCAGCGAAAGTTGTTGTTCAAGCACGGGCACGGCTAGTCCTTCGCCGGCACGGCAATTGCACTGCCATCGGGCACCACGCGGATCAAGCCTTCCTGCGTGGTGCTTGCGACCAGCACGCCATCGCGGGTGAAAAACTGCCCACGCGCCAGGCCGCGCGAGCCCTGCGCGGTGGGGCTGTCGAGCGAGTACAGCAGCCAGTCGTCGGTACGGAACGGGCGGTGGAACCACAGCGCATGGTCGAGCGAGGCCATCTGCACGTTCGGCGTGTAATAACTGATGCCGTGCGGAAACGTCGAGGTGCCCAGCAGCTGAAAATCCGAGGCATACGCCAACAAGGCGCGATGCAGGCCGACATCGTCGCCGACCGGGTCGCTCAGGCGTAGCCACATTTGCTGGAACGGCGGGCGCTTGGGTGGGCTGAGTTCGTCGCGCGGAAAGACGTGGCGGAATTCGAACGGGCCGCCACGCGAGAGCCAGCGCTGCACCTTGGCCGGCAGTTTCGCCAGCACTTCCGGTGCCAGCGGCGCGGTGGGTTCGATGTCTTCCGGCGGCGGTACCACCGGCATCACCGACTGATGCTCGGCGCCGTCTTCGTGTTCCTGAAACGACGCTGCGCAGAAAAAGATCACCTTGCCATGCTGGATCGCGGTGACCCGTCGTACCGAGAAACTGCCGCCATCACGGGTGCGATCGACGTCGTAGACGATCGGGTGATCGATATCCCCGGCGCGCAGAAAATAGGCATGCAACGAGTGCGCCTGGCGGCCGTTTTCCACCGTGGCCTGCGCGGCGGCCAGCGCCTGCCCCAGCACCTGCCCACCGAACACGTACTTGGTGCCGATATCGCGGCTTTGGCCGCGAAACAGGTTGTCTTCCAGGCGCTCCAGCGACAGCAGGTTGATCAGTTCGGAGACGACGGGTTCGGCAGTGGCGGACAAAGGGCTGGCCTGGGCGTGCGACGGACCGCGATTATACCGGCGGCCCCGTCGCCACCATGCGCAAGGCGCGTGCTCAGGTCTTTTGCAGGCGCGCGACCAGGCCATGCAGCGCCGCCTGCGCATCCGGTGCGTACCAGCCGTCGATGAAACGCTCCAGCTGGATCAGCTCGGGTGCCAGTGCGGCGCGCAGATCGGCGCGGGCGATGGCGCGCGTGGTCAGCATGGGCTGGCGCGGCAGTCGCTGCAGATCCTGCAGCCAGGCAACCGCGCGCGCGGTGACCAGCTCGCCATCGGCCAGCTCGTCGACCAGGCCGATCGTGACCGCCTGTTCGGCCGGCAGCAGCTGGCCGGAGATCAGCAGGCGCTCAGCGCGGTGCGCACCGACCACGCGGCGCAACAGGCGCTGGATGCCTTCGGGTGCGGCCAGGCCCACCTGCACCTCGTTCAAGCCGATCGCATAGGGTTTGGCGGTGTCGGCACTGCGCGCCATCACCCGGTAGTCGCAGCACAGCGCCAACACGCAGCCGCCGGCCGGCGCATGCCCGCCGATGGCCGCCACCACCGGCACGCGGCTGTTGGCCAGCGCTTGCGCGGCCTCGAAGAAGGCCGTCCAGCTGGCCAGCAATGCAGCGCGGTCGGTGCCGTGCGCCAGCAGGTGCGGCACATCCATGCCACCGGAAAAGATCCGCTCGCTGCCCGACAGCACGATACCATCGGTCTCATCGCCGGCCTGCTGCACCGCAACGCTCAAGGCTTGGCACAGCGCGCTGTCCAGTGCATTGACCGGCGGGCGGGCCAGACGGATTTCGCGAAGACGGCCATGGTCTAAGATCTGGATGCTCATTCGGGGCTCCTGGAGGTCGGGTCATGATAGACGGCAGTCGAAGCAGGCAGCGCATGTATGCACGCGTGCTGCTCGGTGCGTTGGCGGTGTTGGCAAGTGCAGGCGTCTGCGCGCAGTGCCTGCCTGAATTCAAGGGTGGCTGGGTCCGCATTCCACCGCCCGGTGGCATGGGCATGGCGGCGGGGTTCGGGCAGTTCCATAACGGCTGCGCGCAGCCGCTGAAGGTCACCGCGGCCAAGAGCAGTGCGTTTGCCGATGTGTCCATTCACGAGACCACGCAAACCAACGGCGTCAGTCGCATGCGTGCGGTGCCCGAGTTGCCGCTGCCAGCCGGCAGGTCGGTGCCGCTTGCGCCGGGCGGCCTGCATCTGATGCTGATGGAAGCGCGTGCGCCGCTGCAGGAAGGCGCGCAGGTGCCGGTGACCTTTACCTTGCAGGATGGCCGCGAGATCAAGACCACGCTGGAAGCACGCAAGCGCGCGCCGGGTTCGTGAGGGAGCGCAGCTGGCTGTAGAGCGAAGACGGCAGCATGGATGCTGCCGTTGGCAGCAGCGCTGCTTGATCCAATGATTTCGGCAAAGCATTCGAACGGCGCGTAGAAGGCGCTGCTTAATCAGGCTGCGGTGCCAGCTCACCACGCTGCAGGCATGAAGCCGCTGCGGCAGCACAGTCACTGCATGCTGCAAACGTGCGGTAGTACGAAGTAACGTCATCACACCGCCATTCGAAAACGAAAACGGCGGCTCCCGAAAGAGCCGCCGCCGATCTTTAGCTCTGAGAAAACTCGGCAACCGGGCCGATAAAATCTCAGTTGCTGGCAGCGCGCACCGCATCCGGCAGCGACGCGCTTTTGCCGGTCTGGGTATCGATCCACACCACGACCACGTTGCCATCCGAATACAGCACGCCCTCGTCCTTCTGGTCGAGGATGCGATGGCCGATGGTGATGCTGCTGCTGCCCAGGCGCTCGACGAACAGTTCCACCAGGATGTCGTTCGGCCACACCAGCGGGCGCTTGTAGTTGACGTTGGTGGCTGCGACCACTGGCGCGATGCGATCGGTCATCGACACGCCGTCAACGCCCAGCATCCAGCGCACACGCGCTTCTTCCAGATAGGAAATGTACTTGGCGTTGTTGACATGGCCCATGCTGTCCATGTCGCGCCAGCGCACGCTGATCGGGATGCGTACCAACACCTTGTGCTCTTCGCTCATCAGCTTGCCTTCTTCTTCGCGGTTTTCTTGGTGGCGGATTTGGCGACTTTCGCGACCTTCTCCGGCTTGATCTTGCGCGGCGGGCGCGCATCGGGCTTGTTGGCCAGTGCCGCCGGACGCGTCTCTCGCGCCTTCACCGACGGCAGCATCTTTGCCAGGAATTGCCCGGTGTAGGACGCCTTGTGTGCAGCCACCTCTTCCGGCGTGCCGGAGACCAGGATGCTGCCACCGCGGTGGCCGCCTTCCGGGCCCAGGTCCACGATCCAGTCGGCGGTCTTGATTACGTCCAGATTGTGTTCGATCACCACCACCGTATTGCCCTCGTCACGCAGCTTGTGCAGCACGCCGAGCAGCGCTTCGATGTCGTGGAAGTGCAGGCCGGTGGTCGGCTCGTCGAGGATGTACAAGGTGCGTCCGGTATCGCGACGCGACAGCTCCTTCGACAATTTGACCCGCTGCGCTTCACCGCCGGACAGCGTGGTCGCGCTCTGCCCCAGCTTGATGTAGCTCAGGCCGACATCGACCAGCGTTTCCAGCTTGCGCGCGATCGACGGCACCGGCTCGAACAGCCGCAACGCGTCTTCCACGGTCATCTGCAGCACGTCGCTGATGTTGTAGCCCTTGTAGCGGATCTCCAGCGTCTCGCGGTTGTAGCGCTTGCCGTGGCAGACATCGCAGGGCACATAGACGTCGGGCAGGAAGTGCATCTCCACCTTGATCAGGCCATCGCCCTGGCAGGCTTCGCAGCGGCCGCCACGCACGTTGAAACTGAAACGCCCAGGCGAATAACCGCGCGCGCGCGATTCCGGCACCTGCGCGAACAACTCGCGCAACGGCGTGAACATGCCGGTGTAGGTGGCCGGATTGGAGCGCGGCGTACGCCCGATCGGCGACTGGTCGATATCCACGACCTTGTCGAACAGGTCCAGATTCTCCACCTCGCGATGCGCCGCCACCGGATGCGACGCGCCGTTGATCTCGTTGGCCGCCAGCGAAAACAGCGTGTCGTTGATCAGCGTGGACTTGCCCGAGCCGGACACGCCGGTGATACACGTCAGCAGGCCGGCCGGAATGTCCAGATCGACATTTTTCAGGTTGTTGCCGGTCGCCCCGCGCAGGTGCAGCATCATCTTCGGGTTGGGCTTGTGGCGCTGCTTGGGAATCTCGATGCGGCGCTTGCCCGACAGGTATTGACCCGTCAGTGAGCGCGGCGCATCCAGAATGTCCTGCAGCGTGCCTTGCGCGCAGATTTCGCCGCCGTGCACGCCGGCGCCGGGGCCGATGTCCAGCACGTAATCGGCCAGGCGGATCGCGTCCTCGTCGTGCTCGACGACAATGACGGTGTTGCCCAGATCGCGCAGCCGCGTCAGCGTGCCGAGCAGACGTTCGTTGTCGCGCTGGTGCAGGCCGATCGAGGGCTCGTCCAGCACGTACATCACCCCGACCAGGCCGGCGCCGATCTGGCTGGCCAGACGAATGCGTTGCGCCTCGCCACCGGACAAGGTGTCAGCCTTGCGCTCCAGGGTCAGGTAATCCAGGCCCACATCGACCAGGAAGCCCAGCCGCTCGCCGATCTCCTTGACGATCTTGCTGGCGATCTCGCCGCGCCAACCCGGCAACGACAAACCACGGAAAAAGCTCAGCGCCTCGTTGACCGGCAGCACCACCAGTTCGGGCAGCGGGCGGTCGGCCACGAACACATTGCGCGCAGCACGATTCAGACGCGTGCCATTACACGCAGGGCAGGGCTGCTGGCTGACGTACTTGGTCAGCTCTTCGCGCACAGCCGGCGATTCGGTCTCGCGGTAGCGCCGTTCCAGGTTGGGCAAAATGCCTTCGAAACGGTGCTTGCGCGTGGTGCGTCCGCCCGCATCGGTGAAGTAGGTGAAGCTGATCACCTCATCGCCGCTGCCGAACAGCACCGCCTGGCGCACCTTGGCCGGCAGGGAGTTCCACACTGCGTCCACATCGAACTTGTAGTGCTTGGCGAGCGAGGCGATCAGCTGGAAATAATAGGCATTGCGCCGATCCCAACCACGCACCGCACCGGCCGACAGCGACAGCTCCGGATGCACCACGACACGATCGGGGTCGAAGAACTCGGCCACGCCCAGGCCATCGCAGCTCGGGCAGGCGCCCACCGGTGCGTTGAACGAAAATAGCCGCGGTTCAAGCTCGGGCAGCGAGTAATCGCAGACCGGGCAGCTGTACTTGGACGAGAACAGGTGCGGCGCGGCGGCCGCATCGTCCAGCGACTGCACCGACACCATGCCTTCGCCGAGTTTGAGTGCGGTCTCGAAACTTTCCGCCAGCCGCTGTTTGATGTCTTCGCGCGGACGAAAACGGTCGATCACCGCTTCGATGGTGTGCTTCTGGCGCAGCGCCAAGGCCGGCACCGCATCGATCTCGTACAACTCGCCGTCCACGCGCACGCGCACGAAGCCCTGCGCACGCAGTTGCTCGAACACCTGCGCATGCTCGCCCTTGCGGTCGCGGATCACCGGCGCCAGCAGCATGTAGCGCTGCTCCTGGTCCTGGTTGAGCATGTGGTCGACCATCTGGCTGACCGTCTGCGCCTCCAGCGGGAACCCATGGTCCGGGCAACGCGGCTGACCGACGCGCGCGTACAGCAGGCGCAGGTAGTCGTAGATCTCGGTGATCGTGCCGACCGTGGAGCGCGGGTTGTGCGAGGTTGATTTCTGTTCGATCGAAATCGCCGGGGACAGACCTTCGATATGGTCCAGGTCCGGCTTTTCCATCACGCTGAGGAACTGGCGCGCATACGCCGACAGCGACTCGACGTAGCGGCGCTGGCCCTCCGCATAAATGGTGTCGAACGCCAACGACGACTTGCCCGAACCGGACAGGCCGGTGATCACGATCAATTTGTCGCGAGGCAGGTCGAGGTCGATGTTCTTGAGGTTGTGCGTCCGCGCGCCGCGGATGCGGATGAAATCCATCGCCATGGGGGATCCGATGTCGGGCCGGCGAACCGGCGGTGGTGCGAGCGTGCTCAGCAGGAATGAGTGGCAGTCGATCAGCCTACCCGCCGACCTAGGTGAGGGCAATTGCCCGAAATGCCAGTCTGACCGGAGCGCTGTGGCGGCCGGATGATGCGTTGCATGGAGCCGGATCGATGTCGCCTGCGGCAGGTCGACGTGCCGTCGATCGGAAACCGGCCGGCGCCCGGCTTGCGGGTTGACCCAAAACCCGATAGGCCAGTACAATCCCGCTCCTGTCTGCCCTAGGGCACGTCAGTGCGACCATAATAACTACAGAGGAAAACCTGGTCATGTACGCAGTTCTGGTAACCGGCGGTAAGCAATACCGCGTCGCGCAGGGCGAAACGCTCCGCGTGGAAAAGCTCGAAGTCGAAGCTGGCGACGAGATCAAGTTCGACACCGTCCTGATGTTGGGCGATAGCGATGGCATCAAGCTGGGCGACGCGCTGAAGGGCGCTTCGGTCACCGCCAAGGTTGTGGCCCATGGCCGCGCCGACAAGGTGCGCATCATCAAGTTCCGTCGCCGCAAGCACCACATGAAGCGTCAGGGGCACCGTCAGTACTACACCGAAATCGAGATCACCGGCATTGCCGGTGGCGATAAGAAGTAAGGAGAACCAGTCATGGCACATAAAAAAGGCGTAGGTTCCTCGCGCAACGGTCGCGATTCCAACCCGAAGTACCTGGGTGTGAAGATCTTCGGTGGCCAGGCCATCGATGCTGGCAACATCATCGTGCGTCAGCGCGGCACCCAGTTCCACCCGGGTAGCGGCGTTGGCCTCGGCCGTGACCACACCCTGTTCGCCCTGGTGAACGGCAAGGTGGAGTTCTCGGTCAAGGGTGCGAAGAAGCGTCGTACCGTCAGCGTGGTTGTCGAGGCGTAATCGCCCGCTCCATGCAGGCCAGTCCGCCAGGTATCGATGCCTGACGGACGAGACGGAAAGCCCCGCTTTTGCGGGGTTTTTCGTTTGACGGCCGGGAGTGGGGATTCGGGAGTTGGGATTCGCAACGGCGGATTTCGATGGTCCCGATACCGTCGCTTCCTGCTGTTTCCGCGGCCGCCAAGCGGCGTCCTGCGGTGGTGTTACCAATCCCAAATTACGAATCCCAAATCTCATGAAGTTAGTCGACGAAGCAGAAATCCTGGTCAGTGCCGGCAATGGCGGCAATGGCTGTGTCGGCTTTCGCCGCGAGAAGTTCATCCCGCTCGGTGGGCCGGATGGTGGTGATGGCGGCAGCGGCGGCAGCGTGTGGATCGTGGCCGACGAAAACGTCAACACCCTGGTCGACTTCCGGCATGAGCGCACCTTCAAGGCGCAGCGCGGTGAGAACGGCATGGGTCGTCAGGCCTACGGCAAGGGCGGCGAAGACCGCATCATCGTGGTGCCGGTCGGCACCGTGGTGATGAACGTGCAGACCGATGAAATCATCGGCGACCTGACCCAGAACGGCGATCGTCTGCTGGTGGCCAAGGGCGGCAAGGGCGGCCTGGGCAACATGCATTTCAAGAGCTCGATCAATCGTGCGCCGCGCCAGTCCACCACCGGCGAAGAGGGCGAGGAGCGTCTGCTCAAGCTGGAGTTGAAGCTGCTGGCCGACGTCGGCCTGCTGGGCTTCCCCAATGCCGGCAAGAGCACGCTGATCCGAGCGGTGTCTTCGGCAACGCCGAAGGTGGCCGATTACCCGTTCACCACCTTGTATCCGAATCTGGGCGTGGTCAGTGTCGAGGCGTATCGCAGCTTCGTCATCGCCGACGTGCCGGGTCTGATCGAAGGTGCGGCCGATGGCGCCGGCCTGGGCACGCAGTTCCTGCGCCATCTGCAGCGCACGCGTTTGCTGCTGCACCTCGTAGACATCTCGCCGATGGAGGGTGGCGTGGATGGTGTGTCGCCGGCCGACCAGGTGCGTACCCTCGAGCGCGAGCTGGAGCGGCACGATCCGGAGTTGCTGGCCAAGCCGCGTTGGCTGGTGCTCAACAAGGCCGACCTGATGTTCGAGGACGAGGCGCGTACGGCGGCAGAGGCGATCGTGGCCGAGCTTGGCTGGACCTCGCCGTGGTATCTGGTCTCGGCGTTGGGCCGCGATGGCACCTTCCCGATCATGAAGGACATCATGGCGTTCTTCGACCGTCAGCGCGAGGACGAACTCGAGGCGCGCAATGCCGGCTGAGTGGTATCGCAGCCAAACAAAAAACCCGGCCAAGGCCGGGTTTTTCTGTTCCACCGAAAGCCAGGCTTCCGGTAGTGCCGAAACCGATCGCTTACGCGGCCTTGATGGCCTTGATGCGAGCGGTCAGACGGCTCTTGTGACGCGCAGCCTTGTTCTTGTGAATCAGGCCACGGGCGCTGAAACGGTCGAGGATGGGCTGAGCAACGGCGAAAGCAGCTTCGGCGCCTGCAGCATCGTTGGCGTCAAGGGCCTTGATCACCTTCTTGACGGCGGTGCGCAGCATCGAACGCTGGCCCGTGTTGCGCTCATTGCGCACGACGGTCTGCTTGGCGCGCTTCTTGGCGGACTTGATATTGGCCACGGTGGTGGGTTCCTGAAAAATCGGTATGGTGGAAAAAGCAAGCGCGAAAGTATGATGGACCTAGTTATGTACGTCAAGTCAGATGTCAAGAGGGAGGCTGCGTGAGCAAGCCCGGTATGTTGAGAGGCCTGCTCTCGTTCAGCAGTATGACCATGGTGTCGCGGGTATTGGGGCTGATCCGCGATCAGGCGATCTCCACCACCTTCGGTGCCAACGCAGTCACCGATTCGTTCTGGGTGGCGTTTCGCATTCCCAATTTTCTGCGCCGCCTGTTTGCCGAAGGCTCGTTCGCCACTGCGTTCGTGCCGGTGTTCACCGAGGTCAAGGAAACCCGGCCGCATGCCGATCTGCGCGAGCTGATGTCGCGGGTGTCCGGCACGCTGGGTGGCATGTTGCTGGTGATTACTGCGCTGGGGCTGATCTTCACCCCGCAGTTGGCGTCGATCTTTTCCGATGGCGCGGCGACCGATCCGGACAAGTACGGCCTGCTGGTCGACCTGTTGCGGCTGACCTTTCCGTTTCTGTTGTTTGTGTCGTTGACCGCGCTGGCGGGCGGAGCGCTCAACAGCTTCCAGCGGTTTGCGATTCCGGCGCTGACGCCGGTGATCCTCAATCTGTGCATGATCGCCGGCGCCCTGTGGCTGGCGCCGCGGCTGGACGTGCCGATCCTGGCGCTGGGCTGGGCGGTGCTGGTGGCCGGTGCGCTGCAGTTGCTGTTCCAGCTGCCGGCCTTGAAGGGCATCGATCTGCTGACGTTGCCGCGTTGGGGCTGGACCCACCCGGACGTGCGCAAGGTACTGACCTTGATGATCCCGACCCTGTTCGGTTCGTCGGTGGCGCAGATCAACCTGATGCTGGATACCGTGATCGCCGCGCGGTTGGCCGACGGCTCGCAGTCGTGGCTGTCGCTGGCCGACCGGTTTCTGGAACTGCCGTTGGGTGTTTTCGGGGTGGCGCTGGGCACGGTGATCCTGCCGGCGCTGGCGCGCCATCACGTCAAGACCGACCGCAGCGCGTTTTCCGGCGCGCTGGACTGGGGGTTTCGTACCACGCTGCTGATCGCGATGCCGGCGATGCTCGGGTTGCTGCTGCTGGCCGAGCCGCTGGTGGCCACGTTGTTTCAGTACCGCCAGTTCACCGCCTTCGATACGCGCATGACCGCGATGTCGGTCTACGGCCTGAGCTTCGGCCTGCCGGCCTACGCCATGCTCAAGGTGGTGCTGCCGGCGTTTTACGCCCGTCAGGACACCCGCACGCCGGTGCGCGCGGGCGTGGCGGCGCTGATTGCCAACATGGTGTTCAACTTCGCGCTGCTGGCGGTGGTCTACCAGATCATGGTGCCGCCCGAGCTCAAGGCGCAGGGCGTGATGCAGGCGCTGGGCAAGCAGCCGGGCCTGCATCTGGCGCTGGGGATCGCCAGTGCGTTGTCGAGTTATCTCAATCTGGGCTTGCTGTGGTATTGGCTGGGCAAGTCCGGCGTGTACCAGCGGCGGCCCGGCTGGGGCGGCTATGCGCTACGCCTGCTGCTGGCCTGTGCGGCGATGGTGGTGGTGCTGTTGGGCCTGCTGTGGTGGTTGCCCTCGTTCACCGTGATGGAAAAGTGGGATCGCATCGGCTGGCTGGCAGTGCTGGTCGGCAGCGGTGGGGCGACCTATCTGGTGGCGCAGCTGGCATTGGGGCTGCGGCCGCGGCATCTGCGCGAAGGGTAGGCAGCCTAGCGGACCGGCCAAGCGCACTGCGAAGCCGCCTGTGTTGTGCGGAGTTCTGACGTCGCGCAGCCGGAATACTCATTGCGCCTGGCCAAGCGTTGCTCACTGCGCGGCGCGCGCCCATGCGGGTTGACAGGCACGGCTATACTTGCAGGTTATGTATCAGTGAGGGTCGGCCCGCAGGCCGGCATCTGTTTGGATCGAGCAATGAGCAGGCTGTTTAGAGACGTCGAGGGCGGGACGCTGTTCCCGCACGGAAGCGTGGTCTGCATCGGCGCCTTCGATGGCCTGCACCTGGGGCATCGGGCATTGGTGCAGCACGCGGTCGAACGCGCGCGCGCGCTGGGCGTGCCGGCAGTGGCAGTGAGCTTCGAGCCGTTGCCGCGCGAATTTTTTGCTCCGGCAGCGCCGCCGCCGCGGTTGACGCTGGCCCGCGCCAAGATCGAAGGGCTGTACGGCCTGGGCGCCGACAGCGTGGGCATGATCCGTTTCGACGGCCACTTGGCGGCAATGAGCGCTGAGGATTTCGTACGGCTGGCATTGGTTGGCCGGTTGTGCGCCAAAGAGGTGTGGATCGGCCCGGAGTTCCGCTTCGGCCATCGGCGTGGCGGTGATATCGGCCTGCTGCGCGCGCTCGGTGAGCAGTACGGGTTCGTGGCCGGCGAGATTGCCCCGGTGCATCTGCGCGGCGAGCGCATTTCGGCCACGCGCATTCGCGAGCTGCTGGGCACGGGCGAGTTTGCGCATGCCGGCGAACTGCTTGGCCGCCCGTATGCCATCGGCGGGCGGGTGGTGCGCGGCAAGCAGCTTGGGCGCACGCTGGGTTACCCCACTGCCAACTTGCGCTTTCCGCGCACGCCGGCGTTGTCGGGCATTTACGCAACCTGGGTGCATGGTGTGGCCGATCAGCCGTGGCCGTCGGTCTCGAGCTTTGGCACGCGGCCCACGGTGGCCGGTGTGGAGCCGTTGCTGGAAGCGCATCTGTTCGATTTTCAGGACGATTTGTACGGCCGCCATATCGAAGTCGAATTCGTCGCCAAGCTGCGCGACGAAGAAAAGTTCGATGGCCTGGAGGCGTTGACCGTGCAGATGCATCGCGATGCCGAGCAGGCGCGTGCGGTACTTAATGCGAGTCCCTCTCAAGAACCCGCACCTCCATGTGCGGACAATAAACATGCGAGCTCCTCGCAAACGTCTGCACATGCAAGTGCAGACGCTTCAGACAACGCAGCGCAACGGTAGAGACCTGTGACCCACGACTACAAAGCCACGCTCCATCTGCCCGCGACGGAATTTCCGATGCGCGGCGACCTGCCCAAGCGCGAGCCGGCGATGCTGGAGCGCTGGGAGCGCGAGGGGCTGTACGCGCAACTGCGCGCCAACGCGGCCGGGCGCCCGCTGTTCGTGCTGCACGACGGCCCGCCGTATGCCAATGGCCAGATCCATCTGGGTCATGCGGTCAACAAGATCCTCAAGGACATCATCGTCAAGTCGAAGTATCTGGCTGGCTTCGATGCGCCGTACATCCCCGGCTGGGACTGCCACGGCCTGCCGATCGAGATCGCGATCGAGAAGAAGTACGGCAAGGTCGGCGTGAAGCTGGATGCGGCGCAGTTCCGCCAGAAGTGCCGCGAATACGCCACCGAGCAGATCGATCTGCAGCGGCGCGATTTCAAGCGCCTGGGCGTGATCGGCGATTGGGACAACCCGTACAAGACGCTGGATTTCCGCTTCGAAGCCAACGAGATCCGCGCGCTGGCCAAGGTGGTCGACAATGGCCATCTGACCCGTGGCGTCAAGCCGGTGCACTGGTGCTTCGATTGCGGCTCGGCCTTGGCCGAGGCCGAGATCGAATACGCCGACAAGGTCTCGCCGACCGTGGATATCGCCTATCCGGCGCGCGATCCGGGCGCTGTCGCAGCCGCATTCGGCGCGACGCTACCGGCGGGCGTGGGCGTGGCGGTGCCGATCTGGACCACCACCCCGTGGACGCTGCCGGCTTCGCTGGCGGTGAGCCTGGGTGCGGACCTGGATTACGTGCTGGTCGAAGGCCCGACCGATCGCGGCCAGCCGCGTTGGTTGGTGATCGCCGAGGCGTTGGCCGGCAAGGCACTGCTGCGTTACGGCGTGGAAACGGTGGTGGTGCACGGTCATGCCAAGGGCGCGGCGCTGGAGCAGATGCTGCTGAACCACCCGTTCTATGCCGAGCGCGAGATTCCGCTGCTGCTGGGCGATCACGTGTCCGCCGAAGACGGTACCGGCGCTGTACATACCGCACCGGGTCATGGTCAGGAGGACTATCAGGTTTCCAAGCAGTATGGGTTGCTGGAGCGCTACGGCGCTGCGCAGATCAACCCGGTGGATGGGCGCGGCGTGTATCTGCCGTCGACGCCGCCGCTGGGCGACACCGTGCTGGCCGGGCTGCATATCTGGAAGGCCAACGACATCATCATCGATGCGTTGCGCGACACCGGCGTGCTGCTGGCCGCCAGCAAGATGGAGCACAGCTATCCGCATTGCTGGCGCCACAAGACGCCGATCGCGTTCCGTGCCACGCCGCAGTGGTTCATTTCGATGGAGCAGGCCAACCTGCGCGCCGATGCGCTCAAGGCGATCGAAAACGTGCATTGGTATCCGTCCTGGGGCCAGGCGCGTATCGCCGGCATGGTCGACGGGCGTCCGGACTGGACGATTTCGCGCCAGCGCACCTGGGGCGTGCCGATCGCCTTGTTCGTGCACCGGGAAACCGGCGAGCCGCATCCGCGCAGCACCGAGTTGCTGCGCCAGGTCGCCGACCGCGTGGAACTGGGCGGTGTGGACGTGTGGTACACGCTGGACGCGGCCGAGCTGCTGGGCGATGAGGCGGCCGATTACGACAAGATCACCGACATCCTGGACGTGTGGTTCGACTCCGGCGTGACCCACGAAACAGTGCTGGTGGACCGCGGCCTGCCCAAGCCGGCCGACCTGTATCTGGAAGGCTCCGATCAGCACCGCGGCTGGTTCCAGTCCTCGCTGCTGACCGGCGTGGCGATGGATAAGGCGGCGCCGTACAAGCAGTGCCTGACCCACGGCT
Organism: Xanthomonas hortorum; assembly: GCF_040279205.1. Lineage (GTDB taxonomy): Bacteria > Pseudomonadota > Gammaproteobacteria > Xanthomonadales > Xanthomonadaceae > Xanthomonas > Xanthomonas hortorum_F. Next base: position 38,361 of record NZ_JBEOLS010000003.1, read on the forward strand.
TCACCGTGGACGAGCACGGCCGCAAGATGTCCAAGTCGCTGGGCAACGGCATCGAGCCGCAGGACATCATGAAGACCCTGGGCGCGGACATCCTGCGCCTGTGGATCGCCTCGGCCGACTACAGCAACGAGATGTCGCTGTCGCAGGAAATCCTCAAGCGCAACGCCGATGCGTATCGCCGCCTGCGCAACACCGCGCGCTTTCTGCTCGGCAATCTGCATGGATTCGATCCGCTGCAGCATCTGGTGGCGCTGGACGACATGGTGCTGCTGGACCGCTGGATCGTGCATCGCGCGCACGAGCTGCAGGAAAAGATCGTCGCTGCGTATGCGCGCTACGACTTCGCCGAGATCGTGCAGGCGCTGCTGAATTTCTGCAGCGTGGATCTGGGCTCGCTGTATCTGGACGTGACCAAGGACCGCTTGTACACGATGGCCGAGGATGCACGCGGCCGCCGTTCGGCGCAGAGCGCGATGTATCACGTGGCCGATGCGTTCGTGCGCTGGATCGCGCCGGTGCTGAGCTTCACCGCCGAAGAACTGTGGGGTTATCTGCCGGGCAAGCACACCGACAACGTGCTGTTCGCCACCTGGTACGAGGGGCTGGCGCCATTGCCGGCCGATGCCGCGTTGACCAGTGGGGACTTCGACAAATTGCTGGCCTTGCGCGAGCAGGTGGCCAAGGTGCTGGAGCCGATGCGTGCCAATGGCGCGATCGGTGCGGCGCTGGAAGCGGAGATCACCGTGGCCGCCGATGCGCAGACCGCCGCGCGCTGGCAGCCGCTGGCCGAGGAGCTGCGCTTTTTGTTCATCAGTGGCGATGTCACCGTCACCGCGGCCAGCACCGACGACATCTTCGTCAGCGCGCAGCCGACCACTAAGGCCAAGTGCGTGCGCTGTTGGCACCACCAGGCCAGCGTGGGCAGCGATCCGCGTCACCCGGAACTGTGCAGCCGCTGCGTGAGCAATCTCGAAGGCCCGGGCGAGGCGCGTCGCTGGTTCTGATGCGGGCATCGACGGCAATGCGTCGCGGAAGATTCCGCAACGCATTGCCGATGTTTTTCGTAGGACGTGCTGCGCTGGAACGTGCCGCTGCTTTATTTGCAGGCTACTGCCACACGCTTACGCGGCGCTGACCGCTACGCCTGATGCGTTGTGGCGCTTGCTGAAGCTCGCGCTTGCGGTAAAGCGGGGCAGGGCAGCTGGCTGAAGCGTCCATGCCATCCTCGCTTGCCTGTCATCCAGCTTTGGTCATCGTTGTTTAGTTTTCGCCATCTCCAACGCCATCCAGGCATCTTCTCCGGCGTCGGAGAAATCACAACCAATTGCGACCTCTCGACATGAGTCAACGCCCCAAACCTTCCGCCCTGATCTGGTTGCTGTTGTCTGCGCTCGTGGTCGGGCTGGACCAGTGGAGCAAGGCCTGGGTGCTGTCCAGCCTGCCCGAGTACACCGCCGTGCCGGTGATCGACGGCTTCTGGAACTGGTACCGCACCTATAACACCGGGGCGGCCTTCAGCTTTCTGAGCGATGCCGGCGGCTGGCAGCTGTGGTTCTTCACCGCGCTGGCGGTGGGCATCAGCGGGCTGCTGGCGTTCTGGCTGTCGCGCACCGCGCGCGGCGAGTGGCGTAGCGCGCTGCCGTATGCGCTGGTGATCGGCGGGGCGATCGGCAATGTGATCGACCGCCTGATGCATGGCCACGTGGTCGATTTCATCCAGTGGTACATCGGCAGCCATACCTGGCCGTCGTTCAATATCGCCGACTCGGCGATCGTGGGCGGCGCTATCGGGATCGCGGTATTCGGTCTGTTCGACAAGGGCGGCAAACGGGAGTCAGGGATCAAAAATTAGCAATCGAGGCTGAAGTGTTCCTGCGGGCGCACGCCGCCCGGTCCGATTCCCCATTCCCCATTCCCGTAGAATGCCCGCCATGGAAGTCCTGCTCGCCAATCCCCGTGGTTTTTGTGCCGGCGTCGACCGTGCGATCGAGATCGTCAAGCGTGCGATCGAGACGCTGGGCGCGCCGATCTATGTGCGCCATGAAGTGGTGCACAACCGTTTTGTGGTCGACGACCTCAAGCAGCGCGGCGCGGTCTTCGTCGAAGAACTCGACGAGGTGCCCGATAACGCCACGGTGATCTTCAGCGCACACGGCGTCTCGCAAGCGGTGCGCCTGGAGGCCGAGCGCCGTGGGCTCAAAGTGTTCGACGCGACCTGCCCGCTGGTGACCAAGGTGCACTTTGAGGTGGCGCGGCATTGCCGGGCCGGCCGTGATGTGGTGCTGATCGGCCATGCCGGGCATCCGGAAGTGGAAGGCACGATGGGGCAGTGGAGCCGTGAGCGCGGCCCGGGCACGATCTATCTGGTCGAAGACATCGAGCAGGTGGCCACGCTGCAGATCAGCCAGCCTGAAAACCTTGCCTACACCACCCAGACCACGCTGTCGGTGGACGACACCATGGGCATCATCGAGGCCCTGCGTGCGCGCTTCCCGGCGATGCAGGGGCCGCGTCACGACGATATCTGTTACGCCACCCAGAACCGCCAGGATGCGGTGCGCGATCTCGCGCGCCAATGCGATCTGGTGCTGGTGGTCGGTTCGCCCAATAGCTCCAACTCCAACCGTCTCAGCGAGCTGGCACGACGCGACGGGGTGGAGTCTTACCTGATCGACAACGCCAGCGAGATCGATCCGGCCTGGATCGTGGGCAAGCAGCACATCGGCCTGACCGCCGGCGCTTCCGCGCCGCAGGTGCTGGTGGATGGGGTGCTGGCGCGGCTGCGCGAGCTGGGCGCCGAGGGCGTCTCCGAGCTGGAAGGCGAGCCGGAATCGATGGTCTTCGCGCTGCCCAAGGAGCTGCGGTTGCGTCTGGTCAGCTGAAGTCGGCTGACCCGTTTGCCGGGTTGTCTTCAGGCGACCGTTCGCGTTGGTCGTTACCTTTGTTGAGTAGGCCGAGTTGACCGGCCTACTGGATGCAGCGATTGATTGACGGATGTCTCGCGCTGGCAGAAAGCCGGCAGGACATGACGCAACGCCAGGTGCCGCAATGCTCAGCCCTCCAATAGCGGTGATTGACCGCACACTGGCTCCGCTCCTACAATTCACGGCTCGCCGGAATAGCTCAGTTGGTAGAGCGGCGCATTCGTAATGCGTAGGTCGTAGGTTCGATTCCTATTTCCGGCACCATCGCTTCAACACTGGGTCGGCCATTGGTCGGCCCAGTTGCGTTTTGGGCAGATGCACATTCACCTCAGCGCACGTGCAGCAATAGACGCTGCACATCACGCAGGCATGATTGTGCAGGTCCGCAATCGCATCGTTTCTGCCCTGCGCAGCGCTGCGACAACATGTCGCATACATTTGCGTGCATTAATTGCGGCAGATCATGGCCGATGGGTTTCGTGCAGGTGCAGCAAAGTTTAAAATTAGGAAGCTAACCCGTGTCTTCGGTCTGCGCGGTCATCTTTCTTCAGGAAGAGCGCTGCCGGACATGTCCCGAAAGGGGATGCGACGCATGAGGCTGGCGTTCCTTCGCACTTGGATCGACCGATGATTCCGTTGAAACATCTCGGGCGTGTACTTCGTCCAGGCCTGATGTTGCCGTTCCTGCTGTTGGCAGGCTGCAACTCGGCCATCCTCAATCCGAAAGGCCAGATCGGCCACGACGAGAAGCAACTGCTGATCACCTCGGTGGTGCTGATGCTGATCGTGGTCATCCCGGTGATCGTGATGACGATCGCGTTCGCGTGGAAATATCGCGCGTCCAACACGAAGGCGCGCTACGAGCCGGATTGGTCGCACTCCACCGCGATCGAAGTGGTGGTGTGGTCGATCCCGTGCGTGATCATCCTTGTACTGGCCGTGCTGACCTGGCGCTCCTCGCATGCGCTGGATCCGTACCGGCCGCTGGATTCGGACGTCAAGCCGCTCACCATCGAAGCGGTCTCGCTGGACTGGAAGTGGATGTTCATCTACCCGGATCAGAACATCGCCACGGTCAACGAAATCGCCTTCCCGGTGCACACGCCGCTGAACTTCAAGATCACCTCCGACACGGTGATGAATTCGTTCTTCATCCCGCACCTGGGCACGATGATCTACGCGATGGCCGGCATGGAAACCAAGCTGCATCTGGTAGCCAACGAGCCGGGCGAATACTTCGGCCTGTCCACCAATTACAGCGGTCACGGTTTTTCGAAGATGAGCTTCAAGGCGCATGCGGTCGATCAGGCCGGCTTCGATGCATGGGTGGCCAAGGTCAAGGCATCGCCGAAGGCGCTTACTGCCGCCGAGTACCAGGTGCTGGCCGCCAATCGCAACGATAAAGAACAGTATCCGGTCACCTACTACTCGTCGGTGCAGGACGGCATGTTCCGCTCGCTGGTCGACAAATACATGAATGGTCCGGGTCACGGTCCGCAAGGCCATGGCGAAGGCCACGGCGACCATCAGGCATCGGCTGCAGAGCCGGTTGCCATGTGCACTTCTGGAGACAAGTGATGCTAGGCAAACTTACGCTTGAGGCGGTTCCGTACCACGAGCCGATCATCATGGTCGCTCTCGGTGGCGCCGGCCTGCTCGGCCTGCTCATCGCGGGCGCCATCACCAAGTACAAGCTGTGGGGCTACCTGTGGAAGGAGTGGTTCACCTCGGTGGATCACAAGCGCATCGGTGTGATGTACATCATTGTGGCGCTGGTCATGCTGCTGCGCGGCTTCGCCGATGCGGCGATGATGCGTGCCCAGCAAGCCATGGCGGGTAGTGGCGGCGAAGGTGCTTTTCCGCCGCATCACTACGACCAGATCTTCACCGCGCATGGCGTGATCATGATCTTCTTCATGGCCATGCCGTTCATGACCGGCCTGTTGAACGTGATCGTGCCGCTGCAGATCGGCGCACGCGACGTGGCGTTCCCGTTCCTGAACTCGCTGAGTTTCTGGCTGTTCGTGGCCGGTGCGGCGCTGATCAACATCTCGCTGGGCGTCGGCGAATTCGCGCAGACCGGCTGGTTGGCGTATCCGCCCCTGTCGGGGCTGGAATACAGTCCAGGGGTCGGTGTCGATTACTACATCTGGGCGTTGCAGGTCTCAGGCTTGGGTACGTTGCTGACCGGCATCAACTTCTTCGTGACGATCATGCGGATGCGCGCGCCGGGCATGACCCTGATGCGCATGCCGATCTTCACCTGGACCGCGTTGATCACCAACATCCTGATCATCGCCGCGTTCCCGATCCTGACCGTGGCGCTGGCGTTGCTGGGTGCCGACCGTTACCTGGGCACGCACTTCTTCACCAACGACGGTGGCGGCAACGCCATGATGTACGTCAACCTGATCTGGATCTGGGGCCACCCGGAAGTCTATATCCTGATCCTGCCGGCGTTCGGCATCTTCTCCGAGTTGATCGCGACCTACAGCCGCAAGCGGCTGTTCGGCTACACCTCGATGGTCTACGCCACCTCGTGCATCGGCGTGCTGTCGTTCGTGGTGTGGTTGCACCACTTCTTCACCATGGGCTCGGGTGCCAACGTCAATGCCTTCTTCGGCATCACGACGATGATCATCTCGATCCCGACCGGCGTGAAGATCTTCAACTGGCTGTTCACCATGTTCCGCGGTCGTGTGCACATGACCTCTCCGGTGCTGTGGACGATCGGCTTCATCATCACCTTCACCATCGGCGGCATGACCGGCGTGATGCTGGCGATTCCGGCGGTGGACTTCGTGCTGCACAACAGCCTGTTCCTGATCGCGCATTTCCATAACGTGATCATCGGCGGCGTGGTGTTCGGTTACCTGGCAGGTCTGACCTACTGGTTCCCGAAGGCGTTCGGCTTCAAGCTCAACGAGAAGATCGGCAAGGCCTCATTCTGGTGCTGGATCATCGGCTTTTTCGTGGCCTTCATGCCGCTGTACGTGCTCGGCTTCATGGGCATGACCCGCCGCATGAGCACCTACAACCATCCGGAGTGGGCGCCGTGGCTTTACGTGGCTGCGGGCGGTGCAGCGATCATCGGTACTGGTATCTTCCTGAATCTGGTGCAGCTCGCCTACAGCGTCTGGAAGCGCAAGGAGCACATGGACCACACGGGCGACCCGTGGGATGGCCGTACGCTGGAGTGGGCCACCTCTTCGCCGCCGCCGTTCTACAACTTCGCCGTGCTGCCGCACATCGACGACCGCGATCAGTTCTGGGCCGACAAGCAGAACGGCAAGGGCTGGGTGCGTCCGTCCAAGTACGAGGCGATCCACATGCCGCGCAACACCGGGGCAGGCGTGTATATCGGTGCCTTCAGCGTGCTGATGGGCTTCGGGTTGATCTGGCACATCTGGTGGCTGGCCATCATCGGCCTGGTCGGCATGATTGGCAGCTTCATCGCACGTACTTTCGATGACGACATCGATTACTGGGTGCCGGCCGACGAAGTGGAGCGCATCGAAAACGCGCGCTTTGCCCTGCTCGAACAGCAACATGCGGCGCAGGCCGCGAAGGTGGTATGACCATGTCTTCCTCGACCACGCTTGACCACGCCGCCCACGCGGGCGGCCACGACGACCACGAACATCACGACGCCGGTGGCAACACCGTCTTCGGGTTCTGGGTCTACCTGATGAGCGACTGCCTGCTGTTCGCCGGCCTGTTCGCCACCTATGCGGTGCTCTCGGGCGCCACGGTGGACGGACCGACCGCCAAGGAGCTGTTCGATCTGAAGTTCGTGCTGGTGGAAACCTTCCTGCTGTTGTTCAGCAGCCTGAGCTTTGGCGTTGCGATGATCTCCGCGCACAAGCGCAGCATGACCGGGCTATATGCCTGGCTGGGCGTCACCGCACTGCTGGGTATCGGCTTTCTGTGCATGGAAGTGTGGGAGTTCAACCACCTGATCCATGAAGGTGCGGGTCCGGGGCGCAGCGCGTTCCTGTCGGCCTTCTTCACCCTGGTGGGCACGCACGGTCTGCACGTGGCCTCGGGTCTGTTGTGGATGGCAGTGCTGGTGATCCAGATCTCCAAGAACGGCCTGACCCCGCGCAACAGCACGCGTCTGGCCTGCCTGAGCCTGTTCTGGCATTTCCTGGACATCATCTGGATCGGTGTGTTCACCGTCGTCTATCTGCTGGGAGCGCTGTAATGGCCAATCACCACGCGCATGAAACCGCCGCCGACGCACATGCCGGCGGCCTGAAGTCCTATCTGATCGGCTTTGTGATGGCCGTGATCCTGACCGTCATCCCGTTTGCGATGGTGATGAGCGGGGCGTTCTCCAAGGGCGTCACGGTCATCGTGATCTCGCTGATGGCCGCCGTCCAGATGTTGGTGCACATGGTGTATTTCCTGCATATGGATCGCTCGCCCGAGCAGCGTTCCAATGTGCAGGTGGGCCTGTTCTCGCTGCTGATCATCGGCATCGTGATCGTCGGTTCGCTGTGGGTGCTGCACAACATGAACGTCAACATGATGCATTGAGACGGCGCCACGCCGGATCGCGTCATGCTGTTATGAAGAAAGCCGCCAGCGATTGGCGGCTTATTTTTGCGCATGAATTTGCCTGCGGCATGACCAATGGCATACGGGGAAGCCGTGGTAGGCGCTTAGCATCGTGGGCTTGCCTGTTTCCAGGTCACCTGCGGAGTTGCGATGAAGATGCCCACCCTGTTGTCCGTGTCGCTGCTGGCAGCGCTGTCGTTGCCCGCCGCCGCGCAAACCGCGCCGCCGCAGGACGTGCCGTTCGAAGGCAGCTTGAAGATCGATGTCGATGCCACCGATCTGGCCCACCGCATCTTCAAGGTCAGGACCACCATGCCGGCAAAGCCCGGCCCGATGACGCTGCTGTATCCGCAGTGGATCCCCGGCAATCACTCACCGACCGGGCCGATCGACAAGCTCGCAGGCCTGGTGATCAAGGTCGATGGCAAGGTGGTGCCGTGGACGCGCGATCAGTTCGACGTGTACGCCTTCAAGATCGATGTGCCGCAGGGCGCCACCGAGCTGGTAGCCGAGTTCAAGTTTCTCTCTCCGCAAGCGAGCAACCAGGGCCGGGTGATGATGACCCCGGAAATGCTCAACCTGCAGTGGAATACCACCGCGCTGTATCCGGCCGGTGTCTTCGCACGCAACATCAAGACGCAGGCCAGTGTGACCTTGCCCAAGGGCTGGGACTACGCGACCGCGCTGGAAACCCAGAGCCGGGTCGGCGACACGGTGACCTTCAAGCCGATCGACTTCGACGACCTGGTCGACTCGCCGATGTTCGCCGGCAAGTACTACAAGCGCGTGGAACTGAGCGGCGGCAAGCAGCCGGTCTACCTCAACGTCTTTGCCGACGAAGCCAAGTCGCTGGACGCCAAGCCCGAACAGATCAAGGCGCATGCGGCGCTGGTGCAGCAGATGGACAAGTTGTACGGCGCCCGCCATTTCGACCATTACGAATTTTTGCTCGCGCTGACCAAGAAGCTGGGCGGCATCGGCCTGGAGCATCACCGTTCCAGCGAAAACAGCGGCGTGCCGACGTATTTCACCGAGTGGGACAAGAGCTGGACCGGGCGCGACCTGCTCGCGCACGAATTCAACCATTCCTGGAACGGCAAGTATCGCCGCGGCGCGGATCTGGCCACGCCCAATTTCAACGTGCCGATGGGCGACAGCCTGCTGTGGCTGTACGAAGGCCAGACCCAGTTCTGGGGCGAAGTGATGGCCGCACGCTCGGGCCTGTGGACGCAGGATCAGGCGCGCGACATGCTGGCCGGCGTGGCGGCAAGCTACGAGCGTGGCCGCCCCGGCATGGCCTGGCGCACCGTGCAGGACACCACCAACGACCCGACCATGTCGATGCGCCGCCCGAAGGCGTACCGCAGCTACCAGATGAGCGAGGACTACTATTCCGGCGGCCAGATGATGTGGCTGGAAGTGGACAGCAAGCTGCGCGCGCTGACCAACAACAAGCGCTCCATCGACGACTTCGGCAAGGCGTTCTTCGGCATGAAGAACGGCGATTGGGATGTCAATCCGTACACCTTCGACGACATCGTGACCACGCTCAACGGTGTGGCCGCCTACGATTGGGCGAGCCTGTTGCGCAGCCGCATGGACGGGCACGGGTCGTTGAACGGCGGCATCGAAGCCAATGGCTGGAAGCTGGTCTACAACGAGGAGCCGAACCTGGCCACCAAGGCCGACGAGAGCGACGACAAGGACGCCAATCTGGCCTATTCGCTTGGCGTGTCCTTGAAAGCCTCTGGCGACATCGGTGATGTGCTGTGGGACGGCCCGGCCTTCAATGCCGGCCTGATCGCCGGCAACACGATCGTGGCAGTCAACGGCCGCGCCTTCAGCAGTGAGGTGATCAAGGACGCGATTACGGCGGCCAAGGGCACCACCGCGCCGATCGAGCTGCTGGTCAAGCGCCTGGATCGCTACGACACCGTGCGCATCGATTACCACGGCGGCCTGCTGTATCCGCATCTGGAGCGCATCGCCGGCAAGCCGGATCGCTTGAGCGAGTTGTACAAGGCGCGTTGATGGGCGCTGCCCGCTCGGAGCTGTTCGAGCGGGCAGTGGCAGGAGCTGGAGCTACATGGTCGGCTGCGACCGATCATGCAGCTTCCGGCGTGATCCTCGTTTCTGCTGATGCTGATGCTGATGCCGATCGATCGATCGATAAAAAGACATCGCGCTAGCCAAGTGGCAGACAGTGCCGCTGCCTTCCACGTAGAGCGCCATTGTTGAAGTGTCCAGTTGCACGCAATCCAACAGCGCGTCAGCCTGGACGATTCCCGATTCCCGATTCCCGATTCCCGAATCCCGAATCCCGAATCCCGAATCCCGAATCCCGGCACCAAGCGCCAGCGTCGCGCATCCTGAGACCGGCGGCGACTATGCTGTCGCTCCAGAAACGATTGGCTAACTGACGATGGCGAAGGCAAAAATAGCCTATGTCTGCGGCGAGTGTGGCGCCGAATACAACAAGTGGCAGGGGCAGTGCACCGAGTGCGGGGTGTGGAATACGCTCAGCGAAATCGTGCTCGAAAGCGCAACCCCCGGCGGCAAGGCATCTCCGGCAGCTTCGCGCCGCACCGGTTGGTCGGGCAAGACCGAGGCGCCCAAGATCACCGCGCTCAAGGACGTGCGCCAATCCGAACAGTCGCGCGTATCCACCGGCATCGGCGAGTTCGATCGGGTGCTGGGCGGCGGTCTGGTCGAAGGCGCGGTGGTGTTGATCGGTGGCGACCCCGGCATCGGCAAGTCGACGTTGTTGCTGCAGGCATTGGCCAGCATGGCAAGTACGCTGCCGGTGTTGTACGTCACCGGCGAAGAATCGCTGGCCCAGGTCGCAGGACGCGCGGTGCGTCTGGATCTGCCGCTGGAAGGCCTCAATGCCCTGGCCGAAACCGGCATCGAAAACATCCTGCAGCACGCCAGCGTGGCGCGACCGAAGCTGATCGTAGCCGACTCGGTACAGACCTTGTGGACCGAGTCGTTGACCGCAGCGCCGGGCTCGGTGAGCCAGGTGCGCGAGAGTGCGGCGCGGCTGGTGCGCTATGCCAAGGAGACCGGCACCGCGGTGTTCCTGGTCGGCCATGTGACCAAGGAAGGCGGCATCGCCGGCCCGCGCGTGCTAGAGCATATGGTCGATGCGGTGCTGTACTTCGAAGGCGAGAGCGGCAGCCGGTTCCGGCTGTTGCGCGCGTTCAAGAATCGCTTCGGTGCGGTCAACGAGCTGGGCGTGTTTGCGATGGGCGAGAAGGGCCTCAAGGAGGTCTCCAATCCGTCGGCGATCTTCCTGTCCGGTGGCAGCACCCAGCAACCGGGCAGCTGCGTGATGGTCACCCGCGAAGGCACCCGGCCGCTGATGGTGGAGGTGCAGGCGCTGGTAGATGCCTCGCCGTTATCCAATCCACGCCGGGTGGCGGTGGGGTTGGAACAGAACCGGCTGGCGATGCTGCTGGCGGTGCTGCATCGCCATGGCGGCATCGTGGTGGGCGATCAGGACGTATTCGTCAACGTGGTTGGCGGCATCCGCGTGCAGGAAACCGCGGCCGATCTGCCGGTGTTGCTTGCAGTGTTGTCCTCGTTGCGCGACCGGCCATTGGCCGAGAAGACGATCGCCTTTGGCGAGGTGGGGTTGTCCGGCGAGATCCGGCCGGTGCCCAACGGCGAGGACCGCCTGAAAGAAGCCGCCACCCATGGTTTCAAGCGCGCGATCGTGCCCAAGGCCAATGCACCGAAGACCACCAGCATCAAGGGCATGGAGATCATTGCGGTGGAGCGGCTGAGCCAGGCCTTGGAAGCGGCGGCTGACTGATGTCCACGCAGAGCGGGGCGGGCGCTGAGCTGAGCTGAGCAGTGTCGAACGTGGCGGCAGCCTCGCCTCGACCACGTCAGGCAGCCGCATGTTGCGCTCGTCCCGACCGTCGCCAGCCGACCGTCTATGAGCTATGAGCGATCGGCCGCCCTGACGATCGCCTCTCATGAGCGCACGCTTGGCCAGAGTCATTGTTGAAAACCTGGCAACCTTCAGTGGGCGTCACGAGCTGCGGCGGCGAGGTGCCGGGTGCAGAACGTCAGCCGGTCTGGTTGGTGCGTTGACCGCGCCTCTCCGCTGCGACTGAGCACTGCAAACCGTCTGTCGGATAGACGGCTGTATTTGCATTTGATTGTCGAGAAAACGTTTTCAGAAAGAATGCGGCTATGGCACCATGCGCGGCCCGTTGCACCGTGCACCGGATCACAGACACCGCTGACTGCTCTTACCTGGAGAATCACAATGGAATGGATGTTGTTGCCGCTCAAGCGCTACGCCGACTTCACCGGTCGCTCGCGTCGCAAGGAATACTGGATGTTCTTCTTGCTGCAGATGATTGTTCTGCTGGTACTGGGCGGCATTTTTGGCATCGCGGCAGCGATAGGCGGCGGCGACAACGGACCCGGCCCGCTGGCGTGGGTGGTGTTTGCCATCATCATGATCGTCGGCCTGGCAATGATCGTGCCGGGCATTGCAGTGACCGTGCGTCGCCTGCATGACCAGGGCAAGTCCGGCTGGTTCTATCTGATCAGCCTGGTGCCTTACGTGGGTGCGATCGTCTTGCTGGTCTTCATGTGCATGGACGGCACCCCGGGCCCGAACGAATACGGTGAAAGCCCCAAGCAGTAACCGGACGCACCGATCGATCGAACAACGGCGCAGGGGAGTCCCTGCGCCGTTGTCGTTTGTGCAACTTATTAGCTTGAAACAAGCCTTGCGTCGGCACGCACCACGCCAAGACGCGTCTGGATCAGCACGCCGCAGCGTGGCTTGCCGCGTTCTGGGGTGTGAGCTTGCCCGGGGTCACTGCATCTGTGTCATGCAGTGCAAGTTCCAGCTTGTAGCCATGCGAATACACGGTTCTGATACGCACCGCGCCACTGTGATTGCACAGCTGCAACTTCTTGCGCAGCTTGTAGATGTGCTGCTCCATGGTGCGGTCGGTGAACTCGGTATGGCTGCCCCATACCGCCTTGGCCAACTGGCAGCGGCGGAAGCACACACCGGGGCTGGAGAACAGCAACCAGGCAATCGAAAACTCGCGTGCGGTGAGGACGATCGGCTTGCCGTGCAGATACACGGTGTTCTCGTCGCGGATCAACTGGTAGGGCCCAACGCTGAGCTGCTGCGTTTCCGGGCATGCCTGCGCCACCGGCGAGATCGCCAATGCCGCGCGGACATGCAACTCATGCGAATTGAACGGCAGCGCCAGCACGTCCTGCGCACCGGCGCGATACCAGGCCAGGATGTCGTTGGGGCAATCGAAGCGTCCCAGCACGATCAATGGCGTTGGATGGCCGCTATGGCAGCGCTGCCAGGCCAGCAGCGAACTATCGTCGGAGGCAACGCAGGTCGCATCGAACACCAGCAGCTCGCAAGGGGAATGTCGCAGCGAGCGCAGAAGTTCGAGTTCGTCGGAAAAGACCGCAAAACTCGGCGCGAGCGGTGCGAGGCTCGCGTTGACCTGCGAGGCCAGACGCGCATCCTGCGTCAACAGGAAAGCCGATCCTTGCTTGCCGGAAGCGTTGGCGTACATCAGCCAGCCTTCCCATGTCGGCATGCGTACCAGTCGTATGTCGGGTGCCTGTGACGGGCAGCCGGCGCCAATACAAAACCCACGTGTATAGATAAGTACATCGCCAAACCTTTCGGCTGCCAGGGAGGGTCTGACCGAGATCAGACGAATGGTATGTACCATTGGCGAGGCAGAAAGTTTCACTGCTGCGTACTTTTCTTCGGCTTTGCGTGGGTTGGCTTTAACGTGCGCTCAGATAAGCGTAACGGAGCTCTTACATTTAGGCATGGATGCGCCGGAAATAACAAAATTACGACATTGCTGCGGCGGATGGCGCTGCGGAAGCGCCAGAAAAACGCATGGGCCCGCAGACATCCAGACCAATTGGTCAGGTATAGACCAAGGTATTGCAATTTATTCGCTGTTATAGCGCTTGTGGAATATGTCGGCGGTTTATCGACGCGGCGGATCGCCGAAGTTTCTATTCGCGGCGACTGCGTCCGTTACCACACGCAACCGACATGCAGTCATTGCCACGACATGCTTCGACAACGCGAGCTGCGCGTGGAAGCGAGGTGTTCGGAGACGTTTCGGCACCGGCGGGGTCTTGCTGTAGGAGCCGATGTCTTCAATACGCAATCGCATGTCGTGCGATGTCCTGTGCACGACATCGGACCTGGAGTGCAAAAAATGCCCACATGCTCTGCACGCTGCGCGGCTGGCACGGTTCGACACAGAGTGAGAATTTTTGATTTTCTTAGTGCCCCAAAGTGAGAAATTCCATTGGATCCGCTGCATACAATCGATTGCGCCAAAAGACCGGCGAAATTGGTTGTTTTTTGCTCATCCCCCTAAGAGAGAGCCTGGCATGATCCTTTCCACCTACCTCGCAGCGATCTCTGCGTTGTCGTACGCAGACCGTCTTCCTACCTATACAAGCAGGATGCTGGTTGGTGCTTGGCCGCAGGGTCTGCAACACCTTCAACAACGCCGCGACGGGCAGGCCGCCTCGGATGGCGGCGACGATGAAGTCAGCCTGCTCGGCGCCAGCGGTGACGCGCTGCTGATCCTGGAGTATCAGGAAGAAGCCGAAGATGCCTATCGCCATGCATTGAAGGCCATGCGTGGGCATCAACGGCAGTTGCGGCTGTTGTCGTGCCGTAACACCGCCTGGTTGATGCTGAGCCAGCGCCGGCTCAGCGCCGCGTTGAACTGTTTTGCGCAGCTGGCGATGGACCGCGAGACGCCGTCCTGCCTGTGCGGCGAGAGCCTGTTGGGTAAAGCGTTGACGCACTTCCATCTGGGCCAGAGCACGCTCGCGCTGCAGACGCTGGAGCGCGCCAACGAGGTGCTTTCGGAACTGGAGACCGGTGCGAGCGATTGGCTGCGGATCGCCACCGCGCTGCGCCTGGACATGATTGCGCAACTGCGCATCCGTCGCTCCGATCGCATGAGCGACCACGTATTCTGGCAGGCCACGCTGCGCCAGGAAGATGCGACGCATGCCTTCGAGCCCAACGAGCTGCGCGCCTGCATCGCCGATCTGGCCGAGAGCATGCCGGTGCTCGCCCAGCGCATGCGGCATGTGCGCAACCTGCTGCGGATTGCCGGTGGCGATACCTTCGGCTTCGATGCGCAGATCGATGCGTTGCCGGCTGCGGCCACCGGTTGCCCGCCGTGCGCCCGCCAGGACGCGCAGGTGGAACTGGCGCTGGCTGCGTTGGCGGTGGGGCGTGCGGATCTGGCCGAGCGTGCGTTGGCCGGTGCCGGCCGGCACCATGCGCCGCGCTGGAACCTGGAGTTCGAGTATTGCCAGGCCAAGATCAGCCAGGCGTTGGGCAAGACCGAGCAGGCGTTGTTGCTCTATAACCGGTATGCGCTGGGTGCGGTGCAATGCCTGCGCAGCGAGGTGCAGGCGCCGCGCCTGCTGGAAAGCGGTACCCCGGCGCATGTGAGCGACGACATCTCGGCGCGTCTGCCGGCCAAGTACCGGCGTGCCTACACCTACATGATCACCAACGCGCATCGCTCAGATCTGTCGATCAATGAAGTGGCTGCGCAGATCGGGGTGACCGGGCGCGCCTTGCAGCAGGCGTTCAAGTCGGCCACCGGGCTGTCGCCGACCCAGGTGCTGCGCCGTTACCGGATGCAGAGCATCCGCGACGAACTGCTGGCCGAAGGCGGCTGCGGCAGTGTGCTGCAGGCGGCAAGCCGTTGGGGCGTGGGCAGCCGCTCGGCGCTGGCCAAGGGCTACCGCCAGCACTTCAATGAGGCACCGATGGAAACCTTGCAGCGATAATGTGTCTGGCGCCACGGCCGTGCAGTCATGCAGGCCGTGGCGCTCCGTTTCCGGTGGGTGATGCAGCAGCGATGTCCGGTCGCAGTGCGGTGGAGGGATCCGAATTGAGACGTGCGTGCGTGCGGCGTGGCTTGCGGCTATGCTTTCCGGCTCGCATTGCCACCCAGGAAGGCGCGTCCGAGGATGGGCGTGGCCGCCAAGGAAACGACAAACGATCATGCAAGATCACACCTCCGAGGCGACGGACGCCTCTCAGATCCGCCGTGCAGGCGTCGATCTCAACGGACTGATGTCCGTCCTCAGCAAGCACCTCTATTCCACACCGGTGGTCGCGCTGCGCGAGCTGGTGCAGAACGCGCACGACTCGATCCTGCGCCGCCGCCTGGAACAACCCGACTGGCAAGGCGAATCGCGCATTGAAGTGCATGCCGATGCGGCCCAGGGCATCGTGCGCATCATCGATACCGGCGCCGGGCTGACCCAGCAGGAAATTCACGATTATCTGGCCACCGTGGGCGTGGGCTACACCCGTGGGCTGCGTCAGGGCGGGCACGAAGACAGCGGCCTGATCGGCATGTTCGGGCTGGGCTTCTTGTCGGCCTTTGTGCTGGCGCGCCGGGTCACCGTGCGCACCACCTCCTATCAGACGCCCACGCTTGGGCATTGCTACATCTCCAGCAACGCCGAGCAATACACGGTCAGCCCGATTCCTGCGCGCGCGCAGGTCGGTACCGAAGTTGTGCTGGAACTGCATGAGGACTATCTGTCGTTGGCCCAGGAAGGACGGCTGCGCGAGATCCTGTCGCGCTACTGCGCGCTGTTGCGCGAGCCGATCTGGATCGGCGGCGATGCGCAGGCGATCAACCCCGAGCCGCCGCCATGGCGCATGCACGATGCGGTGCCCTTGCATCCGGTGCAGGCCTGGCGCCGTCAACGCGAATTCGCCGCGCGCTTCGAGCGCAACTTCGAACCGCTGTGCTGCATGCCGGTGCGCACGGAGGAGGGCAGCGATGCGGTCGGCTTGCTGTGGGTGCAGGACGGGGCGACCTACGGCACCAGCGACAACCGCAATCTGTCGGTGTTCCTGCGCGGCATGTTGCTGGACGACAACGCGCGCGAGCTGCTGCCGCCGTGGGCGGGCTTCATCGGTGGGGTGATCGAATCCAATCGCTTGACGCCCACTGCCAGCCGCGAAGATCTGCAGCGCGATTCCACCTACACGGCAGTGCAACACGCGCTGTCCGAAGCCTTGGTGCAAGGTCTGGCCGATGTGGCACGTCAGCAGCCGGAAGCCTGGCGGCGCATTCTGCTGCGCCACAATGAGGCCTTGCTGGGCGCGGCCTTGTGCGACGAGCGCTTGTTCGAGTTGCTGATGGAACACGTGCGGGTGCCGACCTCGCAAGGCGATCTGCCGGCGCAGCAGTTGCCGGCGCGTGGCGCAGTGCATGTGATCCTGGATAGCGATAGCGGTTTCGAAGAGATGCTGTTCCGCGCGATGGGCGTGCCGGTGGCCTACGGAAATCGCTATGCGGTGGTGCCGTTTCTGCGTCGCTGGGCGCAGGCCAAGGGCGTGCGGCTGGTCGAGCTGGGCACCGAGCAGGGCAACCGGCAGTTGTTCCAACTGGACCACAGCGTGCCGGCCGACGAACTGGCCTGGCTGGAACAGCATCTGGGCGATGGCGAAGCATTGGTGCCGGCGCGTTTCAGCCCCGAAGCATTGCCGTTGGTGGTGGTGCCCGACCGTGAGGCCGAACTGAAACGCCGCCTGGAGCAGGACGAAAACGACAAGCGCGTGTCCACCGCTGCGTTGCGGCTGGCCCGGCAGTTCACTGCGGGGATCGAAGCACGTCAGACCCAGCGGCTGTATCTCAATCTCGACAACCCGGCGCTGCAGGCATTGCTGGCGGCGCAGCGCGCCGGCAATCCGCAGGCAGCGGTGGCGGCGCGGCTGCTGCGCTCGCTCAAGGTGATCGTGTCGGCGCAGGGGCGCACCCAGCCGCAGCCGGGTGCCAGCGCGTCGGGCGGATCGGATTTGAACCGGGCTTTCGGCGATCTTGCCGAGGCCGTGACCCAACTGCTGGCGCGCTGAGCGCCGCATCGAAGGAGCAACAGGATGGAAATCTGGAACTGGGTTGAAAAGCTGCAGGACGATCTGGGCGAAGCCGGTCAGCCGCAGAATGCGCAACTGCTGACGCGCCTGACCGACCATATCTGCGACCTGCAGATCGAACGCGCCGAAGCGCTCTTGCCCGAGGCGCGTGCGCTGGGCAAGACGCTGGCCAATCCGTGGCTGGAGGTGTTCGTCGGGCATTGGGAAATGCGCAACCGGGTCGGCAACCTGTGCGAAGGCGAGCGTGCGCTGAGCGATGCGGTGACGCTGTTCGAGCGCGCGCATCGCGCCGATGCGGTGGAGTGCCCGCAATCGGTGTGCGTGACCCAGGATCTGGCCGCGTGCTACGCCAATATCGACGGGCCGGGCTGGGTGGAGGAGCGCATCGAAGTGTGCGAGGAAACGCTGGGCCGCATCGACCCGAGTTGGTCGTGCTACCAGTGCCTGAGCTGCGAGAAGGCCGACGCATTGCTCGACGATGGGCGCGGCGAGGCGGCACTGCATTATCTGGAAGAGCAGTCGCAGACCATTCTTGCGCATGGCGGGCAGATCTACGACGGCGTGCCGGACATGCGCATCTCGATCCTGCTCTCGCTCGGCCGTGCAGAAGAAGCACTGGCGCTGATCGAACAGCGCGAACGCGAGGCCGCACGCGAAGGTGCAGAGTGGGCCAACTGCAGCCAGCCGCGGCGTTTGCAAAAGGCGCGCGCATTGGCGCTGTTGCATCGCGACGATGAAGCGCTGGAGGCATTTCTGCCGTGGCGCGAGGTTGCGCCGCGCTATCGCATGCACTGGTTGCGTGCGGTGGTGGTGCTGGTATCGCGCACGCCGGAGCGCAACACCTGGGATCTGGGCAGCCGCTTGCAGGTGATGCTGGATCATTACGCGCAGGTCGGTGCGCATCGCATCCTGATCGACGCGGCCGAGATGGCGATCGAGCTGGCGTTGCAACGCGGTGCGGTGTGGACCGCGCGCCGGCATCTGGCGCTTGCGCGTGCGCATGTGCCCAAGTTGCGGCAGGACCGTGGCGCCACGCAATTGCTGGACCGTTTGGCCCTGCGCATCGAGACCGCACCGGCGGGGGAGGCGCCGCCGGTGCCTGCCGCGCAGCTGCTGGAATGGCTGGAGGCGCAAGCCGAAGACGTGGTGCGCAACCCCGAGCGCGAAGCGCAATGGTTGCTGCAGGCAGTAGCCGAGCGCCCCGACGATGCCGAGTTGGTGGACACCACTGCGTCGGCATTGAGCGCGTGCGCGGCCGACGATGAGGCGATCGCGCTGCTGTGGGCATTCGTGCAGCGGCATGCCGAACGCGAGACCAGCCCGACCTTCCGGCTGATGAATCTGCTGCTGGGCCGTGGCGACGACGCCGGCATGCGTCGGCTGGCGCAGCTGTATCGCCCGCTGGTGCCGGTGGCGGCGCTGTGGTGCGAAGCGCAGCTGGCCCAGCGGCTGGCCGATTGGCCGGCGCTGGAACAGGCCTGTACCGCGTTGCTGGAACTGTCGCCCGGCTCGCATGGCGCACGCGGTTTGCTGGGGCGCATGTATCTCAACACCGGGCGGTTTGCCGAAGCGGCCGAGGTCTACCGGCAACTGACCGAGCTGATGGAAGAACCGCGCTCTGCGCATTGGGATCACATGACTGCGGCCAGTGCAGCGCAGCAGTGGGAGGCGGTGCGTGCCTCGGCGCTGGCGATCGGCATGGAGCTGAGCAACACCAGCGGTGTGGTCGAAGAGAGCTGGGGCTGGGTGATCGTGCGTTGTGTGGACGACGGCGAGGCGGCCGAGTATTACGCGCGCCGCACCGGCCCGGTCACCGCGCGCATCCTCGAAAACGCGCCTGCGCATCGGCGTCAGCATGTCGGCGATTGGGTGGTGTTCGATGCCGAGTTGCTGTATCCGCCGCCGGAAGACGAGGCCGAGCGCGAGCGTTTCGTGCCGACCTATGCGCAGGTGCATGTGCTGCAGGCAGGCGGTTACGGCAGCAGCTGGCTGGTGGATGGCGTGCATCCCGGCGAGCCGGCGATCGAGGCCTTGCGCGAAGAGATCGAGGCCCGCGGCTGGAAGCTGTGGGTGCACAGTCGCGACGATTATCACGTGATCGATCCGCAACATCCGGATGCGTTCGACCCGGAAGATGCGAGCACGGGCCTGCCCGGCGTGTTGTTCACCGTGGCGCTGCCGGAAACGGCGGCGCCGTTGGAATTGCATCGGGCCTTGCTGGCCGCCACCGCGCAGTGGCCGCACACAATGTGCTGGCTGCGCCTGGCCGAGGCCTGCGATCAGGACCCGCGCCCACATCTGGACGCAGTGGAGCGTTACGGACTGTAAGGGAGGCGATCAACGTCATCGCGCAGCCGCTTAGGTCGTGTGCGGGGATAGTCGATGCGCGGTACTGCATCCGGTGTCCCACTGCGGTACGCGTTCAAGCGCCTGCAGCGAACCGAAGCATTCCCACGAAACCTGCTGACTTCGTGGGCGTGGTCGGCTTGCGCGCGGTGCCGCATCCGGTGTCGGGACACGCCGCAAGTACGTCCGTGTAGGCTCGGTGGCGGCATCCATGCCGCCACACGGTCCCGCCCCCGGATGCGACACCGCGCTCTCACTTCCACAGTTGCTGATCGGCAAGCAAATGACTGCAGGTAAGGGGGAATATCTGCGGATTCCGCAGTCGATGCATTCAGTTGTCTATCGCTTTGCCATGACTTCGCCAGCAAAGGTCACAATTCCAAGCACGGTCACTCAGCCAGACGCGGCTTTTCCTTCAGTTGCCGACTACAACCGGTGGTGCTTACGCGCGTCCCGGCGTGGGACCTTACGCGGCATGGATGCCGCGTAAGAGCCTACACGGACATATTTACGGCGTGTCCCACGCCGGGACGCGTGCAAGCGCCCGCAGCGAACCGAAGCATTCCCACGAACCTGCTGACTTCGTGTGCACGGTCGGCTTGCGCGCGGTGCCGCATCCGGGCGTGTCGCACGTGCCCGATCAGCTGCGCTTGCCGTAGCGCTCCAGCCAATGCGCGTACGACGGCGGTAGCACCCACGACGGGCGTTCTTCGCCCAGCGCCAACGCGGCGTGATACGGCCAATGCGGGTTGGCCAGGTGCGCGCGGCCGATCATCACCAACTCCATCTGCCCGGCGGCGATCACGCGGTCGGCTTCCAGCGGGTCGTCGATATTCCAGGACGAGGCAACCGGTAGTTGCGCTTCGCGGCTGACGCGCTCGGCGAACGGCGCCAGCAATGCCGGGCCCCACGGAATCTGCGCGGTTGGGGTGCTGAAGCCCATGCTGACGTTGAGCAGATCCAGGCCGCTTTGCTTGAAGTTGCGCGTCAGTGCGATGGCTTCCTGCAAGGTCTCTTCATCGCGGCCATCGAATTCGATCACGCCAAAGCGCGCGGTGAGCGGCAGATGTTCCGGCCAGACCGCACGCACGGCTTGCAGTGTTTCCAGCAGGAAGCGACCACGATTTTCGGCAGTACCACCGTACTGATCCTGGCGCCGATTGGCGTGCACCGAGAAGAAGCTCTGCGCCAGATAACCATGCGCAAAATGCAGCTCCAACCACTGGAAGCCGGCATCGCGCGCGCGCTGTGCGGCGGCGACAAAATCGCCGCGCACGCGGGCGATGTCGTCCAGCGTCATCTCGCGCGGCAGTTTGGGCAGGCCGCCGCCGAAGGCGACTGCCGAGGGCGAGATGGTGTCCCAACCGCGCGGGTCGCCAGCGGCGATGTGGTCGTCGCCTTCCCACGGCAGGTTGGCGCTGGCCTTGCGCCCGGCGTGGCCGATCTGGATGCCGGGTACTGCGCCGGCGGCGCTGATCGATGCCGCAATACGCGCCAAGCCTTCGGCCTGGGCGTCGTTCCACAGGCCCAGGCAACCGGGCGTGATGCGTCCTTCCGGCGACACGCCGGTGGCCTCGACGATCACCAGGCCCGCACCGCCGCGCGCCATGCTGGCGTAGTGGACCTGATGCCAGTCGTTGGTGAGGCCGTCCACGGAGGTGTATTGGCACATCGGCGGAATGGCGATGCGGTTGCGCAATGTGAGGTCTTTGAGTCGATACGGAGAAAACAGCGATGACATGGGGGAGCCTGAGAAAAGTCTGGGCGCGATCAGAACACGCCCGGCCACAGCCCGACACGCCGCTGGTGGCACAGCGCGTTGCACGCACTGGCGGTTGCCTATAGGCGGGCTTGTTCGGTGTGCCCGTATCACCTCGCTTCGATCAAACTCCCCAGCGCGCTTTGCGGCAGCGTCCGCCATCGGGCGGCGGCACTCAGACCCTCACCGCCTGCATCCACCGCCTGCATCTGTGCAGGCGTGGCCGGGCGCACGTTCGCCATGTGGGCTGCAATGTCAAACTGCAGGGTGTAGTGTCTGATGACTGCTACAGGTTCGTCGTTGGTTGCCGAATCTGAATTGTTTTATTCTGCTGCGCTTCGGCGTGGGGGCGCCGCGCCAACCACGGGCGCTGTCCAGCCCGCATGCCCAGCCTTTCTTCTCTTTCTCGGCGGGTGATCTCATGGTGGCATTGCAGCAGCGCTCGATCGATGCGATTCGTGGGCAGGAAACAACGTTGTTGACCGCTTGGCTGGGTTCCAGCTTCGGTAGCGACGTGCGTATTTCGCGGCAGGAAATCGAAACCCAGGGCGCGGAATTCCTGCGCTTGCTGGTGGCCTCGTTGAAAGACGGCGGCAGCAGCCTGGACAGCGCCGAATGGAGCGAGGTGCGCCGCTTTCTGGAGACGCTCTCGCGCGACCGCGCCACGCGCGGCTTCGATTCGCAGGAAACCGCCAACTTCATTTTCTCGCTCAAGCGCGTGCTGTTCGAGCTGGTGCAGCGCGAGTACGCCAGTGCGCCGGAGGAGTTGGGCCTGCAGTTGTGGGCGCTGTCCGAATTGCTGGATCGTCTGGGCCTGTACACCGTCAAGGCGTTCCAGAAGACCCGCGAAGACATCATCGTGCGGCAGCAGGAAGAAATGCTGGAACTGTCCACCCCGGTGGTGAAGTTGTGGGACGGCGTGCTGGCGCTGCCGATGATCGGCACGCTGGATTCGCAACGCACCCAGGTGGTGATGGAATCGCTGCTGCAACGCATCGTCGATACCGGCTCGGAGATCGCCATCATCGACATCACCGGCGTGCCCACCGTGGACACCTTGGTTGCGCAGCACCTGCTCAAGACCGTCACCGCGATTCGCCTGATGGGCGCCGATGCCATCATCAGCGGCGTGCGCCCGCAGATTGCGCAGACCATCGTGCATCTGGGGCTGGATCTGCAGGGCATCGTCACCAAGGCCAACCTGGCCGACGCATTGGCGCTGGCGCTCAAGCGCACCGGCGTGACCGTGAGCAAGGCGAGCTGACATGGAGCGTATCCCGATCCTGCGGATGGGCGACCTGCTGCTGGTCACCATCCAGGTGGACATGCACGACCAACTGGCGATGACGCTGCAGGAAGATCTGTCGGAAAAGATCAGCGCCACCTCCGCGCGCGGCGTGCTGATCGACATCTCCGCACTGGACATCGTCGACTCCTTCATCGGCCGCATGATCAGCACCATCTCCGGGCTGGCCGCAGTGATGGATGCCAGGACCGTGGTGGTCGGCATGCAGCCGGCGGTGGCGATCACCTTGGTCGAACTGGGCCTGACCCTGCCGTCGGTGCGCACCGCGCTCAATGTCGAACGCGGCATGCGCCTGTTGCAGCAACCCGATCGCGATTCATGACCACAGGGTCGCAACCGGTACGCACCGAACAGGATGTGGTGCTGGCCCGGCAGACAGTGCGCAAGCTGGTGGTGCAGTGTGGCCTGCGTCTGGTCGACCAGACCAAGCTGGTCACTGCGGCCAGCGAACTGGCGCGCAACACCGTGATCTACGGCGGTGGCGGCGATATGGACTGGGCACTGGTGGAAAACGGCATCCGCAAGGGCGTGCAGCTGACCTTCCGCGACGAAGGCCCCGGCATTCCCGATCTGGATCTGGCACTCACAGACGGCTGGACTTCCGGCGGCGGACTTGGTCTGGGCCTGTCCGGTAGCCGGCGGCTGGTGGATGACTTTGTGTTGGACACCACGCCGGGCAAGGGCACACGCATCACCATCACCACATGGAAGTGACGGTTACCGGTGACGTGACCCGCCTGTTTCGCGTCGACGAAGCCAGCCAGGTCGGGCAGGCGCGGCGTGAATCGACGGCACTCGCGCAGACGCTGGGGTTCGACGAAGCCGCCTGTGGTCGCGTTGCGCTGGTCGCCACCGAGCTTGCCACCAACATGCTCAAGCATGGGCGTGGCGGCTGCTTTCAGTTGTCGGGCGTGGCTGCGCGCGAGGGCATGGGCGTGGAGATCTGCGCCATCGACGAAGGCCCGGGTTTTACACTGGAAGATGGCCTGCGCGATGGCTATTCCACTGCCGGCACAGCGGGCACCGGGCTGGGCGCGATCAAGCGCAAGGCGCAGGTGCTGGACGCGTACTCCGATGCCAAGGGCGCGATCGTGATGGTGCGACTGTTCGCGCAACCACGCGCCGAGCTGGATCTGCCGTATGGCGCGGTGCGCGTGCCGCTGCATCATGAAGTGGTGTGCGGCGACGCCTGGCAGTTGGCGATCCGCGAGCAACGGGTCACCGTGACCTTGATCGACGGCCTGGGCCACGGGCAAGGCGCGGCCGACGCCGCCGATGCCGGTACGCGCGCGCTGGCAGCGGCCAGCGGCGAGCCCGGCGAGCTCATCGCACGCCTGCATGCCGGCATGTCCGGCACCCGCGGTGGTGCGGCGGCGGTGATGCAGTTCGACAGCCGCACCGGCCAGGTGCGCTTTGCCGGCGTCGGCAATATCGTCGCTTCGCTGTGCGATGGCGATGGGGTGCGCGGCATGCCGTCGCATCCGGGCATCGTCGGGGTGCAGTTTCGCAAGGCGCAGCCGTTCGATTTTCCGAATGCGACCGGCAAGCTGCTGGTCATGCATAGCGACGGCCTGCAAACGCGCTGGAATCTGCGCGATCACCCGGCGCTATTGTCACGCCACCCGCGTATCGTTGCGGCGGTGCTGTTGCGCGATTACGCGCGCGGCCGCGACGATGCCTGCGTGTTCGTCATGCGTTTGGGAGCCCTGCAATGAAGTCATCCGATGCCGCATCGGCGGCCGATCCGCTGGCCGAACTCGACGCGCTGCGGCAGCAGAACCAGGCCTTGCGCGAGGAGTTGGAAGAAACCAACCAGGGCGTGCTGGCGCTGTATGCCGAGCTCGATCAGCAGGCCGAACAGCTGCGCGATGTGTCCGAGCTCAAGAGCCGCTTTCTGTCGTACATGAGCCATGAGTTCCGCACGCCGCTCAGTTCGATCCTGAGCATCACCCGCCTGCTGGAAGACGGCATGGACGGGCCGCTCAACGCCGAGCAATCCAAGCAGGTGCGCTTTGTCAGCGCCTCGGCGCGCGAGCTCACCGAGATGGTCGACGACCTGCTGGATCTGGCCAAGATCGAAGCCGGCCGCATCGCCATTTCGCCGGGCTGGTTCGACCTGATGGATCTGTTCTCGGCGTTGCGCGGCATGTTCCGCCCGCTCACCGATGCCGGCAGCACCACGTTGATCTTCGAAGATCCGCCGGCGCTGCCGATGCTCTACACCGACGACAAGAAGCTGGCGCAGATCCTGCGCAACTTCATCTCCAACGCGCTCAAGTTCACCCCGCAAGGCCACGTGCGCGTGTTCGCGCAGCTGGAAGGCGACACCCATGTGCGCTTCGGTGTGCAGGATACCGGCATCGGCATTCCGGCCGAGCTGCACGAGGCCTTGTTCGAGGATTTCGTGCAGGTGGATTCGCCACTGCAAAAACGCCTGACCGGCACCGGTCTGGGGCTGGCGATCTGCAAGCGCTTCGCCGAGCTGCTCGGTGGCAGGGTGGGGATCAATAGCGTGGTCGGCGAAGGTTCCGAATTTTTCGTGGTGCTGCCGGTGACGCTGGCGGCGGAGAACGCACTTGCCCGGTAGTCATCGCATTCTGGTGGTCGACGACAACGCGGTGACGCGTTATTCGGTGCGGCGCGTGCTCGAGCATCATCAGTTCGTGGTCGAAGAGGCCGGCACCGGCACCGATGGCCTGGCCAAGCTGGCCACGCACGCCTTTGCCGCAGTGGTGCTGGACGTCAACCTGCCGGACATGAGCGGCTTCGACATCGTGCGCAGCTTGCGTGCCGCCCCGCGCACCGCGCTGCTGCCGGTGGTGCATGTGTCGGCCGCTTCGATCGCCACCGGCGACATGGCCACCGGGCTGGATGCCGGTGCCGATGCCTACCTGATCCATCCGGTCGACCCCAGCGTGCTGGTCGCCACGCTGCGCACGCTGTTGCGCGCCCGCAATGCCGAAGATGCATTGCGGATCAGCGAGGCCCGCTTCCGCGAGATCTTCGAGCACATCAGCGCGCCGATCGCCGTGGTCGATTCCAGGCTGTGCACGCACGAAGCCAATGCGGCCTTCCAGCGCCTGATCGGCAGCGTCACGCCCGGCGATGCGATCCAGGCGGCAGGGCTGGACCAGGCGACAACCGTGCATGCCCTGACCACCGCGCTGGCGCAACGTGCGCGCTGGAGCGGCACGCTGTCGATCATTCGCGATGGCAAGCTGTGCGAAACCGAGTGGCGGGTGTCGCCGTATCGCGAGCCGGATCTGGGCTTGTTGCTGGTCGAGGACGTGACCGAACAGCGTCTGCGCGAGCGCGAACAACGCCAGGAACTGGACACCGCCACCACCGAGCTGGCCCACCAGATCGCCGAGCGCCAGCGCACCGAAATCCAGCTGCTGCAGGCGCAGAAGATGGAAGCGCTGGGAAATCTCACTGGCGGCATCGCGCACGACTTCAACAACTTGCTGACCAGCATCATTTCCGGGCTGGACATGATCCAGCTGGCGGTGGAATCCAACCGCATCGAGCGCGTGCCGCGGCTGGCGGAAATCGCCACCGGCTCGGCGCATCGCGCTGCCGCGCTGACCCAGCGCATGCTCGCGTTTGCACGCAAGCAATCGCTGGATGCGCAGGCGTTCGACATCAACGCACGCGTGCGCTCGCTGGAAGACATGCTGCACCGTTCGATCGGCGAGAACATCGTGCTGGAACTGGATCTGGCGCAGACGCCGCTGGTTGCGGTGGCCGATGCCAACCAGCTCGAAAACGTGGTGCTCAACCTGGTGATCAATGCACGCGATGCATTGAAGGGCAAGGGCACCATCCGCATTCAAAGCGCCGCCTACACCGCGTCCAACGATCCGGAACTGGACGATGGCGATTACGTGGCGGTGAACGTCATCGACAATGGCAGCGGGATCGAGCCGGCTATTCTCAATCAGGTGTTCGAGCCGTTTTTCACCACCAAACCCATCGGCGAGGGCACCGGCCTGGGCTTGTCCATGACCTATGGGTTTGCGCGTCAATCCGGCGGCACCGCGCGCATCACCAGCACCGTGGGCCGTGGTACCACGGTGGCCTTGCTGTTGCCGCGCGGGCTTACGGCAAGCGAGGTGGCGCCAGCACCGCCGCCCAGATCGCCGCGTCACCGTCACGAGCGCATCCTGCTGGTGGACGACACCGATGTGGTGCGCATGATGGTGAGCGAGGTGCTCAGCGATGCCGGCTACCATGTGACCGAAGCTGAAAATGCCAATGGCGCACTGGAGCAATTGCGTGCCGGGGTGGAGATCGATCTGGTGGTGTCGGATGTGGGTCTGCCCGGCATGAACGGGCGCGACATGGCCGATGTGGCGCGCGCGCTGCGGCCCGGCTTGCCGATCCTGTTCATCACCGGCTACGCCGAAAACGCAGCCACGCGGCAGGAATTTCTAGCCGAAGGCATGGCCTTGCTGCCCAAGCCTTTCAGCCTCAACGATCTGCTCAATATGGTTGGGCAGATGCTCGACAGCAGTGTGCTTGCCGCCCGCGCATAACGCCGGTGGTGTACTTGCCCGCGCTCAGCGCGGAGTGTTTATTTCCTCGCGCCGAGGCGACTTGTTTATTTTCCCGCGCTTAGCGCGCGTGGGCATATGGGCCAAAGGTGGCGCACAAAAAACCGCCTGCTGTCAGCACACGGCCAGTGCAGGCATGGCGTTTCGCCATGCCACACGCGTGCAATGGCATGGGTGTAGAGCTAGCGGCATGTGCGCGGCGGCACGCTTGCCATAGAGCTGCAACATTGCTGACATATCGTGCGCGCGGCGCCACCTTGCGCCTTCGTCCGGCATGCCTGTGCCGACGGACGTCACCTCACTCTACTTAGAGCGGCTAACAAACGTAGCGAGCGGTCGTCAGGTGGGTGCAGACGGCGCGCAGGAACCGGAGTGTACGAGTGGGTACATGAGGATTCCGAGCACCGGCTGCGCCCGCCTGGCGGCCGCGCAGTAGTTTGTTAGCCGCTCTTACTCCAAGGATCACCTCGTATGTTGTTGTACTTGTCTATCTCCGCGTCCCTGACGTCCGCCGCCACGCACGCACCCACACGCCGTCGCGCTGCCTTGCAGCGCACGCCGCTGGCGCGCGCCTGTGCCGGCCTGTTGCTCGCTTCGATGGCCGCCGCCGCATCTGCGCAGCAAACGCCGACGACCCAGGGCGAGGGCAGCGCGACCGCGCTGGATACGGTCACCGTCACCGCCGAGCACCGCGAGCAGAACCTGCAGGACGTGCCGGTATCGGTGGGCGTGGTGCAGGGCGCGGCGATGCGCGAGTTCACCGCAGGCGGCGACGACACCTTGCTGGCACTGTCCGGCCGCGTGCCGGGCTTCTATGCCGAGACCACCACCGGGCGCATCTTCCCGCGCTTCTATATCCGTGGTCTGGGCAATATCGATTTCTATCTTGGCGCTTCGCAGCCGGTGTCCATCATCCAGGACGATGTGGTGCTGGAGCACGTGGTACTCAAATCCAACCCGGTCTACGACGTGGACCAAGTCGAAGTGCTGCGCGGCCCGCAGGGCACCCTGTTCGGCCGCAACACCACTGCCGGCATCGTCAAGTTCGACACGGTCAAGCCCAGCGACACCTACACCGGCCGCGTCGATGCCAGCTACGGCAGCTACAACACCGTGTCGCTGGATGGCGGCTTCGGTGGGCCGATCAACGACGTGCTGTCGTTCCGCGTCTCGGCCTTGTATCAGCACCGCGACGATTGGGTGGACAACACCTTTGCCGGCAGCAGCGCCGATGGCACGCGCACGCCGCGCAAGGACGCGATGGGCGGCTACAACGACCGCAATGCACGCCTGCAGGTGCTGCTCAAGCCCAATGACGCATTCTCGCTGCTGGGCTCGGTGCATACGCGCGACTACGACGGTACCTCCACGTTGTTCCTGCGCAATGCGGTGACGCGCGGCAGCGACAAAGTCGACGTGCCGCGCGACCGCGTGGCCTACGACGAAGCGAACAATAATCCGCAGGCCTATCAGACCGACGGCGGCTCGATCAAGGCGATCTACGACTTCGGCGGCGTGTCGCTGACCTCGATCACCGCTTACGAAACCACCTCCGGCTACAGCCGTGGCGACACCGATGGCGGCGCGGCGGCCAACTACCCGGTCAACGGCGTGCCGAACGGTTTCGGCCAGTCGATGGGGCAGATCCGCGATCTGGATCAGTACACCCAGGAACTGCGTCTGGCCAGCGAAGGCGACGACGCACTGCAATGGCAGGTGGGCGCGTTCTACTTCGATGGCCGCGACACCACCGATTTCTATCAGCGTGCGTTTTTTCTGCAGACCGCCGCGCGCAACCCCAACAACTGGGTGCGCCTGCGCAACACCAATACCTCGTGGGCCGGCTTCGGTCAGCTCAGTTACAAGGCCACCGATGCGCTCACCCTGACCGCCGGCATCCGCCAGACCAAGGACACCAAGGAAACCCGTTTGCTCAAGACCGCCGACACCGCCGCTGGTGCGGTGACATACCGTGGCCGTCGCGACGTGCGCATGTCCGACACCCAGCCCAGCTGGGACCTCAGCGCGATGTACGAAATCAATCCCGAGCTGAGCGTCTACGCACGCGTGGCGCGCGGCTTCCGCGGCCCGACCATCCAGGGCCGCAGCGCGGTGTTCAATTCGGATTTCACCACCGCCGATTCGGAAACCATCCTGTCGTGGGAGGCCGGCATCAAGAGCAGCCTGTTCGACAATCGTCTGCGTCTGAATGTCAGCGGCTTCACCTACACCGTCGATGACATCCAGCTCAACGGCAACGATTCGGACGGCAACGGCGTGCTGTTCAATGCCGACAAGGCCAAGGCCTACGGTCTGGAAGCGGACCTGGACTGGCGCCCGATCTCCAACCTGTCGCTGACCGCCGGCCTGAGCCTGCTGCATAGCGAAATCCAGGACAAGCGCGTGTTTGCGCAGGCCTGCGCGCTCAACGGCGTGGTGGTGTGCACGGTCAACGACCCGACCATCCGCGTCGGCGGCAATACCTTCGCGCAGATCGATGGCAACCCGCTGCCCAACGCGCCCAAGTACAACCTCAACCTGGCCGCGCGTTACGACATTCCGGTGGGTAACGACGGCGCGTTCTTCGTCTCCACCGACTGGAACAAGCAGGGCGAAACCAGCTTCGTGCTGTACGACTCCACCGAGTTCCGCGCCGACGGCAATTTCGAAGGCGGCCTCAAGCTGGGTTACACCGGCGGCTACGGTGCGTGGGAAGTGGCGGCGTTTGCGCGCAACATCACCAACGAGAAAAACGTCAAGGGTGTGATCGAGAACTACATGGCTGCGGTCTACAACGAGCCGCGCATCGTGGGCGTGTCGGTCAACGTCAACTGGCAGTGAGTTGTTGATCGGTTGACTGCATCACAGCATCACTGCGACCTGTGCGTCGCAGTGATGCTGTGCGCGAAACCAGCCCGCTGCGTGTAATACGCAGCGGGCTTCTTTTGTTTCAACGACTGCGCAACACCGACTGTACCCAACTGACGATCTGCGCGCTGCTCACCGCACCGGAATGACGGCCCAGCTCGCTGCCGCCACGGATGACCAGCAAGGTGGGAATGCTGCGGACGCCAAAACGCGTGCCCAGCGCCGGATGCAGATCGGTATCCACTTTTGCCAGACGGACCTGAGGTTCCAGCAATGCAGCGGCTGCGGCGAATTGCGGTGCCATGCTCAGGCACGGCCCGCACCACGGTGCCCAGAAATCCACCACCAACGGCAACTCGCTGCGCACCGCATGCTTGTCGAAATCGGCAGTGGATAGTGCTACCGGTGTTCCGAGAAAGAGCGGCCGATGGCAGCTTCCGCAGTTGGGCGCATCGCGCAGACGCGTTTGCGCGATGCGATTCATCGCAGTGCAGCTCGGGCAGGCCACCAGCAGCGGCGCAATGGTCATCGGCGATCTCCACAGGCAAGAGAGACGGTGCATCGCATGTCGCGCCGGTGGCGATCTGCGCGTGCGTGGGCGGTTGTCAGTGTAGCCATGGCGAGACAAGGCCTGCGTGCGGGGGCGATGACTGCGGGGCTGCACGCCTGATGGCAGGTGCGTCCATTCCTGCCGCCAGGCGGTGTAACGATCAGGCCGACCGGCCCAGGTCCAGCACCGGCACGAAGCCGCCGAAGATCATGCGCTTGCCGTCGTAAGGCATCGGATTGACCGCAGGGTCCATGCGCGGGTCGTCCATCATCTTCTGCATGCCGGCATCGCGCGTGGCCTTGTCCGGCCATTCGATCCAGGAGAACAGCACGGTTTCGTCCGCGGCCGCCTCGACCGCGCGATAAAAGTCGGTCTGCTGTCCGTGCGGCACGTCATCGCCCCAGCACTCCACCACGCGCAACGCGCCGTATTCCATGATCATGCTGTCGCCCATGCGGGCGTGCTCCAGGAACGTGTCCTTGTTGGCATTGGGCACCGCAAGGACGAAACCATCGATGTACGACATGAACCACCTCCGCTGGCATTACGCACGGCGTGCGCCTTGTAGAAACGACGAACAGGCGGGGCAGGGGTCGACACGCAGATCGGCGCGTGGCGCGGTCTACGTGAAAGCCTGCGTGCACGGATGGGCTCGCTCGTCGTCACCGCCATGGATCGGATGATCCGTGTGAGCAACTGCCAGCGTGCTGCGTCCCCGCACCTGAGAGTGCCGGCCCAGCATAGCCGGCCGACGCCCTCATGGCCGTTATGACGCAGCCAGGTTACGCCGTCGCAACGTCGCTTCGAACACCACATCGCCGTCTTCGTTGCGTGCCTGCAGCGAGCCGCCATGCGCCTTGACGAACTGATCTGCGATAAACAAACCCAGGCCCAAGCCCTGGCTTGCGTGGAAGCTGGCCTTGAATGGCTCGAACAGACGCGGCATCAGACTGTCGGGGATGTGGCCGGCGTTGCGCACCGACAAACGCAGCGTGTCGCGCTGGCGTCCGTCCAGGTGCACGCGCACCGGCTGGCGCGCGCCATGCAGCACTGCGTTGCCGACCAGGTTGGAGATCACCTGTGCCAGCCGATCGCCGTCGCCGTCGCCGTGCAGATCGCCTTCGCTACGCAGGTCGATCGGCGTGTGCGGATTGGCCTGCGCCACCTCGTTCACCACGCTATGGGCCACCTCGCCAAGATTGCAGGGGCCGAACTGCATCGACAGCCCGTCGGTACGCAGACGCGAGAAATCCAGCAGCTGCTCGACCATGCGTGCCATGCGATGCGCGCTGTTTTCCAGATGTTCCAGCGTGCGTGCGGCCGAGCCTTCGGTGGCCACATCCAGGCTGAGTTTGTCGGCGCACAGCAGAATCACCGACAGCGGTGTACGCAAGTCGTGAGTCAGCACCGCCATCATGGTTTCGTTGAGGGTGAGCGCACGTTCCAGCGATGTATTGCGCGCCTTGAGCAGGCGCCGTTGCTGATACAACTCGATGAACACGTTGACCTTGCTCAGGATCACGTGCGGCTCGATGGGCTTGTGCAAAAAATCCACCGCGCCGGTTTCGTAGCCCTGGAACGCACGCATCGGGTCGTTCGGTGAGGCCGTCAAAAAAATGATCGGCACATGCCGAGTGCGCTGCGAGCCGCGCATCAGTTCGGCCAGCGAAAAGCCGTCCATTTCCGGCATGTGCACATCCAGCAATGCCAGTGCCACATCGTGTTCGAGCAACAGCTCCAGCGCCTGCGCGCCGGAGGCCGCGCACAGTACCTGGATGCCGTCGCGCTGCAGCAGCGCTTCCATCGCCACCAGATTCTGCGGCACGTCGTCCACGATCAGCAGCTTGGCCGGTTCGGTAGTACTGCTGTCTGCAGCCAGACCGGTCGCGGTGAGATTCATCGGTGGAAAGTCTCCAATCGGCTGCAGATCGCCTGCAAGGTGAGCACCGCATCGGCACCGGCGTGGGCGATGGCGGAGGCGGGCATCAAGGGAGACGCCGCATCGTCGGGCAGCTGGATCCAGGCGGTGCCACCAACCGCGCGTACCGCCGCCACGCCAGCGCTGCCATCGCTGCTGGCGCCGGTGAGCAGGATCGCCAGCAGGCGTGGCCCGAAGACATCGGCGGCCGATTCGAACAAGGGGTCGATCGCCGGGCGCGAGAACAGCACCGGCGCATCCATCGACAACGCCAGGCTATCGCGGTTTTCCACCAGCAGATGATAATCGGGCGGGGCGATGGTCACAGTGCCGGCGAGCAGCGGTTGCTTGTCCTCGGCCTCGCGCACCGGCAAGGCGCAGCGTGCATCCATCAATTCGGCAAGATGGCTGGTGCGGTCGCGTGGCAGATGCAGCACCACCAACACCGGCATCGGCAACTCCGCAGGCAGGCTGGACAACAACGCCTGCAACGCCATCACACCGCCGGCCGATGCACCGACCACGATCGCCTCGAAGTGCTGCCACGTATGTGCGCCGCTCATGCCGCCTTCCGAAACAGACGTTGCTCGCGGGCCACGGTTTCGAAGGATTGCGCATGCGCGCCGAACTGCAGCGATTCCTTGCTGCCCAGCCCCAGAAAACCACGGTGCACCAGCGCGTCATGGAACAGACCCACCGCGCGATCCTGCAGGGTGCGGTTGAAGTAGATCAGCACGTTGCGGCACGACACCAGATGCACTTCGGAGAACACCGTATCGGTGGCCAGGCTGTGATCGGCAAACACGATGTGGCGCTTGAGGCGGCGATCGAACACCGCGCCGTCGTAGGCGGTGGTGTAGTAATCGGACAAGGACCCGCGGCCGCCGGCCTCCAGATAATTGCGGCTGAACTGCGCAATGCGGTCGATGCCGAAGGCGCCGGCTTCGGCCATGCCCAGCGCTTCGGGATTGATGTCGGTGGCGTAGATCACCGATTTTTCCAGCAGGCCTTCTTCGTGCAGCAGGATCGCCAGCGACCAGACTTCTTCACCGGTGCTGCAGCCGGCCACCCATAGTTTGATCGAGGGATAGGTGCGCAATACCGGCACCGCATGCTCGCGCAAACAGCGGAAATAGGCCGGGTCGCGGAACATCTCCGACACCTGCACGGTGAAGAACTGCATCGCCTGCGCAAACGTCTCCGGCTCGTGCAGCAGGCGATGCTGCAGATCGGCCACGCGTGCGCAATCGAAGCGGCCCATGGCGTGGCGCATGCGTCGACGCAACGAGGACACCGCGTAATCGCGGAAGTCGTAGTGATAGCGCTGGTACACCGCTTCCAGCAGCACCCGCAGCTCCAGATCGAACAGCTCCACTGCATTCATTGCCGCGAGCACCACACCCGGCACAGCGACACCAGCTTGTCCACGTCGATGGGCTTGGCGATGTAGTCGTTGGCACCGGCCTCAAGACAGCGTTCGCGATCGTCGGCCATGGCCTTGGCGGTCAGCGCAATGATCGGCAGATCCTGCCACTGACGATTGGCACGGATCTGGCGCATCGCAGTGAGGCCATCCATCTCCGGCATCATGATGTCCATCAGCACAAGATCCACCTCGTGCCTGGCCAGATGTTCCAGCGCCTCGCGGCCATTGCGTGCGATCTGCAACGTCACGCCCAGCGGTTCGAGCACGCTGGAGAGCGCAAAGATATTGCGCACATCGTCTTCGGCCAACAGCACGGTGGCGCCATCCAGCACCGCATCGCGGCGGCGCGCTTCGCGCAGCAGGCGTTGCTGGTCGCTGGGCAACGAGGCTTCCACGCTATGCAGGAACAGCGTCACTTCGTCGAGCAGGCGCTCGGGCGAGCGCACGCCCTTGATGATGATGCTCTTGGAATAACGGCGCAGGCGTTGCTCTTCGTCGCGTGTGAGTGCGCGCCCGGTGTAGACGATCACCGGCGGGAACGCGACCGCATCGTTGCCGGCCATGCG
The DNA here is from genome assembly GCF_040279205.1 of Xanthomonas hortorum. Lineage (GTDB taxonomy): Bacteria > Pseudomonadota > Gammaproteobacteria > Xanthomonadales > Xanthomonadaceae > Xanthomonas > Xanthomonas hortorum_F. The sequence continues at coordinate 73,095 of NZ_JBEOLS010000003.1, forward strand.
TTCGAGCAGGTCGTAGCCGCTGCCATCGGGCAGCGCCAGATCGGTGACCATGCAATCGAAGGTGGAGCCGGCCAGTTGCTGCATGGCTTCGGCAATGCTGCCCACCGCGACGATTTCCAGTTGATCGCGCGCCAGCAGCAGTTCCAGGTTCGCACGCAGTGCGCTGTCGTCTTCGACGATCAACAAGCGGCGCACGGCGCGTGCATTGGTGTCTTCCAGCTGGCGGATTGCGCCGGCCAGCAGCTCGCGCGTGGCCGGCTTGATCAGATAGCCCACCGCACCGAGTTCCAGCGCGATCTGGCTGCGCTCCATGGCCGAGACCACATGCACCGGGATGTGCCGCGTTGCCGGATCGCGCTTGAGCCGCTCCAGCACGCTGAGCCCGGAGGCATCCGGCAGGCCGATGTCCAGCAGAATGCCGCTGGGGCGCAGGTCCGCCGCCAGCTGCAGCGCTTCTTCGGCGCTGGGCGCCACCACGCAATCGAAGTCCAGCTCATGCGCCAGATCGACCAGGGCTTGCGCAAAACGCGTGTCGTCTTCCACCGCCAGGATCAGCCGGCCCGGACGGCTGCGTTGATCGCGATCGTCGTCGGCGCGCTGGAGCGGCGCTGCACTTGCTGCCGGAATCGGCAGCGGCAAGGCGCTGGACGCAACCACAGCCTGCTCACCAAGACGAGATGCCATCGCCATGCCGCTGGTGTGCTGCGCTGCTTGCGCGGTGTTAAGCGACGCTGGCGGCGCATGCCTTTCCGCAACAGTCACACCCTCGGCCGGCGCGCCATCGGTCGGCAATTCCAGCGTGAAGCAACTGCCGCGTCCCGGCTCGCTGTCCACACGGATGCTGCCGCCCATGCGCTGCGCCAGATCGCGCGAGATCGACAGCCCCAGACCGGTGCCGCCATAGCGACGGCGCGTGCTGCCATCGGCCTGACGGAACGCTTCGAAGATGATCTCGGTCTGTTCGCGCGCAATGCCGATGCCAGTGTCCTGGACCTTGAACAGCACGCGTCCCGGCGCCTGTGCCTGGAGCGACAGACTGACGCTGCCGTGCTCGGTGAACTTGATCGCATTGGCCAGCAGGTTCTTGAGAATCTGCTGCAGACGCTGACTATCCATGACCAGTTGCGTCGGTGCATCGGCGTCGGCCGTGATCTGCAACGCAAGACCTTTTTGCCGCGCCAGTGGCTCAAAGGTTTCGCGCAGGCGCTGCAGCACCGAGCTGGTGGCGATGGTTTCGTCGGCCAGTTCCACATGCCCGGCTTCGATCTTGGACAAATCCAGAATGTCGTTGATCAGTGCCAGCAGATCGTTATTGGAAGAGAGAATCGCCTGCGCATATTTCACCTGCTCGGGGCTGAGCGTGCCGTCCTTGTTGTCGGCCAGCAGCTTGGCCAGGATCAGCGCGCTGTTGAGCGGGGTGCGCAACTCGTGCGACATGTTGGCCAGGAATTCGGACTTGTAACGCGAGGCGGTGGAGAGCTCGTTGCTGTTGCGCACCAGCTGGTTCTGCGCAACCAGCAAGGCCTGCTTCTGCGCCTCCAGTGCCTGGGTGCGTTCTTCCAGCTGCACGTTTGTCTGTTCCAGCTCGGCCTGCTGCTGTTCCAGATCGCTTTGCGATTGCTGCAGGCTGCGGCTTTGCTCTTCCAACTCTTCGTTGGTCACGCGCAGCTCTTCCTGCTGGGTCTGCAGTTCTTCGCTCTGGCGCTGGGTTTCTTCCAGCAGGGTCACCAGCTGCGCGCGCAGCAACGCGGTGCGCAAGGCCAGGCCGATGTTCTCGCCACAGCGTGCCAGCAGTTCCTGCTCGCGCGAACCGGCAGTGCGCGGGTCGGTCACGCGGCCAAGTTCGACGATACCGATCACACGGCCATCGGCAGTGACAGGTGCCAGCAGCAGTTCCTGGCAACTGCTCTTGCCCAGGCTGGAGGTGATCTGCAGATGTCCTGCGTCCACGCCGCGCACGCGGCGCACCGCGCCACGCTGCAAGGCGTCGCCCAGTTGTCCGGTGTTGGTCGGCAGCGTCTTGGGCATGTCGGCCGGAAGCGCGGTGCCACCGGTCAAACGCAGGCGCTCGCCTTCGATGCGATACAGCGCGCCCACCTGCGCATCCAGCGTGTCGCACAGTGCGCTAACGGCAGCATCGGCCAATGCTTCCGGGCTTTGGTCGCCGCGCAAACTCGCTTCGACCGTGTTCTCTGCCTGCTGCAGCCACAGCGCGAATTCGGCCTGACGCCGCGCGCGGATCGCCTGCGTCACCACCAGCGCCATCGCCAGGAACGACACTCCACCGATGCTGCGGTTGATCGAGGAAAAACTGGAATTGGTGCTGGACGGCGCCAGATTGAAACCTACTGCCAACAACACGCACGACAGTGCGGCCACGATTAATGGCACCTGCGTGCGGTTTTGAAACACCGTCACCCCAACCGCGACGAAGTAGGTCAGCCACACCGCATAGCCAAGCGGTGTGACCAATTCCACAGCGAGCGTCGCAGCCATCAAGGCCCCCGCGATGACCCACACCCAGCGGTCGCGTGTGGTCGAGATGTTCTGCATGAGGCGCGCGGACCTAAGTGGGAGGGCGGTCATGTTAGCCGATAACTTTCACGCGTAAATCGCCGGAAATTTGACGCTTTCCGGCCGGGTTGGCTTGCACGTGGCCTTCACGCACCCGTCACTATGGTCGCGCGCTTTGCAGGGGGAAACATCGCGTTATGGATGCGGAAACGGCCACCGACACCGTCGGGCCGCTTTCTCACAACAGCCGGCAGTGCCAGCTGTTGCTCGAGAGCATGTGCGATTGCGCGATCTACACGCTCGATACGGGCGGTCACGTGCGTAGCTGGAATACAGCCTGCGAGCGCATTCACGGCTACGCCGCTGCCGAGGTCATGGGGACGCATTTTTCGTGTTTTTATGCGCGCGAAGATGCCCCGCGCGGCGAGCCGGCACACCTGCTTGAGATCGCCAGACGCGATGGTCGCGCAGCTGCAGAAGGCTGGCGCTTGCGCAAGGATGGCAGCCAGTTCCTGGCCCGCGTGGTGATCGAGCCGGTATTGGAACTCGACGTGCTGATCGGTTTTGCCGTGGTGACCTGCGATATCAGCGAACGCCATGCAGCGCAGCAATCGCAGCAGATGCTGGCGCAGGCGCAACGCAGCCAGGCGCTGGGCCGGTTGACGCGGGGCATGGCGCATGACTTCAACAATCTGCTGACCGTGATGGCGACCAGCCTGGATCTGATCTCACGGCGTGCGGGCGAGGATGCGCGTCTGCGCACCTTGCTGGGTGCTGCGCAGACGGCAGTGGAGCGGGGCACCTTGCTGACCCGCCACGTGCTCGCCTTCGCACGCGGGCAGCAATCGCCTCCGCAACGCCATGCAGTCAATGCAATCGTGACCGGCACGTTGGAATTGCTGCAGCGTGCGTGCCCGACCGGCATTGGCCTCTCGCTTGAATTGGCCCAGACACTGCCGGATGTGCGTATGGATCCAGGTCAATTGGATGCCGCTTTGCTCAACCTGGTCTTCAATAGCTGCGATGCCATGCCCGATGGCGGTACAATCGTGCTGGCCACTGCCGTACAGCGGCGTGCCGCACCGTCCGACCCGCACGTTGCACAGCGCACTTACGTCAGCGTTGCGGTGCGCGATAATGGCAGCGGCATGCCGGCGGATGTCGCGCAGCGCGCTGGCGACGCGTTTTTCACCACCAAGGATGCGGGCACGAATGCCGGCCTGGGCTTGAGCCAGGTGTTCGGCTTCGCGTCCCAATCCGGTGGTTTTGTCGAGCTTGACACCGCACCCGGACACGGCACCACCGTGACCTTGTTTCTCCCGGCCATCGAGGACGCCGAGCATGACTGAATCCCTGCGCTTGCTGATGGTTGAGGACCAAGAAGAGTTACGCGAACTGATCGGCGAGGCACTGCGCGATGCCGGCATTACCGTCGACACCGCCGACGATGGGCACAGCGCATTGCGCATGCTGCGCGAGAGCGGCCCTTACGATGTGGTGTTCAGCGATATCCGCATGCCCAACGGCATGTCGGGCATCGAGCTGAGCGTGCAGGTGACGCAACTGCTGCCGCAGGCGCGCATCATCCTGGCGTCCGGGTTTGCCAAGGCGCAGTTGCCGCCACTGCCGCCGCAGGTGGATTTTCTGCCCAAGCCCTACCGCCTGCGTCAGCTGATCGACATGCTCAAAGGCGTTGCAGCCAACGCGTAAACGTTGGCTGCATCCAGTTCGCGCGGCCGGTTCAACGGCTCTGGTAGTACACCTTGTCGATGGCGATCTCCACCGGCGCGGCCGGTGGATCGGCCACCAGCATGAACATCTGTTTGACCGCCTGCAGATCCAGATCGTAGAACGCACTGAAGGGGATGCTGACTTCATGCCAGGCGCCATCGCGCACCAATCCGTACTGATTGCCGCCCGCGGCGAAGTCCACCCAGCTGTCGCCGAAACTGGTGTTGATGCCGATCTTGAAGGTCGAAGGCGTAGTGGTTTTCACGTGCAGTTTGAGCGTACCACCGGCATACGCTGCCATATTGCGATAGTCGGTCTGGATGCCCAGGCCGTACCAGGCACCGGCATTGGCGCGGTACGCCATTACGTTGCGGCCTTCGAATGGGGCCTGCGCAATCGGGGTGAGGTTGTTCCATAAGTACAGCTCGGCATCCTGGCCGAAGGTCAGCCGCGCGCTGGTATCGCTTTGCTCGGTGAATACACCGAAGCGCCCCACAGGCGCGGCATGTTGCGCGCCGACATACAGTTGTGCGCCGGGGTTTTGATACAGCCGGATGTAATCGATCTCCATCTTGCCCGGTAGCGGCGCGGTCACCGCAGCAGGCGAGGTAATGCCGGTATAGGTGCCGCCCACCGCAAGATTGAGCAGCAGATATTGCTGCTGGTGGAATTCGTGCAACGAGGCGCCTTGGATGTTGGAGATCGCAAATTCGAAGTACTGCTGGCCGTCGATCGACACGCGGATGAATTGCGGGTCCCAGGTCATCCGGTACACATGGAAGTCGTTGTGCAGATCGACCGGGCTGGTATAGCTGGTGTCGTAGTCGGCTTGCGCGCCGTTGTAGTCCCAATGCACGGCCGCGCCGATGCGGCGGTTGGCGGTGCCGGCGGCGATTGCCGCCGCCATGCCGGCCTCCATCAGATCGATTTCGCCGCGGCCGGGCCATACGCCGATCGTGCCCAGCATCCAATACGCCGGCCATAGCCCGTTGCCGACCACCGGCGTCTTGATGCGCGCTTCCAACGTGCCGTATGTGAAGTGCATGCGGCCTTCGGTCTTGAGCCGTGCCGAAGTAAACGGCATGCCCTGAAACGCTTCGCGCCGCGCCTCGATCACCAGCCGGCCATTATCGATACGCGCATTTTCGGCACGGCTGGTGTAGTACTGCATCTCGCCATTGCCCCAGCCGCATAAACCGATCTGGCAGCCGTTACCGACGTCGTAGGTCCATTTGTTGCCGTCGATCCCCGGCCCGTTGAAGTTGTCCTCCCACACCAGGGTTTGCGCCTGCGCACTCGGCGCGAGGGCCATGCCCAACACAACGGCGAACTGCACAGCGACACTGCGTAGCGTGTTCATGCGTGCTTCCCCAAAAGACGGACTCACGTCCGTGGAGAAGCGACGCTGCGCAGGTGCTGCTTCAGTGTCAAAGCAATTGTCGGGCGTGTTTCAGTTCCGTGGTGTTCATTACGGAATAATCCATCATTGGCATGACGGCGGTCGCAAACGCAGTCTGTGCCGTGCTGCGCGGCAACACTTGTCTGCGACCGGCAGGTGCGCGTCCACGCACACCTCAATGCCCCGCGTGCACCGTCCACGCCACCAGTCGTATCACCAATGGCCGCACCACCAAGACGCAACAGAACGCGGTGGGCATCGCAATGCGGTAGGCGTCCAGCACGCGCCATAGATAGCCGGGTGCCAGCCCGGTGTTGGCGCCGGTGATGACCAGGCACATCAGCAAGGCCATGATCGCGGCCATGTAGAACGCGAAGACGAACGGGGTGGCGCGCACACCGAGTTTCCAGCGCGGTCGCGCCAACGGGGAGGAGGGTGGAGATGACGACATGGGGATGACCTCGACTGCCGCACAACCGCGGCGTGAAGGGAACTGTAGAGACGCCACCGCGGCCGGGGTAGATCGCGTAGCCTTGTGGCTTACGTAAGAAAAAATTACGAATCGTTTGGCAATACTTGCCTCAACAATGAACATTCTTCAGTCCATCCGTAGTTTTGTCAGCACCGTCGATGCCGGCAGTATTGCCGGTGGTGCCAAGTTGCTGGGCGTCAGCGCGGCTGCGGTCAGCCAGAACATCGCGCGGCTGGAGCAGCATCTGGGCGTGCGCCTGCTGCACCGGACCACGCGCAGCCTGGCGCTCACCGAGCGCGGCACGCTGTACTTCGAACAGGTGCGGCAGCTGGAGCGCGACCTGGAACGCGCGCGGCAATCGGTCGCCGGTCCGCAGCAGGCTCCGGCCGGGCGCTTGCGCGTGGCCAGCACCGCCGCATTTGCGCGCCATGTGCTCGCTCCGATGTTGCCGGCGCTGCGCCAGCGCTATCCGCAACTGGAGATCGAGCTGTTGTGCACCGACCGCGCCGTGCAGCACGCGCAGGAAAGCGTGGACGTCAGCCTGCGCATCGAAGCGCAGCTGGAAGACGGCCTGGTGGCGCGCTGCATCGCGCAGGTGCCGCTGGTGGTCTGCGCGGCACCGCAGTACCTGGCCCGTTGCGGTACGCCGCAGACCCCGGATGAATTGAAGTACCACCACTGCCTGTTGCTTCGTTACCCGGTCGATGGGCGTTGTCTGCCTTGGAACTTCGTCCGCAATGGCGTGCGCTTCCAGCCGGAGTTGGGCAAGGCGATGGTCAGCGACGATATCGATGCGCTCGCCACCATGGCCGCTGCCGGCGGCGGCATTGCACGATTGGCCGCGTATGTCGTGCAGCCGTATCTGCAGCGCGGTCAGCTGCAGCCGCTGTTTGTGCCCGATCTCGACAGCACCGCCCAGGCGCTGCCGGAACCACTACGCATCTACCTCTGCGTTGCCGACCGCCGCGACTTCACCCCGAAGGTGCGCGCCTTTATGGAGCACGTGCTCGAACGCCTGCCGAAGGAGTGGCGCATTGCCGAGCCGGCGCTGACATCTGCGCCGGCTCAAGCAGCAACCGGGGCATAGCCAGCATCTGAGTTGCAACCCTTTGTGCCCTGCGCTCTGGTCAATAAAGCGCACAAAGGCGTGATGCGTTGACTCGCAAATGCGTGCCAAGTTGCTTGCAAGCGGTCCACTTTGAAAAGTGCAGCGCTCCAAGTCATCGTTCCTGATCAACTACAGCGGCGGCAACTACCGCCGTCGCCGTTGCTCATTCCAGCTTGGACATGACAATCAAGCGCGCCGGCGGCTTTCAGTCAGCGCGTTTGCCATCACCATCGCTCACTCCAGCTTGAGCATCACAATCGAATGCGCCGGCAGCGCAATGCTCAACGCCTTGCCTTGCACGCGCGCTCCCTTGAACGCTTTCGGCTCCACCGTATGTGGCTGGGCGAAGGTGTTGTGCGCGGTGATCGCCGGCGCAGTGAGGATCTGTCCCTCCACGCTGCTCGGCGACAGGCCTTCTACCTGCACGCTCACGCTCGCCGCTGAGTTCGCATCCAGATTGGTCAGCGCGACATACACATGCCCATCCTTGCCCTTGACCGCCGAGCCGTGCACGGCGGGCACATGCACATCGCCGTGACGGTACTCGGGCGTTTGCAATTGCAGTGGCAGGTAGGTGGCGTCCTGGTACGGCTTGTACAGCGCGAACACGTGGTAGGTGGGCGTCAGCACCATCTTGTCGCCGTCGGTGAGAATCATTGCCTGCAGCACGTTGACCATCTGCGCGATATTGGCCATGCGCACGCGCTCGGCATGCGCACTGAAGATGTCGATATTCAACGACGCCACCAGCGCATCGCGCAGGCTGTTTTGCTGATGCAGAAAGCCCGGGTTCGCATCGGGCAGGCCGGCGTACCAGGTGCCCCATTCGTCCACGACCAGCGCCACTTTCTTATCCGGATCGTAGCGGTCCATGATCTCGCTGTGTTTGGTGATCAGCTCGTCCATCACCAGCGTGCGCGACAGCGTATCGATCCAGGCGGCTTCGTCGAAGTTGGTGGACGAGGCGCGCGGCGGCCAACCACCGGGCACGGTGTAGTAGTGCAGGCTCAGGCCGTCCATCAACGTGCCGGCCTCGCGCATCATCACTTCGGTCCAGTGATAATCGTCGTTGTTGGGGCCGGGCGCGATCTTGAGGATCTTCTGATTGGCCGGCGCCTTGACGAAGGTCTGGTAGCGCCGATACACGTCGGCCGCATATTCCACGCGCATATTGCCGCCGCAGCCCCACAGCTCGTTGCCCACGCCGAAGTAGGGCACCTGCCATGGCGCATCGCGGCCATTGGCGCGGCGCTCCTGGGCCAGGCTCGAGCGCGTGGGTGCGGTCATGTATTCGGCCCACTGCGCAATCTCGTCCGGCGCCGCATTGCCCACGTTGCCGGCGATGTAGGCCTGGGTGCCGAGGAGTTCGGTGAAATCCATGAACTCGTGGGTGCCGAACCGGTTCGACTCTTCCACGCCGCCCCAGTGCGTGTTGATGCTGATCGGGCGCTTGGCCGGCGCACCGACGCCATCGCGCCAATGGTATTCGTCGGCAAAACAGCCGCCGGGCCAGCGAATGTTCGGTACTGCAATGGCCTTCAACGCCGCCACCACATCGTTGCGATAGCCACGCGTATTGGGGATGGCCGAGTCCGCGCCGACCCACACTCCGCCATAGATGCCTGTGCCCAGATGCTCGGCGAACTGGCCGAACAGCTGACGCGACACCTGCGCACCGGGCTGGTCCACGCGCAGCGTACCGCTCACCTTGACCTCGGCAGCGGAGGCGACGAGCGCGCTGACGAGCAGGGTGATGCCAGCCATCGAGGGCAACAACGGCCTGCGTGAGCTCTGCATTGCGAAAGACATCCACTGCATGGGCTTGGCGCTCCTGTGCTGGTCGGTTGAGTGGGTCATGCGCTGCCGGTTGGGCACGCGCTGTCTAGCGTAGTGCGTGCAGCGCCGTGCTGTCTGTGTGCATCGGCGCAGTGAGACCCACGCCGGACTAGCATCCGCAGACGAACGCAGCCGCGCATACCTTTGCATGCGATGTGCAGCCGTCAGTCGCCTCGCAGGCCAATCTGTGCGCATCGGCATGGCGGCCAGCTATGCGACACCGCTATGCTCGCCAGCTTCCAGTATCGGCGGGACGATCCATGCAGCGCGTATTCGGGAAGTTGCCAGACGGTGTCGAGGTCCACGCGCTTACGCTGCGCAGCGATTCAGGGCTGGAGGCCGAAGTGCTGACGTATGGCGGCATCTTGCATGCGCTGCGGCTCACCACCGCACAGGGCGTGGTGCCGCTGCTGCTGGCCTTACCGGACTTGCCTGCCTACGCGGCCGACGGCGACAGCCTCAATATCCTGGTTGGCCGCTTCGGCAATCGCATCGCCGGGGCGCGTTACACATTGGATGGCGTCACTCACACGCTGGCAGCCAACGAAGGGCGCAACCAGTTGCACGGCGGCCTACGCGGCTTCGGCCGGCGCGTGTGGAGCGTGCTGGAGCAGACCTCGGATCAGGTGTTGCTGGGCTACGACTCGCTTGATGGCGAAGAAGGCTATCCCGGTAATCTGCAGGTGCGTGCGCGGCTGCAACTGGAGGGACGCAAGCTGCAGCTGGACTTCGAGGCGCAGTGCGATGCCGCCACCCCGTTGAATCTCACCCATCACCCGTACTTCAACCTATCCGGCGACCCGCATCACCACGCTGCCGCGCAGGTGCTGCGCGTGCCGGCCGATCGCTATCTGCCGGTGGATGCCGAATCGATTCCGACCGGCGAGATTGCTTCGATCGCCGGCACGCCGTTCGATTTCCGCATTGCTGCCGCGTTGGCCGACAACACTGATCCATCGCATCCACAAGTGGTGCTCGGCAAAGGCTACGACCAATGCCTGGTGCTGGCAGCCGACGCCGATTGCGTTGCCGAGCTGTATTCGCCGCATAGTGGCGTGGCGCTACGCATCACCAGCGATGCACCGGCGGTGCAACTCTACGAAGGCCAGCATCTGGACGCACATCATCCCGGCCTGGGCCGCGGCGTGTGTCTGGAGCCGCAGGACTACCCGGATGCGCCCAATCACCCCAACTTCCCGTCGACAATCCTGCGACCCGGCGAGATCTACCGTCGCCGCATCGCCTATCACTTCGCCAGCGCTGGCCCGGATCAGCCGTGGGCCACGGTGAACGCTGCGCTGGATGCCTGAGCGCGGGTACCGCAAGGACGGTGAGGCCAAGACGCTGCTGAAGCCAACGCCATCAGCGCGGCCCCAGCACCAGCTCGATCACGAACTTGCTGCCGAAGAACGACAGCACCAGCAGCACCATCGCGGTCAGCGTCCAGTGCACCGCCTTGGTGCCGCGCCAGCCATTGCGCCAGCGGCCGACCAGCAGCGCACCGAACACGATCCACGACAGGATGCTGAGCACGGTCTTGTGCAACAGCCGCTGCGCCAGAAAGTCCTGCACGAACAGCAGGCCGGTCAGCAGGGTCAGGCTCAGCAGAACGAAGCCCACCGTGATCGTGCGGAACAGCAGCGTCTCCAGTTCGGTCAACGGCGGCAAGGCGCGCAGCCAGGTGTGGAAGTTGCGTCGGCGCAGCGCGCGTTCCTGCAGCCACAGCATGATCGCCAGCAGCGCAGCGATCCCCAGCGTGGCGTAGGCCAGCAACGCCATCCACGCGTGCAGTTCCAGCCGCCAGCCCAGGTCCGAGCTCGGTTCGTGACCGTAAGCGTGATAGCAGGCCAGCAGAATCGCCGACAGCGGAAACACCACCACCCCCACCGCCGCCATGCGCCCGCGCCCGCCGAACACCGCTGTCAGCGCGGCCATGCCCAGCCCGCACAGCGATAGTGCCGCGAAGAAGTGCATGTCCGGCCCGCCGGCGGTGCGGAATGCCACCAGCACGTGGTACCCGGCGTGCAGCGCCACTGCCGCCAGCGCCGGTATCAACCAGCGTGCAGGCGCCTGGTTGCCATCGCGCAGCACCGAACGGGTGAGCAGCGCGGTGGCCAACAGATACAAGGCGAACGCGATGAGAACGATTGTCATCGTGGAAGTTTCGCACACTGGGGGCTAGCGCCGGAATCGGGAGTCGGGAATCGGAAGAGCGGGCATGCCCAGCCGGGCAGGGCGGCCGATTGGGCTGTGCCGCTATAATCGACGCCCGTTTCCCCTCACGCGGTCCTTTGCGCATGTTCGAGTCCCTTACCCAACGTCTCTCCGGCACCATGGAGCGCCTGCGCGGCCGCGGCCGCCTGACCGAGGAGAACATCCGCGAAGCCACCCGTGAAGTGCGCATCGCATTGCTCGAAGCTGACGTCGCATTGCCGGTGGTACAGGCGCTGATCGAACGCATCAAGGTGCGCGCGGTCGGTCAGGAAGTGCTCAAGTCGCTGACCCCAGGCCAGGCGCTGATCAAGATCGTCCGCGACGAACTGACCGCGGTCATGGGCGCGGCCGCCACCGACCTCAACCTCAACGTGCCGGCGCCGGCGATCATCCTGATGGCGGGCCTGCAGGGTGCGGGCAAGACCACCACGGTCGGCAAGCTCGCCAAGCACCTGAAGGAAAAGCGCAAGAAAAGGGTCATGGTGGTCTCGGCCGACGTCTATCGCCCGGCCGCGATCGAGCAGCTCAAGACCCTGGCCGAACAGGTCGGCGTGCTGTTCTTCGCCTCCGACGCTTCGCAGAAGCCGGTGGACATCGTGCGCGCCGCCATCAGTGACGCGCGCAAGTCGTTCGTCGACGTGCTGCTGGTCGATACCGCCGGTCGCCTGGCGATCGATGCGGCGATGATGGACGAGATCAAGGCACTGCATGCCGCGGTCAACCCGACCGAAACCCTGTTCGTGGTCGATGCGATGACCGGCCAGGACGCGGCCAACACCGCCAAGGCCTTCGGCGAAGCGCTGCCGCTGACCGGCGTAGTACTGACCAAGACCGATGGCGACGCCCGTGGCGGTGCCGCGCTGAGCGTGCGCTACATCACCGGCAAGCCGATCAAGTTCGTCGGCACCGGCGAAAAGACCGACGGCCTGGACGTGTTCCATCCCGACCGCGTCGCCAGCCGCATCCTGGACATGGGCGATGTGCTGTCGCTGGTGGAGCAGGTCGAGCAGAGCGTCGATCAGGAAAAGGCTGCCAAGCTCGCCGCCAAGGTCGCCAAGGGCAAGAAGTTCGACCTCAACGACATGAAGGAACAGCTCGAGCAGATGCAGAACATGGGCGGCATCCATGGGCTGATGGACAAGCTGCCGGGCATGGGCCAGATCCCGGACAACGTCAAGCAGCAGGTCACCGGCAAGGAAGTGCCGCGCATGATCGCGATCATCAATTCGATGACCAAGAAAGAGCGCCGCAACCCGGCCCTGCTCAACGGCTCGCGCCGCTCGCGCATCGCGCGTGGCTCGGGCATGCTGCCGGCCGACGTCAACAAGCTGATGAAGCAGTATCAGCAGATGGAAAAGATGATGGGCAAGCTGGCCGGCGGCGGCATGAAAGGCCTGATGCGTAACATGAAGGGCATGATGGGCGCCATGGGCGGCCGCGGCGGCATGCCGTTCCGCTGAGTTCAGTAATGCGCTGACGCGGCCGCCGTGCCGCCGCACTGGCCCTGCACTGGCAATGTAGGGCATCGCGCAGATGCAGCTGCGATTGCGTGGATGCAGTCATAGGTTCAGATCAAACGCTGCGTGGGTCGAGGGCGCGGTGCCCTCACCGCTCGCGGGACACGCCGTGAACCCATCCCTGGGGGCTCGGTGGCGGCATCCATGCCGCCACACGGTCCCGCAAGCGGTGAGGACACCGCGCTAGAGAGTGAGTCGTTGCTTTGAGAAGAGCTACGCACACCGACCATCTTGACTGGTCCTTGCCCGCTCACCGTCGCGGGACCTTACGCGGCATGGATGCCGCGTAAGAGCCTACATGGACGTACTTGCGGCGTGTCCCGCGATGGTGGGCGGGCAAGGGCCCTGCAGCCATGCCGCAGATCAGCCGGCCTGCATTAGACTGACGTGAAGTAGTTTTGTAGGCGGCTCTTAGTCGAGGTAACCATGACCGATAACCGCATGTATTTCGCAAACGATGAAGACGCTGCACTGCAGGCGGCCTACGCCGCAGCGCGCGACACCTTCAAGTTTTTCTGGCGCGAACTGTCCTGGGAATACCGCCGCATCGTGCCGGGCCTGGAGATGGCGGCGGTGAAACTGCCTTTCGCCACCGATGCTTCCGCGGCTGATGCGCCTTCGCACGAGCACATGTGGATCTCCGACGTGCAGTTCGATGGCGAGCAGGTCTCCGGCAGCCTGCTCAACGATCCGGAATGGATCGCAGGACTCACTGCCGGTGACGCCGTGTCTGCACCGATCACCGACCTGGAAGACTGGATGTACGTAGTCGATGGCCAGGTCTACGGCGGCCATACCATTGCAGCGATGCGTCGCACGATGTCGCAGGACGAACGCGCCGAGCACGACGCTGCGTGGGGCCTGGACTTCGGTGAGCCGGGCGTAGTGCGCCTGGTGCCTGCGCCTGTGCCGGAGCGCAAAAGCGGCTTGTTCGGCAAGATGTTCGGTAGCAAGCCGGCTCAGGTCGCTGCGACGGAACAGGCTCCATCCGAGCGCGAGCATCCGATGAGCGAGAACATGGGCGCAAAGTTCGACGAAGGCCTGCGCGATCAGCCGGACATGGTGCATTTCCGCGACGACGCCGGTTGGACGCTCCTGCAGCGCGATGCGTTGGCGGGCAACTATCAGCCGGTGTCATTGTTGCTGAAGCACGGCGCGGATGCGTCGCTGCGCACGCCATCGGGCAAGACGGCATTGGATCTGGCTCGACAGATGCAATGGCCCAGAATCGTGCAGCTTCTCGAAGGCGATCACTGAGGTGTCGGTGACACCGTCGCTTGCGTCGGATGGCCGGTACGCAAACGTCGCGCGTTTTTGCCGGCGTTTTGGCTTAGGCGCTCCCATTCTGCTCAGCCCCATGGCCGGCGCTTGCCCGGTGCCGTTGTCGATGGCGGTTGCCGAAGCCGGTGGCATGGGCGCGATGGGTGCGGTGTTGTCGCAGCCGCAGGAGATCGTGGCATGGATGATGGCGTTTCGTGACGCGAGCACCGGGCCTGCGCAGATCAATCTATGGATTCCCGATCCTGCACCGGTACGCAACGCAGATGCGGAAGCGCGCATGCGGGAATTTCTATCGCAGTGGGGGCCGCCAGTTTCTGCAGCCGCTGCCGACGCAACGCCAGCCGACTTCGACGCACAGTTCGAGGCCTTGCTCGCCGCGCGTCCTGCGGTTGCCTCATCGATCATGGGGCTGTTTCGGCCCGATCAGGTTGCGCGTTTGAAGGCTGCCGGCATCGCCTGGTTCGCCTGCGCCACCACACTGGACGAAGCGCTTGCGGCACAGGCCGCAGGTGCCGATGCGGTGGTCGCACAAGGGGCCGAAGCCGGTGGGCATCGTGGCGCCTTCGATGCCAGCCAGGCCGAGCGCCAGACGACCGGATTGTTCGCCTTGTTACCGCGACTGGTCGATCACCTGCACATCCCGGTGATCGCCGCAGGCGGCATCGCCAGCGCACGCGGCATTGCTGCGGCGCTCACACTGGGCGCAAGTGCAGTGCAGATCGGTACCGGCCTGCTGCGTACGCCCGAGGCTGCGCTGCCGAGCGCCTGGGCCGACGCACTGACGCAGGCCGAACCGGAACAGACCCAGCCGACCCGTGCATTCTCCGGCCGGCTGGGTCGTGCGCTGATCACGCCATATCTGCGTGCCGCCAGTGCTGCAGATGCGCCGCCGCCAGCACCGTATCCGGTGCAGCGCGCGCTGACCGCGCCGATGCGCCAGGCCGCAACGCGCGACAACCGCCTGGATGCCATGCAGGCCTGGGCCGGCCAATCGGCCTGGATGGCGCCCGCGCAGCCCGCCGCGCAGGTGGTCACGCAGTGGTGGGCTGACGCGCAGGCGCTGTTATGTCGGTGATCTTCTGCAATGGCGTGCCCGCCAGCGCGGAGCAGCTCGGGGCTGCCGCGCTGATCAACTACGGCCACTTCACCACGCTACAGGTGCGCAGTAGTGCCGCGCTCGGGCTGGACCTGCATCTGCAGCGGCTGCAGCAGGGCAGTCGCACGTTGTTCGGCATGGAGCTGGCGCAGGAGGTGGTGCGTCTGCAAATGCACGTCGCGCTGGAAGCCTCGGCAATGGCCGATGCCAGCCTGCGCGTCACCGTGTTCGCGCAGGATTACGACTTTCGCGATCCCTTGCGCGAGGTCGCGCTGGACGTGCTGGTTGCGGTGTCGCCGCCAGCGGACATGCCCGAGACCGGGCTGCGCGTGCAGGTGACCAGCTATGTACGCGATCAGCCCGAGCTCAAGCATGTCGGGACATTTCCGCTGTTGCGTCTGCGCCGGTTGGCCATGAATACCGATCACGACGATGTCGTGTTGCAGGATCCGCAGGGCAGGGTGCTGGAGGGCGCGTTCTGGAATCTGGGTTTGTGGGAGCGCGGCGGCGTGGTCTGGCCGCAGGGCCCGGCCTTGCTGGGAACGCGTCAGCAATTGCTGCAGACCGGGCTGGAAACGCTGGGGATCAGCCAGATTCGGCGGCAGGTGCAACTAGACGAACTGGATCGTTTCGATGGCGCCTTCGCCTGCAATGCGCGTGGGCAGCAGGCGATCGTGGCGATGGGGCCGGCCCGCTGGGGCCCACATGCAGCCCAGCTGCCATTGCTGGAGCAGGCCCTGCAAACCCATGCCTGGCAAGCGATCTGAGGCTTGGCGCGGGGAGTTCACAGGGTGACTTGGCTTCGCCGCCGGTGCCCGCTATAATCGCTGGCTTACCGCGCCACTCTGGCGACTGGGCAACTCAGGAAAACGACACCATGGTCAAGATTCGACTGACCCGCGGCGGCGCCAAGAAGCGTCCGTTCTACCACATCATCGTGACCGACGTGCGCAGCGCGCGCGACGGCCGCAACATCGAGCGTCTGGGTTACTACAACCCGGTTGCCCAGGGCGCAGAACCGCGCGTCGTGCTGGATATCGCGCGCGTCGACCATTGGGTCGGCCAGGGCGCACAGCTGACCGACAAGGTGCGTAACCTGTATCGCGAAGCATCCAAGCCTCAGGCCGCTGCGGCCTGATTTGGGAGGGCCGAGCACATCGCTCGGCCTAGCTGACGCAAATGAAACAGACCGAGCGCCGTATCCTGCTGGGCAGGGTTGCCGGCGCTTTCGGTGTCAAGGGCGAACTCAAGATCGAGTCCTGGACCGAGCCGCGTAGCGCAATCTTCCGGTACCAACCGTGGATTCTGCGTACGCCCTCGGGTGAGGAGTCGACACTGAGCGGAGCGCGCGGGCGCGATCAGGGCAAGCATCTGGTTGCAACATTCCCCAACGTTTCCGATCGCGACACCGTCGAAGCCATGCACGGGATCGAGATTTACGTCTCGCGCAGCGTGCTGCCGCCACCCAAGCCCGATGAATATTATTGGGTGGATCTGGAAGAGCTGCAGGTGGAAACCGTCGAGGGCGTCAAGCTCGGCACGGTGTCGCATCTGTTCTCTACCGGCTCCAATGACGTGATGGTGGTACGCGGCGATCGCGAACGGCTGGTGCCGTTCGTGCTGCCGGATTTCGTCAAGTCGGTCGACTTCGAAGCCAACTTGATCGTGGTGGACTGGGATCCGGATTTCTGATCAAAGCGGTGCTTCGGCTCCGCTCTTGCTCTACCCATTCCCCAATCCCGACTCCCGATTCTCCAGTGCGCATCGACGTCATCAGCCTGTTCCCCGAGTTCATCGCGCAATGCGCGGCGTTCGGCGTGGTCGGGCGGGCCCAGGAGCGTGGCTTGCTGGAACTGCAGGGCTGGAATCCGCGTGACCATGCGCAGGGTAACTACCGTCGTGTGGACGACCGTCCGTTCGGTGGTGGGCCCGGCATGGTGATGTTGATCGAGCCGTTGCGGGCCTGTCTGGCTGCGGTGCAAGCCGCAGACACGCGTCCTGCACCGGTGATCTACCTCAGCCCGCAGGGGCGGCCGCTCACCCAGCCGCTCGCCCGTGAGTTAGCGCAGTCGCCACGCATGGTGTTGTTGTGCGGGCGCTACGAAGGCGTGGACGAGCGGTTTCTGGCGCAGGCGGTGGATATGGAAATCTCCATCGGCGACTACGTGTTGTCCGGTGGCGAGCTTGGCGCAGCGGTGCTGGTGGATGTGGTGACGCGGTTGCAGGAGGGCGTGTTGAACGACGCCGAATCTGCGGCCCAGGACAGTTTCGAAGGCCCGCAGGGTCTGCTGGACTGCCCGCACTACAGCCATCCCTCGACCCATGACTGGGGCGATGTGCCGGATGTGCTGCGCTCGGGCAATCACGCTGCGATTGCGCGCTGGCGCCGGCAGCAGTCGCTGGGCCGGACCTGGCTGCGTCGGCCTGACCTGCTCGACGAGGCCGGGTTGGACAAGAACGATCGCCGCTTGCTGGAGGAGTTTCGTCGCGAACTCGCCTCAGGCGACGATAAACCCGGTGACAAGAAATAAGGGCTTACCCCTAGCTCTTGCCACTTTGGTTGGGGTATAATGTGCGGCTTGCTGGCCAGCCTTGCGTCTGGCCCTCCTACGAACCTCGAGCAATCGCCGTGCGGCGACTGCCGGTCCAATATCACCAGACACGCGGTGCCCATCATGAGCAAACTCAACAAGACCATCCTGGCTGACTTCGAAGCCGCCCAGATTCAGCGCCAGCTGCCGGAATTCAACCAGGGCGACACCGTTGTGGTGAACGTCAAGGTGAAGGAAGGCAACCGCGAGCGCGTGCAGGCCTATGAGGGCGTCGTGATCGGTACCAAGAATGCCGGCCTGAACTCCGCGTTCACCGTCCGCAAGATCTCGCACGGCTTCGGCGTCGAGCGCGTGTTCCAGACCCACAGCGCCATCATCGACTCGGTCGAAGTGAAGCGCCGCGGCAAGGTTCGCGCCGGTAAGCTGTACTACCTGCGTGGTCTGGAAGGCAAGGCTGCCCGCATCAAGGAAGATCTGGCCGCTGCTGCACAGGCCAAGGCTGCTCGCCAGGCTGCTGCCAAGGCTCAGTAAGTCACACTGGCAGGTTGTTTCTGCCACTGCCAAACGGCCGCCTTCGGGCGGCCGTTTGCGTTATGGGAATCGGGAATCGGGATTCAGGAATCGGCAGGTGGTGATCCCACAACGTTCGCGGGAACGTGTGGGCGCGCAAGCGTCTGTTCTCCGCACTGCCAGTCGACATCAGCGCTGGCGAGGCCGCGGCAATTCCGTCAACGGTGCCGTATCGGCGACCGGCGAAGCCGGGTGTGCCGGAACCTCCGCAGCGGCCGCCAGCTCTGCCGGATCTGCAGGCGTGGTCAACATGCGCGCCTTGCGCCAGCCGCCCCAGCGGTAATACGCCAGCGACAGCAGCATCGAGCAGACCGAACTGATCGGAAGACTCCACCAGATGCCGTCGGCTCCCAGATGCGGGATCAAGGCGTTCGCCAGCGGCACGCGCACACCCCACAGACCGAATGCCAGGATCAGCAGTGGCGGGATCACCGCGCCGGTCGCGCGCACCACGCCGGAAATCACGAAGCTCACGCCGAACAGCAGGAACGACCAGATGCCGATGTGATTGAGATGCCGCGCCACTTCCAGCGTCGGGCTGTCGGTGGGCAGGAACAGCGCGAGTGTCCAGTGATCGAACAGGATCAGCAGCACGATCAGAATGCCGGTCATCAAAAAGTTGGCGACGATGCCGGTGCGTGCGGTCGCATCCACGCGATTCCACAAGCCCGCGCCCACATTCTGCGCCGCCATCGTGGAGCAGGCAGCGCCCAGTGCCATCGCCGGCATCTGCACATACGTCCATAGCTGCAGCGCTGCGCCGTAAGCGGCTGCAGTGTCGGTGCCGAAGCCGTTGACCAGCGTCATCATCGCGATCATGGACAGCGAGATCAGCACCATCTGCAGGCCCATCGGCACGCCTTTGACGATGAGTGCGCGCAGGATCGTCGGCGAGATCCGGAACAGCTGCAGATCACCGCCCCCCAGCCACAGGACGTGGCGTTTTTTGCGTAAATACAGCAACAAACCGCCGAGTGCGACCACCTGCGCCAGCAGCGTGGCCCAGGCCGCACCGGCAATGCCGAGTGCCGGAAACGGGCCGAGACCGAAGATCAGCAATGGGTTGAACACGATGTCCAGCACCACCGACACCAGCAAGAAGCGGAACGGTGTGCGCGCATCGCCGGTGCCGCGCAGTGCCGCCGACAAAAACGCGAACACATAGATCAGCGGCATCGCCAGGAAGATGACGCGCAGGTACTCCTCGGCCAATGTCTGCGACGCCGGTGGTGTGCCCATCGCGGTCAATAGATGCGGCGCCAGAAACCAGCCGAAGACCGCAATCGCTGCCGACAGGCCGCCGAAGAAACTGGCGCTGGTGCCCATGACCTTGCGTGCCTGCGCGATGTCGCGCGCGCCCATCGCCTGGCCGATCAGGATGGTCGAGGCCATGCCGATGCCGAACACCGAGCCGATCAGGAAGAACATGATGCTGTTGGCGTTGGCTGCGGCAGTCAGTGCCGCCTCGCCGAGATAGCGGCCCACCCAGATCGCATTGATCGAGCCGTTGAGCGATTGGGCGATGTTTCCCGCCAGGATCGGCAGTGCGAACAGCAGCAGATTCTTGCCGATCGGGCCTTCGGTCAGGACAGCGGATTTGGGCATTGCAGACACGCCGTGGTGCGGAAGCTGCGAACACTAGCATTGGCATGTGTGCCGCGTGCGGTCGCCTGGCGAATCTCAACAGCGGTGGAAGAGCGAGCTCGCCAGGCCGATGTCACGGGGCACCACACGGGCCATGCAGCTCTGTCTGTATCGGTCAGCCAGTGTGTGGCAGGCAGGCTGGATCTGGCAGGTGGTGGCGCTTGAGTTCTGGCGCGGTTGCCCAGATATTTCTCGCTCGATGCAGCCGGTTGCGACGCGCCGATGCAGCGACGATCACCACACCGGCATGCAGCCCATGGACCCAACGGCAAGCACAACGCGATGACTCAATTGGTGGAACAAGCGACGACGGTCAGGCTGGATGTCTGGCTGTGGGCGGCACGCTTCTTCAAGACCCGCAGCCTGGCCAAGACGGCGGTGGACAACGGCAAGGTGGATGTCGCCGGCCAGCGGCCCAAGCCGTCGCGTGCGGTACGCCAGGGCGAGCAGTTGCGCATCGACCGTGGCGGTGAAATCTTCGAGATCACGGTTGCCGCGTTAAGCGACGTGCGCGGCCCGGCACCGGTCGCGCAGGCGCTGTACGTGGAAAGCGATGCCTCACGCGAGGGACGTACGCAATGGCGTTTGCAACGCGTTGCCGAGCGTACCGGCTATCGGGCGCCCATCGGCAAACCGGACAAGCGTGCGCGTCGGCTGATCACTGCGCTGGGCGACATCGACGCGTTGTAGCGCTGCGTGGGCTGTCCGCTGCGAATCGGCTGACGGAAACAAAAAACGCCTGGGCCTCCCTCATGTTGTTCAATCAATAAAAACGGCGCTTCCCCATCGTGGTATGAAGCGCCGTTCGTGATGCTCTGCTTTTAGCCAGGCACACCGACCATCTGGACTGGTCCTTGCCCGCCCACCGTCGCGGGACCTTACGCGGCATGGATGCCGCGTAAGAGCTTACAGGGACGTACTTGCAGCGTGTCCTGCGATGGTGGGCGGGCAAGGGCCTTGCAGCCAAACCGCAGAACAGCCGCTCCACGAACGTCTTCAGTGTGCCAAGTCGATCTCTTTGCGTGTAGTTCAACAGAGCTGCAGGCGCACGCACGAGGGCGTGCGCCTTGCGACTTACGCCAGATCGAAACGGTCCAGCTGCATGACCTTGGTCCAGGCAGCGACGAAGTCGTGCACGAACTTTTCCTGTGCATCGGCGCTGGCGTAGACCTCGGCGACCGCTCGCAGGATGGAGTTGGAGCCGAACACCAAGTCCACACGCGTGCCGGTCCACTTCTGTTCGCCGGTGCTGCGGTCGCGGCCTTCATAGAGGTCCTTCGCTTCGGAGGTGGCTTTCCACTCAGTGCGCATGTCGAGCAGGTTGGCGAAGAAGTCGTTGCTCAGCACGCCGGGGCGGGTGGTGAACACGCCATTCTTCGAGTCGCCGACATTGGCGCCGAGCACGCGCAGGCCGCCGACCAGCACGGTCAACTCGGGCGCGGTCAAAGTGAGCAACTGCGCCTTGTCGATCAGCAGCGCTTCGGCAGGCACCGCGTAGCTGCGCTTGGCGAAGTTGCGGAAGCCATCGGCCACCGGCTCCAGCACGGCAAATGATTCCACATCGGTCTGTTCCTGCGATGCATCGGTGCGGCCGGGTGCGAACGGCACGGTGACGCTGTGGCCTGCGGCGTGCGCTGCATGTTCGACAGCCGCGTTACCGGCCAGCACGATTAGGTCGGCCAGCGAGATCTGCTTGCCGCCGGCATGCGCGCTGTTGAACTCGGCCTGGATGCGCTCCAGCGTGCCCAGCACCTGCGCAAGCTGCGCGGGCTGGTTGGCTTGCCAATCCTTCTGCGGTGCCAGACGGATGCGTGCGCCGTTGGCACCGCCACGCTTGTCCGAGCCGCGGAAGGTCGATGCCGATGCCCACGCGGTGGACACCAGCTGCGCCACGCTCAGGCCGGAAGCGAGGATGGTCTGCTTGAGAGCAGCGGCGTCCTGCGCATCGACCAGGGCATGGTCGACCGGCGGCACCGGGTCCTGCCACAGCAATTCTTCGCTCGGCACCTCGGTACCCAGATAACGCGAACGCGGACCCATGTCGCGGTGGGTGAGCTTGAACCAGGCGCGCGCAAACGCATCGGCGAACTGGTCGGGGTGTTCGTGGAAGCGACGCGAGATCGCTTCGTAGGCCGGGTCGAAGCGCAGCGCCAGATCGGTGGTCAGCATCGTCGGCCGGTGCTTCTTCGCCGCATCGTGCGCATCGGGAATGATGGCGTCGGCATTCTTGGCCACCCACTGGTGCGCGCCGGCCGGGCTCTTGCTCAGTTCCCACTCGAACTTGAACAGGTGATCGAAGAAGTCGTTGCTCCACTGCGCCGGGGTGGTGGTCCAGGTGACTTCCAGGCCGCTGGTGATGGTGTCTGCGCCCTTGCCGGTGCCGTAGCTGTTGTGCCAGCCCAGGCCCTGGCTTTCCAGATCGCTGGCTTCCGGCTCGGCGGCCACGTTGTCGGCCGGGCCGGCGCCGTGGGTCTTGCCGAAGGTATGGCCGCCGGCGATCAGCGCCACGGTCTCTTCGTCGTTCATCGCCATGCGCGCGAAGGTGTCGCGGATGTCGCGCGCGGAGGCCACCGGGTCGGGCTTGCCGTCCGGGCCTTCCGGATTGACGTAGATCAGGCCCATCTGCACGGCGGCCAACGGGTTTTCCAGATCGCGGGTGTGCGGCACTTCGCTGTCGTCGTCCTTCACCAGCACGCCGTGCGCTTCGTCCACGCCCGGCGATCCGCGCGAGTAGCGGTCGTCGCCGCCCAGCCACTTGGTTTCGCGGCCCCAGTACAGGTCCTGATCCGGCTCCCAGGTGTCTTCGCGGCCGCCGGCGAAGCCGAAGGTCTTGAGGCCCATGCTTTCCAGCGCGACGTTGCCGGTGAGGATCATCAGATCGGCCCAGGAAATCGCCTGGCCGTACTTCTGCTTGATCGGCCACAGCAGGCGGCGCGCCTTGTCCAGGCTGACGTTGTCCGGCCAGCTGTTGAGCGGTGCGAAGCGCTGCTGGCCGCGACCGCCGCCGCCACGGCCGTCGCCGATGCGGTAGGTGCCGGCGCTATGCCAGGCCATGCGCACAAACAGCGGGCCGTAATGGCCGAAGTCGGCCGGCCACCAGTCCTGCGAATCGGTCATCAGCGCGCGCAGTTCCTGCTTGAGCGCAGCCAGATCGATGCGCCTGAACGCCTCGGCGTAATTGAAGGTCTGGCCCAGCGGGTTGGACTTGCTCGAATGCTGGCTGAGCAGGTCCACACGCAGCTGCTTGGGCCACCAATCGCGGTTGGTGGTTCCGGTACCGACGACGGCGTGATTGAACGGGCACTTTGCTTCGGTTGTCATGGCAATACCTGTGTGCGTGAGCACTTGGGGAGCTGTGTGCCGAAACTGCGGACACGTGCTGGTGGAGTCGAAGTGGTGGGCAATGCGTCAGCTATGGTTATCGATCGAAGGCGCACATGCGGCCGTGGGGTCATCGAACATCGTCGCCGCGTGTGCCGATGCTAGCGCCTGCCCGCAAGGGCCGATATGGGTCGGTATCCGGAATGTGACTGGCGGAGGTGCGCATCAGGCGGACTCATCGTGGCGGCGTGTGCACACGATAAGGAGCATCGATCGGTTGGGGAATTCGAATTATTCAACCATATCGATAGGGTGTCGCTATGGATGGCGAGGAGACGCCCGGGCGGAACCCAGGAGCACGGCAGCGACCTGTCAGCGCTTGCCGAACAGGCTGCCGCCGAGTTTCATGACATCGCTCAGGCCCAGCTTCCCGTCGCCATCCTGATCCAGCACGCTGCTCAGCAGGCCGCTGACGCCGCTATTGCTGCCGACTTGCTGGCGTTCCTGCGCCAAGGCCGGGCCGAGTTGATTGCCGCCAGCCGCCGCATTGCCGCCAAGGAAACGCTTGGCCAGATACGCCATCACGATGGGCGCCAACAGTTGCAGCAGTTGGCTGGCCTTGCTGGTTTCCAGCCCGGTGGCCTTGCCCAGGCCTGCCGCCGCCTGCGGTGCCTTGTCGCCGAACAGATGACTCACGATGCCGGCGCCATTGCCTTGCGCACCATTGGCCGAGCCGCCCAGCAGCGCGCCGAGCAGGCTGCCGATGTCCGGGCTGCCGGCGTGGTCGCGCTGCAGGGCGACCAACAAGGCATCGGTGCCGCCGGCCTGCTGGCTGTTGCGGCCCAGTGCGCCCATCAACAGTGGCAGGGCGGTCTGCACCGCCGATTGCGCCTGCTCGGGCGCGATGCCGAGCCGGCTGGCGAGTTGCTGCAACTGCGGGCCCTGCAGTTGTGCGGCCAGTTGATCGGTCAACGAGGCGGGCGTGGTCATCGGTGTGCTCTCCGGTTGGACAAAACGTCGAGGCAGGGTGCGCCTGTCGCGGCAGCAGAGCAAACCGCGGGGCGTGCGTCACCGTGCAGCATGATGTCGCGCGAGCCGGCGCTATTGCAGGGCAGCGTTCAAGCAAACACTCAAACCTGCAACTGCACTGGATTAGCAGGGCCGCACGCGTCGGTCATGCAGCCATGCGGTTAAGAATCCCCAATCCCTGCAAAACAGCATTCAACCGACCACCCAACCCTGCCGCCGCAACGGATTCGCAAGCGCCGCGAGAGCCGCTGTTACGAATCCCAAATCCCGACTCTCGAATCCCGGCACTCACAGCAACGCCTTCAGCCGATACAGCGCCTCCAGCGCCTGCTTGGGCGTGAGTTCGTCCGGGTCCAGCGCCTGCAGTGCTTCTTGCGCAGCAGAGGAGGGCGCAGTGAACAGGCCGAACTGCTGCGGCGCATCCAATGCGGCCGGGGCCATCTGCGCGACATGGCTTTCGCCGCCGCGTTGTTCCAGTTCGGCCAGACGATGACGCGCCTGGGTGACCGCGGCCTTGGGCAGCCCAGCCAGCGCGGCCACCTGCAGGCCGAAACTGCGATTGGCCGGGCCGTCCTTGACCGCATGCATGAACACAAGGCGCTCGCCGTGTTCGACCGCATCCAGATGCACGTTGGCAATGCCGCTGGCACCGCCGGCATGCGATTCGTCGGCCAGTGCGGTGAGTTCGAAATAATGCGTGGCAAACAGCGTGTAGCAGCGATTGGTATGCGCCAGATGGCGTGCAACGGCGTCGGCCAATGCGAGGCCATCGTAGGTGGAAGTGCCGCGGCCGATTTCGTCCATCAGCACCAGCGACTGCGGCGTGGCGTGATGCAGGATGTAGCTGGTTTCGGCCATTTCCACCATGAAGGTAGATTGCCCGCGTGCCAGATCGTCGCCCGCGCCGATGCGGGTGAGGATGCGGTCGATCGGCCCGATCACTGCACGGCTGGCCGGCACATAGCTGCCGATATGCGCCAGCAACACGATCAACGCGTTCTGGCGCATGTAGGTCGATTTACCGCCCATGTTCGGGCCGGTGATGACCAGCATGCGGCGGTCGGTGTGCAGGTTCAGATCGTTGGGTTCGAACGGTTGGTCGCGCACCGCTTCTACCACCGGGTGGCGGCCGCGTTCGATGCGCAGGCACGGTGCGCTGTCCAGTTCCGGCTGCGACCAATCCAGCGCCTGCGCGCGTTCGGCGAAGCCGGCCAGCACGTCGAGCTCGCTCAATGCGCTTGCGCAGCGCTTGAGGCCTTCCAGCTCGTGGGCGAGTGCATCCAGCAGGCCTTCGTACAGCAGTTTTTCGCGCGACAACGAACGCTCGCGCGCCGACAGCACCTTGTCTTCGAAGCTCTTGAGTTCTTCGGTGATGTAGCGCTCGGCATTGGTCAGCGTCTGTCGGCGGCTGTAGTGCAGCGGGGCTTTTTCGGCCTGGCCCTTGCTGATCTCGATGTAGTAGCCATGCACGCGGTTGTAGCCGACCTTGAGCGTGGCGATGCCGCTGCTGGCGCGTTCGCGCTGTTCCAGGTCGATCAGGAATTGGTCGGCATTGGTGGACAGGCGGCGCAGCTCATCCAGATCGGCGTCGTACCCGCTGGCGATGACGCCGCCGTCGCTGAGCTTGAGCGGTGGTTGCTCGGCCACCGCGCTGATCAACAGATACGCGGTGGCATCGTGCTCGCCGAGTTCGGCGTACAGCGTCTGCAGGCGCGGCGAATCCAGCGGCGCGAGGATCGTGCGCACCTTCGGCAGCAGCGCCAAGCCATCGCGCAAGGTGGAAAAATCGCGCGGGCGTGCCGAGCGCAATGCCACGCGGGTGAGGATGCGCTCCAGATCGCCAAGTGCGCGGAAGGCCTCGCGCACGTCGGCATCGGCGCCGGTCTCGATCAGGCTGCCGACTGCGTGGTGGCGCTGCACCAGCACCTCGCGCAGGCGCAACGGGCGATATAGCCAACGGCGCAGCAGGCGCCCGCCCATCGGCGTGACCGTGCTGTCCAGCACCCCGAGCAAGGTATTGCGGGTGTCGCCATCCACCCGCGTGTCCAGTTCCAGATGCCGGCGCGTGGCCGCGTTCATCGAGATCGCCTCGCTGGCCACTTCCATCGCGATGGAAGTCAGATGCGGCAAGCGCTGCTTCTGGGTTTCTTCGACATAGCCGAGCAACGCGCCAGCCGCAGCCGTAGCGCAGGGCTTGTCGTCGATGCCGAAGCCGGACAGGTCGTGCAGCTTGAAGAACGCCAGCAGCTGACGACGGCCGCTATCGGCGTCGAACAACCACGGTGGCCGACGCCGCACGCCGACGCGTCCACGCAGGAATTCCGGCCAGTTGTCCTCGTCGGGTACCAGCAGCTCGGCCGGTTCCAGGCGCGCGATTTCCGCTTCCAGCGCATCCACGCTGTCCACTTCATTGACCAGAAAACGCCCGCCGGCCAGATCGGCCCAGGCCAGACCATAGCCTTGCTTGCTGCGCGAGATCGCCATCAACAAGGTGTCGCGGCGCTCGTCCAGCAGCGCCTCGTCAGTGACCGTGCCAGGCGTGACGATGCGCACCACCTTGCGTTCGACCAGGCCCTTGGCCAGCGCCGGGTCGCCGATCTGCTCGCAGATCGCCACCGACTCGCCCAACGCCACCAGCCGCGCCAGATAGCCCTCGTAGGCATGCACCGGCACGCCGGCCATCGGAATCGGCGCACCACCGGAACTGCCGCGCTGGGTCAGCGTGATATCGAGCAGCCGCGCGGCCTTGCGCGCATCGTCGTAGAACAGCTCGTAGAAATCGCCCATGCGAAAGAACAGCAGCAGGTCGGGGTAGTCCGACTTGGCGGCGAAGAATTGCTTCATCAGCGGGGTGTGCTCGACTGCTCCGCTGGTGGCCTTGGATTTGTCTTTTGAATCAGTGTTTTGCAAGAAACGTCCTTCCAGGGTGTGCGGTCGATCAGGGCGGTCGCTGCGACAAGCGAGTTCCGTGTTGCGCCGCTGTTGCGGCGCCGTTGACGGCATCAATCGACGGTGCGACGCAGTGGGGAGAGCCCAGAGCAGCGTGTTGCATTGGAGCGGCAGACTGCGCGGCCCGGATGCAAGTTTAAGCGCACCGGCTTGAAAATCCTCGTGCCCGGCCGACAATGCGCCACGCGCGGTGCGGCGAACGACTCATGGCGGCGGATCACGCGGCCTGAAGCGCTGAGGACGGCACGCGACCGGCGCAAGTTGGTCGGCACAAAGCGTGCTCCGAGGCAGTCTAAGGGGCGGCATGTTGGCGCAGACGCGCCATCGAAAATCGAAGCACGGATGTCATCGTCGGCTCGCGGCCAGTTGACGCCTATTCGGGCATTGGGACACCCGTTTGGACCGGAGTGCGAATCGCGGCGCCGGTCGAGCAGATGTGGCCAGTTGCTGTGACCGCCCGGCTGGATGCGTCGCGATCTCACAGCGCGTGCCCTCACTAGGTGATCAAAGCGGCGCGAGTGGTAACTGGCTTTGTCCGCAAGTGCGTGGAAGTGCCGCCTTTAGCAGTCGATGGCGCTAAACGCGAAGCCACGCCGACTGCGATCGTCCGCGCGATGACGACTGCTCTAAGCTGCGGTAATTGCACGAGGCCTGCCGATGCGGCTATGTGCTCGACGCAGGCATCCAGCGCGCGCGTGTGCCAGATCCAGTGGTTTGCGAGCAGAAATTTCGTGTGTTTGCGATATCGCTGATGCGTGTAGCTGCGCATGGACCGTACGTGTTACTTGGAGTAATTCATGCATCTTCTACGTCCCCTTGCCGTCAGTCTGCTGACGGCCGCGTTGTTCACCGCCTGCAAGCCGGCGCCGCCTGCCGAAAACAAGGCGGCAACCTCAACACTCGGGCACACGGCTGAACAGGCAGCCAAGGCCTTCGACGCGCTGCTTGACGCGCAGTGGCAACACCAGCTCAAGCAGGCCCCGGAGTTCGCGAGCACCATCGGCGACAAGCGCTACAACGATCGCTGGAGCGACTACTCGCTACAGGCCGTGCCCGCAGAGCGCAGCGCTGTGGCGGGTCTGCTCAGGCAGTTCGAAGCGGTGGATGCCGCAGCGCTGGACGAACAACGTCAACTCAGCCTGCAGATGATGCTCGGGCAGCTGCGCGACACGCTGGACGGTATCGACCTGAAGACCTACGAGATGCCGCTGGACCCGATGCAAGGCATCCATCTCACGCTTGCCGGCTACAGCGACAGCTTCCCCTTCGACACCGCCAAGGACTACCAGGACTACATCAAACGACTGCAGACGCTTCCTGCGGTGGTCGATCAAGTCATCGACGTCTCGCGGCAGGGCGCCAAGGATGGCCTGATGCCGCCGCGCTATCTGCTTGAGCGCGTGCCCGAGCAGATTGACGGAATCGTGGCTCAGCGTGGCGCGCAGAACCCATTTGCCTCGCCATTGGAAAAACTCGACGGTGTGGTGCCCGCCGATCAGCGCGATGCGCTCAGGAAGCAGCTGCTTGAAGCGATCGACCAGCAGGTCCGCCCGGCCTACGCCAAGCTGTCCGCGTTCGTGCGCAATGAATACGCCCCACAAGGACGTACGCAGGAGGGGCTGTGGTCGCTTCCTGATGGCGAGAAACTCTACCAATACCTGGTGCGCACCCAGACCACCACCGATCTGACGCCTGAACAAATCCACCAGATCGGGCTGCAGGAGGTTGCGCGCATCGAAGCCGAGATGACCGTCATTGCCAAGGCGCAGGGTTATGCGGACCTGGCCAGCTTCCGCAAGGCGGTGGCAGCCGATAAGCGCCGCTTCGCGACCTCCAGCGAGCAGCTACTGGAGCAATACCGTCACTACGTCGCGGGAATGCAGCGGGAGCTTCCAAAGTTATTCGAGCAGGTGCCGAAAAAGCCCCTGGAAGTTGAGCCGATGCCGGCATTCCAGGGCAAATACCCGCCCGCCCGTTACCTGCAAAGCAACCCGGAAAGCAGCAAGCCGGGCGTGCTGAGAGTCAATATCAGCGACGTCGCTCACCGCACGCTGATCAACGTTGAAACTATTGCTTATCACGAGGGCGTGCCAGGCCATCACCTGCAGGTCTCGCTTGCACAGACGCTACCATTGCCGCCGTTCCGCCAGCAGGGTGGGTATAACGCCTACGGCGAGGGTTGGGCACTGTATGCCGAGCGCTTGGGCAAGGATGTCGGGCTCTACAAAGATCCCTATAGCGACTACGGCCGGCTATCGGCTGATCTATTGCGCGCCAATCGATTGGTGTTGGATACCGGCGTGCACTACAAGCGCTGGAATCGTCAGCAGATGGTGGACTTCTTCCACGCGCATCCGTCCGACGACGAGGCGAGCATGCAGTTCGAAATCGACCGCTACATCGTGTGGCCAGGCCAGTCGTTGGGATACAAGGTGGGGCAACTGCAATTCATGGCGCTGCGTGCAGAGGCGCAGAAAGAACTCGGCGATCGTTTCGACTTGCGCGCATTCCATACTGCAGTGCTCGGCGACGGCGACATGCCGCTTGCGATGTTGCAGCAGCGCGTGCGCCAATGGATCGCAAAGACCAAAGCTGACTAGGCAGGAAGGGGATGAGCTGTAGCGATCTTGCGGGTAAGTTTGCCGCGCGCGTAGATCATGGAGGATTTTCAGTGATGTAGAGATCGATTATCGATGCATCGCCGACTTCGCACGAAGGGGCCTCAGACGTGATGCTGGGGGGCGAGGGATGACCCGCCCCATGCCGTTGCTGAAGAGAAACGTAGGTTCTCGGCCAGCCAGTGGCAAGCAGGTGCCGATTGATGAGAACCCTTCCCGCGAAAGTGCGTTTCGCCTTTTCCAGACCATGCATTGCGTCATCTCGTTCTTAGTGGAGTAATTCATGCACCTTCTGCGCCCCATCGCCGCGGGTTTACTCGCAGCTGCGCTATTCACCGCCTGCAAGCCGGCGTCGATTGCCGAGGACAAGACGGCTACCGCAAGACATGCGCACACTGCTGAAGAGGCCACAAAGGCATTCGACGCGCTACTCGATGCGCAATGGCAACACCATTTGCAGCGGAATCCGGAGTTCGCCAGCGCGATAGGTGAGAGGCGTTATAACGACCGTTGGAGCGACTATTCGCTACAGGCCGTGCAGAGAGAGCGGAGCGACGTGGCTGATCTGCTTAAGCAGTTCTCGGCAGTGAATGCCGGAGCGCTGGACGAACAACGTCAACTCAGTTTGCAGATGATGCTCGGCCAGCTGCGCGACACGCTAGATGGTATCGACCTGAAGGTCTACGAGATGCCGCTGGATCCGGTAATCGGCATCCATCTTGCGCTTGCCGGCGAGAGCGACAGGTTCCCCTTCGAAACCGTCAAGGACTATCAGGATTACATCAAACGGCTGCAGACGCTTCCTGCGGTGGTCGATCAAGTTATCGAAGTCTCGCGCCAGGGCGCTAAGGATGGCTTGATGCCGCCGCGCTATCTGCTTGAGCGCGTGCCCGAACAGATTGACAGGATTGCGGCGCAGCGTGGTACGCAGAGCCCATTTGCGTCACCCTTGGAAAAACTCGACGGCGTGGTGCCCGCCGATCAGCGCGATGCGCTCAAAAAGCAGTTGCTTGACGCAGTTGACCAGCAGGTCCGCCCGGCCTACGCCAAGCTGTCCGCATTCGTACGCAATGAATACGCGGCACAAGGGCGTACGCAGGAGGGACTGTGGTCGCTTCCTGATGGCGAGCGACGCTACCGTTACGCCATCCATACCCAGACCACCACCGATCTGACGCCTGAACAAATCCACCAGATCGGGCTGAAGGAGGTTGCGCGCATCGAAAGCGAGATGACCGTCATTGCCAAGGCGCAGGGCTATGCGGACCTGGCCAGCTTCCGTAAGGCGGTGGCAACCGACAGGCGCCACTTCGCGAGGTCCAGCGAGCAGATATTGGAGCAATACCGTCACTACATCGCGGGAATGCAGCGGGAGCTCCCGAGGCTGTTCGAGCAGTTGCCGAGCAAGTCATTAGAGGTGGAGGCAATGCCCGCGTTTCAACGGAATTCGCCTGCAGCCGGCTACATTCAAAGCACGCCTGAAAGCAGCAAGCCGGGCATCGTGCGCGTCAACACCAGCGATTTCTCCAAAAGAACCCTGATCAATATCGAGACCATCGCGTATCACGAGGGCGTACCAGGCCATCACCTGCAGATATCGCTTGCGCAGACGCTGCCGTTGCCGCCGTTCCGCCAGCAAGGCAATTACACGGCTTACGGTGAAGGGTGGGCCATGTATTCCGAACGGCTGGGCAAGGAGGTTGGATTTTTCGCGGACCCGTATAGCGACTATGGCCGGCTATCGGCTGACCTGTTGCGTGCCAACCGGTTGGTGCTGGACACCGGCGTGCACTACAAACATTGGAATCGCCAGCAAATGGTGGACTTCTTCCATGCGCATCCGTCCGACGACGAGCCGAGCATCCAGTTCGAGACTGATCGCTACATTGCGTTCCCGGGCCAGGCACTGAGCTACAAACTGGGTCAACTGCAATTCATGGCGCTGCGCCTGGAGGCGCAGAAAGAACTCGGCGATCGTTTCGACCTGCGTGCATTCCACACCGCAGTGCTCGGCGACGGCGCTATGCCGTTGGCGCTATTGCAGCAGCGGATGCGCCAATGGATCGCGAAGTCCAAAGCGCATCAAGTGGCAAAATAGGTGAACCCGGTGTGCTCTTGCGTGCCAGCTGGCGGCACATGCTGGTCGCAGTAGCATGGAGGGCGAACGGCGAAATGGTGCAGTTAGCTGAGTAGACGAGGGCTGACGTCGGGCCGATGTTTACCGACGCAAACCCAGAGAAATCACTGGTTGCTTGAGTCAAAAGGCCGGCCGCTGAAGAAACCGGCTTTCTTGCACCAGAATTCCTGCCAATCGGCGCCGTTGGCGGGTGCTGCCACCAGCGTTGCGGTGCCCTTGATCGGCGGCTTGGTGGGCGCTGGCAGACTGGTGGCGTGGTGTGCCACCGGCTTGAGACGCGCGGCGTTGGTCGATGGGGTACGCGGCGCAATCGCTGGTGCGGCCTCGATCTTGAACACCGCCACCGCTGGGCCATCGTGGTGCCGGCGCTGTGCACCAGTCTTGAGCCTTCGGCGACGTGCTCGACTGAATCGTCGATCAGGCTCTTGATCTCCTTGGCCGCAGCCGCGGAGCGTTGGGCGACCTTGCTGACGATGTCGCCGCCCTACGAGGCGACGACGACTGCACAGTGTTCTTGCATCCGCCACGCTACAGTCACCGACCCACCATTACGTACGACACGCCGCATGGCGCAATCAGGAATGGATGCAGGCCGTCACCGACGCACTCAGCGATCTGCTCGCCGCGCGCGTGGCGCAGGCCACGCTACTGGAAGCCATGCTGGTCTCGCATCCCGATCCGGTCGCCCTGAGAAAAGCATGGGACGAACTGTCGTCTCAGCGCATCGCAGTCGTTGCACAGAACAAGGCAGTCGCCTCGGTGGAACGGCCAATGGATGACTATACGCTGGAACAATTCCAGGCCTGGGAAGAAAAATTTCGCCGCTACTTTCCGCGTGATGTGGATATGTGATAGGTGCACGATCTAGCGTTTTCGCTGTCGTCAAAAATGAAGGCGAAAGACGGCGCGCAGTGCATTTCCTTGACGCCTGCTTGCTTGCGCCGATGGTGATCGTTCTGCACAACCTGCCAAGATCTTTGAAGTTCAAATGGAACCGCCGAGTTGATGCGTTTGGTGGGCTTGAGCTTGGCGAAACCCCGCAAGGTGGGGATCTCGTGCCGCGCTTCGTCCAGTGCTGGATCGCTCAACGCATACCGCCGCGAGAGCAGATGCATCCGCAACGTCGCCGCTAGTGCGTACGGCTGCCGGCCTGGGCGTTCTGATACCTGAGAGAGGGGATTGGTCAGCTCGATCACTTGCTGCTACGCCACGACCTGTGAACTCCCCGCAAGTCAGTGCCAGCCAAAATGAGAAGTCTACGGTCAATGTTGATGACAAAACTTGACAGGTGTTAGCCCGCTCAAGCTGTCGTGCGGTCTTTGTTGGTTGTCGTTGGCCGGACATTGTTTGTCTTGTTCGCGGAGCTCGCGTCGCGTGCGGAAAATGCATGGATATGCGAGCACCAACACGACAGCGTGGGCCGGGGCACGGCCGTCAAGCCACGAACGCTTGCGGCTTGCTTCGCATGCGCTTCAACGCCGGCCGTGCTGGGGGCAGCCCGTGTGCGTGCACAGCCGTCTATTGCTTCGGAGTGACGACTCTTCGCTGTTGGAAAAGCTAAGATCGAAGCTTGTGCAAAGTCGGAGGCGCTAATGATCGATCGTCGTACTTTTCTTGCCACGGGTGTGGTCGCCGCTACTGCCAGCTTCAGTGCATCGGCAGCTCGCATCGCGCAAGCGCCGCGCGCCAACGGGCCGGCACCGTGGGGTGCGCTGCCCAGCAAGCGACAGCTGCGGTGGCATCGGTGGGAGCAATACGCCTTCGTGCATTTTGCGATGAATACCTTCACCGACAAGGAATGGGGCTACGGCGACGAGGATCCGCGCAAATTCGATCCCAGCGATTTTTCACCCGATCAAATCGTCGCTGCTGCCAAGGCCGGCAATCTGAAAGGGCTTATTTTCACGGCCAAGCACCACGATGGGTTCTGTCTTTGGCCGACGCGCTTGACCGAGCATTGCATTCGCAACTCGCCCTACAAGAACGGCCAGGGTGACATCGTCGGGGAGATGGCAGCGGCGTGTCGACGCGCCGGCCTGGCGTTCGGCATCTATCTCTCGCCCTGGGATCGCAACCATGCCGAGTACGGCCGCCCCGGCTATCTCGACTATTTCCGTAAGCAGACCATCGAGCTCTGCACGGGCTATGGCGACTTGTTCGAGTTCTGGTTCGACGGCGCCAATGGCGGCGACGGCTACTACGGCGGAGCGCGCGAATCGCGCAAGATCGATGCGCCCGCGTACTACAACTGGCCACGGATGATCGAGCTAGTGCATCAGCATCAGCCGATGGCCTGCACCTTCGACCCGCTCGGCGCCGATATCCGCTGGGGCGGCAACGAGGACGGTATCGCCGGCGATCCATCCTGGCCGACCATGCCCAATGCGCCGTATACCCAGGAAAACGGCAATTCCGGCGTGCGCGGAGGGGCGCTATGGTGGCCGGCCGAAACCAACACGTCGATCCGCCCGGGCTGGTTCTACCATGCCGATGAAGACGGCAAAGTGCGTAGCCCGGAGAACCTGGTGCGCTATTTCGACACTTCCGTCGCGCGCGGCACCAACATGAACCTCAATCTGCCGCCCGACCGACGCGGCCGCATCGCCGACCACGACGTGGCGGTGCTGCAGAGTTTCGGCGATGCGATCCGCGCCAGCTTCGCCATCGATCTGGCCAAGGGTGCCAAGGCCAGTGCCAGCGCGTCTCGCGGCCCTGGGTTCGAGCCGGCGCGCGTGCTCGACCGCCAGCCGGACAGCTACTGGTCTACGCCTGACGACGTCACCACGCCGACGCTGACGCTGGAGCTGTCGGCGGTGCACAGCTTCGACTTGATCCGGCTGCGCGAATATCTGCCGCTGGGTGTGCGCGTCACCCGCTTCGCGGTTGAAGCGGAGGTCGATGGGCAATGGCGGCGGCTGGCCGAAGCGCAATGCATCGGTGCACAGCGCATCGTGCGGCTGGATCGCCCGGTTGCCGCACGCCGGGTACGCCTGGTCGTGCTTGAGGCGCCGGTGTGCCCGGCGATCAGCGAATTCGCGCTGTTCCGTGCCGTTGCGCCAGTGCCGGTCGCGCGGCCGACGGCGAACGCGCCGGATGTGTTGTCCTCCGCTGGCTGGCGCATCGTCGAGGCCAGCGCGCCCGGCGCGGACAAGTTGCTCGACGACGATGCCAGCACGATCTGGATCACGCCAGCGCCTACGCCCGGCCATCCCGCGCAGGCGACCATCGACCTCGGTGCGCTGCGTCAGGTTGCCGGTTTCAGCCTGACGCCCTCGCGCACGGTGATGAACGGTGCTGCGCCACCAAAGTGTTATCGCGCCGAGACCAGCGCAGATGGCCAGCGCTGGCAGCCGGCTGGCGCCGGCGAGTTGTCCAATATCGCCTATGCGCTCTCGACCCAGCGCCTGAATTTCCCCGAGGTCCGCCAGATCCGCTACCTGCGGCTGTCGTTCGCGGAAACGGCGGTACCCGCCGAGCGG
Source organism: Xanthomonas hortorum (assembly GCF_040279205.1). GTDB lineage: Bacteria > Pseudomonadota > Gammaproteobacteria > Xanthomonadales > Xanthomonadaceae > Xanthomonas > Xanthomonas hortorum_F. The sequence goes on from NZ_JBEOLS010000003.1 coordinate 108,562, forward strand.
CTGGCGATCGCGGGTATCGGTGCGTTCTCGCGCTTGCGATGAGGGCTTGCACTCCCTCGCGGCCACGCGCCGCGAGGGGAAGCATCCGGGGTGACGGAGTTTGGCGGGATTGAGACGCGTCAAGCGACGCGATGGAGATAGACATCGCCGCATTCAGACCACGTGGTGAACCTGCATCGTGAACGGCCTTGCACACCGCGCATCTCGCGCAGGGAGCCACTGCCGTCAGCACAGCTGGTGCGCAATGCTGACGATCCGACTGTCCTGCCACCGTCTTAAAACGTGACCGCAGAAAGCATTCCCAGCATCTCGTCGTAGCTGCCGTTGGCGGCAGCATCGCGAAGGAATTTGGCACGTTCCACGACGATTTCCTTCGGTGTGGGTTCTGCATGCAAAAGCGCCAGTGCTTCGTCGAGGAATTCGTCCAGGGGCATGGCGTGCTCGTCGTTGCCTTGGCCATACAACTTGGTGCGAACGCCCGGCGGCACCAGCTCGATGACTTGCACGTTGCTGTCGGCCAGTTGCACACGCAAGCCTTCGGTGAAGGAGTGCACGGCGGCCTTGCTGGCGCTGTAGCTCATCGCGGCCGGGAACGGCACAAAGCCCAATGCGGAACTGACGTTGATGATGACGCTGTCAGTATTGCCGGCAAGTTGCGGCAAGAATGCATAGGTCATGCGGATGGTGCCGAGCAGGTTGATGGCGATCGCCTCTTCGGCTGCCTTCAAGGACTCTGGCTTGAACACGTTCTCGCTCGGCATGATGCCGGCATTGTTGATCACGACATTCAAGCCGGGGTAGCGCTCGGCCGCCACGCGGCTGGCCTGCACCACAGAGTCGGCGTCTGCGACATCGATTTCGATCGCATCAAGGCCGGGATGCTCGGCGGTGATCTGATCCAGCAGCGGCTTCTTCCGTCCGGAAACGATGACCCTGTTGCCAGCCTGCTGGAGCCGGAGTGCCAGCCCAAGACCGATGCCGGAGGTCGAGCCGGTGATGAGGATGGTATTGCCGCTGTTCTTCACGGATGTCTCCTGATTGCGGAAAAGGGTAGAATAAAAACGGACAGTTATCCGCTTCCAAAGACATTGGCGGACAATTGTCCGCTTGTCAACGAGTTCATTAAAGGGTTGGGGTGTGGAGAAGCCAAAGCGATCTGATGCAGTGCAGAACCGGGAGCGCCTTCTGTCCGTGGCGCTTGCGGAATTGGTGCGCTCGGCCGATGTTCCACTGAGCGCAATTGCCAAGAAGGCGGGTGTCGGGCAGGGGACTTTCTACCGGCACTTCCCGACCCGGGAGGCCTTGGTGATCGAGGTCTATCGCCACGAAATGCTGCAGGTCACCGGTTTAGCCGAGCAGCTGCTGAAGACGCTCCCGCCGGAGCAAGCACTCCGCGAATGGATGAACCGCCTGGCCGAATACGCCATCACCAAGGCAGGTCTGGCGGATGCACTGCGGACCGTCGCCAACGCGAAAGAATGTGCGGGCAACGCAGGCTATGCGCCCGTGATCGCTGCCGCGCAACTGCTGCTCGATGCCAACGAGAAGGCCGGGACGATCCGTGCGGGGATCACCACAGACAAGTTCTTCCTGGCCATTGCGGGTATCTGGCAGATAGACGCCACCGAGAACTGGCAGCCCCGCCTGACCTGGCTGATGGAGACGGTCATGGAAGGGTTGTGCGCGGGAGCGCCTGGTCGGCCCGCAAGCGGATAACGGCGTTAGGCTTGCGGCCTGGAAGCGTGCAGTGCCATGTGTGTTAGTGCTGCAACTTGCCCTGCTTGAGCTTTTGCCACATGTCTTCGGCTTGCTGGGACAAGCTGCCGATGTGGCGTATCAGGCAGATCTCCATGCTGATATCCCACTGCGTGTGTCCGGGCGCTGCATGGACGAGCCGCCCCTTGGCGACGTCCTCTTCCACCAGCGTGCGCGGCAGCCAGGCCACCCCGCCACCGGAGCGGCACATGGCCAGCAAGGTCGCGGCAAGGTCGGAGGTGAGTGCAGGGGTCAGGCGTGCTTCCACGTCCTTGAACGCCGGATGCCCGGCGATGATGCGGCCCAGCCCGGAATCTGCGCTGTAAGACAGCAAAGGCATTGCATCGGTGGAAGCGAGCGACCAGCGCGGGTGGCCTTCGCCATTTTCCTTCGGTGCACTGAAGGGTTGCAGCACATCGCTGCCCACCACAACTCGCTCGAAGTGTTCGGGATTCAGCCCAAGCGGCATGCGCGGATGATGGTGGCACAGCAGGAATTGCGCTGCCCCTTGCAGCATCAATTTTTCGCACGCCCTGAGCGTGTCGGAGACCAGCTGAAATGCGCCGATGCCGGTGTTCGATTCGATGCGTCTCACAAAGGCCGGAAAGAAGGTGAAGGAGAGAACATGTGTGGCGAGGAACGCCAACGCAGGCCGCTGTTGTCCCGCGATCTCAAGCGCTTCTTGCCGCGCGGCGTAAATCGCCGCGGCCAATCCGGATGCTTTGCGAACGAAGGCTTCTCCAGCCGGTGTCATCAGCACCTCTTTGCGCGAACGCGTAAACAGCGGCGTGCCCAACCATTCTTCGAGGGAATGAATGCGCCGACTGAAGGCCGGCTGGGTGACGAAGCGACGCTGTGCCGCGCGCGAAAAATTGAGGGTGTCAGCCAACGCCAGGCAGTCTTCGAGCCATGTCAGTTCCATGATGCCGATTGTGCATCAAGCGCATAAAAAAGGCATTGGCAGCGCTTGGGGAGTGCCCCTTACGCTCTGACTCGAGCTTGCAACGCCTCGACACGCAGGTCGTCCAGCAAGCGGCATTTTCGGTGAATTCGCATGTCGACGGGAGCGGGCGATCATGCAGAAAAGAAGTGGCATGAGAGGGGCGTTGAGCCAACTCTATGTGCAGGTCTTGATCGCCATCGTCATTGGTGGCCTGGTGGGCTATGTCTGGCCGCATCTGGGTGTGGTCATGCAACCTGCTGCAGAGGGTTTCATCAAGCTGATCAAGATGCTGTTGGCCCCCATCATCTTTGGAACGGTCGTGGTCGGGATCGCCAAGATGGGAAGTGTCAGAGAAGTCGGAAAAACCGGCATCAAGGCGCTAATTTACTTCGAGGTCGTCTCGACACTGGCGCTGGCGATCGGTCTTGTCGTGGTGAACATCATCCGGCCGGGCGATGGCATGAACATCGATGCCGCATCGATCGACAGCAGCGCGATTGGCCAGTATGTCGATCGTGCAAAAGACGACGCGGGCATGGTGGATTTCGTGCTGAACATCATTCCCACCACGCTGGTGGATGCCTTTGCCAAGGGAAACTTGCTGCAGGTCATTCTGGTGTCGGTGCTGTTTGCAGTGGGGCTGTTGCAGCTGGGCGAGCGTGGCAAGCCGCTGGTCGATCTCATCGATAACGGGCTGCAGGCGCTGTTCAAGATGATCAACATGGTGATGCGGCTCGCGCCGCTGGGTGCCGGTGCAGGCATCGCTTTCACGATCGGCAAGTATGGCCTGGCCACCCTGTGGTCGCTTGAGCATTTGATGTTGGCCGTCTATGTGACCTCGGCACTGTTCGTTTTCGTGGTGCTGGGAGCGATCGCGCGGTGGACCGGCTTTCCGCTGCTGCGCCTTCTGCGGTTCATCAAGGACGAACTGCTTGTCACGTTCGGAACCTGTTCGACCGAAGCCGTTTTGCCGCGCATGATGATGAAGCTCGAACTGGCCGGCGTGCGCAAATCGACGGTTGGCCTGGTTCTGCCAACGGGATACACCTTCAATGCGGACGGCACCTGTATCTATCTGACCATGGCGGCTATTTTCGTCGCGCAAGCGACCAATACACCGCTGCCGGTCTATCAACAAATCGCACTGCTTGGGGTGTTGCTACTGACCTCGAAAGGGTCCGCTGGCGTCGCTGGCGCGGGTTTTGTCGCGTTGGCCGCAACGCTTTCCACCATCGATACGGTGCCTGTTGCAGGGCTGGTGCTTTTGCTGGGCGTCGATCGCTTCATGAATGAGGCCAGGGCGGTGGTCAATCTGATCGGTAACAGTGTTGCCACGCTTGCGATCGCCAAGTGGGATGGCGCGCTGGATATCTCCAAGACCCAGGACATCATTCGTCGTCAACAGGCGGGCGAGCCAATGCCTGTCGCGGCCTCTTCAACCGATCCATAACTCACTACACCTCGCGGGAGACTACCCAATGCGTATCATCGATGTCGTTGAAATCACCAAGCCGATCTCCTCGCCGATCCGTAACGCCTACATCGACTTTTCCAAGATGACCGCCAGTCTGGTGGCGGTGGTCACCGATCAGGTGCGCGACGGCCGTCGGGTCGTCGGCTACGGATTCAACTCCAATGGGCGCTATGGACAGGGCGGACTGATACGCGAGCGGTTTCGCGATCGCATTCTGGAAGCCGAGAGCGCTGCGTTGTGCAACGACGCCGGCGACAATCTGGATCCTTCCAGGATCTGGACGGCGATGATGTCCAACGAGAAGCCTGGCGGTCATGGCGAGCGCTCCGTGGCGGTGGGCACGCTGGATATGGCGGTCTGGGATGCCACCGCCAAGATTGCCGGTCTGCCGCTGTTTCGTTATCTGGCGCAGATGAAAGGCCGTCAAGCCAATCCCCGCGTCTTTGTCTATGCAGCCGGTGGCTACTATTACCCGGGCAAGGACAACAGCGCCCTGCGCAAGGAGATGCGTGGCTATCTGGATCGTGGTTACAACGTGGTCAAGATGAAAATCGGTGGTGCCTCCATCGACGAGGACCGCGGCCGAATCGAGTCGGTGCTTGAGGAAATTGGCAGCCAGGCGCGTCTGGCGGTGGATGCGAACGGCCGCTTCGATCTGGAGACCGGCATCGCCTACGCCAAGATGCTGCGCGACTATCCGCTGTTCTGGTATGAGGAAGTCGGTGATCCGCTCGACTACGCGCTACAAGCCAGCCTGAGCGAATTTTATCCAGGGCCGATGGCCACAGGCGAAAACCTGTTCTCGCACCAGGATGCACGCAACTTGCTGCGCTACGGTGGCATGCGCCCGGATCGCGATTATCTGCAGTTCGACTGCGCGCTGTCTTACGGCCTGGTGGAGTATCTCCGCACGCTGGAGGTGCTCGAACAGTTCGGCTGGTCGCCCGCGCGTTGCATCCCGCACGGTGGTCATCAGATGTCGCTCAACATTGCCGCAGGGTTGGGCTTGGGCGGCAATGAGAGTTACCCGGACCTGTTTCAGCCGTATGGCGGGTTTCCGGATGGCGTAAAAGTTCAAGACGGGCACATCGTGATACCGGAATTGCCGGGCATCGGTTTCGAGGGCAAGTCCGATCTGATCAAGGTCATGCGCGAGCTCGCCGAGTAAGGACTATGCCAGCCTCGCCCCGTGACCAACGGGGCGAGTTGCGTCAGATGACTGCTGCGCGTGGTTTGGTCGCTTGGGCAGGCACGCGCAGGGTCGCCGGCGTCAGGCCCTGGGCAGTCGCTTGCAAGATGATGTCGCCGGGCTTTTTAGTTGTCTGTAGCAACGCCATGCACAAGCCATTGAACGCTTTACGCTGCGGTGCCTTGTCGTCCTCGTGGCTACTGGGGTCGCCGTTGCCGACGCCGATCAGTTTGCCTGCGCCGCGCACCGCGAACTGCACCAGCGTGTCGGCGGTGGGAACGATGCGGCCCTGTGCATCCACAATCTCGACCTTCACTACGCCCACATCTTCGGCATCGGCGCGCAATGCGTTGCGATCGCAACTCAAGCGGATCGCAGCCGGCTTGCCGGTCGTCTCGCGGCGTTCGGTGAGCACCAGCTTGCCGCCGCGATAGCCGCGCGCTTCGATCACGCCCGGCGCATAAGCCACGCGCCATTCCACATGCCCGTAGGCCGGCACGTGTTGCAGGCCCTGGCTGACGCCGTTGACCAGCAGTTCCACCGCGTCGAGATTGCTGTGGCACCAGACGGCGACGCGGCCCTTGTCGTCGGGCTGCAGCAGGCCGTCCCAGTTCCAGTGCGGGAACAGATGCAGCACCGGTTCGCTGGTCCATTGCGCGCGGTAGTACCAGTAGTTGTCCTTGGGAAAGCCGCAACTGTCGAGCACGCCGAACTGCGAAGCGACATTCGGCCAGCGGTTGTAGGGCGTGGGTTCGCCGCGGTAGTCGAAGCCGGTCCAGATAAAGCCGCCGGCGATGTACGGACGTTGTGCGACGTAGCTCCACCAAGCTTCGGCAGTGCTCGCCCACCACGGGTGGTCCAGGTCGTAGGCGCGGGTATAGCCACGTGCATCGTCGCGCTGATAGTTGCCGCGCACCGACACGGTGCTGCCGGTTTCGCTGCCGTAGATCGGAATATTGGGATATTGCGCGTGGAAGCCGTCCATCTGGCTGGTGCGGTAGTTGAAGCCGACCACATCGACGACCTGGCCAACACCATCGCCAAAGCCCTTGTCCATGGCAAAGGTGGTGGGACGGGTGGGGTCGAGTTGACGCACGCGTTGCTGCATGCGGCTGACGATACGCGCACCGCGCTCGGTGACCTGTTGCGGTTCTTCGTTGCCGAGCGACCACAGGATCACGCTGGGATGATTGCGCCCGCGCCGCACCATCGTCTCCAGTTCGCCCATGGCTTCCGGGTCGGTGGACATTCGCCGGGTTTCTTCGATCACGAACATGCCCAGGCGATCGCATAGCGCGAGCAGTTCGGGCGTGGCTGGATTGTGCGAGCTGCGATAGGCGTTGCAGCCCATTGACTTGAGTTGGCGCAGGCGCCACTCGTGCAGGCTGTCCGGGATGGCGGTGCCAACGCCGGCGTGATCCTGGTGATTGTTGGTGCCGTGCAGCTTGACCGGTGCACCATTCAATAGAAAGCCGCGCTGCGCATCGAAGGCAATGCTGCGTACGCCGAACGGCGTCACTAGCGCATCGACCGCGTTGCCGTCGCTGTGCACGCTGATGGTGAGGCTGTAGAGCTGCGGGTTGTCGATCGACCATAGCGCGGCCTGGCCGAGCGGCAACGTCTGTTCGACAACCTGCACCTGGCCCGGTGCAACGGTGACCGCTGCACTGACCGCCTGTGCGACGACGCGTCCATCCGGTGCAGTGACACGTGCTTGCACGGCGCACTGGCGCGGGGCGATGCCGTCGTTGCGGACTTCGGTGGACACCTGCGCGGTTGCGTTGTCGCCTTGTACGGTGCTGCGCACGAACACGCCGTCTTGCGGCAGATGCAGCGGGTCGGTCTTTTGCAGCCACAGATGCCGATAGATGCCGGCACCTTCGTAGAACCAGCCTTCGCCCAGCGTGGCATCCACACGCACGGCAATGAGGTTGGGCTTGCCGTAGTCGAGCACTTCGCTGAGGTCGACCTCGAAGCCGCAATAGCCGCTGGCATTGCGCCCGACGATGTGGCCGTTGCAGAACACGATGCAATCGCGGAACACGCCGTCGAACACCAGGCTGATGCGCTTGCCCAAATCGCCTGCGGGAATCTGCAGCGTGCGGCGATACCAACCCACGCTGTGTTCCGGAAAGCTCGTGCCCAGCGGTTTGTAGCCGTGCGCGGCGGCGGGGTCTTCTTCGGTGATCGTGGCCGAGATGGGTTCCTGCCGGAAGGGCAGGGTAACGGCCCAATCGTGCGGAAGATCGACCTGCTGCCAGCTGCTGTCGTCGAACGCGAGTTGCGCGGCGGTCGCGGTGTCCTTGCCAGCCTTGGCAAAGGTGCGCTGGAAAGTGCCGAACTCGAAGTCACGCGATGGGTCGCTGGCGTGACCGAGATGGAAGCGCCAACCGAAGTCGAATAGCAGGCGTTCGCGCGGTGCCAGCGTTGCATCGCCGAGCGCGGCAAGCGGCGTTGCGTTCTTGCCTACGGCTGGCGCTGCACCGGCGATGGCGGGCACTAACGCGCCGGCTGCGCCGACGGGGAGAGCGGCGCTCACACCGCTTGCCAGCATGCCGCGCAGCAGCTCGCGGCGATTGATGCCGGTCATGGCTGCGTCCTCTTGCTGGCGTCGGCAGCTTGGTCTTGTTTGGTCGAAGCAGGGTTGCCTGTTGCTGGCTTGCGCGATGCAGGCACGCCCGTATACGGGTGGCGCATGAAATCGATCGCCGGCAACACCTCGTTGTCATGCTTGAAATCGAAGAAACTGGCGTTTTCCCACGACGAGCCGGTGCCCCAGCGCGTCTTGCAGCTGCTGCTGGTCCATGCCGGTTCCCAATACACCACGCCGGCGCCGCCGGTATCGATCACCAGTTGGGTGAGATCGATCATGTACTTGGACTGGCCTTGCGGTGTGGCCGGGTAACCGGGAATCAGCGAGTCTTGGCCGAGCAGATTGTGCGAGGTGTCTCCGGACTCCAGCGTCCACGGATACGCGGTTTCCACCACCACCACATCGGCGTCGTAGCGGCCGCGCAGGCGCTTGATGGTCTTGCCCAGCTCGGCCATCGATTGAGTCGACCATTTGCGGTAGTAGCTGATGCCGATCAGATCGTAGTCGGTGACGCCGGCCTTGGTGGCGGCGGCAAACCACGGCTCCACATTTTCCGGCTGGGCGATATGCAGCATCACCCGTGGCTTGATGGTGGAGCGTGCGCTGATGTCACGCACCGCCTTGATGCCGGCATTGAACAGTTTGGCGTTGCGCTGCCAGTCGATGGGGCGCTTCTTGTCCCAGGGAATGCTGTCCATCAGATCGGAATTGCTTTCGTTGCCCACCTGCACCAGCTCGGGCATCAGGCCGGCACGGTCGAGCGCGCTCAGCGTGTCGTAGGTGAAGCCATACAACGTGCGCGCCAGCTCATCGGTGTCGGTGATGCTGGCCCAGGCCTTGGGGATCAGCTGTTTTTCGCCATCGGCCCAATCGTCGGAGTAGTGCAGGTCCAGCAAGACCTGCATGCCTTGCGCGCGTGCACGCGCGATGGTCTTTTTGACGTCGGACAAGTCGCTGTAGCGGGTCCAGCGTGCGTCGTTCCACAAGCGCACGCGCACCAGATTGGCACCGTGCGCGTGGAAGAGTTCGAACGGGTCTTTGACCACGCCGTTCTCGCGGTATTGCACACCGCACTCTTCCATCTCGTTGACGTAGGACAGGTCCGCACCGAGATACAACGTGGCGGGGGCCGGGGCGGCGTGTGCGAAGGTGGAGATGGCCAGCGCCAGTAGCGCGGGCGTCCAGAGACGGCGTGTAGAGCGCATGCAATTCCTCGACAGAAAAACGTGGAACGGGTGACAGCATGCCGCACGCAGCGGTGCTGTCGTACGGACGGTGCGCGGAATCGGAACGTCGATGACAGATCCGATTCCACGCGCCAACCGCACCGGTGTCGCGGTCGCGCAGCAGGGGTATCAGCTGCGCTTAGAACTTGTAGCTGGCTTCCAGCGCATAACGACGGCCGAACACCTGATAGCCACCGTCGTCCTGATTGGCAAGGCGGTTGGGCTTGTTGTCGGTGTAGGCGCGCAGCGGTTCGTTGGTGAGATTGCCGGCCTGGAAGCGGAAGCTGAGCTGCTTGCTGTACTGCCAGTTCAGGCTCAGATCCACCGTGCCTTCGCTCTGCAAGCGCGCAAGACGCGCCGCATTCCAGCCGTACACCACGGTGTAGGGGCTGTGGTACTTGTAACCCACACGCGCCTCGAAGCTGCCGTTGCTGTACCAAAGATCGAAGGTGCCAGTCTTGCGCGCCAGGCCGCTCAGCGGCAACGGGTTGTCGACCGGCGAGAATTCCTTGAGGTTGGAATCGACCAGCGAGAAGTTGGAATAGACGCCGAAGTTTTCCATGTGCGGGATGAAGTAGAACGGCGTCTGGAAGGTGAGCTCCACACCGTTGATATGCCCGCCGCCGCCATTGAATGGCGCGCTGACCAGGTAATCCAGGCCGTTGATCACTTCGCGGTCGGTGCGGTAGCCGATGCTGGAATCCACTTCCTTGCGGTAGACCGCAATCGCCGCCAGCGCTTCCTTGTGGAAGTACCACTCGTACGACACATCGACCTGGGTGGCCTTGAACGGATCCAGCTGCGGGTTGCCGCCGCTGCCGGTGAGCTGGCCGACGGTGACATTGGGGTCGTCCAGGCGACGGCCGGTGCGCAGCTCGTCAAGCGGCGGACGCGCGATGACCTTGGCCACTGCAAAGCGCAGGATGCGTTGATCGTCGATCAGGAAGTTGACGGTGGCGCTGGGCAGGACGTCGGTGTATTCCTTGCTGTCGGTGCTCGCCTGCACGGTGTTGCCGACCGAATCGAAGCCGTCGCTGGTGGTCTTGGTATTGACCAGGCGCACGCCGATATTGCCGGTGACATCGGTGCCGAACACCTGCGAGCTGAACACCGCTTTGGCGAAGGCTTCGCGCACGTCTTCCTTGACGTTCCAGTGGTCGAGCAGCTGCTCGTCGAGCGTGGCCGGATCGAAACCGCCGAAGCCGATCTCGGCGATGGCGTCCATGTTGCCGCCGGTCAGCGTGGGCACGTTCAAGTCCGGCATGGTCACCGGATAGATCAGGCCCTGATACGCCGAAATCGGTTGGTCGTAGCCGGATTGATTGCTGATGAAGCGGCGGTTCTGCTTTTCGCGACGCGCGGCGCGTGCGCCGAATTCCAGCGAGGTGAACGGGCCGGCATCGACCGCGCGGCTGGCGTTGAGCGCGAGCGCGGCGATCTTGTCGCGCAGCCCCTGCGGCTCGGTCTGGCCGGCGATGCCGTATTCGGGCGTGTCCGAGCTGGTGCTGATGGTGGGGGTGACGCTGCGGCGGAAATCGAACGAGACGGTGTCCGGATTGCTGCCGAAGCGCACCGCCTGCCAAGTGTTGTCGCGCTTTGCCTGCGAGAACGACAGGTCGCTGCCCAACGTCCACACATCGCCGCTCCACTTGGCGTTCAAACCACCGGCGGTGAGCGTCTTGACCTCGTTGTAGTGGCTGACCACATGGTCGACCTGCAGGTTCGAATTGGCCAGCGTACCGGCGACCACATCGCCATCGACGATGGTGTAGGACGAGCCCGGCGTGGTGTACGGATTGGCACCGGTCGAAAAGGTGCTGAAAGCCAGCCCGTTGAACCAGTTCTGCAACTGGTCTTCGTCGATTTCGATCCGCGAATACAGGCCGTCGAACTTCAACTCGAAGTTGCCCGAGCGCCACTGCACCGTCCCCATTGCACCGGTGCGGGTCTGGTCGGTCAGCTTGAGCTGGTCGGCTGCGCCGAATGGCGTGGGGTCCACGGTGCCGTCGCCATCCACATCGCGCGAGGTGGTGGCATCGGTGTAGCCCCAGCTGCCGATCGAGGAGTTGGAGTTCTTCTGCTTCTGATAGGTGGCGCCCAGCGCAACCGCCAGGTTGTCGTTGATCTTGTGCACCCAGCTGGCGCCGAAGCGGTTGCCCCACGGGGTGTAGCCGTCCACGTCCTTGGCGTGGTCGTAGAACACCGGGCCGGCGGTGCCGACAAAGCCCGGGCCGGTGTAGTCCAGCGGGCTGATGGTGGAGATGTCCACCGTTGCGGCAAGGCCACCGGCCACCAGATCCGCCGACTGGGTCTTGTAGACCTTGACGGTGGAGACGATCTCGGTGGGGAACACTTCCCAGCGCACTGCACGGTTGGGTTCGGAGGAGGCGATTTCGCGCCCGTTGACGGTGCCCATGGTCATGCGCGGGCCAAGGCCGCGCACGGTGGCCAGGCTTTCGTTGCCGCGGTCGCGGGTGCCGTTGACGCCGGGCAGGCGCACCAGCGCTTCGGCCACGGTGACATTGGGCATCTGGCCCATGTTGTCGGCGGAGATCACTTCCATGACGTGATCGGACATCTGTTTGGCCTGCACCGCCTGATTCAGGCTGGCGCGCTGGCCGATCACGGTGATGTTGTCGAGCGTGACCGGTGGCGGCGCAGCGGCGGCGCTGCTGTCGCTGGCCGGCGCTGCGGCAGGCGCAGGCGCGCTGTCCTGTGCGTGCGCACTGAACGCGCTGGCCAGAACGAAGGCGATGGTGGTGCAGAGGACGTCGCGCGCAGGGGTGCGGCGCAGGCGCCGGCTGGCCGAGTGGCCGGTGTGGTGAACGGGCATCGTTTGATCCCTCCCAGGACAAAGTTACCGAATGGAGATGGTGGCCGTTGCTGCGGCCGTCTGGCGCAGGGCGCTTCTGGCGCATCCGCGCGGGCATGACTGAGGTGGTGCGTTGCTGCGGTTGAAGCCAAGTGTGCGGTTGCGCGACGCTGCAACAATCATCGAGTCGATCGCGTTGGCGTCCCCCTGTCCTGCATGTGTCCGCTTCAGGGTAGAAGCGCAAGCCATTCCATTCCAATGAAGCATTTTGCGTGAGCTATCTCACGTTGGAATGCTGCAGTGCAGCGATAGCGAATGGCCCGTCACAGTTGCGGCGTAAGTGGCGACACGGCCACCAAAGGTTGCACTTGAACGCATGCGCAGCCTTGTCTGCTGCCTAGCGCGCGCTGGCCGGCAATCGAGGCAATGCCGGGAACGCGCGCTGCACGCAGTCGCTGCGCTCGCAGGTCAGGCAGCCCGGGCCGATCGGCACCGCATCGTCCACCGCATCCAGGTCCCAGCCGCGCGCATACACCAGTTGATCGGCATGGCGCAGGTCGCAGCCCATCGCCAATGCAAAGGTCTTGCGCGGGCGGCCATAACCGGGCGCGCCGCTGCTGACCTGCCGCGCAAGCCAGAAATAGCGCCGGCCATCGGGCATGCGCGCGATCTGGGTCAGGATGCGGTCGGGCTGATTGAAGGCTTCGTAGACGATCCACAACGGGCAGGCGCCGCCGACATGCGAGAAGTGGAAGTCGGTGGCCGAGTGACGTTTGGACACATTGCCGGCGCGGTCCACCCGCATGAAGAAGATCGGCAAGCCGGCCGCACCGCGCCGCTGCAAGGTGCTGAGCCGGTGGCAGACCGCCTCGAAGCCCACATCGAAACGATCGGCCAGCCATTCGATGTCGTAGCGGCAGGTCTGCGCGCTGTGCAGAAATTCGCCATACGGCATCACCAGGGCGCCGGCGAAATAGTTCGACAAACCAATGCGCGACAACGCGATGCGCTCGGCATCTTCGAATCCGGCATCGGCAATGCGCGCCTCCAGCAGCGGCGCACACTCCAGCAACGCCAACTGCGCCGCCATCTGGAAGGCCTGTTGGCCGGGGCGCAGATGCGCAGGCAGCCACAGCACGCGCGCCTGCGCATCCACGCTGCGTTTGTCGCTGAGCAGGTCGGTGGCGTCCTGCACCAACAAGCCATGGCGATCGGCCAGGCGTTGGCGCAGCCGCAGCGCAAGGTTGTCCGGGGTCAGCCCGAGTTCGGCATACAGCGCTTCGGCGCGCTCATCCAGTTCGGGCAGGTAGTTGTGCGCGCGATTGAAGTAATCGCGTACCTGCTCGCCGGGCGACAGCGAGGGCAGTGCGGCGTGGTCGGCACCGATCTGCAGTTCCAGCGCGGCATTGCGCTCCTGCAGACGCTTGTGGGCGCGATGCAGATCCAGCAGTGCCTGCGCCACCTGCGGCAGATTGCCAATGAGCACGCGCAGCTCGGCCGCCGAGAGGCTGTGGCCCAGGCTGCGCAGCGATTCGTCCAAGGGTTCCACCAGCGCGGCGGGGTCGTCCAGGTCCAGCAGGCCTTCGAGGTCGCCCAGGGTGGCCTTGAGCCGCTGCTGGATCGCCAGCGTCAACGGGCGCTGGTTGCGCTCGATCTGGTTGAGATAGCTCGGCGACAATGCCAGCCGGCGCGCCAGTTCGGCCTGGGTAAGGCCATGGCGCTGGCGCAGCCGCTGCAGGCGCAGGCCGAGCTGGTGGCGCAGAGGTGGCTGCGTGTGTGGCATTCGCAAGATTCGCAAAATTGTGCCACCAGCTTAGCGCGATTAAGCAATTGGCGGCTGGGAATGCCGGCGAGGGGTGCGAACAATGCGAAGCATCTGCATCGACCCTTCTGCGAGCGAACCTGCAATGAGCGAATCCGTCCCCCGCGTGTCCCTGTTGATCGATGGCGAATTTGTGGTTTCCGACAGTTCGCACTGGCAGGACGTGGTCAACCCGGCCGACCAGTCGGTGCTGGCGCAGGTCCCGTTCGCCACCACGGCCGAAGTCGACGCCGCAGTGGCCGCCGCCAGCCGTGCCTTTGTCAACTGGCGCAAGACGCCAATCGGCACCCGCGCGCGCGTCTTCCTCAAGTACCAGCAGCTGATCCGCGAACACATGCCCGAGCTGGCCGCGCTGCTCAGTGCCGAGCAGGGCAAGACCCTGGCCGATGCCGAAGGCGATGTGTTCCGCGGGCTGGAGGTGGTGGAGCACGCCGCGGCGATCGGCAACCTGCAGCTGGGCGAGCTGGCCAACAACGTCGCCAACGGCGTGGACACCTACAGCCTGCTGCAGCCGCTGGGCGTGTGCGCCGGCATCACCCCGTTCAACTTCCCGGCGATGATCCCGCTGTGGATGTTTCCGATGGCCATCGCCACCGGCAACACCTTCGTGCTCAAGCCGTCCGAGCAGGACCCGATGGTGACCATGCGCCTGGTGGAACTCGCGCTGGAAGCCGGCATTCCCAAGGGCGTGCTCAACGTGGTGCACGGCGGCGAAGAGGTGGTCAACGCGCTGTGCGACCACCCCGAGATCAAGGCGCTGTCGTTCGTCGGCTCGACCAAGGTCGGCACGCACGTGTACCAACGCGCAGCGCTGGCCGGCAAGCGCGTGCAATGCATGATGGGCGCCAAGAATCACGCGGTGGTGCTGCCGGACGCCAATCAGGAACAGACCCTCAACGCGATGGTTGGTGCCGCCTTTGGTGCCGCCGGCCAGCGTTGCATGGCGGCATCCACGCTGGTGCTGGTGGGCGAGGCCCAGCAATGGATTCCGGCGCTGGTTGCCAAGGCCAAGACCTTGAAGCTGGGTGCGGGCAATGCGCAGGGCACGGACGTGGGCCCGCTAATTTCCTGCGCCGCACGCGAGCGTGTGGAGAGCCTGATCGCCTCCGGCGTAGAGCAGGGCGCCACGCTGGAACTGGACGGTCGCAGCCCGAGCGTGCCGGGGTTCGAGCAAGGCAACTTCGTCGGCCCGACGATCTTCTCCGGTGTGACGCCGGGCATGCGCATCTACGACGAAGAAATCTTCGGGCCCGTGCTGGTGATCCTGGGCGCAGACACGCTGGACGACGCCATCGCGCTGGTCAACGCCAATCCCAACGGCAACGGCACCGCGTTGTTCACCCAGTCCGGTGCTGCTGCGCGCCGTTTCCAGGAAGACATCGACGTGGGCCAGGTCGGCATCAACGTGCCGATCCCGGTGCCGGTACCGCTGTTTTCGTTCACCGGCTCACGCGCCTCCAAGCTCGGCGACCTGGGCCCGTACGGCAAGCAGGTGGTGATGTTCTACACCCAGACCAAGACCGTGACCGCGCGCTGGTTCGACGACCAGACGCTGGGCCATGGCGTCAACACCACCATCTCTCTCAAGTGATCCGATCGCCATGAATGCAGCCATCCAGCTACACCCCAACGCGGCCGATTTGAACGACGAGCAGGAGGCCTTCCGCGCCGCCGCGCGCGACTTCGCCGATAAGGAACTCGCCCCACATGCCGCGCAGTGGGACGCAGAAAGCCACTTCCCGCGCGAGGCGATCGCCAAGGCCGCCGAGCTCGGTTTCTGCGGCTTGTACACCGACGAAGGCGTGGGCGGCCTGGGCATGCGCCGGCTCGATGCAGCAGTGGTGTTCGAGGAACTGGCCACGGTCGACCCGTCCACCTCGGCCTTCATCAGCATCCACAATATGGCCACTTGGTTGATCGCCAGCTACGGCAACGACGGCGTGCGTGCGCAATGGGGCGAAGCGATGACCAGCGGTGCCAAGCTGGGCTCGTATTGCCTGACCGAGCCGGGTGCCGGCTCGGACGCGGCATCGTTGAAAACCCGCGCCCAGCGCGATGGCGATGCGTATGTGCTCAACGGCAGCAAGGCCTTCATTTCCGGTGCCGGCGCCACCGATGTGCTGGTAGTGATGGCCCGCACCGGCGACGATGGCGCACGCGGCATCAGCGCCTTCGTGGTGCCGGCCGACGCGCCCGGCATCAGCTACGGCCGCAAGGAAGAAAAGATGGGCTGGAACAGCCAGCCCACGCGCGGGGTGACCTTTACCGATGTACGCATCCCGGCCGGCAATCTGCTCGGCAAGGAAGGCGAGGGCTTCAAGATGGCGATGAAGGCGCTCGACGGCGGCCGCATCAATATCGCGGCGTGTTCGCTGGGCGCGGCGCAGGGCGCACTGGATGCGGCGCGGCGTTACATGGGCGAGCGCCGCCAGTTCGGCAAAAAATTAGCCGATTTCCAGGCGCTGCAATTCAAGCTGGCCGATATGGCCACCCAACTGGTGGCCGCGCGGCAGATGGTGCACACCGCCGCGCGCAAGCTCGATGCCGGCAGCCACGATGCCACCGTGTGGTGCGCAATGGCCAAGCGCTTCGCCACCGACGCAGGCTTTGCCATCTGCGACGACGCACTGCAGATCCACGGCGGTTACGGCTATATCCGCGAGTACCCGATCGAACGCCTGCTGCGCGACAGCCGCGTGCATCGCATCCTGGAGGGCACCAACGAAGTGATGCGCATGATCATTGCGCGGCACCTGCTCAACGGCGAGGAGGAACTGCGATGAGCGATTTGGAAGGGCACGCGCATACCGGCCTGCAGGTCGAGCGCGATGGGCATGTCGCCATCGTCACGTTGAGCAACCCGCCGGCCAATACCTGGACCGTGCAGAGTCTGACTGCCTTGCGCGACCTGGTGCATGCATTGGATGCCGACCGCAGCGTGTATGCGTTGGTGATCACCGGCGAGGGCGAAAAGTTCTTCAGCGCCGGTGCCGACCTCAAGCAGTTTGCCGATGGTGACAAGGCCAATGCGCGCGAGGCCGCGCGTCGCTTCGGCGAAGCCTTCGAGGCCTTGAGCGCATTTCGCGGCGTCTCCATCGCGGTCATCAACGGCTATGCGATGGGCGGTGGCCTGGAGTGTGCGCTGGCCTGCGATCTGCGCATTGCCGAGCAACACGCGCAACTGGCCTTGCCGGAAGCCAGCGTCGGCCTGTTGCCCTGCGCTGGTGGCACGCAGAACCTGCCGCGTCTGGTCGGCGAGGGCTGGGCCAAGCGCATGATCCTGCTGGGCGAGCGTATCGATGCCGCCACCGCGCACCGGATCGGCCTGGTGGAAGAGGTGGTGGGCAAGGGCGAGTCGCGCGCGCTGGCAGTTGCATGGGCGCAGCGTGCCGGCAAGCAGAGTCCGGTGAGCGTGGCGGCCTGCAAACGCCTGGTGCAATCCACCCGCCATGGCACGCACGCTGCGGCCTTGGTTGCCGAGCGCGAGGCCTTCGTCGACCTATTCGAGCAAGCCGATCAGGTCGAGGGCGTCGCGGCATTCCTCGAGAAGCGCGCGCCGCAGTGGAGCAATGGCTGATGGTGGATGCCAACGCAACTGAAGAGGCACCGGTGCTGTTCGAACGACGCGATTGCGCGGACGGGCATCGCATCGGCATCGCCACCTTGAATTCGCCCAAGACGCTCAACGGCTTGTCGTTGCAGATGACGCGCCTGCTGGATGCGCAGCTGCGCGTCTGGGCCGACGATGCGCAGATTGCCTGCGTGGTGTTGCGTGGCGCAGGCGAGAAGGCGTTCTGCGCTGGCGGCGATCTGCATGGTCTGTACCAGAGCATGCGTGCGCATCGCGATGCGGTGCCGAATGCTCAGGAACGCGTCGCGCAACCGCAAGGCAATGCACATGCCGCAGCGTTCTTCGAAGAAGAATATCGGCTCGACCATCGCATCCATACCTATCCCAAGCCGCTGCTGTGTTGGGGCCACGGTATCGTCATGGGCGGCGGCATCGGCCTGATGTCCGGCGCCAGCCACCGCGTGGTCACCGAGCGCTCGCGTCTGGCGATGCCGGAGATCAGCGTCGGCTTGTTTCCCGATGTCGGTGGCAGCTGGTTGTTGCGCCGCGTGCCGCACGGCGCCGGATTATTTCTGGCATTGACCGGTGCGCCGTTGGATGCGAGCGACGCAATCTACGCGGGGCTGGCGGATGTGCGTCTGGAACATGCGCAATACGCAGCGGTGCTGGATGCCTTGAGCGCGCACGCCTGGACGGGCAATGTGCAGGACGATCGCGCCCAACTCAGTGCGTTTTTGCACGGCATTGCGCAAGCTCTGGAGCCCGGCCCCTTGCAAGTGCATGCGGCCTTGATCGAGCAACTGGTGGCGGGCGACACGCTGGAAGAGGTGGTCGCTGCGATCCTGGCACTGCAAAGCGAAGACGCCTGGTTGCAGGCGGCGCGCGCAACGCTCGCAGCTGGCGCGCCCAGTTCCGCGCGACTGGCCTGGGAGCTGCAACGTCATCCGGCTACAAGCACCCTGGCCGATACCTTCCGCACCGAATACGTGGCGGCGCTGCACGTCGCCGCACATGGCGACTTTGCCGAAGGCATCCGCGCGCTGCTGATCGACAAGGACCGCCAGCCGCAATGGCAACCGGCTTCGCTGGAAGAAGCGGATGCGCAGTGGGCTGCTGCATTCTTTCAATCGCCCTGGCCCGCCGCAGAGCACCCGCTTGCCGATCTTGCTGCACGTGAAGTCGGTGAACGCTGAGTGGCTGGCAAATGCGGTTGATCGCCAGCGCAACGCGCACGCGGCGGGGGATTCGCAAGGTTCGCATTGGCGCCGACAAGCCCGAAGTTTGCGAGGGTCGCCTTGCGATGCAGCCGCCAATCCATGACCCGCACTAACGATTGATGATCGTTCTAACCTGGAAACCGACACCATGAGCAAGATCGCCTTTATCGGCCTGGGCAATATGGGCGGGCCGATGGCTGCCAACCTGATCAAGGCCGGGCACCAGCTACGCGTCTTCGATCTGGTGCCTGCCGCACTGGACGCCGCCGCCGCAGCCGGTGCGCATGCCGCCGGGTCGGCGCACGACACGTTGGCCGATGCCGAGATCGTGATCTCGATGCTGCCGGCCAGCCGCCATGTAGAAGGCCTGTACTTCGGCGAGGCCGGCATTCTGGCGCAGATTCCAGAAGGTGCCTTGGTGATCGACTGCAGCACCATTGCACCGGTTACCGCGCGCAAGGTCGCCGCCGCAGCGCAGGCGCGTGGCTTGGCGATGCTGGACGCGCCGGTTTCTGGCGGTACCGCGGGCGCGGCGGCCGGCACGCTGACCTTCATCGTCGGCGGTGCAGCCGAGACGCTTGAGCGCGCCCGCCCAGTGCTGCAGGCCATGGGCAAGAACATCTTCCACGTTGGCGCCAGCGGCGCCGGCCAGGTCGCCAAACTGTGCAACAACATGGCGCTGGGCGTGATCATGGCGGCCACCGGCGAGGCGCTGGCGCTGGGCGTCGCGCAGGGGCTGGACCCGGCGGTGCTGTCGCAGATGATGGCGGTCAGCACCGGGCGCAGCTGGGCCACCGAAGTCTGCAATCCCTGGCCGGGCGTGCTGCCCAACGCACCGGCTTCGCGCGGCTACAGCGGCGGTTTCGGCAACGATCTGATGCTCAAGGATCTGGGGCTGGTCACTGAGTCCGCAGTGCAGGCGGGTGTGTCGATTCCGCTCGGCGAGCTGGCGCGCAATCTGTACGCGATGAACAGCCAGGCCGGTAACGGTGCGCTGGATTTTTCCAGCGTGATCAAGTTGGTTGCCAAGGTCTGAGAGTGGCTAATAGAGCTACTACGCCCACCACCAGGTGGGCGTCGCCGGCGTTGTAACTCGTATCCGTCTTGATGTAACTCGCATCCGTTTTGATAGGTGATCGAACGGGTATGCGTCGGGTGCAGAGCGGATGATTTGCGGCTTGGCTGCGAGGCCCTTGCCCGGCCACCATCGCGGGACACGCCGCAAGGCAGAGCGGCTGATCTGTGGCTTGTCTGCGGGGCCCTTGCCTGCCCAGCGTCGCGGGACACGCCGCAAGGCAGAGCGGCTGATCTGTGGCTTGTCTGCGGGGCCCTTGCCTGCCCAGCGTCGCGGGACACGCCGCAAGGCAGAGCGGCTGATCTGTGGGTTTGCTGCAGGGCCCTTGCCCGCCCACCCTCGCGGGACACGCCGCAAGTACGTCCATGTAGGCTCTTACGCGGCATCCATGCCGCGTAAGGTCCCGCGACGGTGAGCGGGCAAGGACCAGTCGAGAGTGTCGGTGTGCATGGTTGCAAGCAGGGCAAGCAGGGCAAGTAGTGCGGCCGTCCGATGATGTGCGGTCTGATCGGCTCTTCTCGATCCGAGCGATGTCACTGCCACTACCGACATCACTCCACTCGTCAACGAAGGCAGTGTGGCTAGCACGTTGCCGCCATCGCTGCGGAGTTCGAGAGCTTTTGTTA
This sequence comes from Xanthomonas hortorum, assembly GCF_040279205.1. GTDB lineage: Bacteria > Pseudomonadota > Gammaproteobacteria > Xanthomonadales > Xanthomonadaceae > Xanthomonas > Xanthomonas hortorum_F. The sequence continues at coordinate 128,865 of NZ_JBEOLS010000003.1, forward strand.
GCCGCTCCAAGTTGCCACCCGGCCTGTGGGCAATAAGGCACATCACCGTGCCCACGTGATGTGATGTCATCACGCCTAGGTGTAATAGTCTCCGCCATCGCGTGCGCCTAAGGTGCGCGGATCGCACGAGGCCACTGCATCCATGGGACACGACCACAACCACGCACCCAGCGACATCCGCCACGAGAAACCGTTGTGGTGGGCGCTCGCACTGACCGCCACCTTCCTGTTGGCGGAGGTCATCGGCGCGTTCATCACCAACAGCCTGGCGCTGCTGTCCGACGCCGCGCATATGGCCACCGACACCGTCGGCCTGATGATCGCGCTGGTCGCGGTGCGGTTGAGCCGACGCCCTGCCGACGCGCGTCGCACCTATGGCTATGTGCGTCTGGAGGCGCTAGGCGCGCTGGCCAATGGCGCGCTGTTGTTCGCGGTCGGCGCCTACATCCTGTGGGAAGCGGCGCAACGCTTTCGCGCGCCGCAGGATATTTCCTCCAGCGGCATGCTGTGGATCGCCGGCTTCGGCCTGGTGATCAACTTGATCGCGATGAAGCTGTTGCACGCCGGCAGCGGCGAGAGTCTCAACGTCAAGGGTGCCTATCTGGAAGTCTGGAGCGACATGCTCGGCTCGGTGGCGGTGATCATCGGCGCGCTGCTGATCCGCTGGACCGGCTGGCAGTGGATCGACCCGGTGCTGGCCGTGCTGATCGGCCTGTGGGTGCTGCCGCGCACCTGGGTGCTGTTGCGCGAAGCGATCAACGTATTGCTCGAAGGCGTGCCCAAAGGCATCGACCTGCCTCAGGTGCAGCAAGCGCTGAGCAGTTATCCCGGCGTCGAAGACGTCCACGATCTGCACGTCTGGGCGCTGGCCTCCAGCACGCCCGCACTCACCGCACACGTGGTGGTCAGCGAAACCACCGACCGCGACCGCCTGCGCGAGGCGCTCGGCGAACTCCTGCACGAGCGCTTCGAGATCACCCACGTCACCCTGCAGGTGGAAAGCGGCGACTGCGGCACCGAGCCGTGCGGGACGCCAAGCGTGTCGAAAGGCGCTGCGGAGCACGATCACCAGGGGCACGCGCACTCTCACGGCGGCCACTCGCACTGATTTTTTTTTGCGGGGCGTTAGCATCCTGAAGCGGCGCCGCTGGCAGGTCGTCGCTCACAGCAGCGTGTGCAGGTCGCGCACAGGCAACGTGCTACGTAGCAGCCTGGCTGTTGCGATGCCGCTCAAGCCGTATGATCGAGCCGGGGAAGGCTGACAGGCTGCGAGTGCCATGGCGGTACAGATCGAACAGACCAACGAACAGATCGCCGCGCTGATCGCCGAGGCAGGTGCCGCGGCATCGGCGGGGCAATGGCAACAGGCCGAGCAGTTATGGGCACAGGTGCGTCGATTGGCGCCTGCGCATCCACAAGCCTTGTATAGCCTGGGCGTGCACGCCTACCAACGGGGCGACACAACGGCAGCGTTGGAGTACCTGAGCGGCGCACGCGCAAGCAGCCCAGGCGACCCGATGATCGTCCTGACCATTGCGGTGGTGAAGCAGGCGCAGGGCGATCTGGATGGCGAGTGGCAGGCCATCAGTACCGCCTTGGCGCTGGATGCCTACTTCCTGCCCGGCCTGCTGGCCAAGGCGGCGTTTTTGGAAGCGCGTGGTCGCCCACGTGCAGCCGCCGCGGTCTATCGCGATGCTTTGAAAGTGGCACCGCCAGAACCGCAATGGCCGGCGGTGTTACGTCGCAAGCTAGCCCTTGCCAAGCAAGCGGTGGAACAGGACACGCTGGAACTGGAAACCCAGTTGCGGACCTTGCTTGCGAGCCCAAGTGCAGCGGTGGATGCAGCGCTACGGGGACGCTGGGACGAGGCCGCAGCGATCGCCTGCGGGCGCAGTCGCCCCTTCCATTCCCAATCCAACCGCCTGTATGTACCGCGATTGCCGGCCTTGCCGTTTCATGCAACGGAAGCCTTCCCGTGGATCGATGCGGTGCAGGACCAGACCGACGCAATCGCCCAGGAGTTGCATGCGGTCATGCACGACGATCAACGCGGATTCGCCCCTTATATCGCCTACGCGCCTGATCAGCCGGTCAATCAATGGAAAGACCTCAATCATTCGCCTGCGTGGAGTTCCTATCCACTCTGGGCCCATGGCAAGCCGGTGCAGGAGCATCTAGTGGGGTGTCCCGCCACTGCAGCCGCATTGTCATTGGTCGATGCCGCGCAGATCGACGGCGTGTGTCCCAACGCGATGTTTTCGGTCCTGGCGCCGCAGACCGTCATTCCGCCGCACCATGGCGAAACCAATGCGCGTCTGGTGGCGCATCTGCCGTTGATCGTGCCGGAGGGCTGCAGTTTTCGCGTGGGTTATGACTGGCGGCGCTGGGAGGTCGGCAAGGTGCTGGTGTTCGACGACTCGATCGAGCATGAGGCGCGCAACGATAGTGCGCAGGTACGCGTGGTACTGATCTTCGATATCTGGAACCCGCTGCTGACTCAGGAAGAGCGCGGCATGGTCAATGCCATGGAAACCGCCATCGCGCGCCACCGCGCTGGTTGAAGACGGCTAGGTTCAATCGGCAAGCGTCATGCCGGCTTGGGCAAGCGCGGTGCGCAGAGGAGCAAGTTGCGCAGCGTAGTGTCGCCAGCGCCCAGACGCATCCGCATGCAAGGGGCGACGCACCTGCCAGTAGCTGGCGGTTCTCACTGCCCCACCTGCAAGGTGAAAGTCCAGGCAGCCCGGTTCCCACGGCAACTGCAGAAAGTCCAACAAGGCGCGCAAGGTCGGTTCTGGCGCGGCGACGAATGCGTCGTAGTCGAAAGTGTGGATGCTGTCTGGATACAGCGATAGCCAGTGCCCCATCAACCGTCGATAGTGCGCATAGAAATGGCCGATATCCTCCAACCGACCCGCATAGCCAAACCTGTGCGGATTGAGCTGCTGCAGGAAGATCGACAGTCCGTTGTCCAGCGGATGGCGACGCGTGTGCACGATCCTGGCGGCAGGAAACAGCTGCTTGATCAAACCGATCAGCTGAAAATTATCCGGTCGCTTGTCGGTGATATAGCGCAGGCGTGCCTGCTCGGGAACGGCAGCTGCCACACGTTTCCGATAGCGTGTTGCCAACTGCGCCAGGGTTTGAGCGGGCAGCGCATGTGCGGCTTGCGGAAACGGCGACAGCGACTGTGCCACCAGTCGTGGCAGCGCATCCAGTTCACCGCCCGCCGCAATGCAGGGATGGCGCGATAAGGCCTGTTCGACCAAGGTGGAGCCGGAGCGGAACATGCCGCAGATAAACAGCGGAGACACCGTGTCATGCTCAGCAACCTGCGGCAGCGGGGTGGTCGCGCCATCGGCTGCGGCAAATACCTGCGCGATGTGGTCGAAATGCTGTTGTGTCCGGAGCGGGTCGTAGCGCCTTGCCTGTGCATGAGCATGACGATTGCCGGCGCTTGCTGCGTCGAAGGCGCGTGCGTGCAGACCTAGACAGTCGTAGGCGTGGGCCAGCGCATGCAGCAAGCTGGCGACAAGCTCCGGATCCTGGTCGGGTGCCGAGACTGCCTGCCCGAGTATGAGCAGGCGCATGTCCTCGGCGTGGGTAGGGGGATCCAGATGCAGCAGGCGTGCAGTGGCTTGCAGTTGCAGCGCGTGCGTAGCGGCGTCGCTATCGACAAGAGCGACAAGTCGGCAATAGGCCGCAATCGCCTGATCGCGTGCGCCCAGTTCCTCGTGCAGATTGCCCAGATTGAGCAGCGCCGGAGCGTAGTCGGGCCGGCAGCGCAGCGCCAGGTCGAGTTCGCGCAACGCCGCCGCCTCCTGATGCAGATGGTCGCTATAAAGAGCGGCGCGATTGAGGTGGATCTGCTCGGGCGCTGTCGCGCCACAGACCAATGCCTGCGCATAAGCGTCCAGCGCACCGGACGCATTGCCGGTCCGGCGTAACAAGTACCCCAGGTTGTACCAGGCATCGGCCGAGCGCGGCTGCGTCTGCAGCACGCGCTGATACGCCACGATCGCCTGCTGCAACTGGCCCTGCTGCAGTAGTTGTGCGGCCTGCTGCAAAGACATGTTCAAGGCGTAATCCTGGGAGGCGGTGCGTCAGTTCAGACCCGCAGCTTAGAGGGCGCTTGCAGCCTGTTCAATCGATGCCAGGCAACACAGCGCCGGCCTGTCTCTCCACCGCCGTCCGGTTGCCTTGTATGCTCAGGCGCAACCGACGATTGAAGATGCGCAAATGCACAAGCGGAGACTGTGTGGGCTGGCAATCATGTGCTGCACATGGGGTGTGGTGGCTCAGGAGACTCCAACGCATCGATGCGCGTCGGTACTTGAGCCATTGCCGCGGCTGGCCTGCTACGACGCCAGCTTCCCGCCAGCGCAGGCCGTACGGGCCGCAGAAGCCAGCAGGGGCGTGCGCGAGTTTGGTCATAGCGCTGATGAAGTATCTGCTGCTTCGGCGGCGAGACGGTCCTCGCCTGCGCAACTGAGCGCAACAGTGCTTGCAGTGACCTATCAGGCAGATGGCACCCGCACGGTGTCTCTTGATACGCACCAGCGCTGGGCATTGACAGAAGCAAGCAGCCGCGGCCATTTGGCCGAAGGTGATGTGATAGTGCTTCGCAAGGCGGCAATGGGCAGCTACATGCTGGTGACCGCTGCCGGCGTGGCGCTGCGCGCGCGTCGTATCGACTAGCCAGATTACCGGCCACAGTGCACCAAACAGGGAGAATGGATTGACTGAGACACAGCTGCGCGCACTCTTGCGCGACGGATATCAATTGCTGCGTCAAGGCCGTTATGCCGACGCAATTGCTCTGGCCGATCGCGCCTGCGCAGACCAGCCTGACAACGCGCACCTGCTCGAATTCGCAAGCGAAGCACGGTTGGCCAACGGTGATCCACACGCTGCAGCCGAGTGCATCGCCAACGCTGCAGCGGTGGCATCGTCGCCACTTCCCTTATTGATCAAATATGCCAGCCTGCTGATACAGCTGCGCCGTCGCCGGGAGGCGACGTTGATCGCGCATCAAGCGCAGGCGCTTGCAGCAGCGGATGGCAACGCGTGGTGGCGGATCGGCGCGCTGTACAGTGGCTGCCAGGACGTGGCTGCAGCCCGTGATGCCTATCAGCAAGCGCTGACGTTGCTGGGGGACCAGCCCGCCTTGCTGTACGACCTGGCGACCATGCAGTTCTTCGGTGGCGAATTCGATGCCGCTGAGGTCACCGTGGAGCGGCTATTGCAACTTGCCCCAAATGCTGGCGATGCGCTGTACCTGCGCGCAACGCTCCGGCGGCAGAACGGGCAGCACAACCATCTGGACGACCTGCGCCACCGGCTGGCAACCACGCTATCGGAGCCATCTGCCAGGGCCGCAGGCCTGTACGCCTTGGCCAAGGAACTGGAAGATCTTGGGCAACATGCACAATCCTTCGAAACATTGACCGCAGCAGCGGCATGCAAGCGCAAGACCTTGCAGTACGACGTAACCGCCGAGTGTGCGCATATCGCTGCGGTGCGCCAAGCCTATGCTGCGGATGCCCTACGCACGTTGCGGCCGGGTCACGACGGTGAGGGCGTGATCTTCATCGTCGGCCTGCCGCGGTCAGGCACCACCTTGTTGGAACGACTGCTCATACAACGCGGCGGCGCGCGCTCTGCAGGCGAATTGATGGATTTCGGAGCAGTTCTTGGAAGCGCCACCTCTGGCGTGATGGCGAGCAATCCCGGCCTGACAGCGGCGCAGGCGTCGCTGAAGATCGATTTCGCAGCAGTCGGCAAAGAGTATCTGCGCGGCGCTCGCGAAGTGGTGCATGACCATCCGGTACTCATCGACAAAATGCCGGTCAATTATCTTTACTGCGGCATGATTGCGGCCGCGCTGCCGCGGGCGCGCATCATCCATCTGGTGCGCGATCCGCTGGACACGTGCTATGCGATGTACAAGACCCTGTTCTACAACGCCTATCCGTTTTCATACGCGCTCGATGAGCTTGGCGACTATTACCTCGCATACAAGCAGACCATGCGCCACTGGCACACGGTGCTGCCCGAGAAAATTCTCGATGTGCATTACGAAGATCTGGTGCGCGATACCGAGCATCAGATCACGCGGGTGATGACGTGGTGTGGACTTTCATCGAACGAAAATACGTCCGAATTGAAGGACGTGGCGTTTGTCACTGCCAGCGCTGCGCAGGTGCGTGGCGAGGTCCATCAACGGTCGGTGCACAGTTCTCGGCGGCATTTGAACGAGCTCGCTCCGTTAGTGACGCGGCTTCAAGCGGCGGGTGTGCGCGTGTCTTGAGTTTCAGTTTCTAGGGATTCGCTCTCAATTACCAACAAGCCCAACTGGCACAGGGAAGCGAGCTTTAGCTTGTATGGAGTAGACATAACCACGATTGCGGAGACCAGCCTCTACAGGTCGTAGAGGTGCGTCAAGACAGTTTTTCCGTGACGGGCGCACTCTTTTGGGGCTTCAACGCACCTATTCAGAGCATTTCTGAATGGCGCTTTAACTTTCGTCAACATCGTCTTAACATCGGGTTGGCAACGTTTTTCGGAGCGCTCTTCGCCCGGCCGTTTGCCAGTGTGGCTGCGCAGTTTGATGCGTTCGCCAACGATGTCGCAGTCGATCCGCGCTCGCATCACTTCAGATGCCGACGCATTGCGCTGCTTTCCCCCGTTCGGACTTTCGGAGAGAAAGATGAGATTGAAGACCACCAAGTTGCGCGATGCCATCAGGGTGTCGCTCACGGTTGGCGCTGCTGCGCTGGCCTTGTCGGGAACCGTCATGGCACAGGAGCAGCCGTCGTTGGATGCCAAGAGCCTGGACACGGTCAATGTCACCGGCACGCGTATCAAGAGCCAGACAATGACCGCCTCCAGTCCGGTGGCAGAAATCAACAAGGAAGAATTCCAATACTCCGGCTCGACCAAGGTCGAAGATCTGATCAATCAATATCCGCAACTCGCTGCGACGTTCGATAACTTCGCCAACAATGGGTCGGACGGCTATGCAACGGTCGATCTGCGCGGCCTCGGCGCGCAGCGCACGTTGACCCTGGTCAATGGCCGGCGCATTCCCAAGGGCATCGGCGAAAGCCCGGATATCAGCATCATTCCCGCATCATTGGTGCGGCGTGTGGATATTCTGACCGGCGGCGCCTCTGCGGTGTACGGCTCGGATGCCGTCGCCGGTGTGGTCAACTTCGTGCTGGACGACGAGTTCGAAGGTGTCAGCGTCGACATGGGCTACAACGCTTACCAGCACGACAATGGCAACAAGCTGATGCGCGGCCTGATGGATGATGCGGGATACGATTATCCGACCGGCAATTCCGGCTTCGACGGTATCTCGCGCAATGTAGACCTTGCCATCGGCGGCAGCTTCGGCGAATCGGGTCACGCCACCGCATGGGCAACCTGGCGCGAAAACGATCCGTTGCTGCAGGGGCAGCGCGATTACTCTGCGTGCGCATTGAGCAATCGCGGCACTGCTTGCGGCGGCTCGGCTACTGCAGACCCGGCCAATTTCTATGTTGTCGCGCCGTCTGCGGGTGCGTTCTACGTGCAGCCTTCCGCAGGCGGCACCTGGTCGCAGGTCGCATCTCCGAATCTCTACAACTTTGCGCCGGTGAATTACTACCAGCGCCCGGATACGCGCTATACCGCCGGCAGCAGCTTCAAGTACGAAGTGAACGAGCACTTCAAGCCCTACCTCGAAACCTTGTTCGTCAACCGCAAGAGTTCAACGCAGATTGCGCCATCGGGTGCGTTCTTTACCGATCTCAATGTCAATTGCGGCACGTCGGTGCTTGGCAGCCTGTGTAACGATGTCGGCATCACCGATGACGAATTCACTGTGTATGTCGCCAAGCGCAATGTCGAAGGCGGCCCGCGTATCACCAATTCGGACAGCAACAGTTTCAGCATCACCAGCGGTGCGCAGGGCGATATCAACGACAACTGGTCCTACGACGCATCGTTCACCTACAACCGCAGCACCACCAAGTCCGAGAACATCAACGACTTCGTGACCACCCGCGTACGCGATGCACTGCTGGGCTGCCAGCCAGGCTCGTTCGACGGCTGCGTGCCGTACAGCGTGTGGAACGATAGCGTCACCGCAGCCGAGGCAGAAGCCCTGCAGGGCGTGGGTATCGTCAACTACGAAACCTCGATGCGCGTGTTCAACGCCTATGTGACCGGCAACTTTGGCTATAGCCTGCCGTGGGCCGGCGATAACCCGATCAGCGTCGTCGGTGGTGTGGAAACCCGCACCGAAACCTTCAAGCGGGTGGCCGACAGCAATATGCAGACCGGCAATTTCACCGGTCTGGGCGGTCCCACCTCCAACGTGTCCGGCGACATCAGCGTCAAGGAACTGTTTCTGGAAGGCGCGGTGCCGTTGTTGGCGAAGGCAGGCAGCCTGGACAACCTCGACATGCAGCTTGGCTATCGTTACTCGGACTACGACATCTCCGGGGGCGTCAGTACCTACAAGGTCGGTCTGGGTGCGACGTTTGTCGACGGTAAATACCATCTGCGTGCAGGCTGGAACCGTGCGATCCGCGCTCCGAACGTCACCGAGCTGTACAACGAAAATACAATCAATTTGTGGAGCGGGAGCGACCCCTGCGCTGGCGCCAATCCGACATTTACCCAGGCCCAATGCGCCAACACGGGCGTGACGGCGGCGCAGTACGGCCGCGTTGCAGCAAACCCGGCGGGGCAGTACAACGAAATCGGCGGCGGTAATGCTTCACTGCAGCCGGAAACGGCCAACACCTGGACGGTCGGCTTTGCTGCCAGCCCGATCAAGGGGCTCGATCTGAGCGTGGATTACTACGACATCAAGATCGACGATGCGATCCGTTCGATCGGTTCATCCAACATCCTGACCGCCTGCGGTGTGACCGGCAATGCGGATATCTGCAGCCGCGTCCGCCGCAATGCCACAACAGGCGATCTGTTCCGCGGCAGCGATGCGGACATCTCCGGTCTGATCTTCAATTCCCAGGACAATTTCGGCTCATTGCACTTCCAGGGTATCGATCTGACTGCGTCGTATGCATGGAGTGTCGGCCCGGGCCGCCTGACCGCCTCGATGATGGGCAGCTATGCCCTCAAGCAGGAATACGAGCCGGTTCCGGGTGTGCAGGAAGTGACCTACGACTGTGCTGGCGTGGTCAACGTGGCGTGCAACAGTGCCGAGTGGCGGCATGTGCTGAGTACGCGCTACAACTTCGACCGCTACACCGTCAGTCTGCGTTGGCGCTATATCGGTGAACTGGACTACCAGAACACAGATGGCACAGCAGGGACCACCGACGTGCGCCTGGTCAACCAGGACAACAAGGTCTCGGCTTATAACTACTTCGACCTTTCCGGTTCGATGCAGTTGGGCGATTACGTCACCTGGACGCTGGGCGTCAACAACATCGCCGACAAGGAACCGCCGCTGGTGGGTGGCAGCCTGACCTACAACGGCAACTCGCTCGGTGGTTACGACCAGGCCGGCCGCTACTTCTTCACCAGTGTGGGTCTGCGTTTCTAAGTCGCTTCGTGACTGTGTAAAAAAGAACGGCGAGCTTTAGCTCGCCGTTCTTTTTTGTTGCTTGCGACATGCGCCGCCGATGACGCGCTACTCCACGACCTCATGCCATGTGATCGCCGCTAACGGCTCGGCTGCGCGTTTGCTCAAAGTCGCAGCTGAAGTCAGCGTGTCACGCCACCGCTTCACGCAACAACGGCGACTCCCAACCTGGGCGCGGCGCAAAACGATCGCCGTAACGCGCATGCAGTGCCTGCAAACGTTCCAGTAGCGCGTCGGCGCCGACGCTGCGGATGTGCTGGATCGGGCCGCCACGGAACGGGGCAAAGCCGGTGCCGAAGATGACGCCCGCATCGAGCAGGTCCGCATCGGCCACCACGCCGTCGTGCAGGCAGGCGACCGCTTCGTTGAGCAGCGGCAGGATCAGGCGGTCCTCCAGATCCGCCGGCACCGTGTAGCCACTGGCGACCTCGGGTTTGACCGCGCGCCCGTTCTCCCACTTGTACAGACCCTGGCCGTCCTTCTTGCCACGCTTGCCTGGCTCCACGGTGGCCAGCGCCGCAGGAATCGGCAGGTGCAGAAAGGGCGCGAGTTCCGCACCCACGCCGGCGGCGACATCCAGCCCCACCGTATCGATCAGTTCGATCGGCCCCATCGGCATGCCGAACTTCACTGCGGTCTTGTCCAGCGCCGGGCCCGGCACGCCTTCGGCATACGCGGTGGCCGCCTCGAGCAGATACGGAAACAGCACGCGATTGACCAGGAAGCCCGGCGTGCCCGCCACCGGCACCGGGAACTTGTCCAGCGCCTTGCAGAACGCCGCCAGGCGCGCGACGTTGGCTGGATCCAGGCCGTCGTGCTGCACAATTTCCACCAGCGGCATCATCGACACCGGATTGAAGTAGTGCAGGCCGGCAAACTGCGTCGGGCGCTGGATGTGTCCACGCAACTCGGTCAACGGAATCGACGAGGTGTTGGTGGTCAGCAACGCGTCGGGCTTGAGTTGCGGCTCGATGGACTGATACAGATCGCGCTTGGCTTGCGGATGTTCGATGATCGCTTCGATCACCAGGTCCGCCTGCGCCACGCCCGCACCGGGCAGGTCGCCACGCAGGCGCGCCGCCACTGCCGGCCGCTTGGCCTCGTCTTTCACGCGCTTGTCGAACAACTCGCCGCCGCGCGTCAGCGCGGTATCGATGAAGCGCTGCTCGCGATCCTGCAGCGTGACCTCGAAGCCCTTGTAGGCGGCCCAGGCCGCGATATCGCCGCCCATCACGCCGGCACCGATCACATGCACATGGCGGATAGGGGCCAGCGCCGCAGCGCCAGCGTCCTTGCCGCCCAGCGCTTTCAAGCGCTCGGTGAGGAAGAAGATGCGGATCAGATTGCGCGCGGTCGGTGTGCTGGCGAGTTTCACCACCGCCTTGCGCTCGGCGGCCAGGCGCGCCTGGATGCCGCTGCCACCGGCGCGTTCCCACACGTTGATCAACGCATACGGCGCCGGGTAATGCTCCTTGCGCGCCTTGCGTGCGACCTGTTTGCGCATCTGTGGCGCCAGCAGCTTGCGCGCAATCAAGGTGTTGGTGGCCCACGCGGTGGCGCGTTGTTTGAACGGGCGTTTGCTGCCGGTGAGCGCCAGTGCGGCGGCGACATCCACCAGCACCGCAGGCGCGGCGACCTTGTCGACCAGGCCCATCGCGCGCGCGGCCTTGGCCGACACGGTGCGGCCGGTCAGCATCAGATCCATCGCCGCTGGCGCACCGATCAGACGCGGCAAGCGGGCGCTGCCGCCCCAGCCTGGAAAGATGCCGAGCTTGGTTTCCGGCAGGCCGATGCGCGTGCTGCCATCGTCGGAGGCCACCCGATAACGGCACGCCAGCGCGATCTCGGTACCGCCACCCATGCAGAAGCCGTGGATCGCCGCGACCGTGGGGCAGGGCAGTTCGGCCAGCTTCTGAAACACGCTCTGGCCGCGCTGGATCGCGTCGTTGACGGTGCCCTTGCGGTCGAATTCCTGAAATTCCTTCAGGTCGGCGCCGGCGATGAAGCCGTTGGCCTTGGCCGAGCGCAGCACCACGCCCTTGGGCGGCTCCAGTGCCAGTCGTTCGATCAGTGCGCCCAGTTCGAGCAGCACCTCCTGCGAAAACGCGTTGACCGGTGCACCTTGGCGATCAAGGCTGAGCACGACCACGCCGTCCTCGCGCAGGTCGGCCTGCCAATGGCTGAATCGGAGCCCGTCGAAACCTGGAAGCATGCGTCTGGCCGTCCGGAGATATAAGGAAAGATCGTTATCATCCAGAGGTTGTTTCCTTCACGTCAAATACCCATACCTGTCGACAAGGCGGCGTGCGCTTGGTGCGAAGCGTCGCCAGCGGCGCATCGGTGCCGCTACCCTGATGCGTGACGGTCGTACGGATCGGTATGAACTTTTCTTTTCAATGGCGGTCTCATTGCCCGACTTCGGTGGGCTGACAGGAGTGCGGCCCGACATGGCCGAAGTCGATACACCTCAGGAGCTGGACCTGGAACTGGTCCGGCGTGTGCAGCGCGGCGAGAGCGCAGCGTTCGATGTGCTGGTGCGCAAATACCAGCACCGCATCGTTGCGTTGATCGGGCGCTACATCGCCGATTGGAGCGAATGTCAGGACGTGGCCCAGGATACGTTTGTGCGCGCCTACCGCGCGATCAACAGTTTCCGCGGCGATTCGCAGTTCTATACATGGTTGCACCGCATTGCCGTGAATACTGCCAAGAACCATCTGGTTGCGCACAACCGCCGTCCGCCCACCGACGACATCGAGATCAGCGATGCCGAGCAGTTCGATGGGGCGACCCGCTTGCGCGACACCGATACCCCGGAGCGCGAATTGATGCGACAGGAGCTGGAACAAACGGTGATGCGTGCGGTCCAAGCCCTGCCGGAAGAACTCCGGTCGGCCATCACCCTGCGCGAGGTGGATGGGCTGAGCTACGACGAAATCGCGCGAAAAATGGATTGCCCGATCGGAACGGTGCGCTCGCGCATCTTCCGGGCGCGCGAGGCCATCGACATCGAGCTGCGGCCTCTGCTGGAGACCGAAAGCGCTACCCGTGAGCGACACCGCGTATGAGCCATACCCCTGTGATGTCCACCACCGACAAGTTCGAGCTTCACTATCGCCAGCAGCTGTCTGCGCTGGTGGATGGCGAATTGAACGCCGACGAGTCGCGCTTCTTGTTGCGCCGTCTGGCGCACGACGACGAGCTGGCCGGTTGCCACGAACGTTGGCAGCTGTGCGGCGACGTGCTGCGCGGCGCAGCCAGTGCGCCTGCACCGCTGGACTTCGCAGCGCGTGTGCGCACGGCTATTGCCGAGGAGCCCGCTCCACAGGCGCAACCCTCTACGCGCCCGGCGACGCGCTGGCGTTGGGGTGGTGGCGCGGCGATTGCGGCATCGGTCGCGGCGATCGCCTTGTTCATGGCGCGCGAGCGTTTGCCCGAGACGGCGCCGCCTGCCGCCCAGGTGCCGGTGTTCGCCTCGGCCGCGCAGATGCCCGCCGCAGTGCAGCCGCCGGCAGCGCCGAAAGCGCCGGCGACACCGGATCCGGCCACGCCCGACGAGGGTGTCGCGCTCGCTGCAGCGGTGCCTGCCGCTGCGCTGGCTTCCACCCGTCGCGGTGCGGCCACGCGCAATCAGCAGGCGGCCCGCAGTGTCGCTTCCCGCCAGCAGCAGGCGCCGACCCGCATGGTGGCCGCTGCCACGCCGGCACCGGTTGCCCCGGCAGTGCGTCCGGCCGCGCCGTCGAACCCGTTCACGCATTCCGAGATGACTTTGCAGGCGCGGCCCTGGCCGCGCGCGGCCTTGTCCGGTGCTGGTGAAAGTCCGCTCAATGCCAGCTTCAGTCAAAGCCGCCAGGGCCCGGCGTTCTATCCGTTCGAGCCTGCGCCGCAAGCGATTGCCAGCCCGGCAGCGAGCCGGCCGCTGCCGGTGCAGCCGCCGCAAGACTGATCCCGCCGCCGACCTTCATCGGTTCGGCGTCCTCCCTTCCGTTATCGTGCCGGACCCCTGCAAAGGCAGGGGCTTTGGCCCCTGTCGCCCTGCCATCGGAGGCAACTTGATGAACCATCGCATCCGCACCCAGATGTTCGGCCTGATCGCCATGACCCTGCCGTTGGCCGCCTGCGCGCAGCAGCCCGCGCCCGCCGCCAAGGACGCCGCACCGATTGCCGCCAACCGCAGCGCCACGCCGGCGCCGCAGCTGGTGGCGGGCCTGCCGGACTTCACCAATCTGGTCGAACAGGTCGGCCCGGGCGTGGTCAATATCGAAACCACCATCACCCGCAAGGACGCCATGGCGCGCCAGCGGCGCGGTGGGCCGGGCGGGCAGGACGGCGGCGCGATGCCGGGCGATGAGCAGATGCCGGAGTTCTTCCGCCGCTTCTTCGGGCCGGATTTCCAGATGCCGGGCGGGCCGCGCCAGGGGCCGGGTGGCCCAGGGCAGGGCGATGACGATGGCGGCATCGCCGGCAAGTCGATGGGCTCGGGCTTCATCATTTCGGCCGATGGCTATGTGCTGACCAATCATCACGTGGTCGATGGCGCCAGCGAAGTGACCGTCAAGCTGACCGACCGGCGCGAGTTCAAGGCCAAGGTGGTCGGCAGCGACGAGCAGTTCGATGTGGCGCTGCTCAAGATCGAGGCCAAGGGCCTGCCAACGGTGCGCCTGGGCGATTCCAATTCGCTCAAGCCGGGCCAGTGGGTGGTGGCGATCGGCTCGCCGTTCGGTCTGGATCACTCGGTCACCGCCGGTATCGTCAGTGCGACCGGTCGCAGCAATCCGTATGCGGATCAGCGCTACGTGCCCTTCATCCAGACCGACGTGGCGATCAATCAGGGCAACTCCGGTGGCCCGCTGCTCAACACGCGTGGCGAAGTGGTCGGCATCAACTCGCAGATCTTCTCCGCCTCGGGCGGCTACATGGGTATCAGTTTTGCGATCCCGATCGATCTGGCTTTCAGTGCCGCCGAACAGATCAAGGCCACCGGCCATGTGAGTCGCGGCATGCTGGGTGTGGCGGTCGGCCCGATCGATTCGCTCAAGGCACAGGGCCTTAGCCTGCCGGATACGCGCGGCGCGCTGGTCAACGACATTCCCGCCGGCAGCCCGGCCGCCAAGGCCGGGATCGAAGTGGGCGATGTGATCACCGCCGTCAACGGCAAGCCGATCGAGGCGGCCAGCGATCTGCCGCCGATGATCGGCCTGATGGCGCCGGGCACCAAGGTCACGCTGGATGTCTTGCGCGACGGCAAGCCGCGCAAGGTGACGGTCACCCTGGCGACGCTGGACAACCCGGCCGGCAACGCCGCACCGCGCACCGCTGCCGACGACAGCAAGCCCAGCGCACCGGCCAGTGTGGAACTGCTCGGGCTGCAGCTCGCCGATCTGACCGCCGCCGAGCGCAGTCGCCTGGGCCTAGAAGCGGGCGAGGGCGTGCGCATCGCTTCGGTCACCGGTGCGGCGGCACGCAGCACCCAGCCGCCGTTGTCGCCGGGCCTGATCATCGCGCGTGTCGGTCGCACCAAGGTCGGCAGCGTCGCCGACATCAACCGCGCGCTGGCCAGTGTCAAGAAGGGCGATGTGGTCATGCTGCTGGTCACCGACGGCAAGGCGACCAGCTATGTCGCTTTGAAGGCTGGCGGCTGAGGGAGGGAATGGAGAATCGGGAATCGGGATTGGCAAGAGCGGCTCCGCGAGGCGATAGCTCGCCTGGCTTTTCCGATTCCCCACTCCCGATTCCCGATTCTCGGCCCTGCGGGGCCGTAGCGTGCGATAATGCTGCGTTACCCTGACGACGGCTCCGCCGGCGCCCACCTCAATGTCCTCAGATTCAATGCGGAATATCCGCAACTTCTCCATCATTG
The DNA here is from genome assembly GCF_040279205.1 of Xanthomonas hortorum. Taxonomy (GTDB): domain Bacteria; phylum Pseudomonadota; class Gammaproteobacteria; order Xanthomonadales; family Xanthomonadaceae; genus Xanthomonas; species Xanthomonas hortorum_F. The sequence continues at coordinate 144,323 of NZ_JBEOLS010000003.1, forward strand.
CCCACGTTGACCACGGGAAATCCACCCTGGCCGACCGGATCATCCAGCTGTGCGGCGGCCTTCAGGCGCGCGAGATGGAAGCCCAGGTGCTCGACTCCAACCCGATCGAGCGCGAGCGTGGCATCACGATCAAGGCGCAGTCGGTGTCCTTGCCGTACACGGCCAAGGACGGGCAGGTCTACCAACTGAACTTCATCGACACCCCCGGGCATGTGGACTTCTCCTATGAAGTCAGCCGCTCGCTGGCCGCGTGCGAAGGCGCGTTGCTGGTGGTGGATGCGGCCCAGGGCGTGGAAGCGCAATCGGTCGCCAATTGCTACACCGCGGTGGAGCAGGGCCTGGAAGTGGTGCCGGTGCTCAACAAGATCGACCTGCCCACCGCCGATATCGAGCGCGCCAAGGCCGAGATCGAAGCGGTGATCGGCATCGATGCCGAAGACGCCGTGGCGGTCAGCGCCAAGACCGGCTTCAACGTCGATCTAGTGCTGGAAGCGATCGTGCAGCGCATTCCGCCGCCCAAACCGCGCGATACCGACAAGCTGCAGGCGCTGATCATCGATTCCTGGTTCGACAACTACCTGGGCGTGGTGTCGCTGGTACGCGTGATGCAGGGCGAGATCAAGCCGGGCAGCAAGATCCTGGTGATGTCCACCGGCCGCACCCATCTGGTCGACAAGGTCGGCGTGTTCACCCCCAAGCGTAAGGAATTGCCCGCGTTGGGCGCCGGCGAAGTGGGCTGGATCAACGCCTCGATCAAGGATGTGCACGGCGCGCCGGTCGGCGATACCTTGACCCTGGCGGCCGACCCGGCACCGCATGCGCTGCCCGGTTTCCAGGAAATGCAGCCGCGCGTGTTCGCCGGCTTGTTCCCGGTCGATGCCGAGGATTATCCGGACCTGCGCGAAGCGCTGGACAAGCTGCGTCTGAACGATGCGGCGCTGCGTTTCGAGCCGGAAAGTTCCGAGGCGATGGGCTTCGGCTTCCGCTGCGGCTTCCTGGGCATGCTGCACATGGAAATCGTGCAGGAGCGGCTGGAACGCGAGTACAACCTCAATCTGATTTCGACCGCGCCGACCGTGGTCTATGAAGTGCTCAAGACCGACGGCAGCGTGATCCCGATGGACAACCCGTCCAAGCTGCCGCCGTTGAACCATGTGGAGGAGATCCGCGAGCCGATCATTCGCGCCAATATCCTCACCCCGCCCGATTACGTCGGCAACATCATCACCTTGTGCGAAGAAAAGCGCGGTAGCCAGATCGGCATCAACTACCTGGGTAGCCAGGTGCAGATCAGCTACGAGTTGCCGATGGCCGAAGTGGTGCTGGATTTCTTCGACAAGCTCAAGTCGGTCTCGCGCGGTTATGCCTCGCTGGATTATCACTTCCTGCGTTTCGATGCCGGCCCGTTCGTACGTGTGGACACGCTGATCAACGGCGACAAGGTCGACGCGCTGAGCATCATCGTGCACCGCAGCTACGCCGATCGGCGCGGCCGCGAACTGTGCGAGAAGATGAAGGAATTGATCCCGCGGCAGATGTTCGACGTGGCAATTCAAGCCGCCGTCGGCGCGCAGATCATCTCGCGCTCCACGGTCAAGGCGATGCGCAAGAACGTGTTGGCCAAGTGCTATGGTGGCGACGTTTCGCGCAAGAAAAAGCTGCTGGAAAAGCAGAAAGAAGGCAAGAAGCGCATGAAGCAGGTCGGCCGCGTGGAGATTCCGCAGGAGGCCTTCCTGGCTGTCTTGCAGATGGATAAGTAGCAGGGATTTGGGATGCGTGATTCGGGATTGGCAACGACGCGCCAGCCCTGAGCTTTTGCGAATCCCCAATCTCCAATCCCGAATCCTGTTCCGAAGGAACCCAAATGAAATGGTTTGAAATCGCCCTGGTCGTGCTGACGCTGGGCACCGGCTTCATCTGGCTGCTGGACAAGTTGTTTCTGGCCAAGCGCCGCGCCGCACGTGCCGGGCTGCTGGACAGCGAGCCGGCGATCATCGATTACTCGCGCGCGTTCTTTCCGGTCCTGGCGGTGGTGCTGATCCTGCGCAGCTTCGTGGCCGAGCCGTACAAGATTCCGTCCAGTTCGATGATGCCCAATCTGCTGATCGGCGACTTCATCCTGGTCAACAAGTTCGCTTACGGCTTCCGTCTGCCGATCACCAATACCAAGTTCATCCCCACCGGCGAGCCCAAGCGTGGCGATGTGGTGGTATTCAAGCCGCCGCATGCGCCCGACCAGAACTGGATCAAGCGCGTCGTTGGTTTGCCCGGCGACAAGATCGGTTTCCACGGCGATACGCTGTACATCAACGACAAGCCGATGCGCTACACGGTCAAGGGCGAGTACATCGGCAAGGGCAAGGGCGCCGAGATGACCGGCACCACGCTGCTGGTCGAGGATTTGCCCGGCCGCACGCACACCGTGCTGGAATGGGTGGATCGCAACATGCCAGCCGGGCAGGGCGACTGGACCGTGCCGGCCGCCAGCTATTTCGTGATGGGGGATAATCGCGACAACAGCGAAGACAGCCGATTCTGGACCCAGACGCACTTTCTGCCGGAAGCCAATCTGCGCGGCAAGGCGTTCCTGATCTGGCTCAATTGCGAAGGGTGGTTCTGCAAGGGGAGTTTCGATCCGTCCCGGATCGGGACCGGAATCCAGTAAATGCACGCACGGCGTGCCAGGGGAAGCACAATGAAGCGCAAGCAGAGCGGTATGACGTTGACGTCGTTCGTGGTGGTGCTGGCGGTGGTGGGGTTTGGCCTGTACTTGGGAATGAAGCTGTTTCCGATGTATCAGGAGTACTACGCGGTACGTACGTCGATGAAGGGCTTGGCGAATGAAATCGGCAGTGCGGATATGGATCCGTCCAAGTTGCAAGAGATGTTCTTTAAGCGCCTCGATATCAATGCCTCTGAGAGCGTCAAACCTGCAAACGTCAAATTCGAGCGCATCGAAGGTGGGTGGCGCATGAAAGTCAATTACGAAGTGCGTCGCGAAATGATTGGCAATCTGGATGTGGTCGGTAAGTTCGATACTACGCAGGATCTGACGAGACGTGGTGGCGAATAGGACATTCCAGCGTGGCGATCCGATCGGGCACGCGTTTGCCGATCCGGGTCTGCTCGCCCAGGCGCTGCGGCATCGCAGCGCCGGGACCCCGCATAACGAGCGGCTGGAATTTCTCGGCGACGGCATCGTCAATCTGCTGATCGCCGAGGCGCTGTATCAGCGCTGGCCCAAGGCCGACGAAGGCGCATTGACCCGTGCGCGCGCCGAACTCGTACGCGAAGGCGCGCTGGCCGTCATCGGCCGCACGCTGAATCTGGGCGAGCGGCTGACGCTCGGTCCGGGTGAGCTGAAATCCGGTGGCCACCGGCGCGATTCGATCCTGGCCGATGCGGTCGAAGCGATCGTCGCGGCGATCTATCTGGACTGTGGCTTCGAGCGTTGCCGTGAGGTGGTGCTGCCCTGGTTCGAGCCTTCATTGGCTGCGCTGCCGGTGGGTAAGGCTGAAAAAGATCCCAAGACCCGGCTGCAGGAATGGTTGCAGGCGCGGCAACTCCCGCTGCCCAATTACGCGCTGATCAGTGAAAGCGGCGACGAACATGCCAAGCAGTTCCATGTCGCCTGCATTCTGGAACAGCCCGTCGCCCGCGCCGAAGGCCAGGGCACCTCGCGTCGCCTCGCCGAGCAACAGGCGGCCACCCTCGTCATCGCACAACTGGATTCAAACACGTGAGCGAAACCTCTTCCCCCCACCGTAGCGGCAGCGTCGCCGTGATCGGCCGTCCCAATGTCGGCAAGTCCACCCTGACCAATGCGCTGGTCGGCGCAAAGGTCAGCATCGTGTCCAACCGGCCGCAGACCACGCGGCATCGCTTGCTGGGCATCGCCACCTTCCCCGAGGGGCAGCTGGCATTGGTGGATACGCCCGGATTGCATCGCGAGCAGAAGCGCGCCATGAACCGGGTGATGAATCGCGCCGCGCGCGGCTCGCTGGAAGGCGTTGATGCCGCAGTGCTGGTGATCGAGGCCGGCCGGTGGGACGAAGAAGACACGCTGGCCTTCAAGGTACTGAGCGACTCCAAAGTGCCGGTGGTGCTGGTGGTCAACAAGGTCGACCGGCTCAAGGACAAGACGGCCCTATTCCCGTTCCTGGCGCAGGTCAGTGAAGGGCGCACATTCGCTGCAGTGCATCCGGTGTCTGCGCTCAAGCGCAAAGGCCTGGAAGCGCTGGTCGGCGATCTGCTCAAGCTGGTGCCCGAGGCCGAGGCGATGTTCGGCGAGGACGAGATCACCGATCGCAGCCAGCGCTTTCTGGCCGGCGAACTGGTGCGCGAGCAGTTGATGCGCCAGCTCGGCGAAGAACTGCCGTATGCCACCACCGTGGAGATCGAGCGCTTCGCCGAAGACGGCGCATTGCTGCGCATCGGCGCGGTGATCTGGGTCGAGCGCGAAGGCCAGAAGGCGATCGTGATCGGTAAGGGCGGCACCCGCCTGAAAGAAATCGGCGGCAAGGCGCGCCTGCAGATGGAGCGGCTGTTCGGCGCCAAGGTCTTCTTGGAAACCTGGGTGCGCGTGCGCGAGGGCTGGTCGGACGACGAAGCGGCATTGAAGGCGTTCGGGTACGAGTAAGACCGGGACCCGGTCCCGCCTGCCGCCATGCTGATCGACAACGAGCGCGGTTTCGTCCTGCATGTGCGCCCCTGGCGCGAGACCAGTCTGCTGGTGGAAGTGCTCACCGAGCAGCAGGGGCGGGTGGGATTGCTGGCGCGTGGTGTGCACGCGCCGCGCAAACAGGCCTTGCGCGCCGCATTGCAGCCCTTGCAACTGATCCAGTTCACGGCAATGCAGCGCGGCGAGCTTGCGCAACTGCGCCAGGCCGAGGCCTTGGACACTGCGCCGCGCCTGGCCGGCGAAACCATGTTGGCCGGTTTCTATATCAGCGAGTTGCTGCTGCGGCTGGCTCCACGCAACGACCCGGTGCCCGAGCTGTTCGATTGCTATGCGCGGGCGCGTGCGCATCTGGCCTCCAATCTGCCGTTGGCCTGGGGGCTGCGCCAATTCGAGCGCGATGTGCTCGATGGGCTCGGGTTTGCCTTCGATCTGCAACACGACAACGATGGCCAACCGATCGACCCGGCGGCACGTTACCGCCTCGATCCGCAGGAAGGCGCATTGCGCGTGTTGAGCGAGCGGCTGGCGCAGGACCGGCGCGAGACCGTGACCGGTGCGGCGCTATTGGCGCTGGGCGAAGACGTCATGCCGGCGGCCGACGACATGCCGGGATTGCGTCGCAGCATGCGTGGCGTGCTGCTGCATCACCTGGGCGGACGCGGTCTGAAATCTTGGGAAATGCTTGAGGATCTGGCGCGTCGTCGCTGAGCGGCAAGGCGGGCGCGTGCTACGCAGCCGGACACGTCATGCAATCGAGCTGTGTACGCACTCTCTCAATGCCGAGTCCTAGCCTGAGCGCAACGCCGCGAAGTGACCGGCGCTCAGCTCAGTGCAACAACGCCGCCACCGCCGCATGAAACTGCGTCTGCGCCGTGCTCGATTGCGGGTCGCCGCGCAGTAAACGGACCGCGCCGGCAAGTCGCGCTGCGCCGACAAAGCCGCAACTGGCCTGCAGCCGGTGCAGATGGTTGCGCAGTGCCGGCTCGTCGCTGATTTGCAGGGCCGAAGCCACCGCGTCGCGCGTGCCCGGCAACTCGGCCAGGAACAATTCGCGCAGCGCATTCAGATGGTGCTGCTGGCCGTTGAGCGCGCTGAGTGCGGCCGCTTCGTCCCAATCGCTGGCGGCGATGTCGACCACGCCGACCGGCGCCACGCTGTAACGGCCGCGCGCCAGGCCGCGACGCACCGCCTGCAGCAGACGTTCGGAGCTCAGCGGCTTGACCAGCATTTCCAGAAACCCATCGGACTGCAGGCTGCGTTGCATGGTCATGGTGCCGTCGGCGGTGTGGGCAAGTGCGGGGACGTCGGGATGCAACAGGCGCAGTGCGCGCAGTAGCTCGCTGCCGGTGCCATCGGGAAGATTGACGTCGATCAGCCAAAGGTCGTGACGATGTTCGCGGGCGCGGTCGAGCGCCGAAGACAGCGAATCGGCGCAATCCACCCGGGCGGGCAGGTCTTCCAGGACAGCCTGAAGAAACCCGCGGCTGATCGGGTCGTCTTCCACCAGCAAGAGTCGTGGGTGGGGTTCCTGACGTGTCGCCATATTCATGCTGCCTCCTTGTCAGCGATGCCGCGTCGTGACCGCCGCGCGCAGCCGGAGTTTGCCTGTGTTTGCGGCGCGCGACAATTGTCCCATCGCGTCAAGCGGCCTCCATCGATCGCATCTGCGACAATACGCACCCTTTTTGCCCGCAGCTCGTCGCCACGTGGCCAGAACCAGAAACCGTTTCGACCGTACCCCGTTCCAGACCGCCATCATCGACCTCAGTCACGACGGCCGCGGTGTTGCGCGCCGGGAGGGCGAGGGCGGCAAGGTCACCTTCATCAGCGGCGCCCTGCCCGGTGAGGTGGTGCGTGCCGAACCCACGGCGCGCAGCCGGCATTTCGATGAGGCCAAGACGGTGGAGGTGCTGGAGGCATCGCCGCAACGGGTGACCCCGCGCTGCCCGCATTTCGGCGTCTGTGCCGGCTGCGTGCTGCAGCATCTGGACGAGTCGCAGCAGATCGTGGCCAAACAGCGCGTGCTGATGGATAACCTGGAGCGCATCGGCCACGTCACCCCGCAGGCGATCCTGCCGGCGTTGGTGGGCGACAACTGGGGCTACCGCCGCAAGGGTCGCTTCTCGGTGCGGCGGGTGGAGAAGAAGGACAAGACGCTGGTCGGTTTCCGCGAGCTCGATCCGCGCTTCGTGGCCGATCTGTCGGTCTGTTACACGGTGATCCCGCAGATCGGCGAGAAGATTCCGTTGCTGGCCGCGCTGGTCGAAGGTCTGGACGGCAAGCGCGACATCCCGCAGATCGAATTCATTGCCGGCGACGACGCGGTGGTGCTGACCATCCGCCATATGCAGCCGCTCAGCGAGCGCGATCTACAGGTGCTGACGGAATTTGCGCAGGCGCACGCGTTTGCGATCTTCCTGCAGCCGGGCGGCGTGGAGAGCGTGCATCCGCTGTGGCCGCAACAGGTGCCGCTGTCGTTCCGGCTGCCGCAGTGGGACGTGGAGCTGGCGTTCCGGCCGCTGGATTTCATCCAGGTCAACGCCTCGCTCAACCAGAAAATGATTGCGCATGCACTGGCATTGCTCGATGCCAGGCCCGACGACCGCGTGCTGGATCTGTTCTGTGGTCTGGGCAATTTCACCCTGCCGCTGGCACGCGGCGTGCGCGAAGTGGTCGGCGTGGAGGGCGATGCCGGGCTGGTGGCGCGTGCGCGCGAGAATGCCCAGCGCAATGGTCTGGACAACGCGCAATTTTATGCGGCCGACCTGACCCAGGATCAGCGCCATACCGCGTGGATGCGGCAGGGCTTCGACAAGCTGCTGCTGGACCCGCCACGGTCGGGCGCGTTGGAAGTGTTGCAGCAGCTGCCGTTGAAAAAGTTCGAGCGCATCGTCTACGTGAGCTGCCATCCAGGCTCGCTGGCGCGCGACGCCGGCTATCTGGTCAACGAGCAGGGCTTTACGCTCAAGGCCGCCGGTGCGATGGACATGTTTCCGCATACGGCGCACGTGGAAAGCATCGCGGTGTTCGAGCGGCGCTAGGCCTTGATGTTCCGGGCGTCGGTTACCCGTCGCCCGCCTCGCGGCTGCGCAGTAGTTTGTCAGCTGCTCTTAGTCTTTCTTGTCGACGGCGTTCTGCCACTGCCCGTCGACCAGCGCGAAGGTCATCGGCCGCGTGCCGCGTTTGCCCTCGGCTTCAACGATGACGTCGCACTCGACCACTGGCGCCTCACTGCCGAGTTTGCAGCGCTCGACACCGGAGACTTGCGCGGTACGCGCGGCGTCTTGAATGCGCGTGCGCATCGCCGCGTCGTTCTCCTGCGCAAGCATCTGGCTGATGGCCTCGCGCAGGAGCACCTGCACGCGATCCTGCGGCGGTACCGGCGCGGCGACTTCCATTTCGTTCTTGCTGTGCTGCAAAACCCACGCGTTATCGTTCGGGACAAACCGCAGCGTCATGTGTCTTTCGCTGGGCCCGGCCTGGCCGGTGACGATGCAATCGAGCGTCTCCGGTTTGGCGTCGACAGCCGGCAGGCAGCCGGTCAACGCGGTCAAGCGCGGACGGAACATGGCGGACATGAGCGCGTCGCCCTGCTCCTGCGGGTTGGCTGCCATGTCATCGGCGATGGCCGCATCCAGTGCCTGTTGCGCCTGGGCCAGCGAGACCGTGGCTGCAGCAGCGCCAGCTGTGGCAGTTGCGCACACCAATGCGGCAGTGAGCGCCGCAATGTGCATGGTGGAGTATCGGCTGACTGTCATGGCGTTCTGTCCTTGAATGAGAGGGGGGCGGAGTGTAGAGGTCGCGAGGCTGCGTCGGCCAGGCATTTTTGTGCAGGTCCCGCCATACTTGTGGACATGGGCATTGAAATCGAACGCAAGTTTCTCGTGACCGGCGACGGTTGGCGTAGCGCCGCGCATGCGGTGATCCCGATGGCGCAGGGCTATATCAACGACCAGGCAGCGATGCGCAGTGGCGCGCAGAACGCGTCGGTGCGTGTGCGCATCCAGGGCGAGAGCGCATTTCTCAATTTGAAATCGCGTGAGGTGGGGCATACGCGGCAGGAGTTCGACTACCCGATTCCGGTGGTCGATGCGCGTGCGCTGCTGGCGCTGTGTGTCGGCGGTCTGATCGACAAGCGCCGGCATCTGGTCGAGTGCCAGGGTCATGTGTGGGAGGTGGATGAATTTCTCGGCGATAACGCCGGGCTGGTGGTGGCCGAGATCGAACTCGGGAGTGCCGATGAGGCGTTCGCCAAGCCCGCGTGGATCGGTGCGGAAGTCACCGACGATGTGCGCTATTACAACCTGGCGCTGGCCTCGCATCCGTTCTCGCAGTGGGTGGAGAGCCGGGATTCGGGATTGGGCAGTCGGGATTCGTAAAAGCTGAGGTGATGCGTCGGACTTGGGCTGATGCGTTGCGAATTCCTAATCACGACTCCCCAATCCCTGCCTTGGAATTGGGCTTATGCTCTGCCAATCCCCAATGACGAATCTCCAATCCCCACCCATGCGCATCGATATCTGGTCTGACGTTGTCTGTCCCTGGTGCTGGATCGGCAAGCGCCGTTTCGAGCAGGCGGTGGCCTCGCTTGGTGCGCAGGCACCTGCGCTGGACATCCATTACCACGCGTTTCAGCTGGACCCCGACGCCGGACTGGAACCGACACCGTTGCGTGATGCGCTGGCGCAAAAGTTCGGCGGTGCTGCGCGCGTTGATCAGATGCTGGCGCAGACGCAGGCCACTGCGCGTGCCGAAGGTTTGCCGTTCGATTTCGGGCGTGGGCAGGTGCAGGTCAGTACATTGCGCGCGCATCGGCTGATCTGGCTGGCGAGCCATGAGGGCGATGTCGAGGCCGTGATCGAAGCGCTGTTTCATGCGCATTTTGCCGAAGGCCACAACCTGGGCGCGACCGAAACGCTGGTGCATGCCGGCGCCGCTGGTGGTTTGGATGAGGCGCGCGTGCGCGCACTGTTGGACTCCGACGAAGGCATCGTTGCGGTGGAGGCGCAATTGGCGCAAGCCACCGCACTGGGAATCCGTGCGGTGCCCAGTTTCGTGATTGATGGACGCAGCCTGATCCAGGGCGCGCAGCCGCCGGAGAGTTTTGCGCAAGCACTGTTGCAGCTGGCGGCCGAATCGGCGCCGATCGGTGGTCCCGATGCCTGCGGGCCGGACGGCTGTGCGGTGTGAACTGCCGGCGGCATCTTGCAACTTCCAACAGCTGACGAGATGACACAGCCCGCCCGCCCGAAGACGGTTGCGGTGATCGGCGCCGGATTGGCTGGGCCTGCCTGTGCGCAACGGCTGCAGGCGGCGGGATGGACGGTAACGCTGTTCGAGCAGGGCGATGTGCCCGGCGGGCGCATGCGCAGTTGCGCAGGCGATGGCTGGCAGTGCGACCACGGCGCGCAGTATTTCACCGCACGCGATCGGGCGTTTGCAGCCGTGGTGGACGAGTGGATTGCGGCCGGCGTCGCGGCGGCCTGGCCTGCGCGCGTGGCGAGCTGGGATGGCATCGAATTTCGTCCCTCGCAGAGCGTTGTGGCGCGCTTTGTCGGTGTGCCGGACATGGCCGCACCGGCGCGTGCGCTTGCGGCAGACCTGGATGTTCGATCAGGCACCGCTGTGCGATCTCTGCAGCGCGACGGCGACACATGGTGTCTGGCTGTGTCGGGAGACGATACGAAACACGCCTTCGACATGGTGTTGCTGGCGGTGCCGGCGCCGGTAGCAGCTGCATTACTGGAGCACATCGCGCCCACGCTCGCGACCATTGCCGCTGGCGCAAACATGCAGCCGGCCTGGGCAGTAGTGTTGCACTTCGACACGCCGGTCGACCCTGGTTACGACGCCTTGTTCGTCAACGCCGGCCCCCTGCGCTGGGTGGCGCGCAACTCCGGCAAGCCTGGACGTAATGGCGCTGAAACCTGGCTGCTGCATGCCACTGCCGACTGGAGCCAAGCGCATCTTGATGCAACACCTGAAGAAGTGATCGCCACGGTGATGCCAACGTTGGCTGCGCTCGGTTTGCCATTACCGCAGTCCTGCGATGCCTATCGCTGGACTGCGGCCAGCACCGATCCGCCCTTGCAGATCGGCTGTGCCTGGGACGCGCAATTGCGTATCGGTCTGTGTGGCGACTGGTTGGCCGGCGGCAAGGTGGAAGGCGCCTGGCAAAGCGGCGTGGCGCTGGCGGAGCGTGTGCGCGCCAGCGATGCCGTACGCAGCGATCGCGATTAATGCCGTGGCACACGTAGCCGACCTCAACCCACAGGCATCCGCACACACGCTGCGCCTGATTCTGGGCGATCAGCTCAATCCGCAACACAGCTGGTTCGATGCGACCGATGCGGGCGTGGTCTACGTGCTGATGGAAGTGCGCGAAGAAACCGACTACGTGCTGCATCACGCGCAGAAGATTCTGGCGATCTTCACGGCGATGCGCGCGTTCGCTGCGCGCTTGCGGCAGGCCGGTCATCGTGTGCGTTACGTGGCCATCGACAACCCCAGCAATCGGCAGTCGATTCCCGCCAATCTGGGCGCGTTGATGGCGCATTACCACGCTACCCATCTGGACTATCAGGCGCCGGACGAATGGCGGCTGGATGAAGCGTTGCGAGACTGGTGCGCGCGCCAGCCATTCGCCACACGCATGGTCGACAGCGAGCATTTTCTGACCGAACGCGATGAGGTGGCCGCGTGTTTCCGCCCCGGCAGCCAATGGCGCATGGAAGTGTTCTATCGAAAGATGCGCCGTCGCCATCGGGTCCTGCTCGATGCATCCGGCGAGCCGGAAGGTGGGCGCTGGAATTTCGATCACGACAACCGCGCGCCGTGGCCGGGCGACCCGCCGGCACCGCAGGAGTGGCGCACAGCGCACGATCACCGCGCGCTGTGGAGCTGCATCGAAGCGGCCGGCGTGCGCAGCTTCGGTGCGCCGAATGCCGACGCGCTGCCATGGCCGCTGGACCGCGACGAAGCGCTGCAACATCTGGATGCGTTCATAACGCACGCGCTGCCGCACTTCGGTCGCTATGAAGATGCAATGAGCACGCGCAGCCCGCGGCTGTTTCATTCGCTGTTGTCGTTCGCGCTCAACGTCAAGCTGCTGCATCCACGCGAGGTGATCGCGCGCGCGGAGGCGGCCTTGCATGACGGACATGCGCCGCTGGCATCGGTGGAAGGTTTCATCCGGCAGATTCTGGGCTGGCGCGAATACGTGCGCGGGGTGTATTGGTCACAGATGCCGGGCTATGCGCAGTCCAATCAGCTGGCACAGCATGCGCCGCTACCGCACTGGTTCTGGGACGGGCAGATCGGCATGCGTTGCCTGGCCGATGCCATCGGCAATTCGCTGGCCAACGCGCATGCGCACCATATCCAGCGGCTGATGGTGATCGGCAATTTCGCGCTGCTGGCGGGGCTGGATCCGCAGGCACTGCATCGCTGGTACCTGGGCGTCTACATCGACGCCTTCGAGTGGGTGGAGTTGCCCAATACGATCGGCATGAGCCAGTTCGCCGACGGCGGCCTGCTCGGCAGCAAGCCGTATATCAGTGGCGCGGCCTATATCGATCGCATGAGCGATTACTGCGGCGGCTGCAAGTACCAGCGCAAGGCGCGGGTGGGCGCGCAGGCCTGCCCGTACAACGCGCTGTACTGGGATTTCCTGGCGCGGCAGCGCACGCTGCTGCACGCCAACGAGCGGCTGGCGATGCCGTACCGGCAGCTCGACGACATGGCGCCGGAGATACTGGCCCAGGTGCAGGCGCAGGCAGCGCATTGGCGGGCGAATCTTGAGGTGCTCTGACGTGCGCTGGATCAGGGCGGCTCTAATGACGTCCCGAGCGGCCTGGACACGGCTCAGTCCGCAGGGGCAGGGCGGCTGCGGGCCTTGGGCGAAACCAGCCAGCCGACGTTGGTGAGTGCAGAACATCGCCCGGGTAATCAGGCGCGTAGACGTACAGGTCCGGCCCCTGCCTGAATGCGCGATCTGACGCTGCAACGCGCATCTGCGACAATGCCGCGCTGCGCCAACGTGGCGCCTGGCCCGGGAGTCCCCCAACATGCTTCTGATCGGCGTTGCCGGTACCGAACTCAGTGCACAGGAGCGCGACTGGCTGCAGCACGACGCGGTCGCCGGCGTGGTGCTGTTCAAACGCAACTTCGCCTCGCGCACGCAAGTGGCCGAGCTGTCCGCGTCCATCCGCGCCGCGGCACCGCGCCCGGTGTTGATCTGCGTGGACCAGGAAGGTGGGCGCGTGCAGCGGTTTCGCGACGGTTACAGCGCCCTGGCGCCCCTGCAGAGCTTCGGCGCGCAGTATGCGCAGGACCCCGAGGCCGCCCTTGCTGCGGCTCGCGCGCATGCGCAGCTGATGGCCAGCGAAGTACGTGCCAGCGGCGTGGATCTGAGCTTTGCGCCGGTGGTGGATCTGGGCCGCGGCAACCGCGCCATCGGCGATCGCGCCTTCAGCGACGACCCGCAGATCGTGGCCAGCTTCACCCGCGCCTACGTGCAGGCGCTGCACGGCGCCGGCATGGCCGCCACGCTCAAGCATTTCCCCGGCCATGGCACCGTGCTGGAAGACACCCATGTCGATCACGCCAGCGACCCACGGCCGTTCGAGGTGCTGCTGGCCGAGGACCTGGTGCCATTCGTGGCCGGCATCGAGGCCGGCGCCGATGCGGTGATGATGGCGCACGTGGTCTACCCGCAGGTTGCGCCGGAACCGGCCGGTTATTCGCAGCGCTGGATCGAGCAGATCCTGCGCGGGCAACTGGGCTTCCGCGGTGTGGTGTTCTCCGACGACATCGGTATGGCGGCCTCGTTCAGTGCCGGCGGCGTGGCGGGCCGGGTGCATGCGCACCTGGATGCCGGCTGCGACGTGGTGCTGGTCTGCCACCCGGAACTGGTCGACGAATCGCTGCACGCCGTGCAAGGCCGCAGCCTCAATACCGCAGCATTGATCGGCCTGATCGGCCGCGGCGCGCTGGGCTGGGATGGCCTGCTCGCCGGCACCGACGCCTCGTTCACCACTTCCCCTTCCGCCCCTTTCGGAACAACTGCCTGATGTCCACGCTCACCATTTCCCAGGCCCTGGCCCAAGCCGATCTGCTGGTCGACCGCCCCGCCATCGACGCGGCCGTCGGCACCATTGCCGATGCGATCGCGCGCGACTATGCCGGCGAAGTGCCGGTGTATCTCACCATCATGCATGGCGCGCTGCCGTTCTCCGGCCAGCTCGCGCTGGAGCTGGGCGCACGCGGCCAGGACCTGCAGTTCGATTATCTGCATGCCACCCGTTATCGCGGCGAAACCACCGGCGGCGAGCTGGTGTGGAAGCACCGCCCGGCCACCGCGTTGTTCGGCCGCCGGGTGATTCTGGTCGACGACATTCTCGATGAGGGTTACACGCTGCAGGGCGTGCGCCAGTGGTGCCTGGAGCAGGGCGCTACCGACGTGCGTGTGGCGGTGTTGACCGTCAAGCGTCACGACCGCTGCGTGCCCGGCGTGGCTGCCGATTATGTGGGCGTGGAAGTGGCCGACCGCTACGTGTTCGGCTTCGGCATGGACGTCAACGAGCAGCTGCGCGGCATTCCCGCCATCTATGCGATGAAGCAGTAAGTCCCGCAGTGTGCCCGCATCGCTGCGGGCAGCCAGGCGCGCACGCATGCGCGCGCCGTCATGTCTTTTTGTAGCAGAGGTCGGTTGTGTCCCCAAATTCCATCGCATTGGCCGTTATCGGCGGCACTGGTGTCTACAAGCTCGCGCAGCTGGACGAGGTGCAGACGCACCAGATCGAAACACCGTACGGCGCGCCCTCCGGGCCGATTCGCGTCGGCATGTTGCTGGGTCACCGCGTGGCGTTTCTGGCGCGTCATGGTGAAGGCCATTCGCTGCCGCCGCACAAGGTGAATTACCGCGCAAACATCGCTGCGCTGCAGCAAATCGGCGCTTCGCGCGTACTGGCACTCAACACCGTGGGCGGCATCACCGAGCGCTTCGGCCCGCGCGTATTGGCGTGCCCGGATCAGTTGATCGATTACACCTGGGGCCGCGTGTCCACCTTCTGCGAAGAGCCGGGAAGCGAGGTGCAGCACGTGGATTTCGGTCATCCGTATTCGCCGATGTTTCGCAGCAAGGTCATTGCCGCAGCCAAGGTGACGGGTGTCACGCTGGTTGCCGACGGATGTTACGGAACTACGCAAGGACCACGACTGGAAACGATTGCAGAGATCGCCCGCATGCGTCGCGACGGCTGCGATCTGGTCGGCATGACCGGCATGCCCGAAGCGGGGCTTGCACGCGAAAAAGGCCTGGAATATGCCTGTTTGGCGATCGTTGCGAACTGGGCGGCCGGCTGCGGCGACGCGCAGGAAATCACCATGGCCGAGGTGCTGAGTAACGTCGATGCGGCCTCGTCCGGATTGCCGGAGCTGATTGGCGAACTTGCACGCGGGTGATTGTCATTGGGGCATAAGCTTTGCATACTCGGCGCGTACGCATCGCCGTACACCACCCATTAATTATTGCAAAGGTCTCGCATCACCATGCCGAACGGTACCGTCAAGTGGTTCAACGACGCCAAGGGATTTGGCTTCATCTCACCGGAGGACGGCAGCGCCGATGTCTTCGCGCACTTCTCCGCGATCAACTCCAAGGGCTTTCGCAGCCTGCAGGAAGGCCAGCGCGTCAGTTATGACGTGACCCAGGGCCCCAAGGGTGCCCAGGCTTCGAACATCACGCCGGTCGAGTGATGTGACTCGATTGTGCGGTTGAAGAACCCCGCCACGGCGGGGTTTTTTTTGCACCGGTCCATGCGGGATCGGTGTTAGCGAAACAGAGCAGGGACGATGCAACGAGCATTACGGATTGCGGTAGTGGGCTATGGCACGGCGGGGCAGGCACTGGCCGTGCTGCTGGGCGCCGATGGGCATCGACTGGACGTGTTCGAGCGCGCCGCCGCGCCCGGGCCGGTGGGCGCAGGATTTCTGCTGCAGCCCAGCGGCCTGCAGGTGTTGTGGAAGATGGGATTGCTGCCGCAGGCGCTTGCGCATGGCGCGCCGGTGCGGCGGCTGTATGGCGAGACGCCGTGCGGGCGCGCGGTGATGGATATGCAGTATCGCGATCTGGATACGGGGTTGATGGGCTTGGGCATGCAGCGCGGCGCCTTGTTCGCGCTGTTGCGCGATGCATGGCCGGAGCAGGCGCAGCTGCATGTGGATACGCAGATCACCGCGATCGATCACGACGGCGTGCGTGTGCAGGACCAGCGCGGGCACTGGCATGGTCCGTACGATCTGATCATCGCCGCCGATGGCTCGGCCTCCACGCTACGCGCGCAGGCGCAGGGCACGCAGCTGGATCGGGTCTATCCGTGGGGCGCGCTGTGGTGCCTGTTGCCACGCGAGGATTGGCCGTTCGTCGATGAGCTGCGGCAGCGGTATATCGGTGCGCGCAAGATGATCGGCCTGCTGCCGGTGGGCACGCGGCCCGGCGACGACACGCCGCGGCTGAGTTTTTTCTGGAGCCTGCCGTGCAGCGATTTTGCCGCGTGGGAACAGCGCGGCATCACGGCATGGCGCGATGAAGTGGCGCAGATGTGGCCGGATGCACACGCCCGCCTGGAAACCGTGCAAGTGCATGGCGCACTGGCGCGTGCCAGTTACCGCGACGCGGTGGTGACGCGCTGGCATCGCGGCCGTTTTGTGCTGGCCGGCGATGCCGCGCATGCGATGAGTCCGCAGCTGGGGCAGGGCGTCAATATGGCATTGCTGGACGCGTTGGCGATGCGCGATGCGTTGCGGGTTGGCACCGATCTGGATGCCGCCTTGCAGCACTATCAGCGCGAACGCCAGGCGCATGTGGCGATCTACCACCGCTGGAGCCGTTGGTTGACGCCGCTGTTCCAGTCCGAGCGCGACCTATGGGCGCACGGACGCGACTTGCTGATGCGCCCGATGGGACGCGTGCCTGGCGGGCGCGGACATATGCTGCGCGTGCTCAGTGGCACCCAGCAGGGTTGGTTCGGCAAGCTGGCGTTGGCGCCGGAGTTTGTGGAGGCGTTGTCGCAACCAGTGCCGCAACCGCAGCTGTCGCCGCAGCTGCAAACACCTGCTGAGGACGATGGCGTTAGAGCCGTGATGTAGCGCGTGTGGGTTGTTGTCGGCCACACGCGTGATCTATCTGATGCGTACTGGCGTACTGGCGTGATCGCAGTCGCACTGCTGTGTCGCTAGCGCACCGGCAATGCCACCGCATCGCCTTCCACACAGGCGACCAGGCGCTCGCCTTCGATCAGCGTTGGCACGATGCCGGCGGTGAAATGCGAGAACGCCGGCAGGATGGTGACGCGCTCGCGCAGCCAGAATGCCGGCCAGCGACGCGACATGCCAGGCAGCGCGGCCAGCGGATGCAGATGCCCGCACAGCACGTGCCCGGTAGGATGCGGCAAAGGATCGTGGCGCAGCACGAACGGGCCGTCTTCGACCTGCTCGCCGGCCGCTTCGATATGCAGATCCGCACCGGCCAGGGCGCGGTCGTGGTTGCCGCGGATGGCGATCACGCGCAACGCGCAATGACGCTCGCGCCATGCGCTCCAGCGGCGATGCCAGGCCGCGCGCGGAGCAGGCCCGTGCAGCAGATCGCCGAGGATCCATAGCGCACCCACGTCGCGTTGTTCCAGCAACGCATCCAGCCGATCCAGATCGTGCGCAGTGCCGCCGGCCGGCATCCCGATGCCGGCGCGACGGAACACATCGGCCTTGCCCAGGTGCAGGTCAGCGATCAACAAGGCGCGTTGCGCCGGCCGATACAGCGCACGCTCGCCGAGCAATTCCACTGTTTCGCCGGCCAGCTGCAGTTGCACGCTATCGCCCATGTTTACGCTCCAGTTGTTCGGCAGCGCGCAGCACGCGGGCCTTCCAGTCTTCGGTACTCAGTTGGCCGCGCACGCGTTCGGCCCATAACGGAAACGACAGGGGAGTCAGACTGCGCGGTTTGCACAGGCGTAGTTCGCGGCGTGCGCAATCTTCCAATGCATGCGCAAGCCGCGCCAGTTCGAGTTGGCCTTCGAACACCTCGCGCTCGGCCTGGGCCAGCAGCAGATGCTCGGGATCGAAGCGCTGCAACACGTCGTAGAGCAAGCCGCTGGAGGCCTGCAGCTGACGCAGGCTGCGTGGTGCACGGCCAGGCAGCGCTGGCGACAGCAACCCGGCAACGCGGGCGATCTCGCGGAATTGCCGGCGTGCCAGTTCGCCCAGATTGAGGCTGTCGCGCAGATCGTCGAGCAACCCGGCTGGCGACAGCAAGCTCTGCAGCACGCTCGCATCGAGTTCCACATCCTGCGCGGGCGACAGCACAAAGCCATAATCGTTGGCGGCAAAACTGAAGGTGTTGCGCTGACGCCGACCCCAGCGTGCGGCAAGCAGTGCAGCCAGCCCTTCATTGACCTGACGCCCGGCGAACGGATACACGAATACATGCCGGCCATCGCGCGCTTTGATGCTTTCCACCAGCAGATGGTCCGGGCCGGGCAGCGAGGACAGCGACGACTGCAGGCGCAATAACGGTGCAAGCGCCTGCATTTCCGGCGCATCGCCGGGATCGGCAAACACCGCTTCCACTTCACGGCCCAATGCCGACGACAACGGCATGCGCCCGCCCATCCATTTCGGTACCACGCCACTGCCGCCCTTGGCCACGCGCACATAAGCGGTCATGTCTTCCAGCCGCACCAGCTCCAGCAAACGGCCGGCGAATTGAAAACGATCGCCACGGCGCAGACGGCCGACGAATTGTTCTTCCACCGCACCCAGGCGCCCGCCGCGCAAAAACTGCACGCGCACGCTGCCATCGCTGGTGATGGTGCCGATGGACAAGCGATGCCGTAGCGCGACGCGCCGATCGATGACGCGATATACGCCCTCTTCGTCGCGCACGACTTTATGGAAATCCGGGTAATGCGCCAGCGCGCTGCCGCCTTGCACGATGAAGTCGAGTACCGCCTGCCAGGTGGCGTGGTCTAGTGCCGCAAATGCATCGGTGCCGCGCACTTCTTCAAACACTGCATCGGCGTGGAAACCGCCGCCGAGTGCGAGCGTGACGCAGTGCTGCGCCAACACATCCAGCGACAGGCGTGGCGGTGGGCGCGCTTCGATATGGCCATGCACGATCGCGCGCCGCGCAGCGGCGTATTCCACCAGTTCCAGCGCATGCGAGGGCACGCACACCACGTGTCCGGATTCGCCCGGGCGATGACGCGCGCGGCCCGCACGCTGCAGCAAGCGGGCAATGCCTTTCGGGCTGCCGACCTGCAGCACCTGATCCACCGCCGGAAAATCCACGCCCAGATCCAGACTGGAGGTTGCCACCACGCAACGCAGGCTGCCGTCGCGCAGGCCGAGTTCGGCCGCTGCGCGCAGGGAGGGGTCCAGCGAGCCGTGATGCAACGCGAGCGTGGCCGGATCGTCCGGCCATACCGCGTTCAATGCCTGATGCCACAACTCGGCCTGCGCGCGCGTGTTGGTAAACACCAGGCTGGTACGTTGCTGCATGATCTTCTGCAGCACGCGCGCCAGCTGCGCCAGGCCGAGATGCCCGGCCCACGGAAAGCGTTCGCCGCTCTCTGGCAACAAGGTCTCCAACGTCATTACGCGTGGTTTGACGCCTGAGACCAGCGCAGCCTCCGGGCGATGCGGCAACAGCACATCGCGTGCCTGCGCCAGGTTACCCAGCGTCGCCGACAAGCCCCAGATGCGTAGTGCCGGCGCCCAGCCGCGCAGGCGCGCCAAGCACAGTTGCAGCAGCACGCCGCGCTTGTTGCCTAGTAGCTCATGCCATTCGTCGACGATCACGCAGCGCAGCGCCGACAACTGCGGCGCGGTGTCGGGGTACGACAGCAACAAGGCCAACGATTCGGGCGTGGTGACCAGCACATCGAGCTTGCCGCTGCGCGCGAGCCGCTTGTCGCGCGCACTGGCATCGCCGGTACGCAAGCCCACCTGCCAATCCAGCCCCAGTGCTTCCACCGGCTCACGCAGGGCGCGTGCGGTATCGGCGGCGAGTGCGCGCAAGGGCGTGATCCATAGCACCTGCAACGTGCGTTGCTGTTGGCGTCGTGCAGTCGTGGCGGGTTTGGTCGCCGGCTTGCGTCCACGTGTGGACAAGGCCTCCAGCAGCGGCCCGCCGAAGGCTGCGAGCGTCTTGCCGCTACCGGTTGGCGTATGCAACAAGCCGGATTCGCCATCGAGATAGCGCTTCCACACATCGCGTTGAAACGGTAACGGCGCCCAACCGCGCTGCGCGAACCAGGCACGCCATTGCTGCAACGGCGTGCCGCGTGTCTGCTGCGCGTCGCTCACCGTGCCAGCGCCTGCAAGCTGCTCAGGTGATCGGCCTCGGCCATCGGTTTGTCCTGGCGCCAGCGCAAAATCCGTGGAAAACGCACCGCAATGCCGGACTTGTGCCGCGCGCTGCGATTGACCGCTTCGAATCCCAGCTCGAACACATGATGCGCGGTGACCGCACGCACCGGGCCGAAGCGCTCGGTGGTGTTGGCGCGGATCCAGCGATCCAGTTGCAGAATTTCCTTGTCGTCCAGACCGGAGTAGGCCTTGGCGATCGGCACCAACTGGCCCTCGTGCCACAGCCCGAACGTGTAGTCGGTGTACAGCGTGCTGCGCCGGCCATGACCGGCTTGCGCATACAGCAGCACCGCATCGATGGTGAGCGGGTCGATCTTCCATTTCCACCAATCGCCGCGTCGGCGACCGGACTGGTAGATCGAGTTGGCGCGCTTGAGCATCAGCCCTTCCACGCCGCGCTCGCGTGCATCCAGGCGTACTTGCGCGGCGGCCTGCCAATCGCTCACCTTCACCAATGGCGAGGCAACGATGCGTGGATCGGCGAGTGTGGCCAGCACGCCTTCCAGCAGCGCGCGACGCTCCTGCAATGGACGTTCGCGTAAATCCTCGCCGTCCAGCTCAAGCAGATCGTAGGCGACCACACGTGCTGGCGCTGCCGCCAACGTCTTTGGCCCGGGCTTGAGCCGCTGGATGCGCGTCTGCAAGGCGGTGAACGGCATCGGCAATGGCTGCTCGGCTTGCCAGGCCAGCAGCTCGCCATCGATCACGGTTCCCTCGGGCAACTGCATCGCAGCTTGTTCGATTTCCGGAAAACGGCCATCCAGACGTTCTTCGCCGCGCGACCACAACGCCGCTTCGCCAGCGCGTCGAATCAGCTGCAGCCGAATGCCGTCCCACTTCCATTCCAGCAGCCAGGCATCGACCGCGCCTAGCGTTTCGACCTCGGCTTCCAGTGGCGAGGCGAGAAAGAACGGGTAGGGCTGCTGCCGATCGCCAGGCAATTCTTCGGCGGTCAGCAAGTTGGCCAGATAGGTCGGATGCGGCCGCCAGCTGCCCAGCATGCGCTGCGCGATGCGCGCGATCTCTATCCCGGACATCTCGGCCAAGGCCTGTTGCACCAGTCGCTGCGACACGCCGACGCGCAGCGCGCCGGTCAGCAGCTTGTTGAATACCAGACGCTCGTCGAAGGCCAGGCTGCGCCACGCCTGCACGATGCAGGCCTTGCGTACATCGACGTCTTGATTGGCGATCTGCAGCAGCCGCTGTTCGATCCATTCTGCAAGCGGTAAATCGGCCGATTCGGTGGCCGGATCATCCAATAGCAAGGCCAGCGTTTCAGCCAGATCGCCGACGTGGTCGTAGCTATCTGCAACCAACCAATCGGCAATGCCGGCGGTTTCGGTGATCCATTCGCGCAGCTCGCCGCTGCTGGCGATGCGCATGCGTGTGCTGGCCACCTTGCCGCCGGCCAGTAAATACAACGCCCACGCCGCATCAAGCGGCGGCGCGCTGCCGAAATAACGCACCAACGCGGCACGCTTGTCGAGCGTGCCGGTACTGCGATCCAGGGTGCGGTACAACGCGGCAAAACGCTTCACAGCAGTGCCTGCGCAGTTGCGCATTTGTCTGCGGCGCGCAGTTTCATTGCGCGTTGCGTAAACGCACTCAAGCTGCGTACGCGACGCTGCGGCTGCGGCGGTCCGACAATGGCGGCGGGCGCAGCGCGATGAATGCGAAACGCCAAGGCGTGCCGACGAAACGCAAGCGCGCCGCTCAGGCGAATGCGGGGACGTGCGCGAACATAACGACGTGCGGGCAGTGGGTTCATTCCTCGGCTCCGAAATCGGTGCGGAAGGCTTCGGCTGCGACGCCGCGTTCCAGCAGATGCTGGATCAAGGCATCGGTGTTGCCGTGGGTGGCGATCACGCGGCGCGCGCCGGTCTCTTCGATGGTGCGCAACAGGTCCGGCCAATCGGCATGATCGGACACCACAAAACCGCGGTCGTAATTGCGCCGACGGCGATTGCCGCGAATGCGCATCCAGCCCGATGCAAAGCCCTGTTGCGCATGCCGGAAGCGACGGATCCAGGCGCTGCCGGCCGCCGAGGGCGGCGCCAACACCAATTGCCCGGCATAGTCGGCGCCGCGCGCATGTTCGCTGACCGGTTGGGTGTCCAGCATCGCGATGCCGGCCTGGCGATACACCTCCACGCCCACCGCGATCGCGCCATGCAACAACGCCGGTTGCGTGTCCCAGGCGCGCAGTTCCGCCAACACCCGTTGCGCCTTGCCCAATGCATAGCAATACAGAATGGCCGCTTCGCCGCGCTCGGCGCATTCGTGGCGCCAGGCGACGATATCGGCTGCGACGTCTGAAGTATCCGGCCAGCGATACACCGGCAGCCCGAAGGTCGCTTCGGTGATGAAGGTGTCGCACGGCACCACTTCGAACGGCTTGCAGGTGGGATCGTGCTGGCGTTTGTAATCGCCGGAGGCGACCCAGACCTCGCCATCGACTTCGATGCGCACCTGCGCCGAGCCGAGCACGTGGCCGGCCGGATGCAAAGACACCCGCGCGCGTCCCAGGCAAAACGCTTCACCATCGGCATGCGTGTGATAGACCTGCTCGCCGAGGCGCCACTGCAGGATCGGCAGGCTCTCGTGCGTGCAGTGATATTCGCCCATGCCACTGCGCGCGTGGTCGCCATGCCCGTGGGTGATCACCGCACGCGGCACTGGCCGCCAGGGATCGATATGGAAGTCGCCCTGCGGGCAATACAGACCCTCGGGCCCAAGCACCACCAGATCGCCAGGTTTATCGTTGCCGTTGCGCATGCGGCAACTCTGGCCAAGCCGGTGTGCAGATCCTGAGAATGGGAATGGCATGCATCGGCGTGGCGCCTCGACACGTGCTTGCACGGCGAGGTTCGAGCGGGGGAGTGAAAGCCTCTAGCGCGACGCGGTCGAGCGTTTCGTGTGGCAAGACGTGCGCCTTCAACGTCGCTGGGACGCTAGGACGTTGCCTTTTACTGCATCGAGAACGCAAATAAAGCCTGACAAACGAACATCAAAAGCGAGGAGTGATCGGCATCCTCCGCGTTGATCCCGCTCCGATCATGATGCCCAGCACGCCCGATCTCCCGCATGTCTTCCTGGCGCTTGCCGTCTTACGGCCTAATGCCGGGTACGCCGCCCGGGTGAGCGCACCGCAGTCGCTTCCACGGCCAGCGTAAATCCACGCTCTTCGCCGCCCTGCATTGCGCCGACATCCACGACCTGGCGGCGAATCTCTTCGCCCTTGCCGTTACGCACCGACACCACCACGGTGTATTCCCATGGATCGCCATCGGCAGGATGACGGATGGTGCCGTCGACCTTGAGCGGCACGATCGGGGCGGGCTGCGCATGTTGCACAGCTGCCGAGTCGAAGCGCAGGTGGTGCTTGCACGCAGGGCAGACGCTGGCGCTTTCCAGAATCGTCGCCTTGCAGTGCGGGCAGCTGCGTGTGGCACCGGGCGTGCCCGGGCGGGGTGCACTCATGTGGCGTCGCTGTCTCCGCTCACGATTGCCTTGCTCGTGCCAACAGGCTTGCCGGTGTCTTCGCCCCAGCCGAAATCGGCCTGGCCGCGCATGCGGGCGCCCGACGCCACGGTGAGGCTACCGGCTTTGACGTCGCCAACCAGCACGCCGGAGGTCTGCAATTCCACTTGCGCGGCGGATTCGATATTGCCCTCCAGTTCGCCGGCGATGATCACCTTGTTGGCGCGCACGCCGCCATTGAGCTTGGCGCCACGTTCGATGGTGAGATCGCCCTTGACGTTGACGTCGCCCTTGAAGCGGCCGGCCAGACGCACGTGCCCGGCACCTTCGATCTTGCCTTCGATGCTGATGTCGGCGGCGATCAGCGATTCTTTTGCATCACTTTGGCGCTGCGGGGCCGCAGTGCTGGTTGCCGGCGTCACCGGCGCAACACTGGTCGGGGCGGTAGCAGGCACCGGCGGAGCGGGGCTGGCCTCGGCGGTGAACAACCGGCCATCGGCGGCGGGGGGAACTTCGGGTGCGGCCGGAACGCCGTCTTTCTTGTTGGGACCTTGATCGCGCCACATCGACATCGGATTGCCTCGCTTGGGGGTCAAGGCCGACTATCGCCGCGTCGATGGATCTTTTGTGTGACGAATTGCGCAATCCAACATCGACGGCGTGCGTGCTCAATCCAGTGGGAGCGTGGCGGCGCCGTGCTGCTCGACCCGGTTACGTCCGCGATGTTTGGCGATATACAGCGCCGCATCGGCTTTCTGGATCAGGCTCGATCCCAATTCGCCATCGACCGGGAAGCTGGCCACGCCGATCGAGGCGGTCACGCGCGGCAACGAGCGCTGCCCATCGGTGACCGCCAATGCGGCGATAAAGCCACGGATCTGCTCGGCCACGCGCATGGCTTCGGCGACATCGGTCTCGGGCAGGATCACAGTGAATTCTTCGCCACCATAACGGCAGGCCACATCTTCGGCGCGCAGGCGGGTCAGCAGCAGCTCGCCCACCGCTGCCAGCAGCAGATCGCCGCCGGCATGGCCCTGGCTGTCGTTGAACTGTTTGAAGTGGTCCACATCCAGCATCAACACCGACAACGGCAGGTCACGCCGTGCGCAACGCGCCAGCTCATGGCTGAGCGATTCTTCCAGATAGCGCCGGTTGTACAGCCCGGTCAGCGCATCGCGAATGGATTGCCGCCGCAGCGATTCGCGCAGACGCAGATTGCTCAGCGCCAACGACAACTGCTCGGCCGCGGCCTCGGCGATTTCCAGGCGCGGCATCGGGCCAGGGCCGGGCGAGGACAGAAACAGAAAGCCGAGTTGTGTGCCTTGCGCCGACATCGGTAGGCAGGCGGTAGTGATCGGCGCGGTGGTGTCGGGCACGGCGATATGCGCACACAGCGCATCCCGGTGCAGGTCTTCGATGATGTGCGGCTGACCCCGGCGCAGCGCCCAGCACTCTTCCGGCAGCAGATGCGGCGCGCTTTGCAGCAGCGGTTCGCCCCAGTGGCTGATCGCTTCGGCGCGATCCTGCGACGCGCGCAGCAGATACACGCTTCCGGCCACGCCGGGCAGCAGGCCGGCCAGGGTGCGGCTGGTCACCACCAATGCCTCTTCGGCGCTGATGCAACTCTGCAGCAGGCCGGTATAACGGCTGAGCAGATTGAGATCGGCGGTACTGCGTTGCAACGCGTCTACACTGTCGCCCAGCTCGCGATTGGCCTGCGCTGCCAGCCGCTCGGCCTGCGCGCGATGGCGCAATTCGCGCATCAACAACCCGTAGACGGTGCCGACGACGACCAGCCCGAATGGAATGCCGGCCAGCGCCAGCACCAGCAGCAAGGTCGCACTTTGCCGGCTGCTGTCGGCGCGCTCCACCAACAGTTCCTGTTCGCGCTGCACCATGCTCAGCGACTGCTCGCGGATCGCACTGGTGGTGCAGAAAGCGCTTTGCCGGATGCTTGCGCGCGCCGGTTCCAGACCGCTTTGCGTATAGAGGTCGAGCGTATGCTGGATCTGTTGCAGGCGCGTCTCCACCAACTGCTGCAAGCGGTCCAGATGCTGTTCCTGGGTGGTGTTGTCGGTAATCAGCCTTCGCAGGTTGCCGAGCAGAATCGGCAGGCGTTCGACGCTGGTCTGATAGTCGAGCAAATATCCATCGTTGCCGGTGAGCAAAAAGCCGCGCTGCGCCGATTCGGCATCCAGCATGCGCGCCTGGATCTCGTCGATCCGGCCGATCACTTCATGCGTGTGTGCCACCCACGCGGCATCGGCCAGCGAGCGGCGCGCACCGACGAAGATGCCGATGCCGATGGCGATAAAATCAGCGCAGAAAAGGCCAGTGCAAGCTGATTACTGCGGCGCGAGGTAAAATGAGGAGGGCATGCGCCGATGCTAGCCTGCCGTGCTCGACAACATGCGCTTTCTGCCGCCGACAAACTCACGCGCCGGCTCGATAAAGCCGGCGCGTGCGCAAAGTGCAAACGGGGTCACGCGGTGTTTCAGAGTGGCTGACAAGCGCGGCGAGCGGTCCTTGGTGGTACGAACGGCGCAGAGGAGCCGGCGTGTACGTGATACATGGCCTTCCGAGCACCGACCGTGGCCGCCTAACGGGGAGCGCAGTCGTTGTGACAGGCGCTCTTAGTGTTCCGGATGCTCTGCGTCGTGCTTGTCGGCGTTCTGCTCGGCCTTGTTGGCCATCTCGCGGGTCTTGTCTGCGGTGGCGTCGGCGGCATTGGCGGTTGCGCGGCTGGCATCGGCCGCCAGTTCGCGAGCGGCAACGCGTGCGTCGGCAGTGGCAGCCTTGGCCTGCACGGCAGCGCGATCGGCGGCCTGCTCGGTGGCAGCGGCAGCGTGCTTGGCGGCGGATGCGGCATCGCGGCGCGCCTGCTCTGCATCAGGGCCTTGGCAGGCGGCGAGCGAGAGGGCGGCAATGGCGCTCAACGACAGCATACGGATCGTCTTCATGGGTGGGTCCTGTTCCTGTTCCGGTGTTGGAACGCGGAGCTTATGCAGGAGCCAATGCAGTGCGCGTCAATGCCGTACTGGCCATTCAGCCGCCGGGCGGGCATGCCGCTACGCGATGGCGAGTCATTTGTCTAAGGGCGACGCGTGATGCATCCAGTGCAGGCGGATCAGGGGCGGATTCCGGGAGAAATTTCAGGCAAAGAAAAAGCCGCTGGAAACCAGCGGCTTTCTCCGAACTCGCTTGGAGCTAAGAAGTGATTACTTCTTGGCTTCTTCGGCGGTGTCCTTAGCAGCTTCGGCGGTGTTTTCAGCCGTCTTGGCAGCGTCGGCAGCCTGATCAGCAGCAGCGTCGGTCGCGGCGCCGGAAGCAGCCTGGGCAGCGTCAGCAGCGGTGTCAGCCGAAGCAGCAGCGGTGTTGGCAGCAGCCTGAGCGGCGTCAGCCGACTGCGAGCCCGAGGCAGCAGCCTGGTCAGCAGCGGTCTGAGCGTCGGCAGCAGCTTCGTTAGCCGAAGCAGCAGCGTCCTGAGCCTGTTCCGGCTTCGAGCAAGCGGTCAGGGCCAGGCCCAGAGCCATTGCGATCAGCAGCTTGTTAATGGTCATTGTTTCAATCCTCGTCGTTAGATTAGGCAACGCGCTATTGCGCGCCCCCGACATGATGACGGCCACAAGACTAGTGTCAAGCGTGCGCGCATTCAGTTTTGCAAAATCGCCGTTAAAAACAATCAAATCAATTCGATAGCGATGGCAGTCGCTTCGCCGCCGCCGATGCACAGCGTCGCGATCCCGCGCTTGCCGCCGCGCGTGCGCAACGCGTTCACCAATGTCACCACCAAGCGCGCACCGGATGCGCCGATCGGATGACCGAGTGCGCAGGCGCCGCCATGCACGTTGACCTTGTCGTGCGCGATGCCCAGTTCCTTGATCGGCACCATCGGTACCACCGCGAACGCTTCGTTGATTTCGAACAGATCCACCTGGTCCAGATGCCAGCCGATCTTGCCGACCAGGGTCTGGATCGCGGCCACCGGCGCGGTGGTGAACCACTCAGGTTCCTGCGAGTGGGTGACATGTCCCACGATGCGCGCCAGCGGCGTGATGCCGCGACGTTGCGCATCGTCTGCGCGCATCAGGATGGTGATTGCCGCCCCGTCGGAAATGCTCGACGAACTGGCGGCGGTGACGGTGCCGTCCTTCTTGAAGGCCGGCTTCAGGGTCGGGATCTTGGCCACATCGGATTTGCCGGGCTGCTCGTCGCTGTCCACGACGACCTCGCCCTTGCGCGTTGCCACGGTGACCGGAACGATTTCATCGACGAACGCGCCGCTGCGCTGCGCCGCCTGCGCACGCTCGACCGAGGCGATCGCGAAGGCATCCTGATCGGCGCGGCTGAAATCGAACTTCTCCGCAGTGGCTTCGCCGAACACGCCCATCGCCTGGCCGTCGTACGGATTGGTCAGACCATCCCAGGCCATGTGATCGACTGCCTGGAAGTTGCCGTAGCGATTGCCGGTGCGCGAGTTGGGCAGCAGATGCGGCGCGTTGCTCATCGACTCCATGCCGCCGGCGACCACGATGCTGGCCGAGCCGGCCTTGATCAGATCGTGTCCGAACATGATCGCCTTCATGCCCGAGCCGCACACCTTGTTGATGGTGGTGGCGCCGGTGGAAGTGGGAATGCCTGCTGCAATCGCGGCCTGACGTGCAGGCGCTTGGCCGAGGTTGGCCGGCAGCACGCAGCCGACGATGACTTCTGAAATGTCGGCTGATGCGATCCCTGATTGCGCCAGCGCGCCCTCGATAGCGGCGGCAGCGAGCTTGGGCGCCGGCACGCCATTGAATTGGCCAAGGAACGAGCCGATGGCAGTGCGTTTGGCAGCAACGATGACGATGTCGGACATAGAAGAGATACCGTTTAAAGTGAAACGATTATCTGCCTCATGCTCCGTTCGCGCCAGCCGCGACATGCGCTACGCAGTTAGCTGCGACAGTGGCGTGACGATGCGCTATAAAGACGTCGTTCGGGCCCGGATCGGGCCCTATCCATGGAATGGGTTCGGGGAGAACAACGCAGATGAAGAAGATAGACGTCGCCAGGACCGTCCTGGCCTCGGCGTTGGCTGTGGCGTTGACCGCGTGTGGCGGCGGTGGAGGTGGTGGCGGCATTCGTCCGACCACACCGACTGCACCGCCACCGACCTCGCCACCGCCACCACCGCCGCCAACCTCACCGCCGCCTCCGCCACCGCCGGTAGTGGCACCGCCGACGACACCGGAACCCGCATTCGACGCGCATCTGACGCTGACCAATGCGCGCGCCGCGCAGGCGTTGGGGTTCACCGGTGCGGGGTATCGCATCGGCGTGATCGATACCGGCATCAATACCAATCATCCGGCCTTGCAGGGGCGGGTCAGCGACAGCTTCATCTATGTCGATCCGCGCACCAACAATGTCGCTGCGGGCGATGTGGTGGGCCACGGCACCGTGGTGGCGCAACTGGCGGCCGGGCGTGCCGTGGGGCAGTGGCCGGGCGGCATCGCCAGCGGCGCAGGCCTGGTGTCTGCGCGCATCATCAGCGATGAAGCGCCGGACGATGACGGTAGCGGCGAAGGTAACGAGGTCGATGGCCCGCTTGGACTGGCCGGCGTGCATGCCGACCTGATCAGCGCAGGCGTGCGCATCATGAATAATTCCTGGGGCGGGCTGTATTGGAACGACCCGGCGGTGACCAATCAGATTGCGCAGGAATACCGGCCTTTCATCATCGGCAACGATGGGCTGGTGGTGTTTGCGTCGGGCAACGAATCGCGTGCGCAGCCCTCCGATACGGCGGCGCTGCCCAGCCAGCTGGGCCCGAACGGGACGCTGCCGGCCGCCGATCTGGAACGCGGCTGGTTGGTGGTCGCCGCGCTGGATACCGCCAATCCCACGCAGCTGGCCTCGTACTCCAATGCCTGCGGCGTTGCGATGCGTTATTGCCTGGTGGCGCCGGGCACCTCGATGTTTCTCGACCCCGATGCCACCGCCAGCAACATCCGTTATTTCTATGGCAGCGGCACCTCGTTTGCCGCGCCGCTGGTGTCCGGTGCAGCTGCGCTGGTGTGGGAGGCGTTTCCGTATTTCAACAATGATCTGGTGCGCCAGACGTTGCTGGGAACTGCCACCGATCTGGGCGCAGCGGGCGTCGATCCGACGTTCGGCTACGGCTTGCTCAATGTCGGCAAGGCGGTGCTGGGACCGGCACGTTTCGATTGGGGCACGGTGGATGTCACCGTCAATACCTTGCGTTCGACCTGGGCCAACGACATCAGCGGCAGCGGTGGCCTGACCAAGCGTGGGACCGGTACCTTGGTGTTGACTAGCGATGCCAACACCTTTGCCGGCGACACCCAGGTGCTCGGTGGCACCTTGCAGACGGCCAGTCTGCAGAGTGCGCGCGTGGGCATCGCCAATGGCGCCAGGCTGATCGGTGCCCGCAGGATCGGTGGAACGGTGAACAATGCCGGCACGCTGCAGGTCAACAGTGCCGCGCTGTCTGTCACCGGCAATTACACCCAGGCGGGTGATGGCCGTCTGGCCTTGAACGTCGGCGATCGTTTGAACGTTGCGGGCACCGCGACGATTGCAGGCGATCTGCAAGTGCTCGGCCGGCGCGATTACGTGATCGACAACAACACCTACACCTTGCTGCAAGCCACCAACGGGCTGCAGGGCCGGTTCGATTCGCTCAGCAACGGGCCGGCAGTGACTTTCCTCGATGCCAACCTGAGCTACGACAGCAATAGCGCGTATCTGACGTTGCGGCGCATGGATGTCACTGCAGTGGCGGCAACGCTGGGCGTCATCGGCACTGCATCGATGGATTCGGCAGTGCGTGTCGAGCAGGCGTTCCAGCATGTGGACGCGCAACAACTGCAAGGCAGCGGCGCGATCAGCGGCGGTTTCATTCGCGCCGCAGCGGCCTTGCAGCAATCGCCCACCGCCAAGGCAGCAGCCGATTCGTTGCGCAGTCTGTCCGGTCGTGCGCATGCGGCCTCGGCAGCGATGACCTTCGACACCATCGATCTGGGCCGGCGTGCGTTGGCGGCGCATTTCGATGGCTTGTCGCAGCAGCCGCGCATGCTCGGCGTCTGGCAACGTGCGCTCGGCGGGCCGGGCGAGGGCGGAGTGACCACGTCCGGATTCGCCACCTCCGGCTGGATGATGGGCAATGATCTGCGCCTGGCCTCCGGCGCGGTCGCGGGTTTTGCCTTCGGCGAGACGCGCTCCAACAGCCTGGGCGATCTGGATGGTGCACGTGGGCGCGATCGTCAGGTGCAAGGTCAGCTGTACTGGGGCACCACGCTGGGCTCGGCCTACACGCTGGGTCAGCTGGGTTTCGGCAATGTCGATCGGCAGATCGAGCGCAGCCTGCAGTTCGGCGAAGACCGCAGCAGCGCCTTCAGCGACTACAGCGGCAGTTACCTCAGCGGCAACCTGGAAACCGGCTACCGCTGGGGCGGTGCACGCGCATCGCTGACGCCGTATATGGGTCTGGATTACGTGCGGCTGCGTAGCGAGGGCTTCCGCGAAAGCGGTGGCGACGGTTTCGGGTTGCGTGCCGATGCCAGCACCTCCTCACGCACCCAGGTGCTGGCCGGTGTGCGTTCGGCGTATCGCTGGCGTGGCATCCAGTTGGGCGGTTATGCAGAATGGCAGCAGGCATTGAGCAGCGACGGTTTGATGCTGGATGCCAGCTTCATCGGTGTGGATGCGTGGGCGCCGTTGCGCGGCATGCAGCCGGCGCGCTCGGGCGGTCTGTTCGGCATCGCGGCCTCCGCGCCGTTCGGCAATCGGAGCCAGCTGCGTTTCGGTTACGACCAGCGGGTGGGCGAGCGCGGCGACGATCGCGCGCTGAGCCTGCGTTACAGCGCCGATTTCTGATCGGCGTCCTGCATGCCCAGGCACTGCTGCCTGGGCATGCGGATCACTCGCCGCGTAGCTTATGCAAAAAGCGCGGTGCGGTGCGGCCCAGCGGCAATTTGAGCTTGCTGATGGCCTCGATACGCGTTTCGGCAATCTGATCGGCTGCCTGCTGCGGCGGTACGCCCAGCTGCGTGGACAGATCGAACACCTTTTCCAGATTGTGATAAATGCTGCGGATCAGCCGCATCGCGCGCTCGCGGTTGTAGCCGTCGATCTCCAGCGACACATTCATTACGCCGCCGGCATTGACCACGTAATCGGGTGCGTACAGGATGCCGCGCTTGTGCAACTCTTGCCCGATGGCGGCGCTGGCGAGCTGGTTGTTGGCGGTGCCGCAAATGATCTTGGCCTTTAGCCGTGGCAGGGTCTGTTCGTTGATCGCGCCTTCCAGCGCGCACGGCGCGAACACATCGGCCGGCACTTCGTAGATCTCGTCCACACGCACGGCTTCGGCGCCGTATTCGGCCACTGCGCGGTCCACCAGCGCCGGGTTCAGATCGGTCACGTAGAGTTTGGCGCCGCGTTCCTTGAGCAGCTTGACCAGCTCCATGCCGATATGGCCCAGGCCCTGGATCGCGATGCTGGACTTGCCGACTTCTTCATGGCCGAGCCTGCGATTGAGCGAGGCCATCAGCGCCTGCAGCGCGCCGTAGGCGGTGAATGGCGCCGGGTCGCCGGAGCCGCGATGTACCTGATGCACGCCGGTGACGTACTCGCTCTCCAGGTAGATCTTTTCCATGTCGTTGACGTCGGTGCCAACGTCCTCGGAGGTGATGTAGCGCCCGCCCAGGGTGTCGACAAAACGGCCGAATGCGCGAAACAGCGCCTCGCTCTTGTCGGTCTTGGGGTCGCCGATGATCACCGCCTTGCCGCCGCCGACATTCAGGCCGGCCAGTGCGTTCTTGTAGGTCATGGTGCGGCTGAGCCGCAGCGCGTCGTCGAGTGCCGCTTCGCTACTGGGGTACGGACGCATGCGCACGCCGCCCAGTGCCGGCCCGAGGCGGGTGCTGTGCAACGCGATGATCGCTTTGAGGCCGGCGTCGCGGTTGTGACAGAAAATCACCTGCTCGTGGCCGGTGGTATCGAGGGTTTCGAAAAGCATCGAAGGCTCCGCGGGGCTGCGTGATGTGCCTTCCCTGAGGCCGGGTCTGGACCCGTGCAATGGGAAACAAAAAACGCGACGTCTGCAGACCCTGTCCGATCACGTCGCGCTGCAACATTTTAAACCACGTCGGCAGGGGCTTGTGTATGAATCTGTTCACCAATGCCGATAGCGCTGCTGCCGAAACCACAAGGTTCCCAGCCATTTGCTGCCCGTGGTGACCGGCAGGCCGGCGTGCAACGAATCGGGATCGGGGCGGCCATCGGCATGCAGGTTGTCGAAGCACACCACCGACCCGGCACGCGGCTGTACCCGGATGCCAGCAACAGGGAACTCGGTTTCGCCGCCTGCGCCGACATCGTTGAGATAGACGCATGCGGTGCGCAGGCGATTGCCGGCGCCAGGGCAGTCTGCGGCGATCGTGCCGGGCGGCAGGTAGTCGCGATGGGCGCGGTAGTGCTCGCCCGGCGCGTAGCACAGCACCGACAGCGCTTCGGCATGGGTCAACGGCAGCTGCGCGCAGGCCGCCACGCGCGCCTGCGCTGCACGCGCAGCGAAGTCCTCGAGGATCGGATCCAGCGTGGCGCCGCGGCTGGTGCGGATCGGCGTTCGGTGCGTGCTCGCATCGTTGGGGTCCACCACCTGCGAAGCACGCAGATGCGGCCGTGCCAGCAGCATCAGCAAGCGGCATTCGTCGGCAGACAGCACAGCGGAGACTTCCTCGATCATGGGCGCGTCGTGGCGGCGCGCCGTCACGTTTCTTTGGGGCGCGAAACTGATGTGGTCCTCGTTGCCAATGGGGTCGCGACCGGGATCGGGTGGCGAGATCCGCACATCGGGCAGTGCGGCGATGCCCAATGGTTGCAATTGCCGCAACAGCTGCGCCGCGGCCTCAGGCTGCGGCGGGACGCCTTCGCCACGCAGCAAGCGCTCTGCCAGCAGTACGGCCGCCAGCGCATCGCCGCCTGCAGCGGCGCGCTCCAGCAGGGCGACGCAGCGGCGTTGCTGTTGCGGATCATCGATGCGGCCGTGCTGGATGGCCAGTGCGCGGAGTGCGAGTGGATAGTCGGCCGTGGCTGCTGCGTGCAGTTGCGCGTATGCCTGCGGCGCCAGCGCCAACGGGGTGTCGGTGACCGCCAGCGTTGCCAGCAGATAACGTGCTGCTGCGGAGTCCTGGCGCTCGGCCTGCTGCCAGTGCGCCCGCGCCTGGGCAATGTCCACATCGCAACCGATACCGTAGGCCAGCATGCGCCCGGCTTCGATCAGTGCCGTGGGATCGCCTGCGGCCGCGCCGCGCGCGTACCAGACCAAGGCCTGCTCGGTCTGCCCTGCGCACACCAGCGCCTGTGCCAAGGCATTCATTGCGGCGGGCTGTTGCCCGTTGGCAGCCTGCGTCAGGGCGGCGAGTGCATGCGTCTGTTCCATCGCGGCATCCTAAGCCCTGCCCGCGCGATGCGCGATCAGCGGTTCGCCGACAGCGCCAGCTGGGTCAGATACAGGCGCAGATCGAACTCCAGTTGGTGGTAGTCGCGCGTCATGTGGTTGCACAGCTGGTAGAAGGCCTTGTTGTGATCGGCCTCCTTCAGATGCGCCAGCTCGTGGGCCACGATCATCTGCAGAAATGGCTCTGGAGCATCGCGGAACAACGAGGCGATGCGGATTTCGCGGCTGGCCTTGAGCCGGCTGCCGTGCACGCGCGAGATGGCGGTGTGCGTGCCCAGCGCATGCTTCACCACCTGCAGATGGTTGTCGTACATCGCCTTGTGCAAGGTGGGCGATGAGCGCATGTAGCGCTCCTTCATCGCTTTGACATACTCGTACAGATGGCGATCGGTGCGGATCTCATGGCGGTCCGGGTAGCGCCGCGCCAGCACCGCTGCGAGTTTGTCCTGCGCGATCAGCTCGCGCACCTGATCCAGGACAGCGGGCGGGTAACCGATGAGATAGCGGAGAGTGTCCATGCCGATCGAGTGCTGCGAAGTGCGCATGATCGCCGATGCAGGTGCCGGTGGCGAATCTGCGCGCGCGAATGTGGCGGTGTGTGTCAGGCGTATTCACGAATGCGGCACACCTGGATGCGTAGCGTGCAGCGCATGTTTTGCGGCGGATTGCCGCAGGCACACGACTAAAAACACGGCACCGTGCCGAATGAGGAGACAACAACATGATCAAGTGGGCCATTATTTTCGCCATCATCGGACTGATCGCCGGTGCGCTCGGGTTTGGCGGCATGGCGGGCGCTGCGATGGGCATTGCCAAGCTCCTGTTCTGGGCCGGCATCATCATCGCCATCGTGCTTTTCGTGCTGGGTGTGACGATCGCCAAGAAGGTGACCTGACGTCCGAGTGCCTGGCGTCGGCGCGCGCTTCGCACGCCAGCCGCGTTACCCGGAATGCAAAAGAGCGGCCAGTGGCCGCTCTTTTTTATTACTGCAATCTGATCAATCGAATCGGCCGGGGCAAGTATTCGGCCGGCGCAAGTAAAAGACCGCAGGCGAGTTCTACCGCAATGCCTTCGATGCGCGCTTGCGCAGATCAGACGCCGGTGTCTTCTGCGGTGGTGTGCAAGGCGATGTTGAGTTGATCGATGGTCACGATCCAGTCGGCATCGTCGAGGCGTTCTTCACGCAGCAACTGTGCCTGCGCCGGAGTCCAGAAGGGCGCCTCTTCCAGACGTACATCGCCCGGCAACGGAGAGTGCTCATCGATAAAGTCGCGAATGCTGACTTCGTCCGATGGCAGACCCAACTGGGCGAATAATTCGGAGAACGGGTGGACAGGTTGTTCCATTGCAGATTCCTCGAAGAGTGCGAATACATAGATGCTAGAACACCCGATTTGAGCGCACTGTGCACGTCCGGCTTGGATTTGCCTGCGCGCATGCCCATATTCCACTCCTGAGCCAACAAGCCGAGGCGATCATGGCGACCGGATGGGCGGGTGATGGGGCGGTGCAGGACCAGATCGATGCAACCGTCGAGGATGCGATCAAGCGCGCGCGGAGCCAGCTGCATCAGGGCCCGAGCCTGACGCATTGCGAAGAGTGCGATGCAGCGATTCCCGAAGCGCGCCGCAAGGCCGTGCCGGGCGTGCACCTGTGCGTGAATTGCCAGGAAGCGCACGATCTCGATCAGGCGGCGCAGGGCGGCTACAACCGCCGCGGCAGCAAGGATAGCCAGCTGCGTTGACAGCTGGGTGGGCGTCTTAGTTGGCGTTGAAGTGGCTGGTCTCGCGCCAGCGACGCGTGGTGCGCTGGAAGAACAGACTGTTAGGAACCTGCAGCACGCTGCCGGCGTGATCGCCGGTTTCTTCCAGTGTCGTGTAAATCACGTTGATGTCGATCACGCGGCCTTTCAGG
This sequence comes from Xanthomonas hortorum, assembly GCF_040279205.1. Classification (GTDB taxonomy): domain Bacteria; phylum Pseudomonadota; class Gammaproteobacteria; order Xanthomonadales; family Xanthomonadaceae; genus Xanthomonas; species Xanthomonas hortorum_F. The sequence goes on from NZ_JBEOLS010000003.1 coordinate 180,292, forward strand.
CCCGGCTTGTCGCCGCCTTCGAGCAATTCGATATGGTCGTGCAGGCGGAACGGGCGCGTGGTGATGATCAGGAACGTGCAGAAGATATTGGACAGCACGCTCCATGCCGCGAAGAACGCCACCGCACCGACCGCCGCGAATCCGGTGAACGCGGTCCACAAGGTGCCGCTGGAGACGCCAAGCACGTTCAGCACCGTCAGCACGGCGGTGACCGAGATGACGAAGCTGCCCACACGCCGGATACCGATCATCATTTCTGCCGGCAGGCTGTAACGCGTGCACAAGCGCCGCAGCAGTTGCCGCAGCAGCAGCCGTACCAGCGCGGCAACGGCGACGATCAACACGATCTGCACCGTTGGCACTGCGACAGCCAGCCACTGCGGATTCCAGTGCGGCAGCAGGCTACGGATCATGGTGGGCAACGCATCGGGCGCGGACATCACATCATGCAGGTTGGGCGGATGCCCATTGTAACGGGGCGCTCGGGGAAGACAGCATGCAGTTACGGGTGGCTAGCGCGTAACACGCGCACTGGATGCGGAGAGCGCGACCAAGCGCTGCCAGCGCTGTTCCAGGTGACGCACCAGTGTCCATTCCCATGGTGTGCTCATCGCGACGCAAGACACCTGCTTGAGCGGTAAACGCAGCAGGCACAGCTCCAGGCGCGCCGGGGTCAGCGTGAGCTGCAGCGCATCCATCGGCAGCGGGGCCGGGCAGTGGGTGGAGCACAGGCTCAGGAGCAATCCAAGAACATGCGGCATGTGGGCTTCCGACCAGAATGCCTGCGCTGGGAGCGGCCGATGACCGTGCCCAGGCAAGCGATGCGACGCAGGAGTGCGCTATCGAAAGGATTGGATGCGCCAGCCGGCGAAAAGGTTTACGCCGCGCTCGAGGAAAAAGAGTTTGCCGGGTTTAAACCTTTGCGCTGCCTGGCGCATCGAACTGGATATGCTCGACACCGCCATGCCCATCGATGCCTCAGAGTGCGACAGCCCCGCCGACCGCGACGACGCCGGCTTGGCGCGTGCTGCTGCGCGCGGAGATCGCGCTGCCTACGAGACCATCTATCGTCGCCACTCGCCACGGTTGTATGCGGTGGTCTGGCGGCTGTGCGGCGGTAATGCGGCGCGCGCCGACGATGTGTTGCAGGAAACCTTCATCGCGGCATGGAAGGCCTTGCCGCAATTCCGTTTTCAGAGTGCGCTGGGCACCTGGCTGCATCGCCTGGCGGTCAACACCGCCTTGATGGAGTTGCGTGCGCGCTCGGCTGCGAGCGATCACATGGTGGACGATGCCGACGGCGAGATTCTCGCGGCGATTCCCGGCGTAGCGCATTGCCAATCGACCCGGATGGATCTGGACCGCGCGCTGCAAACATTGCCGCCACGTGCACGCGCGGTGCTGGTACTGCACGACATCGAGGGCTGGAAACATCAGGAGATTGCCGACCAACTGCACATGGCGGTCGGCAGTTCCAAGGCACAACTACATCGCGCGCGCGGCTTGCTGCGTGTGCGGCTGGGAGACACCGTATGAACCACGATCACCATGATTCACACGATCCACGCGAGACCGATGACGCTGCGTTGTGCGCGCGTTTGCGGGCATTGCCGCAACACCGCCAGCCACCGGCGCAGGTGTGGGAGCGCATTGCACCCGCATTGACGGCGCACTCCAACGTGGTCGCATTGACGCCGCGCGGCCATCGCGCCTGGGCCTGGCCTGCACTGGGTGTGGCGCTGGCCGCTGCGCTGGCGTTGGTGGTCATCGTGCCCGGGCTCGATCGGCAGGCACGCACGCCCGTGCCCGTGCAGCCCGCGCTGGTGGCGCAGGCACAGGCGATGGCCGGGCAGTACCAGCAGGCGATTGCGGCATTTCCAGTCCAACAGGTGCCGGCCGATCTACGTCCGGCGCTGGATGAGCTGGATCAAAGCGTACAGGCCATCCACGCCGCGATCGCGCAGAGCCCGGGCTCTGCATTTTTGTTGTCGCAGCTGCAGCGCACCTATGCGAAGCGGCTGCAATTGACCCGTCTCGCCGCACAGGGCGAGGCGTCTTTTCCTAGCTGAGGAGCATGCCCATGCGTTACGCCCATCTTTCCCTGTTGCTGCTGGCTGCGGTGTGCGCCGCGCCGGCAGCGGCGCAGACCACGCTGAAGCAGACCCATCCGCTGGCGCGCGGCGGGCGCGTGGAGGTGGAAAACATTGCCGGGCAGATTCGCGTGCGCGGCTGGGATCGCGACGAGGTGGCGCTGACCGGCAGCTTGGGCGAGGGGCAGCGGCTGGATGTCGACGCAAGCCCGGACTTGCTGCAGCTCGAGGTGATCTACCCGCGCAACGGCCGCAACAGCAAGGGCGCTCAACTGGAGTTGCGGGTCCCGCGTGCGGCGTTGCTGGACGTGGAGGCGGTGAGTGCCTCGGTCGATGTCGATCAGGTCGATCTGGCGCGGTTGCAGCTCAAGTCGGTCAGCGGCGATGTGGTCGCCGCTGGACGTGCCAAGGAGGCGCAACTGGAAACTGTCAGCGGCTCGCTGCGTAGCTCGGTGGCCAGTGGGCGGCTGACGCTGGGCACGGTGAGTGGGCAGATCGATGCGCCATCGGGCGCCAGTGGGGTGATCTCGGTCGAGTCCGTCTCCGGCCAGATCCGGGTTGGCGCGGGGCAGGTGTCGCAGCTGCGTGCCGAGAGTGTGTCCGGGGGAACGGCGCTGACGGTGACCTGGTTGGCGCCTGGCGGCAGTATCGCGGCGGAGAGTGTCAGCGGCTCGATCTCCCTGGGCGTGCCGCGCAATGTCTCGGCAGCGCTGCAGGTGGACGTGTTCAGTGGCGACATCCGCTCGGTGGCCGGGCAGGTGGAGCGGCCGGAGTACGGCCCGGGCAAGAGCCTGAAAACCAAGCTGGGGGCGGGCAATGGTGACGTCAAATTGGAATCGCACTCGGGCTCGGTGCGCATCGATTACAGCAACTGATGCCTGAAACCTGACGTCTGAAACAAGCGTGCCACCTTGCGGTGGCACGTTGAGCAAACACTTCGGGGCAACGCTTAGGCGATCTTGTCGCCATCGTTGCGAGCTGGGCCGAAGTTGGTGGTGAGCACTTCAATCCTGCCGCCGGTCTTGCGGAACGCGGCGATGTCGGCAGCGATACGCTCACGACTGAGCGGCTGCGACTTGCCTTCGCTGCGAGCGATGCTGGGCTGGGATTTCTGCTTGGTCGCGGGACGTGCCATGTGGCCTCCTGTAGCGGGGAAGTGCAAGGACATCGCGTGCGGCTAGGGTGGCGCGCGCAGAAGCGATGTCGAGAGATGCGATCGCGTTCGGTGCGCAATCGCGGCGGCACGGCGAGCGTGCCTTGCAGACAAGACGGCGGGGCGTCCGGCAGCAACCGTGCATTATATGGGAAGTCGCGCCGGATTGCGTTAACGCGTGCTGTGCAAGGCGATGCATCTTGTGCACAGCTCACTGATCACGTGGCTTCCGCTTACCGCGCGGCAGCCCAGGCCAGGCCCTGGACCACACCGAAGGACGGGTCGCCTTGCACCAGGCGCGATTCCGGGAAGGCGGCCGCGACCGTGTCACGGATATAGCCTGCGCGCGACATGCCGCCGGTGAGGAACAGCGTGGCCGGCGGGGCGGCCAGGTCGGCACGCACCTGCGCGAGCAGGCCTTCCAGTTCGCCCAGATAGTTGGAAGCGGACGCCACCAGTGCGCTGGCCTGCACCTCCACGCCCAGCCCGCGCTCGATGAAGTCCAGCGCCGCCTGGTGATGGTCGCGCTCGCTGAGCGCGATCTTGCAGGCTTCCACGCCGCGATACAGGCGCGCGGTGTTGCCGGTGTCCTGCAGCGCCTGCAGACGCTTGTCGAACGGGGCGGGCACGTCCTGGTACTTGTGCAGGCGAAATTCGCGCTGGCGCGTCATGTCCTGCACCATCGCCGCTTCCACGTAGTGGTGGGTCGGCACGCGGGTGATACCGCGGCCGAACAGCGGCATGTAGGCGGCCAGGCTCAGTGCCAGATCGATATCGGTACCGCCGCGTGCGATGCCCCAGGCGCGGTGCACCTGCGGCGCGTCGCTGCCTCCGACGCTGGCATGCGCGATGTCGGTGGTACCGCCGCCGATGTCCACCACCACGGTGTCGTGCCGGGTGTCATGGCTGACGTGGTAGTGCATCGCGGCCGCTGCGGGTTCTTCGAGGAAATCCACCGTGTCGAAGCCCGCAGCTATTGCTGCGGTCTGCAGGATCTCCAGCGCCTGTGCGTTGCCGGCCTCGCCGATCGAGCTGCGGAACTGCACCGGGCGGCCCAGCGTGGCGCTGCGGATGTTGATGTCGAACTGGCGCGAGGCGGTGAGCCGAATATGTTCCAGCACATGCGTGGCGATGCCGGTGATGGTCTGGCGCGCGCGCGGATGCAGGTTGTAGCCCAGCATCGATTTGGGGCTCTGCACCAGGCTGCCTTCGCCTTCGAGGAAATACGCATCCAGCGCTTCGTCGCCATAGACCGCGTTCTGCAGCAGGGCGGCAGAGCTGCGCGGCTCGCGTACCTGTTCTTCCATCCATTGGCGGCGCACGATGCGGATCGCATCGCGGCGCAGGCTGTCATTGGCGGGCGTGCGGCCGGCGGCAAGCGCATCGCGGCGACCCGAGTCGATCAGCCGTTCCACCTCGTATTCCAGCGCCGGGGTGAGGCTGAAATCGTCCGGGTCGCGCATGGTCTCGGGGAAATACACCGTGGTGCGGAACTGCAGGTCCTGCCCGAACCGCACCGGCACCACCTGGCCATCGACGATCGCCGCAGCGGCGGAATTGCTGGTACCGAAGTCGATGCCGAGTTTCATGCAGGCGGGCCTATGAGCGGGCCGCGCACTTTACTACTTCTGCCGTTTGCGTCGTGGGCAAAGGACCGCGCGCAGGTCGCAGCAGCCGAAGCGCCGTGCACCCGCAGGCGCACGGCGCGATGGCTCATGCCGCAAGGTTGGCGACGTGACCTTCGTTCAGTTCTTCGGTGGTGGCTTCGCGCACTTCGATGACTTCGACCGCGAAATGCAGGGACTTCCCAGCCAACGGGTGGTTGCCATCGACGGTGACATGCTCCGGGCCGACGTCGGTGACCGTCACCAGCACCGGTCCTTGCTGGGTGCGGGCTTCGAACTGCACGCCCGGCACCACTTCGATATCGGTGGGAAAGGCATCGCGCGGCACCTGCTGGATCAACTGCGCGTGGCGCGGGCCATAGCCTTGCTCGGGCGCCACATCGGCGGTGAGCGTTTCGCCCAGGCGCTTGCCATCCAGCGCCTGCTCCAGGCCCGGCACGATATTGCCGGCGCCGTGCAGATAGCTCAGCGGCGTGTCCGGCGTGGAGCGGTCCAGCACCTGGCCGGTGTCGTCGGAAAGTGTGTAGTGAATGGTCGCAACGCGACCCTGGCTGATTTCCATTGGAAACCTCCATGACGGTGATCGAGTGGAATGCATCGGCTGATTCACGATGCGAAGAGATGCTGCACGCCCACCGTAGGCAATCGCCTTCGATCATGCAACCGCAGCCGATCCGGCGGTTAGGGCGAGGATCAGCTTGGTCGTGGTGGTGTCAGGTTGGGCCATGCCTGCAGCCGAAGGTCATGCGTCGACTGTCTGGCTGCACTGCAACTGCGGCGCGGCGGATGTTTTGCATCGCACGTCATCAGGTGTTTCGCATGTTTCAACGTGCACCCAAACGCACGTGCTGCGCGCTAGTCGGGTTGTGCGCCGCGTTCGATCTCGGAGCGACGTGCATGCCAGGTTTCAGGCGTTTGCGGCTTGATGAACAGTGCGGTGAGCTCGGGGTGCTGGCGTTTGGCGGCGGCCTCGATGCGCCCGACGCAGGCTTCGATTTGCGGCGTGGTGCGGCTGTCTTCGAACTCGGCGCTCAACGCAGCCACCACTTGATTCGGGCCCATCTGCATGGTCAATACGCCGTTGGCGGCGCGCACGTCCGGGTCGCTGGCGGCAATGCGCAGTAGCGATTCGGTGACGTGCGCATGTGCGGGCTCGCCGATCAGCAAGCCCTTGGTTTCGCGCGCCAGCAGGAACGCGGTGACCGCCAGTACGCCGGCGATGCCGATCGAGGCGATGCCATCGAGTTCGGGCATGTCCAGCAGTTGCGCGCCGGCAAGGCCAAGCACGGCCATGAACAAGCCGATCAATGCGGCGCTGTCTTCGAGCAGCACGGTAAACGTGCTGGGATCCTTGCTTTGCCGAAACGCCTGGAAATAGCCCATGCGGCCCTTCTTCGCGCGGAACTCGCGCAAGGCCACCACCCAGGAAATGCCTTCGAACACGATCGACACGCCAAGCACGATGTAGGCGATCAGATGGCTCTTGGCCGGCTCGGGATTGCGCAGATGCACGATGCCTTCGTACAGCGACACGCCTGCGCCCATCGCAAACACCAGTAGCGCGACGATGAAGCTCCAGAAATATAACTTGCGTCCGTAGCCGAACGGATGGGTGGGCGTCGGCGCCTGCGCTGCGCGCCGCAGACCGTACAGCAGCAGCACTTCGTTAATGGTGTCCACCAGCGAATGCACGCCTTCGCTGAGCATCGCCGAGCTGCCGGAAATGCCGGCGGCGATGAACTTGGCGATGGCGATGGCCAGGTTGCCGGCCAGCGCCACGTAGACGACCAGGTGCGAGCCGGTCTTCTTTGCGGCATTGGCCTTTGCCGCGCCGGGTCCGGTGGACCCAGGCGCGGCAGCCCGATGCTCTGCAGATTCGGGCGCGCCGCTGGGCGTATTGGAGACCGATTGATTGGACACGCGCGACCTGCAAGGCATTCGACAAGCGCCGCACTATCGCGCCACCGCCGTGCCGGAGACGTGATCGCGCGGCCGGGGCGCTACAATCCACGCCCGTTTTGAGCTTAGGAATCGCATGTCCACCGTTCCCGCCTGTCCGCAATGTGGCCTGGACAACACCTATGTCGACGGCGCCTTGTCGATCTGCGCAGACTGCGGCTTCGAATGGAGTGCGGGCGACGCCGCCGCGACCGCGACGGTGGTGCGCGACAGCAACGGCAATGTGTTGCAGGCCGGCGACACGGTGAGCGTGATCAAGGACCTGAAGGTCAAGGGCTCGTCGATTCCGCTCAAGCAGGGCACGCTGATCCGCAATATCCGCCTGGTCGAGGACGATGCCGAGCACATCGAAGGCAATTCGGAAAAGATCAAGGGCTTGGTGTTGAAGACCTGTTTTCTGCGCAAGGCGTGAGGCAATTGCGGCTGCGGCAATGCCGCACGTAGCGTGTGTAGGAGCGCGCTTGCGCGCGATGAGGCGTTATCGATTACGCTTCATCG